>JAJRQK010000027.1 GCA_024280295.1 Bacteroidota bacterium
AGAACCAAGGACTCAGTCCGTTGAGGCCTTTACAAGGATGACTCTGGTTGTATTCAATTTGCCAGTCGTATGCCTTGACGTTAACTTCTTGGATTGATTCAAACAAGTAAGCATCTAGCACACCTTCTCTAAAAGTTCGATTAAACCTTTCGATATAGGCATTTTGAGCTGGTTTACCTGGTTGGATGTATTGGATGACTATCTCATTGATTGTACAATATTCTATAAAGGCTTTCGAGATGAACTCTGGTCCGTTATCTGTTCTAATCGTCTTTGGCTTTCCTCTGTCGATAATCAACCTTTTAAGAGCATCTACGAGCCGTTCAGCTGGAATAGAAAAGTACGCCTCATTGATTAGAGCCTCTCTGTTGTGATCATCAATAACGTTCAATACGCGAAATCTACGGCCGTTTATCAACGCATCGCTCATAAAATCTACTGACCATGTTTCATTCAATGTCTCGGGAATCTCCAATGTCTTTTTGATTCGTGTGGGCAATCTCCTTTTTCTTTTCCTTCTCATTTTTAAGTTTAACGAGCGATAAACCCGCAAAACACGTTTTCTATTCCATACTAAACCTTGTATACGGATCTTTCCGTAGTAGGTGTCAAATCCTCTAGTAGGATACTTCTCAGCTAGCTCATTGAGCTTCTGGATAATCTCACTTTCATCTTTCTGACTCGAATAATAGTACATGCTACGCGTCAAATGAACGATCTTACAAGCTCTGCTAACACTGATAGTTTGTTCGGACAAAACCTGATCAACCATCGCTTTTCGTTCGCAGAGCTTTAGAGCTTTTTTTCGATAATATCCTTTAGAATACGATGATCTAGACTCAAATCGGCATACATATGCTTCAAACGACGATTTTCTTCCTGAAGGGCTTTAAGTTCCTTGAGCTGCTGAGCGTCCATACCGCCATACTTTCGTTTCCAACTGTAAAATGTTGGTGTTCCAATGCCATACTCACGGCATAAATCCTTGGTAGACTTGCCCGACTCATACTCATGTAGAATCTTGACAATCTGACTTTCTGTAAAACGTGATTTTTTCATAATTAACAGTTTAAATTTAATAATTTTAAACTGTTCGAAAAATGGGGAAGTCTACCTACCCAAACCCGTCAAGTACAACAATAACTTTTTCAATTGATAGTGAAGAAAAATCAAGTTTAAGGATTTACAACACTCTTGGGCAGACTATTAAAGAAGTTTCAACGTTTCAAAACAATTTCATTTGGGACATAAAAAACGAAAGCATTCAAAGCGGAATTTATTATTACACCATCCAAACAAATGAAACTATTCGTACTGGAAAACTAATCGTCAATTCTACTAAATAAATCTGTCCGTATAAATTTAGGACTGAATAAAATCAATCATCATGAAAAGAAAACTAATCGTTGCACTACTTTGTCTAGCAAGCACCAACTTAATCTCACAGGTAGAGACAAGCACTATTACCCCACAAATAAAAGGGAGTGGCGGTTTATCCATAGATACTGCTGGAAATCTCTATTTTGGAGATTTCTTAAGCTCTGGTGACTTAGACGGTTTACCTAACAGTGTTTGGAAGTTGGATGTGATTCAAAATTTAACTGAATATTCTCCTGGATTTATTGGTGCTTCAGGAAATAATTTTGATAGTAGCGGCATACTATACCACTCTGATATTGGATCAGGTGCAATTTACAAGATAATTGGAGGAGTCCGGACTTTTGTTGACCAACACAGGAATATCACAACCTGTTGGACTCGTTTTTGACAGTAACAATAACTTCTATGTCTGCAATTGTGGAAGCAGTACCATTCGAAAAGTAACCCCCGCTGGAACATCCACTTTGTTCTCATCTGGTTCACTATTTCAATATCCAAATGGAATAACTATTGACGAAAATGACAATTTATACGCCTCCAATTTTTCTAACGGAAATATTATTAAAATCACTCCAACAGGAACACCATCTGTTTTAAATGTAACACCTGGAGGTTCAACATCAGGTCCAAGCAATGGGCACTTAGATTATTATCAACCCACTAATACGCTATATATCGCAAGCCATGGAAGTAATCAAATTTATAAAATGGAATTGAACAATGGCAATGCATTAACAGTAATTGCTGGTTCAGGAATTAGAGGAAACACTGATAATACTGATGCATTATTGGCAACGTTTTCACGACCAAATGGTGTTGTAATAACGTCAACAGGGGATTCGATTTATATCAATAGTGCTATCCCTGTAACAAATACACCGAATAACCCACTTAATCCTCAAGTAATTAGGTTAATTACAGGCGTTCAATCAGGGACTACCTCTGTATCTACCTTAAAATCACCAAGTAATAATTTGAAAAGTTATCCTAATCCTGTTTCAGATCAACTAACGATTGAGTTCGATTTACCATTCGAATATTCAGGATTAACATTTAAAGTTTTTGATTCGTTGGGCGAGATTGTATTTGAAAAAATAGGATTAAAAACGATAAGAAAACATATAAACAAAACCTTTGATCTTTCAAGTTTGAGATCTGGTCACTATACTTATTCGATCAGTTCGAAGAATGAAATTTTAGTGGACGGTCTGTTTATTAAAAAGTGAAGAAAGAATTATAAATAATTGCGCTTATCACCCAAAAATCGTCCACGCTTCCTTCCCGATATAAACCGAGTCCTTCTCAAATTTTAACGGGTATTTCTCGACGTGCAAGCCGTGTCCGCGACCAGTTTCACATGAAAACTGGTATTGGTGCCAGGGACAAATAACGTTTCCATCTGCGACTTTACAATTTTCAAGTGATTTGTTCTGATGTGGGCACTTATTCTTGAATGCATAATAATCACCATCACTCTTTACGAGTAAGATCTCTCCGAACACATTTTTGTAAACAACAGAATTTGAGGATTGAAGAAGATCTTCGAGTTGCTTTTTCTCTTCAAAGAGAAGTTGCCATTTAAGCTTTTTACTCAGCATAACTAATTCCAGCGAACACCTAGCTTACCTGTGGTTTTTCCACTTTCAAGTGCTGCATGTGCTTCCGCAAGTTGATCCGAAGTGTATTCCCCACCTACCTTTGGTGTAATTTCCCCTTGATTGTATAATTCAATAACGCTAAAAAGACAATGCTCCAATACTTTAGGCTTATTATCAGCAATTTTAAGCATGTTAACACCTAGAATATTCCTAGAGTTCATCATTAGACCAATTGGCAAAACCATTCCCATTTTTCGAACGAAGTTTAATTTTGAAAAGATACCCCACTTTCCATTTGAAAGTTCCGAGCCTCCAAATAAAATCATTCTTCCCCCTGAGTTCAAAATAGACATGTCCTTCTTGTAGGTTGAACCAGAAACAGGATTAAAGCTAATATCAATCTTTCCTCCCTTTAAGTGCTTTTTAATCTCTGAAATATAATCTGAGTTATTATAATTCACGACGTGATCAGCTCCTAAGTCAAGTACATAAGGCTCTTTTTCTTTACGTCCAACTTTAGCAATTACCTCGGCACCTTTTAACTTAGCTAATTGAATTAATAGTGTCCCAACTCCACCAGCCGCAGCATGAACTAGCACCTTATCAATAGGGTGGATAGATGTCAGATATTCAGCCATGTAATAAGCAGTGACACCTTGGGTGCAAAGACCGAGTAATTCAATCGCATTTTGATCTCCAACAGGAACTACAGCATAATCGTTGACTACAACATGTTTTGCGTAACCTCCAAATCTGCAAAAAGCAGCTACGCGTTTTCCTAGTAAGTCTTGTTTTGCATCAGGACCACATGCTATAATTTTGCCTATCACTTCATAGCCAAGAATACAGGGCATTGGTGGAGCATCTTGATAAAGCCCTCTTCGAGCCATTACATCTGCATAGTTCAAACCAAAAGCCTCAACTTCTACCATAATCTCATCACTTGTTGGGTCGTTAAGTTGAAAATCACGCAATTCAAATGCATGGTTAGCATCTCCCTTTTTCACTAAAAAATACCCTTGTGATTCCATTCCTTATTTTTTTCCTTCAACAACAATAACAATCTCTCCCCTTGGGGGTTTCGCTTCGTAATGAGCTTTAACTTCCGCAGCAGTTCCACGACGATATTCTTCATGGATTTTTGTCAGTTCGCGCGCCACACAAACCAGTCTGTCTGCACCCATAAACTCCACAATTTGTCCAAGACATTTCACTAGTCGATGCGGTGATTCATACAAAACAACCGTTCGCTCCTCTTCCGCAATGATTTTCAAGCGTGTTTGTCGACCTTTTTTGTGTGGTAAGAACCCTTCAAATATAAACTTATCACACGGAAAACCACTTGCTACCAATGCTGGGATTAATGCCGCTGGCCCTGGTAGACATTCGATCTCAATTCCTTCTTTCAAACATTCACGTATCAATAAAAACCCAGGATCGGAAACACCCGGAGTTCCTGCATCTGAAACCAATGCTACAGAGTTAGATGCTTGAATTTTATTGATTGCTCCAGCTAGTGTTTTATGCTCATTATGTGCGTGAAATGAATGCACACTTTGCTGAATGTCTAGATGTTTTAGCAGTCGATTTGTTGTACGAGTATCTTCAGCGAAAACTAAATCTACTTCTTTTAATATTCGAATTGCTCGAAGCGTTATGTCTTCTAAATTTCCAATTGGGGTTGGTACGAGAATAAGTTTTGCCATCTTCTAGGTTATCGGGTCAAAACTACATAGTCCTGCAAGAGTGTCTGCAAAAATTTCAATCTTTTTTTCGGTGTTTCTTCTAGCCCAATCAGTCGAGCCGATTCATTTGCTAAATCCACAGCGAATTTTTTTGTTTCTGTATTTGGGTTCGATCGAACACGTTGAATTGTATTCTTAATCAAGAGCATATCCTCATCTGTAAATCGAATTGCATCGGGATAAACAGGGGTATGATTTTCTTGACTTTTAATTGATAACACATCCTTAAGTGTATATCGAATACTTGATTTCGTTTTAATTACGAGAGTATTTCCCATAACATCACCCATTCTTTGACGGCGAGTTGATGTTCCTGCGTAAACAATTCCCATCAGCCCAAGTCCAAACCAAAAAAGGACAAAGAAATCAGCACTGATCCAAAGAAAATCACCTTTAAAGATCCAACGCGTAAACACCTCTCTCAAACCAGGACGTTCACCTGAAACTGTCACCACCCTAATGCCTAGGATGTACTTCCCAAGGCTTTGACCTTGAGTTAAATATTCAATCAAAGGATTGTAAAAAATCCATGGAAGTTTAACTAGCAATAGCTGAATGAAGAGAGTTGTTCCGATCTCTGCTTGAAAACCCCCTCCGAAACCGATAACCATGTTAAAGATTACAAAATAGATCGTAAACGCAATCAAATCAAGAAAAGCAGCCATTGTACGCTGACCAACAGATGCGAGCTCATACTCGATCTTCACATTCTGTGCTGATTCAAATTCGATTGTTTTCATTCAATTATGTTGGGAGTAAATATACATTTTTGATAGAAATTTCAATGCTAATCCCTGCCGATTTATGTAAGTCCATTCACTATAAATAATTCTAACCATCTCATTTAGTGATCATATTGTTGAAAGATATGTCATTAGTGCATTTAGAACATTTCTAAATATGCAAAACATGACAAAAGTATGACATTAGACAGCGATGTTCTCGACATCTTTGTAACATTGGAATGTAATCATGGGTTGAATGCCCTCCATATTATCGCTTTTACACACAGAAATTTATCTGTGAATGACATTGGTCAACTCCATATTGAGCCCGAGAATCAGAAGGAGCGTTTATCATTCATCAAGTCGGAACTAGAATTGACAGAGTTGATGTACCTCACCACTTGTAATCGAATTGAGTTTGCTTTCGTTTCTGAAAATAGGGTTCATTCGGAATTTGTAGCAGACTTAATTCGGACATTATACCCCAACCTAGAGACTAGCAAACAAGACCAATTCATTACAAATTCGGAGGTGTTCCAAGGAATCGTTGCCATACAACATCAGCTTTCTGTAGCCTCTTCTGTAGAATCAATGGTTGTTGGTGAGCGAGAAATAATCACACAGGTGCGAAATGCTTACGATGTTTCAAATGAATTTGGATTAACGGGTGATATACTCCGCTTGATGATTCGTAAAACAATTGAAACTGCAAAAAAGGTTTATACAGAAACTAACATTGCTAGAAGACCCGTTTCAGTTGTGTCGCTTGCGTATCATCAGTTAAGAGATCTGAACGTTCCGCTAGATTCTCGAATTCTAATTATTGGAGCTGGAGTCACGAACACTAACATGGGTCGATTTTTAAAGAAACACGGCTTTACCAATTTCGATGTTTTTAATCGTACTTTTAAGAAAGCACAGCTATTGGCAGCAGATTTAAGTGGAAAGGCTCATTCTTTGAGTGATTTAAACACATTCGACAAAGGATTTGATCTAATTATTACTTGCACATCAGCAGAAAGTCACATATTAACACCTGAAATTTACGCTCAACTTGAGCAAGGAGAGACGAACAAAAAAATTGTTATTGATATCGCAATCCCACAAGATTTATCCCCTCAAATTAAAGAAACGCACAACGTGCATCATATCTCTGTCGAGGCTCTCCAAAAAATATCAAATGAAAACTTGAAAGCTAGATCTGCTGAAGTTGCACACGTTAAAGAGATTATATCGGATGCTGTTTTTGATTTTCAGACAATCTACAAAGAGCGTTCGGTTGAAATTGCAATGAGAGAAGTGCCCACCAAAGTGAAAGAAATTAAACATGCTGCGATCAATGAAGTCTTCAAACAAGATTTGTCAAATTTAGATGATGAAGCTCGCGAAGTTTTGGAGAATATTCTCGGCTACATGGAGAAAAAATACATCAGCATGCCCATGTTGATGGCAAAAGAAATCCTGTTAAAACAGCAACTTTGAAACAACACGTAACAATTGGTTCACGAGGAAGCGACCTTGCTCTTTGGCAAGCATATTTTGTGAAAAGTGAACTAGAAATCCTCGACTGCTCTGTTGAAATTAAGATCATTAAGACACAAGGTGATAAAATTCAGCACCTCAGTTTCGACAAGTTAGAAGGAAAAGGATTTTTCACGAAAGAAATAGAAGATTCACTTCTTTCTGGTGATATTGATCTAGCGGTTCATTCACACAAAGATTTAGAAACAAATCCACCAGAAGGACTCAAAATTGCTTGCGTGTCAGATCGTGCAAACCCAGCGGACATATTGTTAATTCGACCTGAAGCTATAAGTGATTCCGACAAGTGGACATTGAAACAAGGTGCTATTGTTGGAACCTCATCGGCTCGTAGAAAGACTTTGTTGATGCATTATCGAGATGATCTCACTATTAACGATCTACGCGGAAATGTTCCTACAAGAATCGACAAATTGCGTCAAGGAAATTACGATGCGATCGTCCTTGCAAAAGCAGGTGTTGATCGCTTAGAACTTAATTTATCAGAGTTTGTGACTATAGTACTAGATCCAACCGAATTTATCCCAGCACCTGCTCAAGGAGTTTTAGGACTTCAAATTCGATCTGATGATCAGCGAATGGAGTCCATTTTGGACAAAATGAATCATCCAGAAGTTGCACGAAGAATTACTTTAGAGCGCAAAATTCTCAATTTATTAGAAGGTGGTTGCCAATTGCCACTTGGCGCTTACTGTTCACCCGAAAATGACTTATTCGTCTCGTTTGCACCAAAAACAGGAGAGCCGAGTATCTTTTTGAACTATAAAGTAACATCATTCAGCGGAATGGCGGAGAAAGTCATCGAGGATTTACACTTAAGATTAATTGACTAAGAAGGTCTTCATATCTAAGCACGATCACGAAGTAGCAGATTTTAAAAAGCAACTAAGTGAATCAGACTTTCAATTAATTTCAGAATCATTTCTTCGTTTCCAAACAACAGAATTTAACCTCGAAAAGAACTACGACATCATCTTTTTTGGCAGTATTCGGTCTGTTATTTTTTTGCGGGCCGGCATTGATTTAGGAAATGCCAAGGCAATCGCCTGTATTGGTACTAAAACGGCTTCGATATTAACCGAGCTAGGTCACCCTGTTGATTTTGTTGGTAAGTCAAGTGGGGATCCTTCACAAGTAGCGAAAGATTTCAAAAAGTGGTGTGGTAATCGTAGAGTTCTTTTTCCATTATCCAATCGCTCGTTGAAGTCGATTTCAAGTGTTTTCCCGGCAGAGCAGGTTGAAGAAACCGTAGTGTATCAAACAGAGTTAATCAAGAAGGAAATTCAGCAATGCGACATCTATATATTTACAAGTCCAAGTAATGTTAAAGGGTTTCTGCTTCAAAATGATTTACCAGAAATATGCGAAGTTATCGCTTGGGGCAAGAGTACGGAGCAGGCTCTCATGGATGTAAATATCAACGCAGATTATTGTTTAGAAGAATCCTCTTTCAGGGAATTGATAGAACACTTACGGTCGAAATAAAAAAGACCTCCCCACAGTGTGAGAAGGTCATGTAATAAATTTATTTACACCAGAGCTTCCGCTCATGGTCTTGATACTAGCCCATCAGTTTATTTCACAACGAATTGCACTGTTTTATGAGCATCACCCACTTGAACTTTCAAGAAATACATACCCGAAGCCATTTCTGACGTGTTCATCATTATCCAATTCGACCCTGCGCCAGCAACTATAGATGAAGTCTGAATGATCTTCCCAGTTACATCCTGAACCAAAATGTCAGTTTTTACTGCATTTGGAACTGTAAATCGTACATTCAATTCATTATCAGTTGGATTTGGATAAACTGATACAGCCTCAAGTTGGAAGTCTGCCTCATTCAATCCCACAACGATCGTTTCCGATGGTGGGCCAGTATAAATGTTGATATCATCCAAGAAGAAATTATTTCCTCCATCAGACTCAAACTCGAATTTGACACGAAATTTATCCGTCCAAAATGCACTTGTTACATTTATCATGTGAATAGTTGTCCAATCCCATTGAGCTGAAGGTGTCCAAGAAGAGTTTTGGAAGAGTGCTGATAACTGTGTTCCATGAATAGTTTTGCGCTGTGCCCAAGCACCGCCGCAATCATCTGAGATAAAAACTTTCAGCCATTCATCATTCGACTCATATCGTTTATGATAAGCATAACGAAAACTCAATGTGACTTCAGAGGTAATTCCTGTAAGATCAATCGGAGAGGAAATAAGTTCATCAGAATTCCCGGCACTCTGTCCGAAATTCGTCAATTTAGCACATTGATTTCCAGTGTAACCAGTTCCTGTATAGATATCGTATCCATTACCTCCTGGATTATAAACTTCCCACTCATCAATACCATTTAACGTTGAATAAGACTCAAAGCTTTCAATAAATGGTAAGATTGATGGTTCTGGAAGAACTCGGATATAGGCCGTTTTAGTTTCCGTATCGTTATTCGAACCATCGGTAGCTGTAAGTGTAACTTCATAAACCCCTTGCGCATTGTACTGAATGGTAGGGTTTTGATCCGTAGACGTGCTAGGTGTTCCACCTGTAAAAGTCCATGTCCAACCATTAACAGTATTATAAGACTCATCTGAGAAAGTAACTGTTTCACCAGCACAAATTGAAAGTTGATTACCTGAAAATTGAGCTTTACACAGAACATCTGGAAGATTCACACCCGTTGCAACTGTATTTCCACCACTGACTATACTAGCCAAAAATGAAATGTTGGTAAAGTTAAATTCCATAATATTCACCTGATCTCCAGAGAACATGTTTTGGCATGAATTATAGCTCATGTAGTTCTCAATTTGATCATAAGTGTCAAATCCATAAGTGTCACCAGAAGGAACACTACTACAGGAATTCCAAGTAGAATTACAGCTAAAATTAGGCACCTCTTGTGGAGGGGTGTCACAACAGTAATCACCGTTCGAACTACAATCATTTGTGTGGCACCCATCACTAGACCCCCATGGAGCATTGAATATATGACTTAAGCCAAGTGAATGTCCCATTTCGTGAGTAAGCGTTGCACCATCTCCACCAGCTGCGGTACCAATTGTTCCAAGCCAATCGTGACGCATCAAGATACCATAGCCATCTCCACCGCCACCTCCATAAGGGAGGTATGCATATCCCAGTGTGATTCCCGCACCACCATTGTTATTAATGGAGTTAACGATCCAAATATTGAAGTATTTATTTTTTGCCCATTGGTCAGAACCACCTAAATTTGTTTGTTTACAATCTTCGCCTGCATCGTAGGTTAAGGAAGGAGCATTGATTCGCAAAATGCCATTCGTACATTGCCCAGAAGGATCAATTTTTGCCAATTTGAATTCAATATCCATTCCACCTGCTTGCGGAGAAAAAGGCGCTTGTGCAGTATTTCGAGTACTCGTTGTATCCGGATTCCATCGATTGTAGTCGATGTTCAATTCGTCCAATGCATCTTGAATTTGAGCATCAGAAACATTTCCTGTTCCATTGTCATGGATGATGTGGAAAACCACTGGAACAACTAATGTTGCTCTTGCGCCGCCTTCTTCTGTTCGGCTTTGCGCAGCATTCATCATACTAGTGTGGAGTACGGATTGGAAGTTAGGATCTGCTTCGATTTGCTTTTGGATGATGTGATCACTTCCACACCAATTACCTGTCGTTTGAGAGATTGCGCACGCAGCAAAAGCCACAACGCCAAACGCGGAGAGTATAGTTTTCTTCATAGCTTAATTATATTCTTAGTTCAATAAGACCGTTAAGGTACAAAGTTACCTAGGTAGAAGCAAGTCAATATAAGTAAACGGTAGCATATCGGGACTGAAGGCAATATTCTATCTATTCAACGGTAATATCGCGTAAATCAGCTAAAACCTCACCACAGTAACCTCTCTCTAACAATGTAATAAGTCGATTTGCAGCATTTTCAGGTGAAAACAGTTCATTATTATCCTTCATAGCTATAAAATTTTCAACAGCTGAAAAGTCGTCCTTTCTTGCTTTTCGAATCTGAATTTGCATTCCAGTATCAATAACACCAGGTGATACAGCGTAAACACGAATGTCATTCCCAAGTTCTTTTTCCTCTTGATAGAATGTTTCACTAAGCATATTTAGAGCTGCTTTCGAAGCACAATAAGCTGCCCAGGATGGTATGGCGCGCCGTGCTGCGCCGGAACTAATATTGACAAGTGTAAACTTATTTTTATCCAAGCATTGTTGATAAACAATATTGGTTAGAATCATAGCAGCAGAGACATTGACTGTCATTACTTCATCAATGTCGAGAAGTTTCTGTTTACTCAATTGACTAATCGCGCCTATAATTCCAGCATTGTTAATCAAAGTTACAGAACCAGTTTGAACATCGAATTTGAGATCCCTTACTTCATCCAAATTAGACAAATCACATTTAGAAAATGAGAAACAGGAGTGCTGGATATCACAAGATCGACCTATTCCATGAACGTACTCTCCTTTTGTCAAATACTTTTCAGCAACAGCCTTACCCAAACCTCGTGAAACTCCAGTGATAATAATCATTATAGAGCCTCATTAATGTCAATGAACTTCTCTACACTTTTAGCAGCTCCAAAAACAACTAATGTGTCTTTTTCTCGAATTATGGTATCACTTTTTGGCACACCCATAATATGTTGCTCTTTGCACGATTCACCTCCTTTCACAACTTCGTATTCACGTTTAATTGTAATTAAGGTCATTTCATACTTGTTTCTGAACCCAACCTCTTCAATTGATCTTCCTACGACTCCTTTCGGGGCTCGAATTTCAGCTATTTCGTGATCATCTGGCAATGCTAAAAATGATACAATATTTGGATTAAGAAGCTTTTCACGAACAACATAAGCCACCTCATCTTCAGGAGTTAAAATTTCAGTAATTCCGATTTTTTCCAATATTAGTCGTTGTTGATACCCACTTGCTCGTGCAATAATTCGTTTCACCCCCATATCTATTAAGTGAACGCAAGTGAGAACTGTCGCTTCAAAGTTTTCTCCAATTGCAACTACTGCTGCATCAAGTTCTCCGAGATTTTGAGCTTCTAACGCTCGAACATCCGTTGCATCCAAAGTCACAGCAAAGGCAACATCATCTTTGATGTTTTCAATTTTCTCCTCATCAGGGTCAAAGGCAAATACTTGCGCTCCCTTTTCAGCAAGACTTCGAGCAATCGTTTCACCATACCTACCAACACCAATTACTGCAAACTTATTATAATGCATTTGAATTAATTTTTAACTAAGTGCTTGATTTAAGTCATCGATAAGATCCTCAACGTCCTCAACTCCAACACTCAACCGTATTAATGATTCCGATACTCCTATTTTCTCACGCTCTTCTTTCGGAATTGAGGCATGAGTCATGGTTGCTGGGTGACCAATTAACGATTCAACACCACCTAATGATTCAGCAAGTGCGAACACTTTCGTTTTACTTACAACACTGTGAGCATCCTTTAACTTATCACTAACGAGTGAGAACGAAATCATACCTCCAAATCCACGCATTTGTTTCTCCGCGATATTATGATTAGGATGTGATTCAAATCCAGGCCAATAAACTTTATCCACTTTTGGATGGTCCACTAAGTACTTTGCCACTTTCTCACCATTTTCGCAATGACGATCTATCCGCAAGTGCAATGTTTTGATTCCACGCAACACCAAGAACGAATCCATTGGGGCAGTAACAGCACCCGATGAATTTTGAATTCTGTAGATTTCCTCAGCGATGTCATCATCAGAAGTAATCAATGCACCCATCACAACATCTGAATGTCCGCCAAGATATTTTGTGACTGAATGCATTACGATATCTGCGCCCAAATCAAGTGGGTTTTGCAAATAAGGAGTTGCGAATGTATTATCGACGGCTAATAACGCTCCAGCATTTTTTGCTACAACTGACATTGCTTCAATATCAACAATATTCATCATTGGATTAGTGGGTGTTTCTACCCAGATCAACTTTGTCTTCTCATTCACTTTTGCTTCAACAGCGGAAGTATCCGTCATTCCAACAAAGTGAAATTTTATTCCATATTTTTCGAAGATCGATGTGAAGATTCTGAATGTGCCTCCGTAAAGGTCATTCGTTGAAATAACTTCATCACCAGGATTAAGCATTTTAATCACGCAATCGATAGCAGCTAATCCAGATCCGAAACAAGCACCATGTTTCCCATTCTCAATTGAGGCAAGGTTTCTTTCCAAGGCATGACGGGTAGGATTTTGTGTTCGTGAGTATTCATATCCTCTATGATTTCCAATGCCATCTTGAATGTAAGTTGATGTTTGGTAAATAGGAGTCATAATTGCTCCTGTTGATTCGTCTGGCTTTAAACCGCCGTGGATTACTTTAGTTCCGAATTTCATCTTGATAATTGCTATGCAAATGTACTAAAGAATCGGTTGTTATATAGGATTGTGTCCACGAAATCATACCTGCTCAGAACAATTATTATACAAATTGTTGGTGGCAGTTCTGTTATTTTAAGAAACCATTCTCTAGCCCTTGTTCAGTTCCGCCTGACCAATCTGATAATAGATGATTTTTAACATTAAAGAACAAATGAGTTACAACGTCTTCATAAATAGGGTTTTTAACATACGTATCAACATAGCGAAATTCCCTATCAGTATTCTTCTGCTTTCTTAGTACGTAAATTTGATCAACTTTATATTTTTTTAGATTGACTTTATCCGTCAACTTTAACCATTCTGCTACTACTAGATATATTGCATTTGGATTCCGTAGTAATATTTGGTCGGCAGCATTTGAACTGCCTTCAAGCATTGTTTTATCCAAATAAGTTTTACATTCAATAGCAACAGCTGGGATTTGTAATAATTCACTTTGGGAATTGTTGCTTCCATTGCAGGTCATTGAAGTTTGAATATTTACACCAATTACAAAATCGTGGTCCTTCTTTTCAATTTTAGCATTTGGTTTTTCAATCATTTCCTTAAAACTTGTTGGTTGAAAGAAAATATCTTTAAATGCGTGAGATTTACCTATTAATGCATTTTCAGAAAATTCTGAAACTAAATCTTTAAATAAAAAATAGATGAATTCCTCTAGGACGGAGGAGTGAAGATTAGAACGAGAATCAAATTTTTCAGCATAGTGTTGTTGATCAAGAAAATTTTTATATCCATTAAAAAGTTCAACTCTTTTTCTGATGATTTCAGAATCATCATCTGTTGTTTTGGCTAAAGGCCCTATTAGACCTTCATTGGCATCCTTCCATTCATCATATTTAATCCTTATTTCTGTCAAATAAAGCCTAGAGTCAACATCTAAATACTTTGTTGTGTGGTTTTCCTTTTGTACTAGATTGTCTCCGTGAACGTGCATATTTCTTTATTGATTAACTGTTTAGATAAATTTTCTGCAATCGCTTGTGCCAATAAGGGGGGAACAGCATTGCCTATCTGATTATATTGCCCTAAATGTTTTTCATCTAGCCTACCTTCTCTTTGAAGTAATTTTTGGCTCACAACTGTAGGCTTACCTTTAAAAATATAGTGATCTGGAAATGATTGAATTCTGGCTCCTTCTCTTGGGGTGAAGTTTCTGTCTTTGTATGGATGGACAAAATTAGCGTAAAATGAAGCTGCTATTGTATGACAAGGTTTAAAAGGGAACATCCTTCGGTTATTTTGGTCATAGACCTGCTTAGAGATTTCACCATTGCCATTTCTTTTTAGTGGTTTTAGGTGGACTGGTACATTTGCTGATGAATCTCCCCAGTTCATAGATGCAAATCGTTCAATCATTCTTTTGGAATGTTTCATAGAAGTATGATTGAAAACTTTTTTTGATGAAAGTCTCATCAAAAGTTGATATTCATTTTCGTCTTTTTTAGTATAATCCATCTCATATTCCCCTTCTCGAGCTTCAATTTCGGGCAAGTCAGAAATTGCATCCCAAAGTGTTGGTGTCACTTTCAAATTAGCATCAAACAAGTTAGTCTCATCAGGGAATCGATGTGATTGTTTTGGAAAAGGATTATCAAGTGGAGTTTTTGATGCAATTACAAAAAGTCTTTTTCTAATTTGAGGAACACCAAAATTGCTAGCTTTAAGTATTTTATGATATACATTATATCCTAGTAACTCTAACTCTTGAATAAGGATATCGATTACAAGCTTTTGATCATTCGTTTTTGCTTTAATTAGATTAGGAACATTTTCCAATATCATAATTGAAGGTTTAAGAATAGAGCCAACTCTAATAAACTCTCTAAAAAGTGAATTTCTAGGGTCTTTTGAATCCTGTGTTTTTCTATTGGCTATTGAAAACCCTTGGCAAGGCGGCCCTCCTAAAACCACATCTATATTAGGATAAGCAATTCTAATTTCTTCATCAGTAAGATTTTCAATAGAGTCAACTATTACTTTAGCATTTGGATGATTATATTGAAAGGTTTCACAAGCCCAAGAATCTTTTTCAATTGCACCTACAATATTATAATCTCCTGTTTGTTCGAATCCTAAGCTGAACCCTCCTGCTCCTGCAAATGTGTCTAATACATTCATTAATCCTTTTTATTCCAAAGGTACGAATTTCAATGCTTTATTTAATTACACCCAACGTGCAACTAGAGTTACCTAATTCTCCTATTGAAATTCTTACTTTTATCACAAAAAAGAGAATGATGAAGTGTCTCCTGTTATTGCTTGCCCTTCCTAGCTATAGTTTTTCGCAAAATACACTGCCATTTACGGTAGAAATAGAAGCAATTTCGATTGAAAATGCTCCAAGCATTCATTCTTATTCGTTTGGGGTTACTGATGATCAAAAATGGCTAATTATAGGAGGGAGAGTAGATGGTTTACATCAAAGGCAACCTTTCGCCTCCTTTCGTAAAAAGGATAATAACGAAATGGTCTTCGTTATTGATCCAATTGAAAACAAAGTATGGTCATCTAATTTAAACGTGCTTCCAACGTCACTTTTTGATCAACTAGCTTCAACCAATCAAGAGTTTCAACAACGAGATTCTATGCTTTACGTTATTGGGGGGTATGGAAAAAATGAAAATGGGCACCTAACCTTCCCAAATCTAACAGCTATCTCAATTAATGAACTAGCAGATGCCATCATTAACAACCTAAACATTAGACCATTCTTTCGTCAAATTAAAGATGATAGAATGAAAGTGACTGGAGGTGAAGTAGGGCTATTGAATGGTCGCTTTTATCTTGTCGGGGGACAATTGTTTGATGGTAGCTATAATCCAATGGGGTCAGAATTTGGACCTGGCTTCATTCAGAAATACACCAACGAGATTCGATCATTCGAGTTAATTGATGACGGTTCAGCACTTTCAATAGAAAATTATTCCGTCATTAATGATCCGAAAAACTTGCATCGTCGAGATTACAATATGGCATCACAACAGTTTCCTTCAGGCGAAAAAGGATTCACTGTTTTTTCTGGCGTTTTTAATTCAGAAGACATGCCTTTTTTAACAACTGTCGATATCTCTACCGAAGGATACAAGCACAATGCTAATATTCAGCAGCTTTTGAGTCAATATCACTGCCCTAAAATTCCCATTTTTGATGAAAGTAATAATACGATGCATACATTGTTTTTTGGTGGAATCAGTGAATTTCAATTAGACGAATCAGGCAATTTAGTAGGTGACATTGACGTTCCTTTTGTGAAGACAATTAGCAGAATGACTCGGTTTTCTGACGGCTCTATGCAAGAGTCAGATTTAGTTTATGTGAAAATGCCTGCTTTATTAGGATCAGGATCAGAGTTTATTTCTGTTGATAAATTCTATGATGAAATGGAAATCCTCCAATTAGAAGTTATCCCATCAGGGAGAGTACTTGTTGGTTACATTTACGGAGGAATTGAAAGCTCAGAAGAAAATATATTTTTTGTAAATGATGGAAGTCAAAGTAACGCAACTAGCACAGTTTTTAAGGTTTATTTGAATAAAGGAGTCAAGAACGACCAGGAAAAAATACTCGTCGGATCGAACATTATCGATATCTCTATTTACCCAAAGTCTCCACGAAAAAAGCTTGAAATAATTTACTTCGCTGTGGAAAAAATGGATGTAGAATTAACAATAACGGATGTGTTAGGTAACATTGTTCACAATGAAACTATTACAGCTGAAGAGATTGGATTGAACGACTACAAATTCGATATCTCCAATTTAAGATCGGGAACTTACACCCTTTTTATTGCAGACGGTATTCGTATTGATGAACGACAATTTACAAAAAAATAGTGCGTGGATAATTGAACTCTGTTAATAAATAATCTTCAGGAGTTGCAAGTAAAGCTACTAACTCTCCTCGATCTTGAGTATTTTTAGACTCTTGTTTAACGAACTCAGAAATAACATTCTAGCACTGCTTGAAGAAAGTAGTCAATTTAACACCAATGATGTATTGGTCAACATTCGTGATGATCATAAAAAATTGCTCTTCATCGACGAGCTAACACCAATTTCTTTAGATGAATTTCCAAAAGCAATTCTTCGAGAAACAAAGAATACTCAAAAAGAATCTGGAACTAACCCCTTATGTCTAGCGCGTGGAGAGGTTACAATTTCAGTCCGATCTAAAAAAGTAAAGACTCCCATTTTACTTTCGCCACTGACCTATAAATTGGAGAAAGTAACCAAATTCTATATCTTTTCAGAAGAAGAGGACAATTCTTTTCTGAACCCATTTTTGGTCAATCACCTAAAGTCTGAATTCAATATTGACTTGGCAGAATTAACAGAAATTTCAACTTCTTTAGAAGCGGTTATTCCATTTCTAGAAAGCAAAGGACTTAACGCTGTTCACTCACGATCAGTTATTGGAAATTTTCATCACCATCGTTATCAAGTAATTAAAGAACTCGAAGAATTAAGCGAAGCCGAAGTCTTCAGTTCAAGCTTGAACTCTCTGTTTGGATTAAGTTCGCCGGAACAGCAAAAAATTGATTTTCCAAAGACCAACCTATTTCCCGCTGATGTAGGTCATGAAGCAGTTTTTAAGAGTGCCGCTTTTAAGAATACAGTAATTCAAGGCCCTCCAGGAACAGGAAAATCACAAGTACTGACGAACCTTATTGCAAAGTTTGTTGGAGCATCAAAACGCACGGTAATTATTTCTGAAAAACATGCTGCTCTAGCTGTTATTCAGAAAAAATTATCAGCCTTTGGCCTGGATAAGTTATGCTACATTGCAAGTGCTGATCGAATGAGTCATTCGTTCTTAATGGACTTAAAATCGACATGGGATTATTTTGAAAATTACGTCCCAAAATCGATCGACAACATTCAACTTTCGGAGCAGTACGAAGCCAATTTGCAAATGACATTGGACATGCTTTCTCAAACGGAGTTAATCGGAGGAGTTTCATTTCACGCATTTTTTGACCAGGCAAAAGGTCAAAACTTAGATGGTAAGTATTTAAGTTTTGCACCATTGATTTCTGATTTCTTGAGTCAAGAATCAATTGTGAAAATGGTGTATGATTCATCCTTAAATTTAAGCCTAGGGTCGGTTCGTGAAAGAGTGCTGAAAAACGATCAATTTGATGCCTTCGATGAGAAGATTCAAACATGGATTTCAATGCTAACTTCCATCGAAAAAGATTTTGAATTGACAACCTGGAAAGATCTCTCTAAGGCAATGAAAAAAGCTGCACTTTGTCAAGTTTATGAAAATGAATTGTACAAGAAATATCAAGCTGTTTTTATCCCAAACTCGAAGGCTCAAAAAACGTTTATCCGACTTAGGAAAAAATACAATCAACATCAAATTAAAAGTAAGTCTAGCGAATCAGAATGGAAGGAAAGTGTTTCTTTAGAAGAAGCTAAGTCTCTCCGAATTCACTTAGAAGAAGGTTCATTTTGGTCGAAACGAAAAGCACGAAAAAGGTGGCGTAACCTCTCACATTTACCGATTGATGGTGCACGTTCAGCATTAGAAAAGAAAATCAAAAATGAAGAGGAAAGAGCAGCTATTTCGCGAATTTCAATTGGTTTTTACGATTTAGGGCTTGAAAGTCCAGAAAGTGAAGTCCCGTTAATCCATCAAACATTGGGATTGTTTACCCGTGATCAATGGCAAGAATTCGAAAACATTCCAGAAGAATCACGGCTAAAAATAACTCCTCATCACCGTGATTTACAAAAATTACATAGTGCCCTTTTACATCATTTTCATTTTGCTGAAAATGAGCGAATCAAAGATTATCTCAACAAATTATTGGCATCTCTCCCCAAGTTGATTTCTTGTAAATCGGAGTTGTTAAAACTCGATGAGGCAGCACTTAAAACACTTAAGATTAGTCCACATTTTTCGGCATATAAATCTACCGTTTTCACCTCTCACTATGTGAAATTTAGGGAACAGTTTCCACGCTTTTCAAAATTTCACCCAAGTGATCTTTATGAGAAAATAAGTGACACTATTTCCGCCATGAAAAGTGAAGCCAAATTAGAATCCAGTTTGATTCTTCAACGAGTTCATTTAGCGTTCAAAAACTACCATAAATTACTCTCCACCCCTGCGAGAAAATTGTCAGAAGTTGATAGGGAATTAAAAATGCGTCTACGCAAAGGGAAATCGATTTTAGTGAAAGAATTTTCGAAATCAAGAAGTCATCCGAGTTTACGAGAAATATATAATTCTGAAGCACGTGAATGGATTCAATTATTAAAACCTATTTGGTTAAGCAATCCAACGCAACTTGGTAAATGTTTCCCCTTAGAAGAAGGAGTTTTCGATGTCGCTATTTTTGATGAAGCAAGCCAAATTCCAATTCAAAATGCAATGGGCGGAATACAACGAAGTCATCGAGTAATTGTTGCTGGCGATGAACATCAAATGGGACCAAGTTCCCACTTTAAAACTACAGGAGCGGAACCGATGGACTTATTACATCAGGCATCCTATCATTTCAAGAAAAGCTCATTAAAACATCATTATCGAAGTGAACATCCGGATCTAATTTCATTTTCTAACACTCATTTTTATTCAAGTGAACTAAAAGCATTTCCAGGGCCGAATAGTTTGAATCGAAAAGTAATTCAACACCATTTTGTTGCAGATGGATCATTCATAACTCGAAGAAATAAGCCTGAAGCTGCCAACATGAAAGATGAGATTAAAGGATTTCTTAAATCAAATAAGAGCATTGGAATTGTTGCTTTTTCAGAAGAGCAACTTGCATGTATTTGGGAGGAACTTAGTGGAGAATTACAGACAAAATTAATAGACCACCTCGAAACTTACGGAGGTTTTTTCAAGGCCTTAGAAAATGTACAAGGCGATGAATGCGATCATTTATTGATCAGCTTTGGATATGCAAAAAATGAAGCAGGAGATTTCCAGATGCGTTTTGGTCCAATGAACACTTCAAACGGAAGAAGGCGATTGAACGTGCTTCTAACACGAGCCATTACTTCAATTGATTTTTACTGTTCCGTTACATCCTCCGACTTCAAATTGAGCGACAATGAATCCATTAACCTGCTACGCCAATGGATTACTTTTTCTGAGAATTACTCATCATTATCGACTCCAGTCTTCCCGTTTGGATTGAATCCTAAAATTGATGGGAAAAAGCTTAGGTTTTCAAGAATTCAAGAGACGTTACCAACCGCAAGAGAAATCGTTACTTTGCAAAGAGCATTGGAAGATAGAGGTTGGGAAGTTGAATATGATTAATGTGGAGCACATGTAATGATCAACAACATTTATTGTGTCAGAATTACCATCATGGATCTTGGTCATTCTAACAAGGCCATGTTCATTAGCATAGAAAGAATCAATGCTCCCTTCATCCGAAAATTGAACGCTCCAGTAATAATGAATCCATCGAGTTTGAAGAACATCTTGATAAATAATACCATTAACTTCAATTGAATCAATAGATCTAATAGTTTGTAGGACGTCACTCGAACTACTTGATGATGAGCTTGAAGACCAAGAGTGAGAACTTCCAGGGTTCAAATCAAAAATCCATTTGTAGTGGGTAGAATTAAACTCTTGCGTTGCATGTGTCGAATGTTGAAAGGATACATAACCCCATGTAGTTCTTGGTAAAATATGAATGTCCTCCTCAACATATTGACAACCTCCTATAGTATTTGTATTCCTCACAATAAATTCAACCCACTCATAACTTTCATGCATAGACCCGTCAGAATATGTTCACCAAGACCCAGGGTATGGTATCAAATAGTGACTTGGGTGAATAGTGTCGTAAGAGTAATTTTGCGTAACTATTGGTTCGCAATATGGTGTTTCAGTTGATGCAGGTTGTACAGGTTGAATTTGATCCTTTTTACACCCTACTAAGACAGCAATAGTAGAGATAATTGAACTAATTCGCAACATACTAACATAATGGTATTCGATGTGAAATGGGTGGAAGGTTATACTATAAATTTAATCCATCAAGATGATCATCTGACCAATCGGAAACAACCCTCAATTCTAGTATGTAATCTTGAGGTTTTAACTTCTTGGATAGATTCATCCTCTAAAAGGGGTAAGAATCTCAAGGGTTAACACGAACGAATTTAATCTCAGTTTCGTGAAGCATTTATGGACTCCCAAATGGAATTTACTTTATTCGATTGTTAGGATCATCACTGAATCATACAATATAGTTGGTAAAACATTAATTAGTTTTACTACTGAAACTCGATTAACTTAACCCTTTGAAATTTTGGCGAAGAGTATTTAGGACACCTCTGAACTATCTTTTTGCCACTATTGCGCCATTTTATACCACAAACTCGTGAATAAACCTAAATAAAGAAATGCCCTTCTCTACATTAGCCAAACAGAATCATTCATGGTGGATGGCTGTATTAATTGACTAATACATTACAAAATGTTTACTTCGTTCAGAGAATTGACGGGCGGTATTTTCTTTTTACTCCTTTCCAACCTTTGTTTCGCACAGTTTCAGTTGGAAGTCAGTACTTATACTGTATCTGGAGCAGTACCCAATGCCATGATATCTGGAAATGATCTACATGATGTCACAATTGCTCCAAATGGAGACTTGTGGGTTACAGGAAGAGGCTTGGGGAACATATCAGGAACGGGTTCACCTTATATTTCTGACCCCAATAATAAAGGTATGTACATTGCAAGAATTGAATCTAACGGAGGTAGTGTATTATATGATTCATATCTTGGTGGAAATGGAGACCCTCTAGTTATTGAGACCGATCTCTCCGGAAATGTATACGTTGCAGGATACGCCTTTAGTGGGTTAGATAGTAGTTCAGTGGCTTATGGAGGAGGAATCGCTGATGCGTTTATCATGAAATTTTCGAATAATAATCAGTTGGTTTATTGTAAGTACATAGGAGGCTCAGGTATCGAAAGAATAGAGGATCTTGTGGTAGACGATTTTGGTAATGCATATATTTGTGGCGGTACTAGTTCGGCCAACTTCCCTCAAGTTGGGAATGGTTCAATTTTACAAAATTCGTTTAATGGTGGAGTAGATGCTTTTGTTTCTATCCTCGACCCCGCTGGCGGACTTGCTTATTCGGCTCTTTTAGGAGGCGCGGGTGTAGATTATGCAACTGGAATTGAAATAGGCAATAATTCCGAAATCTATATAACTGGATTGGGAAATTTGGGTTATCCTACAACATTGACTTCGTACCAGCCAATTTCAGGTGGAGGAGAGGACATTTTTATATCAAAAATTAGTAGCGATGGCACAAACTTGTTGTTTTCTACATTTGTAGGTGGGGCAGGAAATGAGCATGGGAGAGATCTCGCACTTGATGGAAATGGAGATGTTATTATCACAGGTCAAACGACTGGGAGTTTACCTGTGACTCTTAATGCGTATCAAACGATTCCGCAAGGGCAATTAGATGGATTTGTAATGCGCCTTAGTTCGGACGGCTCTAATTTGTTGCATAGCAGTTATCTAGGGGGAGGTTCAAATGATATTGGAGATGAAATTATTGTGACAGATCAAAATGGTGTCTATGTTTATGGAAATACCAATTCGCTAAACTTTCCTGTTCAAAATGCAATTCAATCGATAATTGGTGGAGGGGTTGACCTCTTTTTAACTCATTTGGATTCAAGCTTTAGCAACATAGGCATTAGTGGCTCAACATATTTTGGAGGGTCATCAGATGAAAATGAATCTTGGGGAATTGCTGTGAATTGCATTTTGCATTTTGGAAAAGTGTTTTTTTGCGGGAGAACCCGTTCTACAGACATACTAATTAGGGACGAGCTGGGCGGGCTCGGAAATGGTGCTTCCGTTTTGACCCCAACTTTCCCAATAAACAACTCGGACTCAGGGATTCTTGTTCGAATTGGTAGTGCTGACCCTGTTGACTGTCCATTATTACCCTTGAACTCGGAGTCTGTTGAGCTTCATTTGAATATTGAAAGTGATCAAGTGTTAATTGAGTGGCAAGCTGTCTTGAATGAAGAAGTTGGATATTATCAATTAGAGAGAGCCTCAGATAGTGGGAATTTTTCTTTTTTGGCCATGGTCCAACAGGGCAGTAATCACCAAGGCTCAAGGATCTTCCATTACGATAAGAATCCTCTACATGGCTTGTCGTACTACAGGTTGATTGCTTACAGTAATGAAGGTGAAGAGTTGACTCAAATCATTGAAAAAATTTGGTGTGAGAAAGGCTTAAGACTATTCCCTAACCCTACAACTGGAGTAATTGTAATTGAAGGTGATGACTTTGAGGAGCTGTCACTTATTTCAATTACTGGTGAACTAATAAGACTCCTGGATATAAAGTCCGATTTCCTAGATGTTTCGTTCCTTCCAGGGGGAGTATATTTCCTTCGAGTATCTAACAAGGGAATTACGAAAATGATTCGATTTATTAAAGTTTAATCTTTGCATTGACAATATGCTCTTCTTGCTTTATGATGCTCGAAGAACCTCCCTTTTATTAAACTGCATGAGACTTAAGTTGATTTTCATTTCGAAATTTGAGGACTCGACCCGTTGATTTCACCACTATTATGGTAAATTACACCACAAATCCTTCTGATTTTAATGGTCTGGGGTGACGGATAAATAAATTCGTATTAAAGGTTATAATCATACAAGGTTGCAGTTAATGTTAGAAAAGGCTAGTTTTTTAAGGGGGATTAGTGTCCTTTTTGGCGTCATTTTATATGTTAGTCAGGTTGCATCGCAGGAAATTATCTCAAAACAGTATTATTCCGAAGATGGTTTACCTAGTGACATGGTGTATGAAATAGCTCAAGATAAGGATAAGTTTATCTGGCTATCCACGGAGGTTGGTGTGAGTAGATTCAATGGCTCAACGTTTGAAAATTTTGACTTCGACAATGGCGCCTTCAAACCAGCCATCTTTGAATTTAAAGAAACTAAAAATGGAAAAAAATGGTTTTTAGGCGGTGACGGAAGCTTATTTTTCTTTGAAAGAAAAAGTAATTCGATCAGAGAGTTTCAAGAATTTAAAGCAGATGCATTTGTTTCTGAGTTGATACAAACATCCAAAGGTTGGTTGGTCGCTAGTAGTTATGGGGATGGTATTAGAATAAAGGATAAAGGGATAGTCTATCACATTAATACGGAGAATGGTCTTCTCAGTGACCGGGTTAGTTATATTTGGGAAGGAGATAGTGGTGTATATGCTGTCTCAGCGTTAGGAATTTCGAGAATTAATGATGATAAATCTGTTGACATTTGCCATAGATTTGATGAGAACATCAATTTTTCTAGAGCATGTAAACTAAGTTCAGGCCGAGTAATATTGTCTATTCAGGATAGAGATGAAATCTTTATCTGTAAAGAAGGTAAGGTTAATAAGCTGAAAGGTTCATCGGCGCTAACGCAAAATGTACTACAGCAAATATGTCTCCTGAAAAGTGGTCAGTTGGTTGCGTGCTCTAATAATGGGATTCAATTTTTCGAGTTAGAGAACGATTCAATTGTTGTAATAAATGAACTTTTCTCTGGTGTCTCTGTAACGAATATCATTTTGGATCATGAAGGTAGTTTTTGGTTATCAACTCTAGGTGATGGGTTCTTGTCTTTCCAAGAGAAGAAATTCATGGAGGTTGGGATAAGAGAAAAGGCATTTTGTTTTCTTAAAGGCCGAATAGGAGAAGTCTATATTGGCTATGAAAAGTACCTCTTTGGAACTAAGACAGCTGAGGAATTGGTCTATACTAAATTGTCGCACCAAAACCTGTCATCTAATCGAAAGATAATATCTATTTATCAAGAAGATAATAGTCTTTGGCTTGTTCTCGACGCAGGAATGGCCTCTTATTCAAGTGGCAAAACGCGTTATTATCGTACACTATCTGGAGGATTGCTATTTGACGAGAAGATCCTCCTCATGGGAGGTAAATCGGGATATTATCGATTGGATAAAAGTTACCTTTTGGATAGCTTGCGAGCAGAGTCATTTACAGTTCCAATTCCCTCACGTTATCGTAGGTTGTCCTCTAAAACATATTGTATCAAAAAGAATGGCAATGACTATTTAATAGGAACAAAAACGGGACTGTTTATTGATGATGGTGAGCGTGCAGTGAAATCAACACACCCGATTCTTTCAAGGGCAATAGTGAACGATATTGTAATTGGTGAGAATGAAATTGCTATTTCTACATTTGGCTATGGCGCATTTGTAATTAGGGAAAAAGATACAATTCATTTTACTGAGGAAAATGGATTAATTAGCAACTACTGTCAAACCATTTATATTTACGATAGAAATTTATATGTAGGTACTAATAAAGGTCTCACGATTATTACCAATTACGAAAGTGATCATCTTGGCTTTTATTCTGCAACTAAGCAAGACGGGTTATTGAATGAGAGCATTCAAGATATAATAGCTGATGATAATGAAATTCTAATTGCTACGCTAGGTGGAGTCTTCTCTATGAAAGAGAATGATTACATCGCGAAAAACTATGATGTCCCTCTATTTTTGAAAGAATTAAAAGTGAATGACAAGAAGGTTCAATTGTCAAATGCTTTTCAATTTTCATATGAGGAGAATAAGTTTAGTTTTGAGTTTCAAACAGTTTCGTTCAAGTTTCCAAAGGGATTGAGAATGTATTATCAACTCAATAATTCAGTTGAATGGACTGAATTCAAAGGAGACTTTTTGGAGTTTAATGCTCTTGAGCCAGGTGAGTATGAATTGAAGGTTAAAGTCATGGTTAATGCCAAAAGTTCCAAAATTTATTCTTATTCGTTCGCAATTAGCCCTCCCTACTGGAAGACTTGGACCTTTATTATTGCTGTAACAATTGGGATGATACTTATTGTTTATTGGTTCTTCAAGATTCGTGTACTCACATATAATCGTGATGTTGTACGTGAACTCTTACTATTATTTGTCAAACGAATGAAGAAAGAGGAATTCATTATAATAAAAAACGTGAGCGATGGTAGTCAAACTAAAATTAACCTCAACTATCTGCTTTATGTTAAAGCTGCTGATAATTATGTGGAATTTCATTCGTCGGATCGGTCCATGATATGCGCGCGCGCTAAAATGAAGGATATTTACACTAAAATAAATGATTTTAAGAAAAGGCGCTTTGTTCGTTGCCATAAATCATATATCGTAAATCGAAAGAAAATATCAGGCATTCACAATAATTTTATTAAAATCGATGAAGAAAAAATTCCGATCGGTAAGTTTTACTTCGATAAAATTGAAGGTAAAGATAAGTTCCTCAAAATGAACGGTTGATTTTGCCACTATTCGAATGGAATACACCACAAACTCTCAATTTCATTAAGTTTCTGCTTTTTTGTCGCGTTACATTTGTTCTAGGCTTCAGTAGCCTATTGTTTAACTATTAGCAAGACAATTTACTTAAAAATAGATAAAATGAAAACTTTTTGCACATTACTTGGAGTGGTATTGCTCTCCCTAAATTCAAAGGCAGTTACACACGTGGTTTCTAATTCGAATGACTCTGGAACAGGTACATTAAGAAAAGCGATTACTCTCGCTCAAAATGGCGATACAGTTGTATTTACGCCAACAATGGTAGACTCGACGATTTCGCTCTTATCTCAGATTATTGTGAGTTCTAATATTGTTATCGAGGGAATCGTGGGTTCTAATTTAGTTACGATTCAACAAGGCTCACCTTCTGGAGGAAGATCACTAGTCGTCTCTTCCGGTATTATGGTTGAAATCAAACATTTATTATTCATTGATGGTTTTTTTGTCAATGGAACAGGCGCTGCGATATTAAATAATGGTTTTCTACAACTAGATCACTGTAAATTCTCAAACAATGTCATTGATGTAGGCTCCACAATTACAGCTGGAGGTGGGGCAATATTTAATAATACCACAGGAGAACTCATTATTTCTAACTGCGAGTTTTATGATAATCAAGTTAAAGCGTCGATAGGTGGAATGATATCACTCAGAGGCGGAGCAATCTATAATAGAGGAGTGTTTTTACAAATTGACAATAGTAGCTTTTATAATAATGGCCTTACTCAAACAGCTGCATCTGCCACATCTTTGGAGGGTGGGGCGATGTATTCTGAGGGTACAGTAATTATTAATTCTAGCACCTTCTCAGGAAATTTTGCTAGTACTATTGGTTCGACATCCCCTGCTCAAGGTGGCGGGATATTTAATACGGGAAATTTAACGATTAATAATTCGACACTGAGTAATAATGCACTTGTTGCTGGGCTAAATCCTCGAGGAGGAAATATATGGAATGGAGGTCAAGCTTATATTTACAATTCGATTATTGCAAATGGTGTAATTCCGGCAATTGGAAGTGGAGAGGATATTTACACTGTTTTTGGAAGTGGATTTACAACTAGTTTGGGAAGTAATATTCTTGAGAATCCACTCGGATCTAATATGGTCTTCTTTAGTGGTGATTTTGCAACTGACCCGTTGTTATTACCTTTGGCTTATGAGGGCAACGCATTTACAAAAACTCATGCATTAGATTGCGCTAGTCCAGCCGTTAATGCAGGTGATAGCACAACATCTCCTAATTATGATCAAATTGGAAATCCACGAGTAATAGGAAGTAGTATTGATATCGGTGCAATAGAACTTCAGTCTACGCTGACAGGCCCTACAATTGCTCAAGTAGGATCCGTACTTTCCGTTCCTGTCAATGGAACATATCAATGGTTTGTAGATGGTAGCATAATCCCTGGCGCAACGGGCGCATCTTTCTCATTATTACTATCGGGAAATTATTTTGTTGTGGTTTATGATTCTTTAGGATGTGGCCCTTTCAACTCCGACACTGTTGCAGTTTCACTTGGCGTGGAGACTAATTTTAAGGAACCTATAGTGAACTCCATTTATCCAAATCCAGCACAAACATTTATTAACATCGAGTTTTCTTCAGCGAGTGAGGAAAAGCATGTGATAAATGTTTACTCTTCTATTGGTCAACTGGTATTTACATCGATTACGAATAGTGAAAAAGTTCAATTGTTGGTCGATGATTTGGAAAATGGGATCTACCTAATTGAGGTATTGAATTCAAACGGGCTGAAGGCAACAGAAAGGGTTGTCATTAATCACTAATCTGATAATTCACCAAAATATCGGCTCAAGAGCAATTTCCAGAATTAGAAAGGTATTAATATAAGAATGAACTCCTTGATGAGGATAAATTTAATATAAGAAGTGATGAAAAATACTTTAGGAGTCTTATTGTTTGGCTTCATTGCAACAGTCTGTCAATCTCAAGCCCCAGATTTTGAATGGTCAAGGTCTATGGGTGGCGCGTCGTATGATGTTGGTTATTCTATTACAACAGATCAATTGGGAAATGTTTATTCCACAGGAATGCATATTGGAACTGGCGATTTTGATCCTGGTGCAACCGTGTACAACCTAACATCCTCAGGATTTGCGGACGCATTTATTCAAAAGCTAGATGTGAATGGTAACTTTCTATGGGCTAAACCACTATCTGGTGAATCTAGAGGCTTTTCAATTTGTACAGATGCGACAGGTAATGTATATGTTACTGGCCAATTTGAAGGCACCGTGGACTTTGATCCAAGTGGGGCAACCTATAACCTAAGTTCAAATGGTGTTTCAGATATTTTCATCTTGAAACTAGATAACAACGGCAATTTTATATGGGCGAAATCTATCGGCTCAACCTCTTATGATGCAGGACAATCCTTGGAAGTAGATTCCTTTGGGAGTTTGTACGTAACGGGATTTTATACAGGAACTGTTGATTTTGATCCAGGCCCTTTAGTTTCAAGTCAGACATCAGCAGGTTTAATAGACGCCTTTGTTTTAAAGATGGATCTTACGGGAAATTTTGTTTGGGCAAAATCAATAGGCGGAACAGATGATGATTATTCATTTTCAATAACATTAGACTTATTGGGAAATGTGTTTATTTCGGGTGAATTTGCTGGCACAACGGATTTCGACCCAAGTATGGGAACGTACAACCTTAGTTCTGCTGGAGCAGCAGATATTTTTGTCGAAAAACTTGACTCCAGTGGTGGTTTTTTATGGGCAAAATCAATTGGGGGCACAGGAACGGAAAGGGGAGAGGAACTGGTAGTAGATATGGTTGGTGCTGTTTATGTGACAGGATTTTTTAACTTAACTGTTGATTTTGATCCTGGTCCATCAAATTACAATTTAACGACTGTTGGAAGTTCGGATGTGTTCGTTCTAAAGCTAGATGCAAACGGCAGTTTTTCGTGGGCAAAATCGGTGGGCGGCCCCTCCTATGATTACGGCTATGGAATTTCAAATAATTCA
>JAJRQK010000028.1 GCA_024280295.1 Bacteroidota bacterium
ACAATTAAACAATTAAACAATGAAAATGTAAGTGAGTTTATCTTTCGGACAAGTAATATTCCAATCACTGAAATGTACATCAATAATATACCTAATGGCGGCTTTCTGTCTGAAACCTTCGGCGATAAAAAATGGTTCCTTACTACCAAGTATCCTGAAACTGTTTCACTAAAAATAGACAGTAAAATAATTAGTTGAGAGTGCATCATCGACAATCAACTTTACGCTGCTATGTCAAATGAATTGTCAGAAGAACTAATTCAAGTAATCCGAAAATTGGACAACGGATCGTCTATTCATTTTGATTTTATCGATCTGGAATTCGAAGAAAGAGTACCGCTTCATTTAGGATTTAGCGCTTTTCCCGAATCAAGTAAATAATTCAGGATCAAAAGAAGATTTCTCAATTATCCGATGGTGATTCAGCGTAAAATGGAAAATTGCACGAATCAACTATCATAGAGTTTCGTTTAGATTTCGTAGAAACGGCTTGTATTTATAATACCAATTCTATCAGTTGCGAATTGCGCAAGGATAGAATCCTAATCTGTGGAAATTAGTTGATTCAAGCTATGGAATCACGATACCTTAGCTTAAAACAAGCGTATCATGAAAACATTACTAATTACATTCGCATTCACATTAATCGGTCTGAGTACTTTTGCTCAAAATGATTCAATTACAAAACAGGATAGCAATACCTATCGCATCTTAAAAACGGACGGCACAGACCACATTGGTAGGATCTTAAGTCAAGATGATCGCGAAATACTTCTTCTTACGTCAGACAATAGAAAATTGTACATCCCGCAGCACGTTATTAAAGAGATTATTCTGTTAGACACCAAAGATTTTAATTCAAGTGGTGACTTCATCGGAGAAGATAAGTTTTCAACCCGTTATTTTTTAACCACTAATGGTCTTCCCATTAAGAAAGGAGAACACTACGTACAATGGAATTTATTTGGGCCTGATTTTCAATTTGGATTAGGGAAAAACGTCGGCATTGGTATAATGACCACATGGGTTGGCGCCCCAATTATTGCGAACATTAAGAAAAGCTTTAAGCTTGGTGAAAACATCAACTTTGGTGTTGGTGCTCTTTTAGGAACTGGTTCATGGGGTTCTCCTTCTTGGGCCGGTGTGTTGCCATTTGGTACGCTTACTTTTGGCAATAGAACTAAAAATATAACTTTCTCTGGAGGTTACGGCGCTGTTGGACAAATCGGTAACATGGAAGGTCGAGCGATTACTAGTGTTGCTGGAATGCTGAAAATTTCACCAAAGTTAAGTTTAGTCTTTGATTCATTCATTTTAATGGGAACTCGTGGTGAAGATATTACGGAGCCATCTGGCTACACACATAATACTGGCTCCGATCCAGTTGGGCTTATCATACCTGGGATTCGTTGGCATCAAACTGAAGGTAAAGCTATCCAGTTTGGATTTACAGGCATCTTTACAGGAGATTCATTTTTACCAATCCCAATTCCAATGGTACAATGGTACAGGTCGTTGTAATACGGCTAAAACATAATAGGGCTACGTAATAATTCAGATTGTACAGAGTAATTAAATTATAGATACGGAAAATTTGTTCCATATCTATAATTTAATTAATGAGTCGATCGTTACTATTTAAGTGTCAAACTAACCGGGCAGTGATCCGAGCCGTGAATGTCTTTTAATATTTCTGCTGTTGAAATTGAGTCAAGCAAGGATTCAGAGGCCAAGAAATAATCAATTCTCCAGCCAACATTTCGATCTCTTGCCCCACCACGATAACTCCACCAGGAATATTTTTCTGATTCATCACACACAGATCGAAAAGTATCGATCAAACCACTAGAGGTATATGCATCCATGCCATCAATTTCTTCTTGCATGAAACCAGCATTTTTGTTGTAATTTGGTTTTGGTCGGGCTAAATCAATTCCTTTGTGCGCTACGTTAAAATCACCACCGACAATTACAGGTTTCGCCTTTTCCAGATTCTTTAAAAAAACGAGAAAAGCTTTATCCCACTTCTGCCTATAAGGAAGTCTCAACAACTCATTTCCAGAATTTGGAACATATACACTAATCACATAGAACTTATCAAATTCAGCAGTTATTACACGACCTTGTGTATCGTGCTCTGCGATTCCAATTCCATAAGTAACATTAACCGGTTTAACTTTTGTTAAAATGGCAGTCCCAGAATACCCTTTTTTTTCCGCTTCATTTGCATATACAAAGTAGTTATTCAACTCACCTATTGTTTCTATAACTTGTTCCGCTGTTGCTTTTGTTTCTTGAAGTAAGAGGATGTCTGGGCTTAATTTTTCCATGTCAGGAAAGAAGTTCTTTTTTGAAATTGCTCGAACTCCGTTGACGTTAAATGAAATTATTTGCATGTATGATTCTATTTGTGCGAAGATAAACATAAAGTAGAACACAAAAAACACGAAGGCACAAAGGCTAGAAATCGTGAAGAAATTATTGAAGAACTTAGCTAATAATTATGGTGCTTAATTTTCATCCTTCCTAATCTTGTAGTATTTTTATCGAAAATTGTTCGCATGAAATCACTGATCATCCTAAGCATACTCTTTTGCTCTACTCAATTATTAGCTCATCGTGGTGAGTTCGTATCTATTGAAAATGTAGAAATGCATGAATCTGCAGGAAACATAATTTTCAATTTTGATCTTGAAAATATAAAGCAACAAAAATTACGTGATTTATCCATCTATTTTATGCTGAATAATGAGGTGATTGATGTAATCGACATTACGTCTATAAAAGCAGAGATAAAATTAACGTCACTGCAATTTGTAATCAGCGAGAATCAACTGGACTTGGTAAATGATAAAATTCAAATTGAAATTGTAAAACTATTAGGCAACAAATACGATTGGGGTGGATGGGATAATCCACTTGTAACAAAACAAACGAACACACTTTTTTCAGAATTTTACGCAGATGCCCCATGGAGGATGAAAAAAACTGATGATCTAGGAAATATCGTTGGAATCCCAATTCATTGCTTCTTGCATGATGCGGATTTAGACCCATTTCAAGATGTTAATATCGACAATATCAATATTCAACTTAAGAACGCGTCTGACATCACTTTTGGTCCAGTTCTTGACTATAACTCAATGACAAGTGTTGAATTTGAATCTTTATTTTCGTGCATGTCTCTCAACGATTCAGAGTTAGACATTCGCGCGTTTAATTTCAACTCATTTACACCGACATCAACTCAAACATTCGATTTTGATATCAGCTCAGATGCTTTTGGTGATTTCTTAAGTGTTTCAGAGAAATACTGGTACTTCACATTCACAATTCCTCCAGTTGACCTAATTGGAATGAACAATATTATTGACATTCTAGTTACAATAGAATATACAAATTTGACATTCACCGATGATAAAATCGGCCTACGTGTATTCAGAACTGACGATGACATTCCGACAATGACCGATTACTATCGTGGAGACACTCACTTGCACTCCATGTATACACAAAGTCAAGCCGAAATTGGACTACCAATGTGTGCAACAAAAGAAGCGGCAATTCTAGCTGGACAAGATTGGATCACAACAACAGACCACACTTCTGACTTCGACAATTACGGAACATCCATCCAAGCAAACTGGCAACGAATTCAAAACGAAGCAATAGCGTTGAATACTTCAGATACTTCTATGATTTATATCACTGGATTAGAAGTCGCGTTGAATAATAACGCCTCAAAGTTGGTTCACATGTTGGCTTATCCAAATCCTTCACAACCTAGCTCAATGCCTTATTTAGGAGATGGAAACGGAGATCTTGTTGCGACATCAGCTACAATTGACAATGTGTTAGATTCAATAAACACATTTAACGGCTTCGCTTATATGTCTCATCCATTTGCAACAGGTGATGAACTACCATCAATCCCTGTTAACGGTGGGATTTGGAATTTAGGAGAAGTTGGTTTTCCAACGAACAGTAGCACCTTCCCAATTGATGGAGGAGTGATTATCTGTAATGATACTGCGATTGTTTCAGATGTTCTTTCAACTATCTCAGGAGCGCTTATCAAGGAGGGAATAAAAGGAGGACAAATTTGGAATTCACGTTACAATTTAATTACAACAGCCGATGAATTAGACCCTTGGGATGTACAAGGAAATACCACCCCGTTTGCTCAAATGGACACAACAAGTATCGAGTTTCATTTTAGAAGATTTCGTCAAGGACAAGAAATCGTGAATTATATCAATCAACTTGGACTTCAAATGAAAAACAGTAATGCTTCTACTACAAACTGGAAATTATACTACGCAGCTGGTACTGACGCACATGGCTCCTTTAACAACTCAAACACAGACGACTTCGCAGGGGCAGGGAAAATTACAAATAATGCAGTCGGAAAGTTGAGCACAGTTGCTTATTGTCCAAATGGAATGGGGGTAAATGGTGAAAACGTACTTATCGCTCTTCGAGATGGAAACACTACAATGTCCGATGGTCCACTAGTAACTATTGGGATCAGCAAAGACGGACCAAATCCAATCAATGAAGTAAACATGGGCGAAGATGCTGTTTTAGGGTCATTATCTCCAGAATCAATTTTCTTAAACCTTGACTATGCTACAACTGCAGAATTTGGCGACGTAACTGAGATTAACATCTATTTAGGAACAGAATCCGGTGAAATCAAAGAACCAATAATTTTTAGTACTGTAACAGGATCAGCTTCGCTTAGTCTTCAAATGAATGTACTTCTTGAATCAATTCTTGGGGCAGGAAATATTCCGCAAAACGAGTTCATGTACATAAGAGCAGAATTAAAATCTGAGGCTGATTATTCCACAATGACTTCAGAGTATAAAACAGATTACGACATTTTTCACTCTGTGACTAATCCAATTTGGTTTCGATATGAGGAGAATACATCAACAACTGAGTTGACTTCGTCGTTCGCATATTCATATCCAAATCCTGTGAATGATGAAATACATTTCGTGTTTAAAGAAGTTTCTGAATTTGAAATCGAGATTCATGATCAAACTGGGAGGATAATTGATCGAGCTTTAGGGCAAGGCGCATCAAAAATGATGAATACGGTTGAGCTTATGAGCGGTATTTACTATGCTACATTAGTTGTGAATGGTAAAAGACAGAGTGTGAAATTTGTGAAGTTGTAGATGTTGAGACAACACAATGATACGAAGGTACAATGGTACGAAGATGTCTAAAAGTGATCTGTATGAAGAAGTTTAAGTGATTTTATAGTACGTTTATTGGGGCGTTCCAATAAATTGTCAGGCTTTCCACTGTATCTTTTTACTTTCCGACTTCGACTGGCGCTCAGTCATCAAGTGAAAAAGGATGCCGCTACCATCCTTAACGCAAGAATGGTTAATTAGTCGCTCCTTAAATTTAGCCAATAATCTTAATTATCAACGAGTTGTGATGAAACCGTAATCAGTTTTGATGTCTGTGATTGCAAGAAAAAGGTTATTTTGTATAGAAAACCTTGCAATAAATGATTGGAAAATCTAGCTCACAAAATCAACAAGATATATTCAATCCTCTTCTAAAAGAGTTTATTAACCTAAACCATGAATTAGGATTTATTTGGTTTACGAACAATGTATAGTGCTTCACCACTCCCAAATCCTACACGGAATCGATCATCGGCACTCATTTCCAAAGAATAATTATTTATTTCAACAATGAATCCTACATTTTCAAGTATTGACTTGTAATCCATACCATAGATTCTTAGGTGGTCATACTGACCAAATGCTATTTTTCTTTTCTCAGGACTAACAATAGTCTCATCTTCATAGGTAGATTCTCGATTAATATCCATTGGAACTTGAAGGATAGCAAACCCTTTTGGAGATAACACTCGGTAAAATTCCTTCATCGCTTTGCGATCATCAAGCACGTGTTCTAAGACATGAGAACTCAAAATAAAATCGAAATGATTATCCGGAAATTTGAGGTCTTGAATATCCATGTGTACGGTTTTAGATGGGTAATCATAGCCATCTTCGAATTTGTCAATTGGGTGGTATTCAAAGTTTTTATTCTTCGAGAATAGATTATATAAAATCGATTCAGGTGCTGTGTGCAGTACTACTTTCTTTGACTGAAAAAAACCAGGTAACTGATTTAGGTATTGCCAATAGATACGTGTTCGTTCAAAAGAACCACAGCTAGGACAAATTGAATTTGCACGAAGTGGTATTCCGCTTGGCATAAGTGTAATAAACTGCTTTTCACAAAGGTTACAAGTGACATTTTTACCTCGTAACCGAAAGGTATTAACTCTATTTTTAAACCAAATCGGCAAAATCTTCTTTAACATAGAACTTGAGTGAGGTTAAGGAGCAGAATTACATTTCGCAAGTCACTATCTCTGAACGATCAATTTACGAATATTTTGAATTCCTTCTGATGTTGTAGTCTTTACAAAGTAGATTCCGTCAGAATAATTTGACATATCCACCGTCATTGAACCAACCATTTTAACCTGAGAAACTAAATTACCAAGGTCTGAATAAATTTTAATTCTCACCTCATCTGGAAGAGAAGATGATATGGTAATAATCCCATTTGATGGATTAGGATAAATGGTTAAATAATCAATTGCTACATTTTCAGAAATAGAAACAAGCGTTTCAAAAATATGAGGAACAACAGTACTTGGCGGATCATTGAACATCCCTGCCTTTGCTACAAAAACATGATTCACACCAATAGTATCACCTTGACTATTCGTTCTGCCTACTGCGATAATTCCACCATCTTGTGTTGGAATAACTTGAGCCATTTCATCCGGCATCGGGTAATTCACTTGAAAAACAGTAGATAAATGTGCGAGTGCTTGTGTGTATATATGTAAGGAAACATCATCACCATCTTCAAATGAAACTGCATCAAAATTTGCCAAACCAATCATTCTATTTCCGATAATACCATAAGTAGTAACATGCGTGTTCACTTGATCAAGTGCAACGGTATTTGTATACCACCCGATTTCGCCACCAGTAAGAGTCATTCGTGCAAAGAATTGATCTTTTCGAGTTTCCCCGTCTGGCACATGATGACCAACAGCAATTAACTCACTATTTGCAGTATCAACCGTAATACCGTGAAAATAATAATTCCCAGCACCGCCCATATTATCTGTCCAATATACCGTCCCATCTTCGTGAAAATGCATCGAAAACGCGAATGTTTGATCTAAGATTGGATCGTACATATATCCCGCAGCATAGTACGTCGAATCTGTTGCACGATCGATTGATTCTAATACGTCATCACCAACGCCTCCCATTTTCAGCGTCCAAAGCGTATCTCCATTCTGATCCGTTCGAACAATATACATATCTTTATTCTCAGGGAAACTTGAAGATGTTTCACCTATCATTATCACACCAGAGTCACGTGCAAGAACAGCATCATGAACACGCTCCCATCCAAAATCTCCATAGGTTTTTTCCCATAACATATTTCCACTTACATCAGTCTTAACAAGGTAAAAGTCGTATCCTCCATTGCCATAAGAGTTTGTGTATCCTGCGATGTAATAACCAACGTTATCAATATGTAAAATACGCCTTCCAACTTCAGCTTCTAACCCTCCATATTGTTTAGACCATTCAAAACCACCAGCTGAATCAATTTTAAGTAAAAATGCCTGAGAACCACCACTTCCAATGAAGCTACTCGATGAGCCAGTTACGGCATAACTACTATCTAAAAGTTCAACTATTCCCTGACCGTTATCATCTCCTTGATCAGAATATAATTTGAAGAAACTACTCACTTGACTAAAACCAAGTGTAGCTGAAATTACTAGTGAAAATGTTATTAAAATACGCATCTAACTCTTAAATATAGTGATTGTCCATTCCCCTTCTTAGAGATCATTCCAATGATATTCTCTGTTCCCAAGCCTACCGATAAATGATCGAAATTCATTCCTGCATACAACCCACCTCGGAAGTTTGCGAAGCCACCGTAGCCAACATTGGCTCCGACATAGATTTTCTCGGTTGCTATCATGTGAACACCTACATATATATAAGGACTATAAATCAACGTTGGGTACAATCGAACTCCGAAGAACGATTGGAACATGGATTTGTTATGAGAATCAACCATTTTTCCAATTTGAATAAACCCTGGGAGCATTATTGCTCTATTTTTAGTAGTTGATCTAATGCCAATAGTATCCAGAACATCTACGCTATCAAAAACAATTGCGTTATCTCCAATTAATTCATCAAACTGAAATCCAGAATAAGAAATTGTTGTATCAACATTATATACCTTTTGTTGTTCGTACAAATATGCGAATCCGATATTCTGTACTAAAAATTGGACATAAGCTGTTTGATTTTCTTTTAATGAAATAGGAAGTTTATAGTCAATATCAACTCCAAATCCAATCCCTTGATTGAATTTCAAATTATTCCTTACTTCAACTTCCCCATCCATGATCACTTCCACTTCTTGACCATCTGTACTTTGAATAACCTCTAAATCACGAAAATTTGAGCTTATGCGATTACTGACATTATAGATGTTTAATGAAACGCTTGATTTTGATTTAACATCAATCAAACCTACACCAATTTTTTGCATTGACGTAAAAGTCAAGTTCATCCCAGACATATCAATAGTATCACCAACATATCGATCATTTCCGTAAAATATCAGTCCATACGCATCATCGGAATAGATTGCTCCTCCAAATGCAAATGCACCAGCTTTGAAAATCATTCCCCAATCGCGCTTTTTAAACATCCGAATAGTGTAGTTACGATATTCTAAATCGGTAGAGAAAGACCCTCCTATTCTGTTTATTGGTTTATGACGATCGAAGGAAGCATTTTTGATGTCATTCGTAATCAAACCACCACGTATGAATTTCGATGTAAGTGCATTTTGTAAAGCCGAGCTAGAAAAATCAAGTCCACCATTGGCAATAAATTCATGTGACCGTTTTAATGTATCATATTGAACGGGTAATAACTGCGCCAAGGACATGTTGTGCATGCAAGTGATAAAAAGAATCGCAAATATGTTACGCATTAGTTTCACGAATTAAAATTGATTCTGAGTTGTAAATCGAGTTCTTAGCTTCACTGCAAGAAATGCTCCCACCGGAATACTCATCTGCTCATTAACACCATTTGAAGGATTCGTTGAGTCAAATTGAGATTCGATAATTATTGATTTCACATCGCCAATATTGGCAACAACTTCTTCACTAAGTATAATTTTGACATCCGAATCTGCCACCATCAAATTTGTTGAGGCCTGAAGAGAGCCAAATTGCGAAGCTTGAATTTTTTGCGTCCCACTAATAGTATGTATAATTGTTCCGCTTGAATTTACAAGATAAAGCTTAACATCTGCCGAGAATGGAAAGGCATTACTTGTACTCAATAACATTTCACCAGAGAGAACGTGTGTACTTGAAGTATTCTGTGACAAATCGACCTCAAAAGTATCACGAACAACAAGAGCATCCGTTCCCAATTTCAGTGGCATATTTACATGTAAATTCACTTTTAATCGGCTCTGCGGAAAAATTTCATCTGTTCCTCCTGAGACATTGCCCCACGGATTCATTTCAATGCGATAACCAACACTATTTTTTGCTCCCAAATTCTCCAAAAATGCCTTGACATTACTATTAGCATCATCAAACACAAGAAGCTTTTGAGAAGGAGAAAGTGATGCCCAAGAACCAGTCGCTGGATCAATATTGAAAGCCGATCCTAATTGCGGATGACTCAATGACACTATTGTACCCAAACTATTTTCATTTTTAATAAAACTTAAAAGAGCACTCGCCCCCACTTTAATACCATTTTCAACTTCAAATTTAACCGTAGTTGCAGGGAGATCAATTGCTCCAGATTGGATCATGTCTAAAATTCCGAAGTCAATATCTGTAGTATCAGAAATTACTTGATTTCCAAAATATCCGCGAGCATAATCAATTTGAAGACCATTAAGCCTAACATCTACATAAACAGAATCCGTATTCGTCATGATAACACTCGTTCCATTTGGGTCTGCAGTAACGGTTACAAGAGTCCGAAATGAATTTCTTTTATTACCTGCTATTCCTGTTAAATCTATAGTGTATCCACTAAGGTCAACTGTGTTTTCTGCAATACTTGGATTGGCATTAGATCCTAAGTTTACTTCATAAGTCTCCGAAAAAACAATGCCATTTTTGCTCACTCCTGGAAGAACTATATTAAATAAAGCTTTCGTTCCAACAGGATTAGAAATAGTAACATCTATGGTCCCCTGTTTGACAAGAATTTCTTTGAGTTGTATATCATTCATCACAAGTTCCAATTCTTGTTCTTCTGTGATAAAAGGGATCCCAGGATTTACAACAAAAGTAGAGAAAGGAGTGCTATATGCTCCTGAAATAACCGTATCAGGAATCTCTACAAGTTCATTAACATTAATGTCAAACAAAGTTCTATTTAAGTCTACATTATAAAACCCACTAGATTCTGTTAATGTGGAATCATTTACCAAATTTATTAGTGAAAGTGTATCATTTATAACAGGGATACTCCAGTCAGTCTCCCAAACGGTATTTTCCTTCTTACAGCTTAAGAAAAGCAGCGCTGTTGTCAAAATAAGTAGTGTATATCGCATCGTTATCATAACGTTAATTGTTCATCATTGGTTGGCTAAACACGCTCTAAAATAGTAGCATATCCTTGTCCGACCCCAATACACATACTTACGAGTGCATATTGCTTGTTGGTTTGTTGTAATTGAAGAGCCGCAGTATGTAAGATTCTTGCTCCTGTCATACCTAGTGGATGTCCAAGTGCTATTGCTCCACCGTTAGGATTAATTCTCGAATCATCATCAGTGAGTCCCATCTTTCGAGTGCAGGCCAATACTTGAGCTGAAAATGCCTCATTCAACTCTAAAATATCCATCTGATCAAGCGTCAATCCCGATCTTTTCAAGATTTTCTCTGAGGCATATACTGGACCGATTCCCATAATTCTAGGTTCTACTCCAGCGATAGCTCCACCGACGATTCGAGCTAACGGTTTCAAATTGTGTTGTTTTAACCCTTCTTCTGAAGCTACAAGTAATGCCGCTGCTCCATCATTCAATCCTGATGAATTTCCAGCAGTCACAGAACCATCTTTTTTAAATGCAGGTCTCAATCCAGAGAGTGATTCCATACTCGAATTCGGTCGAACAAACTCATCTGTATTAAATATTATTGGATCTTTTTTTCTTTGAGGAATTAAAACAGGAGCAATTTCCTGAGCTAATCTTCCAGATTGAATTGCTGCTGAGGCTTTTTGCTGTGACCAAAGCGCAAATTTATCTTGAGCTTCACGTTCAATCCCATACTTTTCAACAAGGTTCTCAGCAGTATTACCCATTCCATCCGTTCCATACAATTCTTGCATCTTAGGATTGATAAATCTCCAACCAAATGATGAGTCATGCATTTGAGCATCACGTCCATACGGTTTAGAAACTTTAGAAATTACCCATGGACCTCTTGTCATGTGTTCTACTCCACCCGAAACAAATATGTCTCCAGCGTTATCTTTAATTGCACGAGCAGCATGAATTGTTGAAGCCATTCCTGAAGCACATAGTCGATTAATTGTTTCCCCACCAACTTGCCATGGTAATCCTGCGAGAAGCCCAGACATTCTGGCAACATTCCTATTGTCCTCACCTGCCTGGTTAGCACATCCAAATAACACATCTTCAATGGCTAACGGATCTAAGTTAGAATTTCTTGCTATCAACTCACGAATTACATGAGCACCAAGATCATCTGTTCTAACTGGCCCCAAAGTTCCTCCAAAATTTCCAATTGGTGTTCGGATTCCATCAACTATATATGCTTCTTTTGACATTCACTCTATTTAAGAGCATAAAGTTAACAATTTTGCGATTGTTGAAAACTTCATCTCATTCTTCGGCACAAAGTTTGTATTTTGGATATCCGAAATCCAAAAATAGATTAAACAAGATGAAACCAAACACAAAATCATTGATTGCTATCTTAGCGTTGTCAATCAGTTCATCATGCTTTGCTCAACCTGGGGACTTAACACCTGAGGAACAAGCATACCGCGATTCAATTGCAGCACTCAATGAAGAGAATGCTGCAATTGCAAATAGTCAAGAGGCATACAATAAAGGAGTAGAATTCTTTGGAAATGAACAATACGGTGCGGCAATAGAACAGTTCCGTAAGTCCATTCAATTCGACCCAGATTTTACCGCAGCCTACTATAACAAAGGAGTAGCAGAAAATGAGGCAGCAAAATACAATGATGCTGTGAAATCTTTGGATCGATTAATTGCAAAGAAACCGGCTTACTCTAAAGCATTTTTTCAACGAGGAAGAGCGTATCAAGGGTTGGATAATTATTTAGATGCCGAAAAAGATTATCAACAATCAATTAAATTAAATGCAACTAATCCTAAAGCGCATTATAACTACGCAACTTTACGATTCTTACAGCAAGATTATAAAGGTGCAGTAAAATCGTTTTCAACCGCTATCGCTCTTAATAAAGACGATGTAAATGCACTAAATGATAGAGGCTCTTCATACCGAATGTTAGGCGAGTACACTAAAGCAATTGCAGACTACGAAGCTGTAATCAGAAAGAATCCAAATTTAGCTTTCGTACTGAATAATATTGGTACTACTAAGTCGAAGATGAAAGATTACACGGGAGCACTTGCTGCTTTCAATCGTGCTATTTCAATTGATGCAAATTTTCATCTTGCCTACAATAACCGTGGAGTTGTTCAATTAAATCAAGGCAGACTAGATGATGCGATTAAAGATTTCAAAAAAGCACTTTCAGTTAAGTCTGATTATGCCCCTGCAGCTTCGAACATGAGTGGAGTGTATTTCAAACGGAAGGAATATGACAAAGCACTTGAGCTAGCAAATAAAGCAATCAAATTAGATGCAACAAATTCTGGCGCATTCGTAAATCGTGCCAATGCAAAAGAAATGTTACGCGATATGAATGGTGCTTGCGAAGATTGGCATAAGGCGAAAGAACTAGGATCCGAGCCAGGTAAAAACTATTACGCTGGAAACTGCGGAAACTAATTTAAAAGAGAACATGAAATATTTATTTACACTTTTGGCATTAGTTGTTTGCACAATAGTAAGCGCGCAAAACGTAGAATTTAAAAGTGCCAACTTCAAGGACAATAAGGAAGGCTTGAAAAAAGCGAATGAAGCAATAAAAAAGGGAGATGAGTTCTTCGAATTGGCAAATGACGCAGTACTTGATGTTAAAAGCCCAGGTACACTGTTCGCGCAAGCGCTATCATTATACATGAAAGCTCAAGTGTTTAATCCAAAAAATGCCGATCTAAACTTTAAAATTGGTGTCTGCCATGCAAATTCTGCTTTTCGAGAAACCTGTATAAGCTTCTTATACGATGCTTATAAACTTGATCCAGCATGTAATCAACTAATGGAATACTACTATGGTATTGCACGACAGCTTGATGGGAAATATGCTGAAGCTCGAAAGTCATTTGCGAAATTTAAGACTGAGTCGAAATTAGCAGAAGACTATAGTAAGTTCATTACAAAACATAAAAATGAATGCTCGGATGCAATCAAACTAGAGTCTGAACCAATTCGAGCATGGGTTGATAATGTATCTGAACTGAATTCCTCAGCAAATGAATATGGTCCAACAATTACCACTGATGGAGGAGAAATAATCCTTACGTCAGATCGACCGAACGGACATTCAACTGATCTTGCAGGGGAATATGATGATGACATTTACTCCGCGAGTTTAACGGATGGGAAATGGTCATCTCCAAAGGCATTAAAAGGTGCTGTGAACTCGACTGATGACGATGTTTCTAGTTGTATGTCTTATGATGGAACTAAAATGCTCATGCATCGTGTTGTTGACGGTCAAACTGATATTTTTGAAAGTACTTTGAGTGGTGCAAATTGGACCGCTCCAACGAAACTTCCATTTCAAATTTCTTCGAAAAAAGCGAATGAAGTATTTGCTGCATATAGTGCTGATGGCTGGAGCATTTACTTTGGCAGAGACAATGCAAACCGCTCAAACGGATTTGAAATTATGTATTCGAGTATGCAAAGTAAGATTCAGAAGAACTACATGGCTGCTCAAATGATTTCAACGGTGAATAGTAAGTTTAATGAAGGACCAATTTATATTACTATTGACGGTGAAACCATGTACATTGCATCTCAAGGAAGTGGGTCCATGGGAGGATACGACATCTTCATCTCTAAAAATAACAACGGAACTTGGTCGGAACCTGAAAATTTGGGTTCCCCAATTAACACTCCTTATGATGATTTCTTTTTCTCAACAACAGCGAATGGTAAGTTTGCATACATCTCTTCGAACAGAGCAGGTGGAAAAGGAGGTTATGACATTTACAAAGTAACATTCTGGGGAGCACCGAAAGAGCCTGTTACTACAACAGAAGATTACTTGTTGGCATCCATTGTGAATCCAATCACAGATAACTCCATAGAATCAATAGTAGCGGTTAAGAAGAAATCATTTACAGTATTTAAAGGTAAAACGATTGATGCGCTCACAAAAAAACCAGTTGAATCGAATATTGAAATCACTGATAATTCCACAGGTAAAATTATTGAAACATTCACAACGAATAGCGCAACTGGAAAGTTCATTATCACGTTGGCATCAGGTAAGAATTACGGAATTGCTGTAAAAGCAGACGGGTATCTTTTCCATTCTGAGAATTTTGATATTCCAAAAGGAAGCGGAGACAACTTGGTTAATAAGATTATTGAATTGAAAAACATCAAAATTGGTAGCAAGATCGCTTTGCGCAATGTCTTCTTTGATACAGGAAAATCGATTTTAAGAAAAGAATCTAATACTGAGTTAGGTCGATTGGTTAAATTGATGAAGGATGTCCCAGGTTTGAAGGTTGAGATTTCAGGTCACACGGATAATACTGGATCGGCATTATTGAATGAAGGACTGTCTAAAGATCGAGCTCAGGCAGTTGTGAACTACCTAATTGGTAAAGGAATCGCGAAGACAAGGATGACTGCTGCTGGGTATGGATCATCCAGACCGATAGCATCGAATGGTTCTTCTAGCGGACGACAAGAGAATAGACGAACTGAATTTGAAATAACGGGTAATTAATTATTCGTTTAATACGTTGGAGTCCTCTGGAGAAATCTAGGGGGCTTTTTTATAGGCACGCTGATGACGCAGATTTTTATGATTAATAGGTGAATCTAGGTATAGATTTTTTTAAGAGACGCGGTTTTTTTCATGCAAAGATGATAGAGGAATCATCATAATTATTGAATTTGGGTGAGGTTAAAAGAAATTCACACAAGGACACGAAGGCGTAAAGAAGAGTTAGATATGTGTGAGGTGAATAATTGTATTTTTGGAGAAACTGAGTAGATGTATAAATCGATTGGATCAGAAGATATTTCATTTTTCGAAAGCATTGTACAAGAACGATGCTTTGTGGATTTAGAATCACTCGATATGTATAGTCATGATGAGACAGAGGATATATTTATTCTTCCAGAGGTTGTATTGAAACCAAGTAGCGCGGAGGAAATTTCTTCAATTATGCAGTATTGTAATGAGCAGAATCTTTGCGTTACTCCATCAGGGGCGAGAACAGGATTAAGTGGTGGAGCAATTCCAGTGCATCATGGAGTTGTTTTATCGATGGAAAAGTTTGACAAGGTTATTGAGATTGATGAGCAGAATTATCAAGTAACTGTTGAGCCTGGAGTTATTACAGAAGTGTTGCAAAATGCGGTGAAAGAAAAGGGGTTATTCTATCCTCCAGATCCTGCTAGCAAAGGAAGTTGTTTTATAGGTGGAAATGTTTCAGAGAATTCGGGCGGACCAAAAGCTGTTAAGTATGGAGTTACTAATGAGTACGTTTTAAATCTTCAAATTGTGCTCACTAGTGGCGAAATTATATGGACAGGGGCGAATGTTTTGAAAAATGCTACGGGGTATAATTTAACACAGTTGATCACTGGATCCGAGGGGACATTAGCCATCATTACGAAAATTGTATTGAAATTAATCACGCATCCAACGCATGATTTACTGATGCTCGTTCCTTTTATGGATTCTGAAGTTGCTTGTGATGCAGTTGGAGCAATTCTCAGAAATGGAATCACGCCCAGTGGAATGGAATTCATGGAAAGAGATGCTTTGATTTGGACGCAGGAGTTCCTAAATGATCGATCAATATTAGTAGAAGATAATCATGCTGCGCATTTACTTATAGAAGTTGATGGGTTTAATCCTGAAATATTGATGTCCGATTGTACTAAAATCATGGACGTTCTTGAACAATTTGAAACAGGAGAAATACTGTTTGCGGAATCTCAAGCGCAAAAGGATGCACTATGGAAATTACGACGATCAGTTGGTGAAGCTGTAAAAGCAAATTCAATCTATAAAGAAGAAGATACGGTTGTTCCGAGATCTGCGCTCCCTGCACTACTAAATCATGTGAAGCGCATTGGCTATAAATATGGTTTTAAGTCCGTCTGTTACGGCCATGCTGGAGATGGTAACTTACACGTAAATATTATCAAAGGAGAGCTTACAGATAAGCAATGGAACGAAGAATTACCGATCGCGATTAGGGAACTATTTACTGAGGTTGTTAAATTGGGTGGTACGATTTCGGGGGAGCATGGAATAGGACTTGTTCAAAAGCAGTATATGGACATTCCTTTTTCAGAAAAGAGTCTAGATTTAATGCGTTCAATTAAGGCAGTTTTTGATCCGAAGGGGATATTGAACCCAGGGAAAATTATTTAGATGATTAGATAGTAAGACTGGACAACTTTCTAAAAATTTAATCAAATGAAGATCTTTTTAAGTTTTATTGTGTAGTTAGTCAACTTCAATAAAATATGTTCATGTTTACTGTAAAGCCCACCTGCACAAATCCGTATGGAGAAGAACTTGCATGATCAATGAAATCACGAGCGATTCCTCCTTGAATGAAAAAACGTGGTACTGTTGATCTAGATCGAGAATTTGTAATGAGAAAGCCGAGGTGTAAATTTCCTTCCATGAATGATTGATATGTTCGATTAAAGCTTGTTTTCATCTCTGTTCCGATATAAAATCGACCAATAGTACTCACATAATTGCCTGGATCAAGAGCTTCCCATCTTTTTGCAACGTTCATTGCTCTCAATGGAAATGTAAAGTAATTGTACTGATAGCGTACAGCCCCATAAAAGCTGCTATGCGTGTTAATTCCTCCCAAGATCGCTGTATATGATTTCGGACTCGTGTAAGAAGTTCCAAGGGCAAAATACCCAGTTAAACTATCTACTTGATAAAAAGTACCCAGCTCAACATCTAGTCGAAAGCTTCCTCCATCAAAACCAGGGAAGCCACAATCTATAAATCCATGATTGTCATTATTTGTAATATAGATAGAATCATTCATACATACTGATGTCAACCGCATTCGCTTAATCCAAGGGATTCTACCCTCAACAATTGGGATTTTTGCGTAAAAATAGTTCTGCCTACGTTTACCTCGTCTTGTTTCCCATCCAAATGATTGGTTAGAATAAGAGCGTCGTGCATTTAAGCTAAAATAGTATTGATCAGAAATATCAATATATTCTCTTGGGGCTCGAATTTTTAACTTTCCCTTCCCAAAATATCTCACTTTTAATTGAGCATTATTTATTAAAAATCGATCAGCATAAAAAATCGATTTAGTTAAAATCAATGTGTCTTTGGTAACAACTTCTTCCGAGCACCCATCGCACGGAGTATCTTCTAATGTGAAAAAATGAAACTTATCAAAACTGGTTTTGGGGATTGTTGCTACATATCGTTTTTTTTTCCACCAAAGCATACCCGTGGATTTAATTTTCCACCTTACGCGTTGAACTTTTACATTACCATTACTTTGCTCCCTTGCATAATAGTGTGTTCTCGTTTTAAACAATGGAACATAGAGTGCTTCTAACTGAATCAGTTCTTTTCGACGTTTTTTAATGGTTCGTGTATGGCAATACTCCAGTGCCTCAAAATCAATAAAAAAGCAACGTGGATCTACTTCTTCAACGATTTCTGGAGCTAAAATCTCTGAAGGCCTGTAATAAAGTATGACCGCTACTCGTCGATTTAATGCCGCATCCTCTTTTTTATCCTCACCGCGCGCTAATATACTAACAGGAGTATTCTCGTCAAGTGCATTTTTGCACATCCTATATACATTCTTTGCCCGTTTGCGTGAAAGTCTCAAATTAGCTTTCAGTTTCCCAATACTATCTGTATAGCCAACAAACTTTATCGAATCGACTAGTGATAAATCATAATCAGAAGAAAAATTTCCAAACGTTTTTTGGTAGTTGACATTAACCTTAGCACTCCCGAAATCAAAATATACGAACACAGTGTCTTGAGACCATAAATGGAATGACGAAAAAAATGTTATTAGTAGAATACTACGCATTGGATGTAATTTATATAACAAATTTGAGCTTTCATTCCTCGATGTCACATTTTGTAAAAAGTAATGCTGTTTACTTAAAAGAGTTCGATAAAAACTAAATTTGATTATAGGCAAGAAGACCTCATAGTATTAGTTGATGTAGAGGAGTTTTCTAATTTTTGAGGAAATCCAAATCACCCTCTTTCATTTTTTTATAGGATTGACTGAGGTATGCAATCATAACACGCATCGCATCAAATGCCTCTTCGGTTGCTGCGCTAATATCCTTCTTTTGCAGTCGAAGTAACAGCTTCATGTAGATTGCTTGAAATGCTGCTTCGGTATGGTTTTTATCTTGCTGATCCGACTTCTGTTGAAACTCATCTATGTACGGTGCTGCTGTTTCATAGACTGGTACATAGTGAACATCCTTCGTTAAATTGATCATCGTATTATGAAGATAAGAAAGCTCTATCATAATCTCCTGTAAAGAGGGTAAATGTCCAGATTTTTCAATTTTTGCTGAACGCATTTCTGAAATTAAAGAAGTGTACCAAGTACGATATTGCTCAATAAATGATTCATCTGGCAACTGTGGACGCACATAATTTTCAAGGATATCCTCAATATCGAAATTATAGGCACGGATAATATCCTCGACCTGATACATGTAAATGATGTATTCGGCAATATTTTCCTTTTGCTTTTGTTGTGCAACTAGCATAGTTCGCTTTGCGTTAGTTATTCAGAATCAGATGTATCATCTGACCCATCTTTTTCTTGCTTATTCATAAATTCGATAAAGTCCATTGTGACATCCATTGTTGAATCGGCATAGACGATTGTTCCGAGGTTATCCTTGGCAAAAAATAGGGTGATCTCATTATTATTTGCATACTCTTTACCATACTCAGCCAACTTTTCAATTAGGCTCACTTGAAAATCTCTTGCCTTCGTTTCCAAACTTAACCCTTCCGTTTGTTGCAAGCTTGTCATTTCTAATTCGAGTCCTTGCAGTTTCTTTTGGTAGTAGACTTCTCCATTTGCCGAAAGTAAACCCTGAGACATTTTCGATTGATATTCACCACCTAACCTCTGGTATTCACCTTGGAATTTTGCAATTTTCTCGTTGTATGATTTTTCTAATTCCTCAATTTCAGTTTGAGAAGCAGCAAAGTAGTCTAAGTGTTCAGAAATACTATCTTGAACGTAGTAAGCCACTTTCATGTCTCCGTCTGCAGTTCCAGCAAATTTTGACGATTCTCCACAGGAAGCTAATCCAACAACTAATCCAGCAATCAATAATACGTTCTTCATTTTTGTGTATTTTTTTCTTTAAAACATTTTTCCCAATCCGAGCGCATTTCCACAAATCGTTTGAGAGTATTTGTGAGTAGATCAGAAGAGATCATATTCTCAACATCCTGAAGACCATCCACATTAGTCTCACCGATTTTATAGGTCTGTTCGTAATCTCCAAGTTCAATTTTCACAATGTATTTATCATTGTAATTGAAAATTTGAATTTTATAGCGCTGATGTGGAATCTCTTTAACTAATCTCACTGATTGGTTTTTGGGACAAAAATACACGAAAAAAGTGCTTACAGAAGTAAGCACTCAATATTTAATGCAAATTAACCTAATTATTACGCGATTGCTAAATCAAATTCGTGATAGGCTTTGAACGTAAACGGAACTTTCACCATGTAGGCATAATCCTGTCCAACTTCGTACATATCTTCATCCGTATCGCGGTAAATCCATTCAACATTCACTCCTTTACCCGAATCTGACAATTCATTGAGTTTATAGAGTAAAAATAAAATTCGTTTTGATGAGGTAATATTAAAATACTCAAGATTGATTTTAAAGGTTGTGACTTCACTAGGGTTTAGCAAATACGATTCGAACCAACTTAAGATGGGTAACCAGAACTCATCAGGATTATCAGGAATCGACCTTCCACGAATCTCCATAATTCCATTCAATCTATCGAAACAAATAAATGGAGTTTGAGCCGTTTCTTCAATTGTCAACGTGTTCATAAATTGTTCTTTAGTTACTGCAAAGTCGCAATTATTTGGTAAACATTTTCAGATTTTCTACCAACTAAATATTTTATACGACGAATGTGGCAATTCATTAGTTAAATGTTTTATTTAAACACTTAAACTAGCACTTTAATCACTGAAAAGTACCATTTGATCAACGAGAGCTTCAATTGGTTCGTTTAGGTAGCCTAATATGTTAACATCGAAATCGTTCGAAATTTCATCAAATAGATGTTGCTTATGCCAAGCATACCCCCCCACAATTGTAATCAAGGAGGAAGGGGGAGGATTAAAATGAGTTTCAAAAAATTTGACAATATTTCGTCTATGGAAGTCTTGGAAAAAGTCTTGATCAGCATGAAGTTTGTGAGCTAAAATCGAATACGACTTGCTGATAATCAAATTATCAATTTCTTTTTTTGTAATGCGATCTTCGACTAAAATTCTTTGATCTTTATTCAAACCATCATTTTGGTATGCTTGAATGACCAACTTCCCAAAATAATGTCCACTTCCCTCATCTCCAAGATCTCGTCCTTTACCTCCAACTACTTGTGTAACATCCTCTCCACTCCAATTAAAAAGAACTGATCCTGTTCCTGCAATTGCAACCCAACCATTTTTAGTACCTAGAGTAGCTAATCCAGCAGCGCTGAGATCAGAATAGACCTTTACATCAGTAAAACCAATCCGTTCAAATAATTTCGTTGTCCGATTTCTATTCTCATTGTTATAGCAACCTGCACCAAAGAATGTTAATTGAACATTAGGAGGATCAACCCTATTTTGCCAGAATGTTGTTATTCTTTCTTCAAAATCAGAATCCCATCTAGATGGGTGGTAACTCTCAAGTTTGAAAAATGAGCGTTCCTCACCGTTAACGATACACCAATTTGTTGTCGTTCCACCACCATCTGCAATAATATGAACCTTACTCACATCGCTAAGTTAATGATCTTTCAATTCAATCTTGAATGCCTATCAGCACATCTGAACATTCCGGATAAATATAAAATAGGAATCAATTAGATAAGCAAGAGGACATTTGCTCTTTACTAATTTGCACTAACACATCCATCACATAATCAATGATCCTTATTAGGTTTTCAAATTAGTATAGAATCACGTCACAAATACACCTTAAAATAACTTCCAACAAAAGAAACTTCTGGCAGATTACAAGAAAAATAAAGCTAGAAAATGGTGATAATTCCTACCAGACTAGATCGTAGCGATAACCAATATTCATTGTAAAGAGCAGAGTACTATAGAGACCTGAATATACGAACTGCTGAGTACCTTGAGCAAGAAACATATAACTAATTCCAGCATCAAAATAAAACGTTCCATAACGTGGTACCGAGTATTTTACTCCTCCAAGAAGTCCAGCACCAATTCCGAAAATTCCACCATCAGCTCTTTCTGTTGATTGAATTTCATAAAGTTGCTCATTGAAGTTACTGTAATTGACCTTGACCTTACTCAATACAAGCATTAAGTTAGTTCCACCGTAAGCAGCAAAACCAAAATCAAAACCATTTCCGAGGTAAAATCGTGTTCCGCCTTCGATAATTGTATAGTTCATCGATGGCAATCCCTTAACAGACATTGCTATTGGGGTAGTTCCTAAATCTATTGCTTGAGCATTAAACGTTATTGAATCTTGAGCTCTTTGATGAAACAAGTGTGTTACGCGACCATAAAAGGACAAAGCGTCATCTCTTGGAACTTCGAAACCTGCGTGAAATCCAGTAAACCAATTGGGTGCAGAAAACCCTTTCATCAATGTGCCCCCAGCATTAAAACTGACTTGAGCAGAAATCGTACCACTGACCAATAAAACTATAATTATTAAAAAATTTCTCATATCTCCATCCATTTTGGGTTGTTGCCTTTAATCTTTTCAAAAACGGGGCAAATATCATCGTGTGCTCCTGGTAAGTACCCTGTACCCATCAAGAATTCATTTATAATTTCACCGCCTACAAATTTAAACCGAGTTTTGAATAAAACCACCCATTCATCTTTAGTTTTCGGATGATTATCATCCAGCCAACTCTTAAAGCTACCAAATTTCGATTGAATCTGCAAAACTTCTTTTGCATTGTGGATTGTTGCTTCTATTTTACGTCTGTTTCTAATGATCGAAGCATCGTTGAGTAATCGATCTAGATCATTGTCGCCATAATTTGCAATTCGGACAACATCCCACCCGTCAAATGCTAACGCAAAATATTTCTTTTTATTGAGTATGATCTCCCAAGAAAGTCCGGCTTGATTAATCTCTAAGATCAATCTTCCGAATAAATCATTGTCTGTTTCAACAGGATATCCATAGATGTCATCATGATAATCAATGTGAACTTGTTTTGCTTTGGGAGATTTACAGTATTCGCAGTAACTCATAGTTCTATTTCCTAGTAATTATTTTTAATTTAGTAATCATCTGGTCAACGCTATATTTATCATGTCTAACGTACTGATTACAATATGTTTGCGAACATACATCAACAAAGAGGATCAAAGGTCGGAGCGAAGAAAACTCATCAATGCTCAACTGTTTATCTAAAATATTCTTGATCATAATGCAAACTTATCTAATAAAAATACGATAAAATATGCATTTAGTGAGCTATTAACGGTTGACTAAGAAACGTAGCCGTCCCGAAGGGCGGCTATGTTTTCTTAGGTTTTGTTGTAAGTATACTGTTTTCATCTTTCTAAATACTCTCTGTAAGGAACATAGATATGCGTAGAGTCACGAGTGCTCACTTTTTTTTGCAAAGCATTTCAAATTAAGGAATCTCTTTCTCTTGAAGTTAATATACCTTTGTTAATTAAAGTATCTGATTCCCCCATATTTTACCAGAACGTAAATTGAATACGATGTTCATCTCTACTTTTGAATAAAAAAAGAAGATGAACATACTAGAATTTATGGAAGAATTTCCAACAGAACAGGTTTGCAAGGATCATTTCCGAGAGCAGCGAGAGAAAGAAGGCGTAGAATGCAAGCGGTGCTCAAACAATCAACA
>JAJRQK010000029.1 GCA_024280295.1 Bacteroidota bacterium
AATATTGCCAGATTAAAATTGATTTCGCTGTTCATCACAGCTTTGTGTAAAGTTTAAACGGTAAACTATGAGCGCTTGGCTTTAGATTTTGACACTTCGGTAAAAAAGGATTCTAATCTACGTCGCATTCAGCGGTTTTTTGCTAGTTATTTTTTAGACCATGACTCGGTTGCAAAGCTTATTTTCAAGCTTCTCCCCAAACAGGATAAATATGAACTTACTCTAGATAGAACTAACTGAAAATTTGGAGAAGCAAATATCAATATTCTCGTTTTAGGAGTTGTATATGATGGAGTTGCATTCCCGTTGTTATTCAAAATGATGGATAAATTTGGAAACTCAAATACGCTAGAACGAAAAGATATTCTTGATCGGTATGACAGCTTGTTTGGGTTTCAAACAATTGAAGTATTGGTTGCTGACCGAGAATTTGTAGGCTCTGAATGGCTTGGTTATTTGAATTTAAACCACATTCAATACCACATTCAATACCACATTCAATACCACATTCGTATAAGAGAAAATTTTGATGTAATCCTTGCTCGTAATAATAACAAAGTGAAGGCACGTTGGCTATTCAATGACTTGAAAATGGGACAGTTTAAGCATTATCCGAAAATAGTGATCATAAACAAGGTTGCCTGTTACCTCTCGGCTAGTGTCATTAAATCTAAAACAGGGCATACTGAATATCAGTTTTTGATTTCCTTTAATAATCCAACAAAGTCGGCAGAATGCTACAAAAGAAGATGGCAAATCGAAACCATGTTTAAAGCCTTGAAGTCAAGTGGGTTTAATCTGGAAGACACACACACCTGAAAGATCCAGAGAGAATAGCCAAGTTTGTTTCGGTGGTCTTTATCGCTTTTTTGTGGTGCTACAAAGTTGGCATATACATCGATCGGTTCATGCAACCAATTAAAATTAAAAAACATGGCTATAGAGCCAAAAGTATATTTAAATATGGCCTCGAATTTATAGCGAACAGGTTGTTAAGCCTTCAAAATCAACCTAATGAAGATATTTTTAAGTTTTTATCATGTAGTTAGAGATAAAATACTAAAAGCTAACGCGTATTAATGAATTCAATGATGTTGTCTGCGCTATATAGAGGAGTATAGTTAATAGCTAGTTATTAAATTAAGCCACTCTAAATGTACTTGATTCATCTTGCAACATAATTCTAGAACCTAAGTTTAGCCAAACTGCTATTTTTTTGATACATCATTTCTAGTTCAATTTCGCTATCTTTGCGCAAAATTTTTAATTGCCATGATTTCAGTAAATAATCTTTCACTTCAATTCGGTAAGCGTGTACTTTTCGATGAGGTAAACGCAAAATTTGTCAACGGTAACTGTTACGGTGTTATTGGGGCAAATGGTTCAGGGAAATCAACCTTCTTGAAAATCCTTACTGGGACTCAAGATCCTACAACTGGTCATGTGTATGTTGAGCCAGGAAAACGCGTAGCATTCTTGAAGCAAGATCACTTCGAGTTTGATGAATTCGAAGTATTGAATACGGTGATTATGGGGCATGATCGCCTCTATGAAATTATGACGGAAAAGGATGCACTTTATGCCAAACCTGATTTTTCGGATGAAGATGGAATGAGAACAGCAGAACTTGAAGGAGAATTTGCGGATCTTGAAGGATGGAATGCTGAAACTGATGCAGCGTCATTACTGTCAAGTTTAGGGATTGATGAGTCAAAGCATTACATGAAAATGAATGATGTCTCCAATGATTTGAAAGTTAGAATCCTTCTAGCGCAAGCATTATTTGGAAATCCAGACATTTTGATCCTCGATGAGCCAACCAATGATTTGGATTTAAAAACGATCTCTTGGTTGGAAGACTTTTTACTCGATTTTAAAAATACAGTAATCGTTGTTTCTCACGATAGGCACTTTTTGGATACCGTGTGTACGAATATTTGCGATATTGATTTCAATAAGATTAACCTTTTCACGGGGAATTATACGTTCTGGTACCAATCTTCACAATTAGCAGCAAGACAGCGTGCTGATAAAAACAAGAAGGCAGAAGAAAAGAAGAAAGAACTGTCTGAATTTATCGCTCGGTTTTCAGCAAATGCCGCAAAATCTAAACAGGCAACAAGTCGTCGTAAGATGATCGCTAACCTTGATATTGCTGAAATTAAACCATCGAGTAGAAAATACCCTGGTATTACCTTCCATCAAGAGCGAGAGGCTGGAAATCAAATTTTGAATGTTGAAGGATTATCGAAATCAGTAGATGGAACAACTTTATTTAAAAACATCTCATTCACAGTAAATAAAGGAGATAAGATTGGATTTGTTTCGAGAAACTCGGTTGCTTTAACGGCATTTTTTGAAATTTTATCTGGTAACGCGAAGGCAGATTCAGGTGAGTTCGTTTATGGTACAACGATAACTAACGCGTATATGCCAAATGAGAATCATCAATTTTTTGAAGAAAAATTGCAACTAATTGACTGGCTACGACAATATGTACACACAGATGAAGAGCGAGAAGAGGTTTACTTGCGTACATTTCTAGGTCGAATGCTATTTACTGGCGAGGAAGCTTTAAAAACGGCGAATGTCCTCTCAGGAGGTGAAAAAGTACGGTGCATGCTTTCGAAAATGATGTTGGCAAAAGCAAATTTGTTAATGATGGATGAACCAACCAATCACTTGGATTTGGAGTCGATTACAGCACTGAATGACGGCATGAACGAATTCCAAGGAACAATGCTTTTCACATCGCATGATCATGAATTAGTGAACACTGTTGCAAATCGTATTATCGAAATCACACCAAACGGGGCAATTGATAAGATGATGTCTTATTCGGATTATTTGAAGGACGAGAAAATTATGAGTATTCAAGATGGGCTGTATGCTTAGTTGAAAGAAGATCACAGGATAAAGTAGACGTGAAGATAAGAAGGCTGCAAATTTAGTGTCAATTGTTTTTATGACGGAATACAATTCATTATCCATTTTATTAGAATGATGTTAATTCTCGAAGCAATTTTGTGCTAGTGGTAGGAGTGACATCCTTTTGCAATGAGGACTGAGCCTAGCGAAGTTCGAATTGTAAAAGATACAACGGATAACACGCTCGAGCACCCAATAGCTAAAAATCTAATGATTCAATAATTCAAATTACTATCTTCGCTTCATGGTTCAATTTACTTTTGGATGTAAAAATCCCAATCTTCAATATGTTCAAATAGCGGCAATTTTTGATACATCTTCTGATGTTACCGAAATTCAATTGCCAAGTTGGAGGCCAGGACGTTATGAATTGGCAAATTTCGCAAAGAATATTCGAAATTTTCGTGTTTTTGATGATACGAATTCAGTTTTGCATGTAATCAAATTAACGAAAGATTCATGGTCAGTTGAGACAGCTTTGACCAAGAGCATTCGGGTGGAATACAATTTCTATGCAAATGAATTGAATGCTGGATCTACATTCTTAGACAATACACAGTTGTATGTGAACCCTGTAAACTGCTGCGTGTTTACTGAGGCAACCTATAATGAAGAGGTAGAAGTGATTTTGGATATTCCAAGTGAATGGCAAGTTGCATCATCCTTGACTAAGAAAGGGGCGAACTGGTGTGTGGAAAATACAGAGGAGTTATTGGACACCCCTTTTATTGCTTCATCCAAGTTACAGCATCAGTCTTATGAGTGTGCTGGAATCCTTTTCCATGTTTGGTTTAATGGTGAAGTGAAACCTGAATGGGATCGATTGATCAATGATTTTAAAGCATTCACAGAATTACAGATTGCCCGTTTCACAGAATTTCCAGTTCAAGAATATCATTTCTTAAATCAAATTTTGCCAGTTAAGACATATCATGGTGTTGAACATCAAAAATCAACAGTGATATCATTGGGCCCTTCTTATGAAGTTTTTAAATCACTATACGTTGAATTACTGGGTGTTAGTTCGCATGAGTTATATCATACTTGGAATGTTAAAGCGATCCGGCCAATAGAAATGTACCCATACAAATTCAGAGAAGAGAATTATTCCAAACTGGGTTATATCTGCGAGGGAGTTACCACATATCAAGGTGATTTGATGCTCTACAAAAGTGGTGTTTATGATGAGACTCAATATTTAAAGGAAATCACGCAACAAGTTCAGCGCCATTTTGACAACCCTGGTCGGTTTCATTATTCGGTTGCTGATTCTTCTTTTGATACATGGCTAGATGGATATGTGCAAGGTGTGCCAGGACGTAAAGTTTCAATCTATACAGAAGGATGTTTACTAGCATTTTGTACTGATGTTCTGATTAGTCGTGCTTCTGACGGGAAAAATGGTTTAGATACTGTAATGCGCAGATTGTACTTTGATATTGCACTGAAAGGGAAGGGTATTTCTGAAAAGGATTATCAGTCCGCAATTGAAGAGTCTGCAGGCATCTCATTTCAACCATTTTTTGATAGTTTCATTAATGGAACCAGACCGTATGAGTCAATTCTAATAGACTGCTTTGAATCAATTGGCTTGGAGATGGATCATACTCCATCATCAAAATATTCTGAAGGTCGGCTTGGGTTTAAAGCACTAAAGTCGGGTAATGACTTCATCGTAAAAGCAATGTACCCTGGAGGACCTGCTGAGATGGGGGAATTAATGCTCGAAGATATAATTACAGGCATTAACGGTTATTCTTGCGAAGGAGAGCTGAATAAATGGCTTAATTATTTCGATGACGATGTTAAGATACTGTCAATTAATCGCGGTGGACGAGTGTTTGAAATTGAATTGCCAATTTTAGATCGTAACTCCTATATGACATATACGGTTCGTAAGATGGAAAATCGAGATGTGAATCAAGTGAGAGCATTTGATAAATGGAAGCGTTAATTCTCAATATACCATTCTGAAAATTGATCAATTCAAGTGTGTGATATAGTTCTAGCTGTCTTTTCGAAGACGCTCATTGTCATTTAAACATTAATCATCGTTTCCAAGGAAGCCGAAAAATGCTTGTGATCTCTTTTGAATCTGCTGTTTCTTGCGTGTAGTCGAGTAGTGGAAATAGACGCTTTTCGATTTTTTCTTGCTTGATCACACCTGTCTTTTTATCTACCAATTTCCCTTTTACAAAGAAAAGTAATGCAGGAACTCCCATTACTTTGTATTTCTTCGCAATTGGCATGCTTTCGTGCGCGTTCAGATCGAAAAATGAGTAGATATCAACGTTGTCATTTGCAGTTTTTTCGAAAATAGGAGCGAGTGTAGTACAGTTCGGGCATGAATTAGTGTAGACTTTTATAGCAACGGGTTTAGGACTATCGAGGACTTTCTCCTGAAAATTTTCTTCATTTACATTTTCCATTATTAATTGGACGGATTAGGAGTTTATCTCTTTCAAATCTGATTTGAATAAACTTTCAAAGTGGTTTACAAATACTCTATTATCCTTGGCATATTGTCAGAAGATACGTTCGGACAATTTCTGCTTCTTCTTTGGTTTTTAGTCCGTAATTTCTACCTCTCTTTACATAAATAAGTAGTGCAGGTTGTTCTGTTACCTTATTCTGACTTATTCGTATTTGCTTATATTTTTCGCTTGTGAATGTGTTAAAATAGGATCCTTTGTTACATTTGGATGTATCGCAATTAGAATTATTAAATGTTCTTGAAAGTCCTTGGTGTACTTGAAGAGTTAGTGGTTCTTCAATTCCAGGAATCGTTATTTTTTTAAACTTCCATATATAGCCTTTTCTTTTCATTTTAGGAAAATGAGAAAATAATGAATCAGCAAATGCATTTGAGTCATTGCCTGTAATTTGAAAATTGCGACCTCCTCCAGTTATAAGTTCGGTCATCTTGCATTGATCTATGTTTTGAGCGTTAGACAAATTGACAGATGATAGTATGAAGCAAAGAATTATGAGTGAGTTTTTCATAGCGTTAAATTTGCCACATAACGAAACTGTAGTTTTGGGTTACATTTTATATTGACTGTCCTACTTGCTATTTTCTTTTGGCAGATTAATTATTTCAAACCCGAAAAGGTTTAAATTCATCAGTAGAATACCAGCTACTGATTTGATTGTTTTTAACTTCTGTTTTTGACTTTAATAACTTCTGCCATTACACTTATTGCAATCTCCATGGGTGTTTTACTTGCAATTTGAAGGCCAATTGGTGCATGAATAGTATCTAACTTAGATTGCGTGACACCTTCGGAATTCATTTCCTTGAAAAGAGTTTTTATTTTTTCTTTGCTTCCCATCATTCCAATGTACTTGAATTCTTTGTCAAGTAATTGTGTTAATGCAACTTTATCCGTTCGGAAACCAAAAGACATCAGTACGACATATTTGTTTAAACCTGAATCTAAATAATTTCCAATTTCACTATAATCTGGAATAAATGTTGTCGAGTAGTTTTTGGATTTAGGTAAGGTGTTAAGGTCTTTCCGTGTTTCATAAATGTGGACATTGAACTTAAGCTGGATTGCTAATCTTGACAATGCTTCACTTACATGACCTCCACCAATAATATGCAATTCTGGAGCTGCTAATAATTGTTCACGAACCTCCCATTGATTTCCATTGACTTTAATAGAAATAGGCGTTTCAAATTCAATGTTTTTCTCCAATTTTAATCCATCATTACTGAGAATTAGCAGATCCCCTTTTGCAGGAGAAGAAAGTTGACGAATATGTGAACTAGTGTCCTCAGTGAGAAGATAGAACCCGATAGATTGCTCTCCCGAACAGATCATTCCAGATTTATCACTTGGAATATTACTCTTGTGTATCTGCCTTTGAACAAAGGGAGAGAAAGAAGTTTCTTTCAATTTAGTTTTACAAAGTTCTACAAGTTTATGTTCCATTGGTCCTCCACCAATTGATCCATGTAGCATTCCTGACTTACTGACAAACATTTTAAATCCTTGTCGACCAGGACTACTTCCTTCACTACTATGAACATACATCAAGGCAACTGGGTTTCCTTTGGATAATTCTGTGAATATTTCCCTCCAAAATCCCACTTAGAACCAGGTTTCACTGAGTGAATAATAGATTGCCATTAATCCTGAAAAGATAGCACTAGCAAGAAAACGATGTTTAAGAGATACTTTATTTTGAATTAGGTAATTGGCCAATAAAGATATTGGAATGTTTATAGCAAATGAAATCAGGGCTGTCATCATTATTCCCCAACTGATATTCTCGTAGTTTCCACTCAGTAATTGGATGAACAATATGTGTCGTGCGATCCAGATAGGATTAAAGAATAGCATCGCCATGGATGCTCGAATGAATGCATTTTTCCCTGTTCCTGTTGATGGTACTTTTCGATCTATCCATCTAAAATAGTTCGGAATCTCTAATGTGTAAATTGTAGCACCAATCAGCATGATTCCAACAATCCGAATCCAGTTTAAGTCTGAAAAATCAAGCCCATTCGTGATGAGAACGGCAATGGTGTCGCCTGCGGAGTAGATTAGGCCTCCTTTGATAATATTCGATCGCTTGTATTCGAATGCCATAGATTACTTGCTATACAATCCCATTAGGACTTTCTCATGGGTAAATGGAGCGTCGAATGCCAATTTCGCCTTTGGATTAAACGCTTGAACTGCATTATTGATAGCGAAATATGCTCCAATTCCATACATTAATGGCGGTTCACCAACAGCTTTTGATTTAAGCACAGCCATATCTGTTCCACTTGTTTCAACATGTTCTACAATGACTTCTTTTGGAATGGAATAAATATCGGGAACTTTATAGGTTGAAAGTGAATTAGAGAGTAATCTACCTTGATTGTTGTAACTCAACTCTTCCATTGTCATCCACCCAATCCCTTGAATTAGGCCTCCTTCAATTTGACCTAGATCAACTGATAGATTCATCGATTTGCCAAAGTCGTGGACTAGTTTCACAGAATCAACATCATAAGTTCCTCGAAGACAATCAACCGTAACTTCGGTTAAAGCGAGACCAAACACATGATAAGCGAATGGGTGTCCTTTCTCCGTTTCTTTATTATAATGGATTTTAGGAGTGGCGTAATGTCCATTCTCCGTTAAGCAAACACGTTCTAAAAATGCTTGATCAACGAGTTCATTCCAGCTTATTCCAGCATCGTTTCCATTTGAAAGAATTCTATTCGATTTGAATTCAATGTGTTTTGTGGAAACGCCAAGTTTTTTTGCTGCACTTTCTTTGAGGCGATCTGTTAATGCATTACACGCTTTCTGAAGTGCTTTCCCATTCAAATCTGCAGTTGCACTTGCCGCTGTGGGAGATGTATTTGCAACTCTAGTTGTGTTAGTTGATTCTAATCTGATACGAGAAGGATCAATAGAAAAGGCTTGTGCTGCGATTTGTAACATTTTGGTATTCACACTCTGTCCCATTTCAACTGCGCCTGTACTTATTCCAACGCTTCCATCGCTATAAATATGAACGAGTGCGCGTGCTTGATTCATCGGTGTCTTGGTAAATGATATTCCAAATGAAATAGGCATAAGCGACATCCCTTTCTTAGATGCATGATTAGTTGTGTTGTAATCTGTTATACGATTTTGGGTTGCTGCAATATCAAATTTAGTATCAACTGTATTCCAACAATTGGTTAATTCTACACCATCTGCTATTTGACCATAAGGGAATTCGTTTCCATCGACGATTAGATTCTTTCGCTGGATTTCGTATGCAGGTATTCCTAGTTTATTGGATGCATGCATTATCGCTGATTCAATGACAAACATTCCTTGCGGTCCACCAAATCCTCTAAATGCAGTATTGGGAGGTAAATTTGTTTTGCAGCTGTATGCTTTTACTATAATGTTTGGAACGAAGTAAGAATTTGTTGCGTGAAACAATGTTCGTTCCATTACTGCTGGAGATAGATCTGCCGCAGCTCCCGCATTTTGAAAAAAAGTCGCCTCATAGGCAATGATTTTCATATCTGAATCAAAGCCGATTTTATAATCAGACGAGTAGGGGTGACGTTTGCCTGTCATTTTCATATCGTCCATTCTGTGAAGAACAACCTTGACAGGTTTATTGGTGATTTGAACACCAAGAGCAGCCATAACCGCCCAAGGAGTTGCTTGATCTTCTTTGCCACCAAATCCACCACCGAGGCGAACCACATCAACTTCTAAGTTATGCATTCCGACTTGAAGGACTTTTGCCGCTGTACGTTGAACTGCTGTCGGTCCTTGCGTTGATGATGAGATTTTAATATTTCCGTTCTCAAGCGGAACAGCGTATGCTCCTTGAGTTTCAATGTATAAATGTTCTTGCCCCCCTGTATCTGCTGTTCCCTCGAAAATATGTGTGCAATTCGACCAGCTATCCTCTACGTTTCCAAGTTTGAATGTCCTTGGGGGGAAAATCAATTCTCCTTTTTCCTGCGCTTCTCTTGGATCGACAATAATTTCTCTTTCGGTGAATGCTATTTCAATTAGTTCACGTGCATGAAATCCAATTTCTTCACTTTCTGCTAGTATTAGTGCAATCGGTTGACCTTGAAAATGGACTTCTGATTTAGCAAATAGTGGCTCGTCTGGAAAGATTCCACCAATTTGATTTTCACCAGGAATGTCTTTGTAGGTCAATATTCGATGAACTCCTACTAATTTTAGTGCTTTACTGTAATCAATAGAATCAATTGTTCCGTGAGCACAACTAGAATTGAAAATTACTCCATAAAGAGTTCCATTAATTGTTGGGATATCGTCTAAATAGATAGATTTCCCTGTAACGTGTCCTTCAGAATCAATGTTTTTCATACTAAATCTTTTAGCGTTAATTGATTCGGGAATAATTTGATGAAATGCGCATAGAATAACTGTCGGAGAAGAAGCCGTTTGTATTCTGCTGTCCCTCTAACATCTCCTATCGGACTAATTTCTTGCTGCATGATTTCGTTTGCTTCAATGATCGTTTGCGCGGTTAGTTGCTTTCCCGTTAAGAATGAACATGTTTTATCAAGAGAAATAGGGGTAGGGCCAACTCCACCTGCTGAGATGTAGGTCTCATTAATAATTCCATTTTCAATAGAGATCATTGCTGCGGAATTAACAGTGGCAATGTCTAAATGAATACGTTTACTTACCTTTTCAAGATTGAATAGACTTGTTTTTGAAGGTGCTTTGAATGTAATTTCTGTGATCATTTCACCTTCATTAAGATCGATGTCTTTGTATCCTCTGTAGAATTTTTTCAGTTTTATCTTTCGCTGATTAGTATCTTTTGTCAATGTAATTGATGCATTCAAGGCGATAAAAAATGCGGTAAAATCTCCAATTGGTGATGCGTTCACAAAATTCCCAGCAAATGTTGAAATATTTCGAATTGGGGAGGATGAAACAAGCTTGATGTGTTCTCTTAATCGTGGGAAAAATGATTTGATTTCTTCAGATTCTAAAAACTCAGTTACAGTTGTGCCAGAACCGATGTGAATTGTATTATTCTCAGTTCCAATAAATCGAAGCTTACTCAGTTGAGAAATATGTATTGCGTCATCATCAATTAATTCTAAGTGTTTTTGGACGTAGAGATCGGTTCCTCCTCCAATGATCCTTATGTTTGAATTAATCGTAGGCTTCTTAATGTCTTGCAGGCGTTCAACAATTGTCTTGAAATATGTTGGGATAAATTTATTTTTTATAAGCCAATTTATTGGATTCGAAAGTGGTTTCGAAGCTAAATCAAAAGTGATTTTTTCTGCTGCTCTTTCTATGGACTTATATCCAGTGCATCGGCAGATGTTTCCGTCAATTGCAGTTATAGCATCTTGGTAGGTTGCTGCTTTATTGGCGAGGCAAAAACCAGATAATGAAACGACAAAACCAACGGTGCAAAATCCGCATTGGGTTCCCGACTCATTGATCATGTGTTCTTGAACAGGACTTAGTTCTTCCATGTTCAAGCCTTCGATTGTGACAACATGTTTTCCTGCAATGTTTCCAATTGGAGTGAGGCAAGATGTTACTTGCTCGTATAACATTATTCCATCAGTGATTTTACCTATTAGTACGGTGCATGCACCACAATCTCCTTCACGACAACCGATTTTAGTTCCTGTTAATGTCTTGTGGTAACGCACGTAATCGAGTAGGAGAGACCCTGAAGGAAAATCCGTTTCAATTAGTTCATTATTTAAGAGGAAACGGATCATTAATATTCAGTTTTTAGTGTGCTATCACTCCATTTTTTGAAAACTTCAATAGCTTCATCTCTTAAGAGTTGAATCGTTGGGAGAGATCTTTTTTCGTTCGGTACAGCAATTTCTTCGTAGATGAAGTCATCATCGAAATTGATATCAGCAGCGTCTTTCTTTGTATTGGCAAAATAAATCTTAGCAGGACGCGCCCAGTAAATGGCACCAAGACACATCGGGCAAGGTTCACAACTACAATAGATTTCGCAACCGTCTAGTTGGAAAGTTCCGAGTTTGGTACATGCTTTTCGAATCGCAACAACTTCAGCATGAGCAGTCGGATCATTGGAGCTTGTTACTTCATTTCCTCCACTAGCAATGATTTCACCGTTTTTTACAACTACAGCACCAAATGGCCCACCTTTGCCTGATTCAACATTTTCGCGAGAGATTCTAATTGCCTCTCGCATAAATTCTTTTTGTTTTTCCATATTAGTAAGGGCCGTTGATGACCAGAATAAGTCTTGTTTGAACTTAAAATTACTAAAATGATTTGGTTGAAGATCACGTTATCACTGAAAAAACTAAGCAATAATTCCGTGAGGTGTTAACAAGAGAAATGAACTTGTTATGGATTGCTTCATTAAAACGGTTTAACGCATTTTTAAATTCTATTAGTCAAAAAAAAGGTTACTGTTGTGAGCCCCGATTCTTTTTAAAACTTATAGCTCAATCCTAAACTTGGAAGAATTGGAAACTGATCGATTTCTTCTCCTGTGATACGGTTTACGTAGAAAATATTTCTTCTGTCGTATGCATTAGTGATGGATCCTGTGACTTCAATAATATCTCTATTTTTCAAGTTGAAACGCTTTTTCATAGTAATGTCGAGTCTGTGATAAAATGGCAATCTCTGACTGTTAAAATCCCCAAGGAAAGTTGAAACAGTTGAAGGATTCGTTTGAGTGATTTCAGTTGTTACTCCACCAGAGAAATTCTCTTCTTGATAAAATCCACCTGTTGGTGTAAACGGAAGACCCGAACCTAAATTCCAGCGAACACTTACTTCAAAATCTTTCTTTTTTCCAATTAAATAAGTTCCAACTAGGTTTATGTTGTGCCGACGATCGAAGACAGGGAAGTATGTCTGAAATCCATCCCATCGAGTGGAGATTCCGTATGAATAAACCCCCCAAAGAAACAATCGCGGTGCTGAATACTTCACTAAGAAATCAATTCCGTATGATTCTCCATTTTCAAGGATGAAATCTTTTTTGAAAATGTCATCTATATCAGCAAACTCAGCAATGTCCTCATAAATCTTATTTTGATTTATATTACTCAATTGTGAGAAGTATTTGTAATATCCTTCAATATTCACAGAAATTCTTTTGGTAACGTCAACCTCAATACCTCCTATGGCATGCCATGCATATTGTAATCCGTTCTTTGGAGTTTTTTCATTTTGGAATTGCGTTACAAACGTTTCTTGGACATTAGTTGGAGCAGAAAGTAATCCGTTGAATAAATTGACAATATCCTTATCTGAAGAAGCTGAGGTAAAGTTTTGAGAGTACCTACCACCTGATACTTTTAATCGAACTTTATCTGTTGCATTGAATTTAAGTCCTAGGCGAGGTTCAGGAGAAATTGTTGCTAGTGATGGGTATGCTTGGAAGCGAATACTAGGTTGTACTACCCAACGAGTTGTTACCAATCGATAATTTAAATAGGTACCAATCTCAGTAGAGTAATTTTCATCTTCTATTGTCCTTCCTGCTTCATTGGTAGTTGCATAGTTTACTTTAAATCCACTCAAGTTAATTCCATAATTAAATTCTCCCTCACTCTTCAAAAAATAAGTAAAGTCGAAACCAAGATCAAAACCACCAATTGAACTTGTTCTTGGTTCAACTCCTATTTCAGAGAAAGAAGTCTTGTAGTTACTTCCATTTACGTGACCTCTAACTAGAATTGGAGAACTAGATGGAACGAGTAGGAAATTGATTCCTCCACCAGATGATTGCCAATCTAAATCTGCAACAACGTAGTTTACGCTATCTCTGTTATGGAATCCGAATGCACTGAACTTAGATCCACCGCTTCCCTTAAATGTCATTTTGCCATAAACATCAGTGAAGTTAAATGGCATTCCATTCCCATTATTGATTCTTGGATACAAATCTTTCGAAGTATAATCCAATAAACTATGTTTTGCTGAGAATATGTATGATCCAGCTCTTGGTCCTCCATCTAGTGGCTTTTTTCCAATTGGACCTTCCAGTACTGCTTTTGCCAAAAATGGTGAGGCTGATATTTTCCCCCCAAATTTCTTACGATCTCCATCACGGTAGGTAATATCCATAACAGATGATATCCGTCCGCCATATTCTGCATCAAAACCACCAGTGTGGATGCTTGCACTTTGGATAAGTTCCGTTTCGAATACTGAAAAGAATCCAATTGAGTGGAACGGACTATATATTGTCATTCCATCAAGTAATATTTTATTTTGAATTGGTGTTCCACCACGAACGTATAATTGTCCACCTTGATCACCTGTGGTAGTGACGCCTGGAGTAACACTGAAAGCTCCAATAACATCATTTTCAGCTCCCATTCCAGGGATTCGTTCTAATCCTTTTTTATCAAGTCTGATTTCAGACATCATAATTTCATTTCGCTTACGCTTATCTTCTCCACGAACAATTACATCATCTATTTCTAAAACATCAGAGCGCTTTTCGAGGTTAAATTCAGCAGTGGTTATTCCGTCTGCTGAAGTAATACTAATGTTCTTATATGCAACTTTAAATTCGGCGTTTTGCACCTTAATAATATAGTCGCCCTTTGCGATTTTTGCAAATTGATAAAACCCGTTTTCTTTTGTTAAAGCCCCCTCGATGAGTGTGCTATCTGTTTTTAGTAGACGAACCTTTTCAAATCCCATTGACTGACCAGTTTCATCATAGATAAATCCGCGAATTGTATGATTTTGAGAAAAAGCAATTGAGGAGAATGTCAATGCCAAAGATAGAGAAAAAAGAGCTTTCATAAGTACAAACCTTGCGTGTTCTAGTGCCCGAAGATACAACAAAGCTTTAATTGAGATGTCAAAAAAGTATTGAAAGTCCTTAAAAGGTATCAATCATTTAGTGAACGGTCTTAGGAGTGTTCTTGAGCTTTTGCTTTCTCCCAATATTCATCCATGAGTACAAGGTCTGAGGATGATAAACTCAAATCGTCAAGGTGCATCAAGTTCTCCATTGTTGTGAAACGCTTTATGAATTTCTGATTCGTACGTGAGAGTGCATCTTCTGGGTTTACACCAATAAATCGAGCATAATTAATAAGTGAGAAAAGTACATCTCCAAATTCATCTTCAACTTTGACTATTGGAGATTTAGATTCGACTTCAACCTGAAGTTCATTCATTTCTTCCTCAACCTTTGCCCAGACATCAGATCGTTTTTCCCATTCAAAGCCAATTCCTTTTACTTTTTCTTGTATTCTATACGCTTTTACTAATGCAGGCAATGAAGTTGGAACCCCTCCAAGTACTGATTTACGACCTTCTTTTAGTTTTAATTTTTCCCAATTTTGTTTGACTTCTTCTTCCGATTCAACCTTTGTATCACCATAGACATGTGGATGACGGTAAATTAATTTATCACAAATGGCATTTAATACCTCGGTAACATTGAAAGCATTTTTCTCCTCACCGATTTTACAATAGAAGACCATGTGAAGGAATAAATCACCAATTTCGCCTTTGAGCTCGTTCATATCATTTGCTGTGATTGCATCTGCTAATTCGTAGGTTTCTTCAATTGTTAGGTGGCGTAAAGATTCCATTGTTTGCTTTTGATCCCAAGGGCATTTCTCTCTGAGATCATCCATTATATTCAATAAGCGTTCGAATGCAACTAGTCTAGAATCCATCTTTTTACTTTCAAAAGTAGAACTATTCTCGCAGGAGACCTTCGTTATTTGTAAATTTGCATTTATGCTTTTTAGAATTACTTTAATTTTTACGTTTTACATCTTCTATAGCTATTCTCAGCAAACAGGGAATCGAGAGGTTTGGATTGATGGAAAAATGAAAGTTGGATTTTTAGCAGCTCATCGCCCAATTTTAGGACATTTAGCAGTAGAACATGCTTTTGCAGGTGAACTCAGTTATGTCATTCAAGGAAAAGGAGAGAATTTTTGGCATTCTGGATACAAGCTTCCTCGGTATGGTCTTACTGGATATTTTGGGTCTGCGGGAAACCGAAAGTTACTAGGATACTATGTAGGAGCATATACTTTTATTAATTTCCCGCTTATCCGAAAAAAGCATTATTCATTCTCTTTGAAAACGGGAGCTGGATTAGCATACGGGACTAGAATCTATGATCAAGAGGATAATATATTGAGTATTGCACTATCATCACACATGAACTCAATGATAGTTTTGGGATTTGAAAATCGGTTTAAATTTCAAAATCACTCTGTTTCATTGGTACTAGAGATGACTCACTTTTCCAATGGTGCGATTAAAGTTCCTAACCTCGGACTGAATTTACCATTTCTCAGTGTGGGATATGGCTATAGAATTCAACAATCGAATTACTGTGATACTTGTGACATTGCTGGGCTTGCATACAAATCAATTGAATATGGCGTAGTTGCGTATGGATCAGCTCAAGAACTTGTTCCAACTGGAGGTAAGAAATATAGAGTCTTTGGACTGAACATAGTCGGGCGGAAATATTTTTCTGGAAATTCAGGTATGGAAGTTTCACTCGATTTTATTTCGAAGCAGTCTACGTTAAACTATTATCCAGAAATACAAAAAACACAATCTGAATTAATTCAAGTTGTACTATTTGCTGGTTATCTTCTTCCAATGAATGATTTTCAAATCATTGTTGGAATGGGTGGCTATTTGAGAGATAAGTTTAAGCCTGATGATTTATTTTATCATAGAGTAGGGATGAGATATATTTTTAAAAATGGAATTAATTTGAATCTGGTTCTGAAATCTCATTGGGCACGGGCAGATTATGTTGAGTACGGAATTGGATATACTTTTACACGATGAAATCACTACTTTTTATATCGCTTGGGTTGATCTTTATTTCATGCAAAAAAGCTGAGAATCGATCCTGTTTCAAGAGTAATGGACAACAAGCAACTAAAATAGTTGAATTAGAAACCTTCAATCGATTGGAATTAGGACCTCATTTGAAGTATGTATTAGTTCAGGATACAGTTGAGAAAATAGTTATTTCTGGAGGAGAAAATTTACTCAACTTTGTAACCTCTAATATATCTAATGGTGTTTTGACTATTGAAAACACGAATGAATGTAATTTTCTAAGAAGTTATAAGCAGGATATTGAGGTTGAAATCCACCTTAAAAGTATTTCGTACATAATTTTTGAAGGTACGAAGGATTTGGTATGCCAAAATCAACTAAATCTGTACAGTCTTATTTTTGTCATTCGAGATGGAGCTGGTCACTGTTCACTTAATGTGAAGTGTAAAAAACTTGATATAGATGTAACCAATGGTTGGGGGAATTTCGATGCTAGTGGTCAAGTTAATTATTTGCGAATGGACATAAGATCGAATGGTCATGGGAGTACGTACAACCTCAATGTTATAGATTCATTGAACATTATCTCAACAAGCTCGGAATTAGTTAAAATTAATCCAAATGGAGTTCCCCTTCGCGCAGAATTATCTTCTTATGGGAGTGTTTGGTATATAGGAAACCCAACATCAATTGAATATAATCGCTATGGAGATGGTGAATTGGTCAATAAGAACTAGCAATTATTCGTATTTTTGTAGTAAATATTTCAATTATGGATTTAGTTCTTCTCACGATCGGATTATTGGCGTTGGCATTTGGTGGCATCGCAATTAAAATTTGGGCCAAGAAAGGAGGTGAATTTTCGGGTACTTGTGCAAGTAACAATCCTTTACTTCAAGAAGAAGGTGCTTCCTGCGGATTATGTGGAGCTAGCCCAGAAGAAAAATGTAAGTCAGATTCGACTTCAGCAGCTTAATTTCTACGCCCCTCTTTTGAGTTGCATCAATATTTTAAAAGCTTCGTCAATATCATCGGAATGTACAATGGCGGTAAATTCATTTGCAGTAGAAACAACCTGTACGATGTTAATTCCTTCCCAAGCAAGATGCTTTAATATATAGTAGTATACTCCATAAGTCTCTATATTTGCAGAGGGTAATTTTACTGTAATTGATGATAAATTTAAGTTTTGAGCTTTGAACGTCTCATTTGTAAAAAATCGTTTAGACTCTTCGGTATATTTTGCATTTAGAATGTAAGTTGTCTCTGTTATCCCTTTACAAAGAGTGAAAAAGCAATCTTTATCTTCTTGAAGAAATTGAATTAAGTTTGATTGCGATCTTTGAATGGTTTCAGAGTTCTCTATTGTAAAATCGATTAAATCGCTCCGAACTAAAAAATCTCCAATTCCACCAATGACGTTGTTGATTTTCACATCAACTTTGTGGTAGATCCCAGGTGACATTCGCTTAATAGCCATTACGATAGCACCTTCCTTAATGTCTTTGTTCGTTGCTTTTTCGATTTCAGGTTTAATCTTTCTAGCTAGAGCGGAAATGTTAATTAAATCTTCGGTCATCGCCTCTCTTAAGAAGGGGCTCCTATTAATAATGTCTTCAGTAATTTTACTTATTGAGCTCATAGTGAATACTTGGGTACGATGGCAAAATAAGCATAATTAGGTGGAAAAAGCAATTTTATGTTATTTAATTAACAAAAAGTGTTTTATGCTAAATAAGTGACCGCTTTTTCAACCAATTCAAGAGCAACTTCAAGTTGTTGTTCCCTATTCATTTCAGAATTATCAATAACTATGGCGTCTTCAGTTTGGGTAAGTGGACTTTCTTTTCGAGTACTATCAATGTGGTCTCTTCTGGTCAAATTAGTTTCAACTTCTTTTCGGCTTGATTTCATCCCTCGATATAGCAATTCTTGATACCTTCGTTCAACGCGAATTGACATTTCTGCTGTTATAAACAGTTTTAATTCAGCATTTGGAAAAACTACTGATCCTATATCCCTTCCATCCATTACAATTCCCCCACTTAGTCCCATCGTTCTTTGTTGAGCGACAAGAATTTCTCTCACTTCTTTGATCGCAGCTACGGGGGAAACAAAATTTGATATCTCTAGTGTTCTAATCTGTTGCTCAACATTTTCACCATTCAAAATTAACTCTGGAATTTTTGTCTCAGGATTGAGCTGGAATTTCAGTTGAATACTTTCAAGGCTATGAATAAGCATTCGTCGGTTAATTTCTTTGTTGACAATACAACCAGTTCGAATTGCATGAAGTGTTACACCACGATACATTGCACCAGAATCAATAAACACGTAATGCAATTCTCTCGCTAACTCTCTAGCAAGTGTGCTTTTTCCGCAAGAAGAAAAACCGTCAATGGCTATCGTAATTTTGTCACTCATGATCCTTACAAAGAAAAGGAATAAATTTGTTTTTGCATAAAAAAAGGTGTCCGAATCAACGGGCACCTTTTTTATAGAAAAATTATTTCTGCTTACTAGAAGTAGAAAGACATTCTTAATGTACCAGTTGGTCCGAACATTCCTGAGTTATCAGTACCCAAAACAAATGCTGATCCTTTAGCTACTGTTAAGTTAGTTGCATCTTCAAGTGCATCACCTGCAGCGTTAACTTGTTTAGTTACGTTAGATTCTTCTCCTGTAGTTGTAAGACCAAGTCCCCATCCGAACTCACCACCTACTGCCAATTTTGGCAATACGAAGTATTCAGCTCCAATAAATCCTCTCAATCCAAACATAACTCCACCTTTTCGCTCTGTGCTTAAGATATCAGTTGATCCATCAACAGCGTTATTTTGTGTTGGGATAACAGTGAAGCTGTGAGCATTAGCATAAGTGTAAGTCTCTTTAGCTCCTCCACCGAAACCGATTCCAACCTCAGCTCCATAGAATCCTTGAAGACGAGTAGAACCTTTACGCCATTCCATACCACCCATAAGCATGATTTGGTTTGTTGTAGTTTTCTTCTCATCAATAACTAGTGCACCACTTGCAACTGCAAGTCCTGTTGCTGCATCTAATTCTGCAGTGTAAGCTCTCTCAGTTGTAGAACTCATACCGATGTTGATACCTCCTCTGTAAGCCATATCGCTTGCAGTGAAATACTTACCTGTAATTGTGTTGTTACCATTCAAGAACGCCCATGATCCGCCTGCTGGTGTACCAATAGAACCGAAGAGTCCTTGAACATAATTTAATAACGGTGTAGCATCAATAGAAACTGACCAGTCTCCTGATTCTGGTAAGTAAGACTCACCTTTCTTTGATGTAAGGTCTTGAGCAAATGTTGCTGATGTTCCAATAAGAACTGCAACTGCTAAAATTGACTTTTTCATAAAAATATAAATTGTTTGGTTTGTGCTAATGTACTCATCTTTTCGAGAAAGGTTTCAAAAAAAAGTAAACATAGCTTCGTTCATAAGATGTGGGGTTCTCGGAATCTAAGGCATTCACTGGGCTTAACGCCTCCAGTTGGATAGATTTGAGCTAAGTGTTAAAATGTTGTTAAAGCCTGCTTGAGAATAAATTACAAAGCCATAATCCAACTTAAATTTACTAAAATGCAAACCTAATCCAAAGGACAAGCCCGCAGCTCCTGGTCGTGCAGCTAGTCCTAACTCTTTTCTTCGGTGATAATCGAAGGCCATTCGAAAATGTACAACATTTGTAAAATCCATTTCTAATTGATAGGTGAGATGTTGACCAACTTTCTCAAAAAAACCTGCCTTAGGAACTGGGATTGTATCACCGCTTAATGGATCAATTGTTGGTTTGAGGTTTGGATCGAGATAAGTTATATCCCAATTGTTTAAGTGATGGGCAAGAAGTGTCAATCGAAATGGAGCATGTTTTAATTTGTAAGCTCCTGCTAACTGGAATTCTACGGGTAATGCCGAACGATTATTCGATGTGTGAGATTTGAATTGGTAGCCGAAATTTTTCACGTTGGCTGTAACAACGATTCCTTTTTCTTCATTTTTGAATGTTCCTGCCAAGTCGATGCTTCCTCCAAATGCAGTATATGTCTCAAGTTGAGAATAAATGATGTTCGCCTTAACTCCAACAGATATTCTGGGGTTTATTGCTTTACCGTAGCCTACTCCTCCAATCATTTCTACAGGACTAAAAGTTCCTTCACTTGTCCCGTTGATGGAGGTTCTGTCAAATTTACCATAGCTGACATATTTAATATAACCGACCATTGATCCATTCTCAGGATTCTTTAATCCAAATCCGTAATTGAACATACCATAGTTTACTCCTCCTGCTTGTAAAGACTGGTTGACACTAATTCCTTTGTTCATTTTGGAGTTTATCATTGATGGATTTAGAACTCCAAGATTGATGTCATCTCCATACCCAGTAAGAAAATCGCCTCCTAAACTTGCATTGTGAGCATTATACATTAAATTTAAGAAAGGAAATGCATTCTCACCTCCAGTTTGAGCGTTAATAGCCGTACTCAGAATAGTAGATGCAAGAAGAAGTTTAATTTTCATAATGCTGTAACGGAAAGTAAAGTGAAAAATTTTAATCACAATGTATAATTAACAAATTCATGCGCGATTGCCCAATTCTATGACCTCTAAATCGTGTAATCGATCACCTGTAACTGAAAACCGTAGTAACGTCTTTACTTGATGAAAACCTTTGTATCCACATGCTCCGGGATTCATCCATAGCATTTTATATTGGGGGTCTTGCTTAACAAGAAGAATGTGCGAGTGACCACAAATAAATACTTTTGGAATACCATTTTGAAGTTCCTTATATGCTGGTTTACTATACTTACCCGGCTTCCCTCCAATATGCGTCATTAGAATTTCCGCATCCTCACATTTAAAACGTAAAAATTCCGGGAATTCAAGTCGCACCTTGGCATCATCAATATTACCATATACACCACGTAGAGGTTTAAATTTTCGGAGTTTATCTATCACAGATACATCGCCAACATCACCAGCATGCCATATTTCATCAACATCCTTGAAGTAATTATATATTTTGGGATCGATATACCCATGGGTGTCAGACATCAGTCCAATGCGCATCATTTCAATCTCATTTTTTGAATAATTTCAAATGTAACTATACTTGCTACAATCAATGAGAATCCATCGAGAATTTCTTCTAATGGAAGAGTTCCAATTTGAATTGAATGTTGTTGGCTTTCGTCATGCCAAATTGGAAATGAACTTCCTAATTCACCGATTAAAATCAACCTAGTTATTATATATGGCAGAATGCATAAAATAATTGTAATTCCGATTTTGTTCAAATTCCCGAATATCCCCCAAGCTATTATTGATGCAGTTGTTAAACAGAGAACAGTTATAGTGTAATAACCGGATGTGTCAGTGCATACAATATAAAGCATGAAAAGAGCTATAATAATCCGAATTGAATGATTGAGTATTTTAAAACCCCTCTGTTTATACCATAACTTAGAGAGTTCATAAATGAAAATTACAAAGAATGAAAATGAGAAGTAGAATAAAATTTCTTCAATTGGAATACTAAATATGAACAGGCCTAGTGTGAAATCTTGGTTGACCCCAATTATGCCATAGTGGGTGAGGAATACACTCATTGTGCAAGTGATTGCAACGATTATTGATGAAGCGATCATTGCTGGTTTCCATATTTTGATAAATCGAATTCGCTTACCAAAGCTTAATCCCATGACAACAATCAACAATAAAATTCCTTGAAATAAATACAGATAACTCACGAGATGAAAATTAATGAATTAACTCGTTCTTTACACGGTCAAAAATAATTTTAAACCAGATAGTGTAATTACTCGGATTTGATTTTATATCGATTTCTAAATCTGAGATTGGCATATATTTCCAATCCTCCACCTCTAAACTATTTGGTGAAGGCACACCAGAATAAGATCCAATGATCACATGGTCCAGTTCATGTTCAATAAGATTGTTGTCTAGTTCAGCTTGATAGATGAACGAAAACAAACTTTTAAGTTCTGTGGTAAATCCCATTTCCTCGTGAAGTCTTCTGGTGCCAGCTTCAAGTATAGTTTCGTCAAGTCGAGGATGGCTGCAACACGTATTTGTCCAAAGTCCACCAGAATGATACTTCGAAGATGCACGCTTTTGAAGCAACAGCTCTTGATTCTCACTAAAAAGGAAAATCGAAAATGCACGGTGCAGTAATCCCTTTTTATGGGCTTCCATTTTTTCCATTTCCCCTATAGGATTATCTAGTTTATCAACGAGAATGACATTTTCCATTGTTTAAATGATGGGTTCCATACAAAAATGGGAAAGAAATAATGAATTATGGCTATTCGCTTAATACAATTACCTTTGAGATGTATTCCTTCTATATGAAAGAAAAAAAAATCGAAAATTGGATTAAGAAGAAAAGGGACCGTCGCCTAAAAATGACCCCTCCTGAAATATATGAGGGAATTATTGCGGGTAATTTAACTGCCCTCAGTTCTGGGATAACACTTGTAGAGAGTCAACATTCTGATCATCGACAACTAGCAAATGAATTGATAAAGCTTTGTTTGCCTCATTCTGGGAATTCTATTAGAGTTGGGATTACGGGCGTTCCTGGAGTTGGTAAGAGTACATTTATCGAAGCGTTTGGTAAGGAACTTTCTGATCATGGTGAAAAGATTGCTGTTCTTGCTATTGATCCATCTAGTGGTGTTTCGGGGGGGAGTATTCTTGGCGACAAAACTCGTATGAATAAACTTTCAGTTAACAAAAATGTATTCATTCGTCCGTCTGCTGCTGGTTCAACATTAGGAGGAGTTGCAAGAGCGACGCGTGAAAGTATTCTGCTTTGTGAGGCTGCTGGGTTCACTTATATTCTTGTAGAAACTGTTGGTGTTGGTCAATCCGAAACGATGGTGAAGTCAATGGTTGATTTTTTTCTGTTATTGATGCTTTCTGGAGCGGGAGATGAACTTCAGGGAATTAAGAAAGGAATTATGGAAATGGCAGATGCGCTATTAATTACCAAAGCCGATGGAGATAATATCTTGAAATCGAAGAGCGCAGCTCGTGAGTATAAAAACGCACTTCACTTATTTCCTGCAAATTCAAATAATTGGATTCCAAAGGTGTACACGTGTAGTGCAATGACAGGTAATAATATCGATAAAACTGTTAATCTAATTACTTCCTATAAAAATCATGTCACACTAAATGGCAGTTTTAATCAAAACAGACATGAACAGGACAAACAATGGTTAAATGAAACGATCAAAGAACTCATATTGAATGATTTCTATTCTGATGTTGAACTTCAAACTGAAGTATCAAGAATTGAACAAATTGTACTCGAAGGGAAACTAACTTCCTTTCAAGGTGCTGAAAAAATACACAGATTATACTTAAATAAAAATGGGAAGATATAAGGTTGAAGCGTTTAAAATTGACGGAGATTACATCGAATTAGTTCAGTTATTGAAGGCAACGGGAGTAGCCCAAACTGGGGGGCATGCTAAAATGATCGTTGCCGGTGGGGATGTATTTAGAAATGGGGAAGTTGAACTTAGAAAACGGGCAAAATTGATTGTTGGGGATCGTATCGAGGTCGGTGATAACGTGTTCAATCTTGAATAGATAGTGTGTCAACTTTATCACTGGAAGATGTCAGTAAACCTATCGATGGACCGATTTTCTTAAAATAATTCTTGAAGCTCCTTTTTTAATATTTCTACCGCAATTTCAGATGGTAATTTGCCAACTTCACCAACAATCTCGAAAATTTTAGAGGATAAATCAAGTGCCATTGATGTTGGTTCCATCTGCTTGCCTGCTAAATGAATGATTTTAAGCGTTTCTTCTTTCGATTTTTTCACTAATTCCCATGCGGCTGGTGAGATAAATAATTGTTGAGCAATGTTGTGCTCGTATTCTTCGCGAATCGCGTCCAAAAGTTTTACTTGCATTGCCATAGCAGGTAATCCTGGGTTTTGATGACGCATCACTAAACTATTAGGATGAATTCGTTCCATAAGTAAAACCGATCGCTGGTATGCTTCGACACGTGATGGTAAGAAGAATTTTTGACGTTCGCGTTTCAATTCAATATGCGCTGCACGTAGTTCTTTCTCTCCAGATTTCTTCAAGAAGAAATAAGCCATTATTAACACAGCAGCTGCTGGAACGATGATTAGGACTACTTGTAAGATCAAATTTGTCATAGATATCAGTTGTTGGATACAAATATAGAATTCTATCTTGTTCAAAAGTAACATCAACAGTTGATTTTACTTCTATCGAAAACCTTATTTTAGCCCTAAATTGAATTGATTTAAATGACAGCTGGATTAATAATTACTGTTCTCGTAGTCTACTTTCTTATTCTAATTGGGATCTCCTATTTTACATCTCGAAAAGCGGATAATGATTCGTTTTTTACAGGAAATCGAAAATCTCCATGGTACATCGTTTCATTTGGTATGATCGGGGCTTCATTGAGTGGTGTCACCTTTATTTCGATTCCTGGATGGGTAGGAAATGATGCTAATCAGTTTAGTTACATGCAAGCTGTTTTTGGTTATTTGGTAGGTTATTTTATTGTTGCTTATGTCCTACTTCCCTTGTTTTATAGGATGAATGTCACTTCAATCTATGAATATCTCAAGGATAGGTTTGGCTTCTGGAGTTATAAAACGGGTGCATTTTTCTTTATGATATCGAGAATCATTGGTGCATCTGTTCGACTATTATTAGTGGCAAATGTACTGCAATCAATCTTGTTTGATGAGTGGGGAATTCCATTCGAAGTTACAGTAGTGATCTCAATTCTTTTAATTTGGATTTATACGAGTCGCGGCGGTATTAAAACAATCGTTTGGACGGATACTCTGCAAACAGCCGTTATGTTAGCCTCGGTGTTTGTGACAGTTTGGTTTATCAGTGATGCACTGGAATTGCCTTCTGGAAAAGGACTTATTTCAGCCGTGAGTGAGTCAAAATATTCGCAGATTTTCTTCTTCGATGATTTTATGAGCAAAAACTATTTCTTAAAGCATTTCTTCGGAGGAATGTTCATCACAATTGGAATGACGGGACTCGATCAAGATATGATGCAGAAGAATCTAAGTTGTAAAAACATCAAGGAAGCGAAGAAAAATATGATCAGCATGGCATTTGTTCTTGTAGCTGTAAATCTTGTCTTTTTAGTATTAGGGGCTTTGCTCTATATGTATGCAGAAGCAAAATTGCCCGAAGTTTCATCGGCTATTGCAGTAAAAGACTTGGGGGCTGACTTGTTATTTTCATCTGTTGTTCTGAGTGATGGCATAGGGCCCGTTATTGGTGTTCTATTTCTTCTAGGGTTGATTGCCGCGGCCTATTCCAGTGCTGATTCGGCATTAACATCTTTGACAACTTCCTTTTCCATTGACTTCTTGAGGTTGAAAGAGAAACGAAAGGCAGAACAAGAACGTACAAGAAGAATAGTTCACGTTGCTATGTCGATTGTTTTGATTTTAGTAGTTATCTTACTAGATCGAACTACTGACAGAACTGCAATTGACCTTTTAATGACATTTGCTGGGTTTACATACGGACCGTTAATCGGAATGTTTTTCTTTGGAATCATCGTGAAACGTCATGTAAATGATATTCGAGTTCCACTAATATGTATCATTTCCATGATTGGCACGTTCTTTCTATGGTACTTTTCTTATGGTGGACCTGGAATCGAGGAAGGTCAATCTGGAGTTTTTGGAATGTATGCGATTGGGTATGAGTTGATACTTATGAATTCAATTATTACTTTTATTGGACTCATGGTTGTTTCGAATAAACAGGTTCCGCAAATTGAATTAGATCAAGTAAAAAAATGAAAATACGCTTACACGATAACGAAAAGCTAAAGGATTTTTATCCACTTACGATGACACGACCTGTTGGGAATCTTCGAATGGGGATTTTTACCAATGATGAGCGTTGGAAATTGTTGGCTCCAAAAGTTGACATTTCTTGGTCAAGTGAGTTAACATCCATTTCGAATAAGTTTATTGATGATCGGTCGGGTATTCTCGTTAATGCCTGTGTTATTGCAACTAAAAATTTAGTGAAAACTGTGTTCGATCTTGCTCCAAATTCTCGCCTAATGTCTAGCGAAACTTGGTTGGCAACAAATGGAACTGGAGAAATTACAGTTGAATATACAGCTGAAGAATTGGTCATTATTGAGCATCGTTGGCACTTATATCAAAAGAATGGAGTAGTGCTTGAGGCTGATTTTGATTTGATAAGTGATGGCCGAACTTCTCGACAATTATCTGCATCAAACACCATTATTGGAGATTCAACTAAAGTGTTTTTAGAGGAAGGAGCCAAAGTTGAAGCTGCAATTTTGAATACAACGAACGGACCGATTTATATTGGCAAGAATGCTGAAATAATGGAAGGTTCACTTGTTCGTGGACCTTTTGCAATGGGTGAAAACAGTGCACTTAAGTTAGGTGCCAAAATTTATGGACCCACGACTCTTGGACCACATTGTAAAGTAGGTGGGGAGGTAAATAACTCGATATTATTCGCTTATTCAAACAAAGGGCATGATGGCTTCCTTGGGAATTCACTCATTGGCGAATGGTGTAATATTGGAGCGGACACAAATACTTCGAATTTGAAAAATAACTACGGAATGGTGAAAAGCTACTCGTATGATTCAGAAAGACAAGAAGATACGCATACGCAATTCATGGGGTTAACAATGGGAGATCATGCAAAATGTGGTATCAATACCATGTTTAATACTGCTACTGTGGTTGGAGTCTCAAGTAACGTTTTCGGGGCTGAATTTCCACCTAAATTCATTGATTCATTCCAATGGGGATCAGAAGGAGAGAAGTATGATTTCGATCGTGCATTGATCAGCGCAAATAATATGATGTCGCGTCGTGGATTAGCATTAACAGATGACGAAATTGCCATTTTAAGACAGATTGCTGACAAAGAATAAGACAAAATAGCAGTTATTTTTGACTGGCATAAGCTTTGAACAGCTATGTTTCAGAGGAAAATTAATGGAGAATAGATAAATCAGATGAAATTTCTGACACATTGACTGAATTAGACGCGATACTAAGTAGTCGTCAATTAGATAGATTTTATGAGTGAAATTTTTAAAAAAAATATACTGAATTTTGCAGCTGAACTTGAAGCAGATGCAGAATTTATTCCGTTAATTACTGCGGAAGAGGAAGAGAATATGAATAAGCAGAAGTTCCCTGATGAACTCGCAATTTTGCCTCTTCGAAATAACGTACTCTTTCCTGGAGTTGTAATTCCTATTACTGTTGGACGCGATAAGTCCATTAAATTAATCCAAGACGCAAACAAAGGTTCCAAAATTATTGGTGTTGTTGCACAGAAGGATTCACAGAATGAACGGCCAGAATACGTTGATATGAATACGGTAGGGACAGTAGCTCAAATCATTCGTTTGCTGACAATGCCAGACGGAAGTTCAACAGTGATCATCCAAGGAAAGCGTCGTTTTGAAATGGTTCATCCAACGGAAACTGAGCCATATTTGAAGGCGAAAGTAAAGATGCTTGAAGAGCCTAAAGTTGATGAATCCAACCAAGAAATTAAGGTGATGTTCAAGTCGATCAAAGATTTGGCTCTTCAAATTATTGAGGAAAGTCCAAATATTCCTTCGGAAGCATCATTTGCAATTGGAAACATCGATAGCCCTACCTTTTTGGTCAATTTCGTGTCTTCGAATATGAATGCCGATGTGAAAAAGAAGCAAGGAATGCTTGAAGAATTAGATATCCGAAAGCGCGTGATGATGGTCTTGGAACATCTGACACTTGAAGTGCAGATGCTTGAAATGCGAAATGACATTCACTCCAAAGTTCGTAAGGACATGGATCGTCAGCAGCGTGAGTACTTTTTACAGCAACAAATGAAAACCATTCAAGAGGAACTGGGTGATAATCCTCAAGAGCAGGATGTTGTAGAAATGAATAAGCGTGCAAAGAACAAAAAATGGGATGAGGTTGTTGATAAATTATTCTTCAAAGAATTAGATAAACTTGGTAGAATGAATCCGCAGGGAGCCGAATATACTGTTCAGTTGAATTATTTGGATTTGATGCTCGATTTACCTTGGGGAGAATATTCAAAGGATAACCTCGATTTGAAACGCGCTCGGAAGATTTTGGAAAGAGATCATTATGGACTTGAAAAAGTAAAAGAACGAATCCTAGAATACCTTGCCGTATTAAAGTTGAAAGGAAATATGAAATCACCAATTTTGTGTTTTTATGGACCTCCTGGAGTTGGTAAAACTTCATTGGGAAAATCAATTGCTGAGGCTTTAGGTCGAAAGTACATACGTATGTCGCTTGGTGGTTTACATGATGAGTCTGAGATTCGTGGGCACCGTAAAACATATATTGGAGCAATGCCAGGTCGTATTATTCAGAGCTTGAAAAAGGCTGAAAGTAGCAATCCTGTCTTTGTCTTGGATGAAATTGATAAAACAGGAAGAGGGACACACGGAGATCCTTCGTCTGCGCTACTAGAAGTTTTAGATCCTGAACAAAATCATGAGTTTTACGATAACTATATTGAAACGGAATATGATTTATCGCGTGTGATGTTCATTGCAACTGCAAACAACTTAGGAACAATTCAAGGGCCACTACGAGATCGAATGGAGATCATTGAGGTAAATGGATATACGATTGAGGAAAAAATTGAGATTGCAAAACGTCACTTACTTCCGAAACAAATCAAGGAACACGGAATCACTAAGAAAGACATCTCCATCGATAAAAAGACACTTGAAAAAGTAGTTGAGGAATACACCAGCGAATCTGGAGTTCGTGGATTGGACAAGATGGTTGCAAAAGTTGTTCGAAATCGTGCACGACAAATCGCGATGGAGGAGAAATTCACGCCAAAAGTTACCACATCTGACTTGTTTGATATTCTAGGAGCAGGTAGAGGTAGAACGAAATATGATAACAATGATGTTGCTGGAGTTGTCACAGGACTTGCATGGACAAGTGTTGGTGGAGATATTCTCTTCATTGAATCATCAATCACTAAAGGAAAAGGAAAGCTGACATTGACGGGAAACTTGGGAGATGTGATGAAAGAATCGGCTGTTATTGCTTTAGAATACTTGAAAGCACACAGCACTTTAATAGGTTTAGAACAAGATGTCTTTGATAAGCACAACATTCATGTGCATGTTCCAGAAGGGGCAACGCCAAAAGATGGACCAAGTGCAGGTATTACAATGTTGACTTCATTGGCTTCTGTTTTCACGCAGCGTAAAGTGAAGAAGAACCTGGCAATGACGGGGGAGATCACATTGAGAGGAGAAGTTCTTCCAGTAGGAGGAATCAAAGAGAAAATTTTAGCTGCTAAACGAGCTCGAATTAAGGAAATTATTCTTTGCGAGAAAAACCGAAAGGACATTGATGAAATCAAAGCAGGCTATCTGAAAGGATTGACATTTCATTATGTGAAAACAATGGAAGAGGTTCTTGAAATAGCATTGACGAAACAAAAGGTAAAGAATCCGATAGAAATAACTTAGATAAGTACGTATGTTATAATTAAAAGCGACGCTGAAGAATAAATCTCAAGCGTCGCTTTATCGAATCAACTTTATTATTTACTTCCTTTCTGGTTTGTGAAGCTTTTCTCTCGTTGTCTAAACTAAATTAAGCTGACAAGAACTGACTTCATGGTATATGTTCTATAAAATGATTAGATTTTAAAAAGTAACAAATTGCTACTTTGACTCTCAATATTTCAGTTTTTGAATTTTAATACCTTAACGTCTTAAAATCTAACTTAATTCTCTTTCCAACTTTCATCTTTTCCCTTGATATACGGGACATTCGAAGCTTTTAACTTTTCTTCAATAGCTTTAACGCGAACGATCATGTCATTCAGTGTGATTCTAAATTCGCCATACTCTTCTTCAGCGATTGCCTTGTACGTACGATGTGTTTTTGTCACTCCAGCTCGATTACTATTTATTTGATAATCAACCATTCCAATTCTTCCAGAGATGCTAGGTTTTGTCTCAAATTCATGCGATGAACGAATTCCATCTCCCCAAAGAACCACACTTGCCTCATGGTATTGTTTTTTGAGTGATTCAACTTCCTTGAGCATACTCAAATCAGTTCCTGGATATTTCTTAATAGCAACTTCGATGTACTTGAGCTTGTCGTTGACTTCACTCATCAATTTACCAGACCCACTAATTTGACGTGAAATTTCTGCAACTTCTTCTCTAAATTGAATCAATTCGTCAGTATTTTTATTTGGTAGTGCACGGTTGTTTAATGATTTGATCGTGAACTCAGTATTCGAGATCAATGTAGTTGTCACTCCATCTTTTAGTGTCATAATTTCAACGCTGTAAATACCTGGCGCAACGAGATGACCTTCATCAGGACTCGAATAACGACCAACTTTAGGTTCTTTCAATTTTATTGGAGATGTAGTTTGTGTTTTCAAGTTCCAGGTTGTCCTATGAATTCCTTTAGATGGCTTAGTGATTAATCGCTTGATTTCTTTTCCACTGGTGTTGCGAATGATCCAAATAAGTTGTTTAGCATCTTCTAGTTTTTCAGTAGCTAAGGTTTCAAAGGTTGGATAATCAACTGGCTCACCTTCTTTTTCTTTCTTTTCTTGTCCCTTGATTCGAGCATCCTTGAGCATCGTTTCAGTTTCTTTGATGTATAAAGAGAAGGTTGCACCGAATGTAGGATTCTTAGCATACCACATATTTGCACCTTGTGATCCAACGCCACTTAACCCTAATGGTGCAGCAGGAATGTAAACCAATGCATCCTTGATAGGGAAAAGATGGGCATCTTTATCAAGAATTTCTTTGGATATAGTTCGAAGCGGAGAATAATTGTCAAGAACGTAAAATCCTCGTCCAAATGTTCCTGCAATAAGATCATTCTCACGTTCTTGGATGTCTAAATCATACACTGCAATTGTTGGCAAACCAGCTAACTTTGTCCATGAATCGCCACCATCATTTGAGAAGAATGCTCCAAACTCAGTTCCTACAAAAAGTAAATTAGGATCGATGTGATCTTGTCGAATAGCAAATGCAGAACCTCTCTCAGGTAGATTACTCGAAATTGATATCCATGTCTTTCCTTGATCTGAACTTTTCAAAACGTAAGGTTTGAAATCGCCTGCTCTGTGATTATTAAAAATAGCAAAGACTACGTTTGCATCGTGAACACTTGCGGTAAGCATATTAACACGTGTGTTTTTCGGGACTCCTGGAAATGTGTTTGTTTTTGTCCAAGAATCACCATCATTAGAAGTTGTTTGGATCAATCCATCATCAGTACCTGCATACAAAAGCCCCTTGGTTATTGGAGACTCGTCTAACGCAACTACATTTCCATAAATGGTTGTAGATTTATTTTTCATTACTGCATCAATAGACCAAACTTGATCCATTACCTCTAACTTATTTCGATCTATTTGTTGCGAGAGATCAGGCGAGATTACATCCCAATCATCACCTCGATTTGAGCTTTTGAATAATTTATTTGCAGCAAAATAGATCGTTTTATTATCGTGTGACGATATAATTAATGGAGCATCCCAGTTCCATCGATATCCAGATTCACCCTTTCCAGGCATTGGTTGAATAGGTGTTTTTTCTCCTGATGTTTTATCATAACGGATTAACCAACCGTATTGTGCTTGTGCATAGCCAATATTTGGGTTGGTAGGATCAATGGCAGATTCAAAACCGTCTCCACCATTTGTAATAAACCAGTCTGAATTCAAAATTCCAGAATTGTTCATTGTTGCTGCTGGGCCACCCATCGAATTATTATCTTGCGTTCCCCCATAAATGTTGTAAAATGGTTCAGCATTATCAGTTGCTACTTTGTAGAATTGAATGATGGGTAGATTGTCATAGTACTTCCAGTCGGTTGCATGATTGTAGGTTTCATAAATTCCTCCGTCACATCCAACAATCCAATGGTTGGCATCATTTGGATCAATCCATATACAGTGATTGTCAACGTGCTTTTTTGATTCTCCAGTTTTCTTGAATGTTTTTCCGCCATCTACGGAGTGATGTAGCCAAGTATTCATAGAGAATATTTTGTCAACATCTGTTAAGTCACAAATGATTTCTTGGTAGTAGTTTCCACTTGTCTTATAATCTGACATTTTATTCCAATTCTCACCTCCGTTTGTTGATCGGTAAAAACCTGCTTTGTCTCCGCGGGCTTCAACTATTGCAAATACGTAATCTGGGTTTACTGGAGAGACAGCAATTCCTATTCGCCCCATTTTCCCTTCTGGAAGTCCCTTATTAATTTCTTTCCAAGTTTCTCCACCATCAGTTGATTTGTAAATTCCAGACTCTGGCCCACCACCAATGTAGGTCCATTCTCTTCTTCTGCGTTGATGAGCTGAAGCATATAAGATCATCGGATTTGATGGGTCAATCGCAATTTCTGCAATTCCTGTGTGCTCTGAAATTTCTAATGTCTGCTCCCACGTTTCTCCACCATCAGTTGATCTATAAACGCCGCGTTCACCTCCTTTGCTCCAAACTGGTCCGTAAGCAGCTACCCAAATAGTGTTTTCATCTGTTGGGTGGACAATAATTTCCCCAATATGCTCTGAGGTTTTCAGTCCCATGTTTTTGAATGACTTGCCACCATCCACAGATTTATAGACACCATCTCCATAAGCAACAGAACGTTGGTTGTTGTTTTCACCAGTTCCTACCCAAACGGTATTAGAATTACTTGGTGCCAATGTAACACAGCCAATTGAATATGAATCGTAGCTATCAAAAATTGGGGAGAACGATGTTCCATGATTCGTTGTCTTCCAAACTCCCCCAGAAGCTGCTGCGACGTACCATATATTATGATTTGTTGGATGAACGGCAATATCTGAAATTCTCCCGGATGTTAATGCAGGACCAACCATTCTGAATTTGAGTCCACCTACTATTGAAGATTCAATTGCAGATTCATCCTCTGCTTTATCTTTTTTGCGTTGTGCAGATACATTGAGGGTTGCAAGAATAAATAAGGAAAGAAGTATCGTTTTCATAAAATTCAAAATTTTAGACTGACAAAATAAGTATTTCGCTTGAATTCATTGTGCCGAAATGCTAGAAGGAAGTGATCTGAGATAAGTGGTATTTACTTATTAAAATTTAAATATCTATAAAACTTTCAGTAAGTATTGAAAGTTTTGTATATTTGAGAAGAAATAACGATGATGGAATTAAAAGAAGCAAGACAAGAATTTGTTCAGCTATGGGGGAACTTTGGTTCTCAGTGGGGAATAAATAAGACAATGGCACAGGTTCATGCGTTGCTATTGACAAGCGAAGATGCCTTAAGTACAGATGATATAATGGAGCATTTAGCTATTTCAAGAGGTGGGGCTAATATGAACTTACGTGAATTAATGGTTTGGAACTTAGTTTACAAAACATCATTCCCTGGTGATAGAAAGGAATTTTTTGTAGCAGAGAAAGATATGTGGGAAGTTGCAAAACGAATCACACGTGAAAGAAAAAGAAGAGAAATTGAACCTTTGATGCTTCACCTAAATCGACTTAAAAATGTCGAAGAAAAGGGTGTTCATGCTGATAATTTTACTGGAATGGTTAATGACATTGAGCGTTTGGTAGGCAGAATGGATAAAGCCTCAGAGACACTGATGAAGATGGAGGAGAATGCATTTTTTGGTGCATTTTTGCGCTTGCTCAAATGAGTTGGTGCTTTTTTCTGCATTTTAAGTTTCATTAATTATTGAAAATACTAAAAGTATGGAATCAATATTCAAACAGAAAATGGGAAGTGATTTTGAAAAATTACACCCGAAAATTCAACAACAATTTGGAGTAAATAGTGATGATCGAATAGCATCAATTGGAGTAGGGATTATGGAGAAAATATGGCATGGGCGATTTTACATTTTGCCAATTCTTTATCTTGGAAGACTTAGAAACATCCTGTTTCCAGAGACTGGAAACAGGATTCCGTTCTCATTGGAAAGTTATGCGTACAAGGATAGTTTTGGAAGGGAGACCGTATCTCTTATTCGTAAGTATCAATTCTCTAAGAAAGTTCGTCGCTTTGATGAAACGATGATTTTGAGTAAAACAAAACGAAAATTAGTGTCATATCTTGGCACTCACCAAAATTTTGCTATTGATGTAGATGTTTCTGTTGCGGAGAATGGCGGAATTAGGTTTCGATCTGGTCAGATGCGTTTTTACCAAGGAATAATTGGTTTCGTTTTTCCGAAGTTTTTATACGGAGAGGGGGATATCTGTGAGTGGTATGACGATAATGCGAAAAAATACAAAATCTCAGTAGAGGTGAAAAACCGATTCTGGGGGAAGTTTTTCGGCTATAAAGGAACTTTTGATGTTGGATATATGGAAGTGAATTCTAAGGATGACATTCCTAAGGATGCAATGCCGTTGCATGAAGAAATAAGAGAATAATTGAAACTGAACTTATGAAAAAGGAGAAGATAGTAATCACAGCTGCTAATGGTTTTCTAGGAAAGGAATTAAGTGAATATTTTAAAAATCGATATGAGGTCATCGGTCTAGTTCGTAGTCCGCAGAAAGTTCCAGATGGAATTTCTTATGTCCTTTGGGATGGCAAAACACTTGGAGATTGGCAACAGGCGTTGGAAGGCGCACTTTGCATAATCAACCTTGCAGGGAGCTCTGTTGATTGTCGTTATACGGAGAATAACAAGCGTGAAATTTTCAATTCTAGGACAGAGAGTACTATCATAATTGGACAAGCGATTGATTTATGTTCAAAGCGACCATCGGTTTGGATGAATGCGGCTAGTGCAACAATTTATCGTCATTCTGAGGATGTTCCAATGACAGAGAGTCGCCATGAAATTGGCTCTGGATTTTCGGTTGATGTCTGCCAGAAATGGGAAAAGACATTTTTCGATTTCACTTATGTTGATGTTCGACAAGTTGCATTGAGGACTACAATTGTTCTTGGTGAAAATGGTGGTGCTTTATATCCGATGAAACAACTCGCGAAGTTTTTTATGGGAGGAAGGCAGGGAAAGGGAACTCAAATGTTCTCATGGATACATGTTCAAGATTTTTGTAGTGCTGTTGAGTTTATCTTGTGCAACTCTAAATTAACTGGTCCAATTAATATGGCTGCACCTTTTCCGCTTACCAACACCAGTTTCATGCATACACTTCGGAAGTCGGTCGGTAGATCATTTGGAATACCAATCCCGAAATTCTTACTTGAGTTTGGAGCTAGAATAATTAAGACAGAAACAGAGTTGATTTTAAAGAGTCGTTTTGTGATTCCCGAAAAGCTAAATGATGCAGGATTTAATTTTGAGTTCCCTACTTCAGAAAAAGCATTAGAGAACTTATTATTGGATTAAGTAATTTATCTTGATCATAGAATTGTTAGAAGATGATTATTTTGCTAAATTCATTGACACTGTAGAGTGTAACCTTTCTCATTTTTTCTCGATATACTTAAATAGGTACGGAATTTGTTTCCATCCTACCGTTTAAACCTTTACGTTGATCTGTATGAAAAAACTTTACATTGTTGCGCTGTTTATCGGGACTGCCTTTCTATCAAACTCTCAAGAGGAAGCGGAAGCTTGTTTACCCCCATCTAAGAAGACCTTAAAATATATTAAAGCTGCAATCAGTGCACCAGATAGTAGAACTGCCGCTGAAAATTTTAATGCTGCCTTAGAGTCTGATGATGAAAATGCAACAGTGTACTACGAATTTGCAATGTACACCTATCAAAATGGACTTGATTACTATGAGCGAAGTCCTAATCCTTCACTTGGTGATAGAAGTTTTAAAAAGGCAGAGTCATTGTTTCAAAAAACATTGGAATTATGCGACGATTACCATGCGAATTGCACGTATTATCTTGGAGTTATTAATTACACACAAAAGGAGGTTTCCACAGCTGTCGAATGGTTCAAGAAATTTAGAGATTATGAGCATTCTGATACTGATCGATATTCAAATGATTTCACGAAAAAATTAGCGGATGTAAATGAAGTCTTGGGTGATCTTGAGGCAGATGCTGAACTTCAGACTAAAAAAGTGCCTTTCGAGCCAAAAATCGTAAAGAATGTTAGCACGAGTGATGATGAATATTTTCCAATGATTACTCCTGACAATGAGTTTATGTTTTATACTAGAAAGCTAGATGTTGGTAACCAAGGAATAGTATCAACAAACATCGTAGAGCAATTTACTAGTTCGAGAAGACCGACTGTCTCATCAGATTTTAACGGAGGAGATGCACTGCCACTGCCATTCAATACCGGTGATTTTAGAAGTTATGGTGCTGCAACCTTATCTGTGGATAATAAAGAAATGATTTTCTGTGGTTGCAAAGATATTTCAGTGAGTGGACAAGCCTATGTGAATTGTGATTTATACACATCTACTTTTGTGACTTCAAATACGCGTGGATTGGCTTACGAATGGAGTGAACCAGTAAATATGGGGGAAGGAATTAATGGACAAAGTCGATGGGATGCACAACCTTCTCTTTCTGCGGATGGAAACACACTGTATTACACAATTAATGGTCCGAAAACAAGAAATAATGATATCTATGTAGCCAAACGAAATGAGGATGGAACATGGGGTGATTCTCGCCCTTTTGATGAAATAAATACAGCAGGAAAGGATAAAAGTCCGTTTTTACATCAAGATAGTGAGACGCTCTATTTTGTGTCTGAATGTTCCAAGGACCGTTCTGGAATTGGCGGATTAGATATTTTTTACATCCGTGAACAAAACGGTGTATGGACAGAGCCAAAGAATATTGGTTATCCAATCAATACGAAAGATGATGAACTTGGATTATTTGTCTCAATAGATGGTGAAATTGCCTACTATTCATCACACCAAGGTGGAAGGTGGAATATCTATTCTTTTCCATTATATGAAGAAGCTCGACCGCAAGCTGTAACAATATTAAAAGGGAATTTAACCGATGATAATGGTGAGCCTGTTGGTGATGCTGTTATTGAAGTTGTTTATGAAGGATCAGATGAAGTGACTAAAGTAAAGGTCAACGGAGATGATGGTAAGTTTGCAGTAATTGTAAAAAAGGATATTCCAGGAGATCTATTGTTAACTGTTAAAAAGGAAGGTCATGCTTTTGATGCTCAAGTAATCAAGCAGGCAAAGATTAAAGAGATGACAACTGTACGGGAGACAGAATTGAAAGTACGCGAGTTAAACTTGGGTTCATCTTATACACTTGATGATATCTTATATTCAACTGCGAGTTCTACAATGACAGGAAATTCTAAGTTTATTCTCAAAGGGTTTGCTCGGTACTTAGATCAGAACCCAGCATTAACTGTAATGATTCAAGGTCATACCGATGATGAAGGAGATGCGGATAGAAATCTCAAATTGTCTGATGATCGTGCTAAGCGTGTAATGAATTATTTGATTTCTATTGGTGTAGATGAGAGTCGTTTGAAGGCAAAAGGTTATGGCGAAACACTGTTTAAAGTTCCGAATACATCAGCTGTAAATCGAGCAATCAACCGAAGAACTGATTTCGTTATTGAAGGGATGTAAGGATGGATCAATACTTATTCTTAGAAAAATTCAAATCAACGAATCCATCAATTCCAGGTATCTTCCCTCTATCTGAATATTGCCAATGAATGATGCAATCGTCCTTTAATCGAGACTCTTTTTTACTATAACTTGCAATCCAAAATTGGTGTCCATCGAATTCACCATGAAATTTAGTTTTGTAAAAATGGTACGATGTATAAATTATAGGCTTTTCACCTGTCATTACTTCTACTTTCTTGAGCCAGATTTTCATTCCTTTAATTAACTGCTTATCTGAAGATCCTTCTGTTTCAACATCGAGAACAGGAGGAAGGGAGATTGAACTCTTTGAGTAGCAGCTTACAAAATGTTCGGCCTGTGAGAATGCATCCAATCGAGGAGCGAAAAAGTGATATGCTCCATTTTTAATGTTAAGTCGTTCTAGGTTCTTGCGATGATTTTTTGCTAATGGATCGATGTAAGTCAAACCTTCAGTCGATTTGTAATAGACAAAAGAAACGACAGAGTCTAGTGATTCAGCGAGGATGCCCCAGTCAATCTTATTCTGATAGTGTGATATGTCTATACCATGCGATTGAAAGCCATCTGGTAATTTTCCTAGCACCTCTGATTCAATAACTGGGTTAGTAAAATTTTGAATTGAGTAATAAGTGGCAACGCCTATTAGTAGAACTATTAGAGTCCATTGAATTTTAAGCTTTCTCGGTTGTCTTTTCTTTCTACTCAAACTATTCTAAAACTAAAAAAGTCCCAGCGATATGCCGAGACTTTTAAAATATAGTTAGAATATCGACTAAACGACAGCTCTTTTCTCTTTAATACGAGCAGATTTACCTGTTCTTTCTCTAAAGTAGAAGATGCGAGCTCGACGCACAGCACCTTTCTTATTGATCTTAATGCTTTCAATTAGTGGTGAAGCAACAGGGATGATACGTTCAACACCAACATTACCAGACATCTTGCGAATTGTAAATGTTTCTGTCATTCCAGATCCTTTACGCTGTATCACAACTCCTTGGAATTGCTGAATACGCTCTTTGGTTCCTTCTTTAATTTTGTATGATACTGTTATTGTATCTCCACTTTTGAAATCTGGAAGATTATTTTCTGCAATAATCTCTTTTTCAAGTTCTTTTATAAAATCCATGTCGCTAAAATTCTAATTCAACCGCTTAAAACGGGGTGCAATATTACGAATAATATCCGAAATTTCACGTTTATTCTCGAAATTTTTGACAAAATTAAGGCATTTTTTTCAATCCACTTACATACTTGGTGCTGTTGCTTCGAATTATTCCGAAAATAACTATTCTGCTTGCTTGATTATTCAGTAAATTTGCATTAAAACATTAGAAAATGTCAGTTCACAACGACGTAAAGAAAGTAACTACTCATGTCCTCCAAAACATGAAGGATAATGGTGAGAAAATTTCCATGCTCACAGGATATGATTATTCAATGGCTCGAATAATAGATGGTGCCGGAATCGATGTGATATTAATTGGTGATTCTGCATCAAATGTCATGGCGGGACATGAAACAACTCTTCCAATAACACTTGATGAGATGATTTATCATGCGTCATCTGTAGTCCGAGCTGTTGATCGTGCACTCTGTGTCGTTGATATGCCATTTGGAACGTATCAAGGTAATTCCAAAGAAGCACTATCAAATGCGATTCGAATTATGAAGGAGTCTGGAGGACACGCTGTTAAACTTGAAGGTGGGAAAGAAATCATCGAATCGGTAAATAGAATCCTTTCCGCGGGTATTCCAGTTATGGGACACCTCGGACTTACTCCGCAATCAATTTATAAGTTCGGAACTTATGTCGTTCGAGCAAAGGAGGATGAAGAGGCAGAAAGACTAATCTCAGATGCTAAACTTCTTGAAATATCAGGTTGTTTCGCAATTGTTCTTGAGAAAATCCCTGCAGAACTTGCAACTCGTGTAGCAAAAGCAGTAAAAATACCAATCATAGGGATTGGTGCTGGAAATGGCGTTGATGGTCAAGTATTAGTTGTACATGATATGCTCGGAATTAATAACGAATTCAACCCACGTTTCTTGAGAAAGTATGCAAACCTCCACAAAGAAATGACAAGTGCTTTTCATTGCTATATTCACGACGTGAAATCAGGTGATTTCCCAAATGTGGATGAGCAGTATTGATTGAACTGTTGGATTCAAAGAGATCTAGTGCTTATATTCAAAGCCTTTGATTAAGTGAATCCCATCAGTCAAAATGAACTATTAGAACAATCTATAATGAACGAATCCAAGAATCTGAAAATCCAAAAAAGCAGTAATCAAGTAGCCGAAAATTCTACCCCACGCTTTCCTATCGTTCTCCATGAAGACAATCACACGATCGTAGTTAATAAACGTTCTGGAGATATTGTTCAGGGTGATAAAACGGGAGATGAGCCATTGTCAGAACAGATCAAACGATTCTTGAAGAAGAAATACAGCAAGCAAGGAAATATATTTTGTGGTGTAGTACATCGGTTAGATCGACCTACTACAGGAGTGCTGGTTTTTGCGAAAACTAGTAAGGCAATTGGTCGATTGAATACTCAATTCAGAGAGAAGCAAACGAAAAAAATTTATTGGGCAATCGTTGAGACTAAGCCAGAGAATAATTCTGGGCAATTATCTCACTATCTTAAGAAGAACGAGAAGCAAAATAAGTCCTACGCAAGCGATACAGAAACAAAAGGTTCTAAGCTCGCGATTTTAAATTACAAGTTAGTTGCGTCTTCGGATAAATACTTTCTGCTTGAGATCGAGCTAGAAACAGGGAGACACCATCAAATTCGATGTCAATTAGGTACTATTGGCTGTATAATTAAAGGTGATCTTAAATACGGTGCTAAACGATCTAATAAAGATGGGTCAATCTGTTTGCATGCGCGAAGTCTTACTTATTCACATCCCACTACAAAAGAAGAAATCAAAATAGTTGCACCAGTACCTAAAGACCCACTCTGGGATTATTTCGAGAAAAATAACGTTAGTTAACTCTTTAAATTCCAGTAACCTGTATGGATTGAAATCTATTGCTAGTTATATTCTTTTGTCCTTTCCTTATCTCTATAATTCGGTTTTGTGTTTCGCACCCTTGTGGTCAGTTAATAAACCTCATCAGGTTTAATTAATTCCACCTTTGGATCATTAGCCTTGAATTTAGCACCATTTTATACTGCTCTATTTATAAAGAAAAAAATACATCTCTCACGAATGGATTGAACTCTGTTGTTGCTCTTCTTTTTTGAACGTGCGAGCAAACTAGATAGACAAGGAAGGTAATTTAACTTTATTGATAAGGCAAGACTCATTCTTGTAATTAAGTCGACTAATCTTCCAAGATTAGAAAGGTCTATGTAACAATTGGTACATTCTAATCGAAACAACTAACTTATTTTTGTAGTAAATAAAATGAAAAAAATTATGGATTTTACATTAGTAGACGTTCGTTCAGTCGGTGAATTTATGGGTGGAAATGTTACAGGATCAGTTAATATTCCATTGGATGAGATTGTAGCTAGAGAAGAGGAAGTTATGGGTTTGAAACAGCCAGTTGTATTTTGTTGTGCAAGTGGAAATCGTAGTGGAAAAGCAACGGATTATTTTAAATCTAAAGGGTTGGAATGTGAAAATGGCGGAGGCTGGATGGAAGGGAACCAAAGAGTGAACGGCTAATAAATTGTATTCTTGGTAGTCACGTTTATTCTGTCTTAAATAACTTGATGGTAATTTTTACTAGCTTTAGGTCATACTAAAAATACAGAAATGAAAAAAATTATCTTAAGTGCATGCCTTACCTTAGTGTATATTTATACAGCAAAAGCTCAATCTATCTATGTCGTTGATTACGAATCAAGAGCAGATGTAAAGGTATATGTTGTTGATTACGAGTCTCTCGCAGATTTACTTGTTTATAAGCAAGACTATGAATCTAGGGCCGATGGAAATGAAGGAGATTGGTATTTTGTTGATTACGAATCTCGTGCAGATGTTAAAATTTATTTCGTGGACTATGAATCTCGAGCTGATGTTAAAATTTACTATGTGGATTATGAATCAAGAGCTGGATGGAAGAATAGTTCTAAGAAACATTTGATGCAGTAATAATACTAATTAGTAGAATGATCCCTTGTGCTGTGCGGAAGGGTTTTTCTATTTTCTAAATTAAAGGCAAAATAGGCTAATTAAATTTTATGTCAATGATCAATCGGCTTCTATTTTGTAACTCTTGTTTGTCTGAATAGATTATTTGCGAACAACTAGAATCCTCTCAGCACCAACTTGCAGAACATAAGTCCCTGAAGTAAGTTCTTCGGTGTTAATTTTCAGTTGATTTTCTGCAATTCGATGTATAGAAACACTTCCTGTATAGTCTTGACCTTGAATAGAGTATATGTTGATTGTTGTAACATCAATATTTCCATCTACAGTAATGTTATTCTCAAATGGATTCGGGTAAATATGAAGATCCTTCGTTAAATTAGTTTTAATATACTGAACACCTGAGTAAGCAAATTCTCCATTCAAATCAATTTGTTTTAGTCTGTAGTAGCCACCATCAATCAATGGATAACGATCGCTATACTGATAATTGATTCGGGATGCGGAATTCCCTGCTGCTTCAACCGCTCCAATTTGATGCCAATTTATGTCATCTCCAGATCTTTCAATCGCAAAAACATCACTCGATTGTTCCGAACTTGTTGCCCAACTCAACAGAACTTCTTCTTTGTCTTGTTCTGCATTGAATGAAATTAAGGATATAGGAAGTAAAATGTAATTACATGGAAGTCCAAATTCATTACCCCAGACATAATTCACATAGTTTGGATTGTCAATATAAGGATTTCGGTTCCCTTGAATTGCATAAACCGCGTTGTTACGGTCAATTTCTTTTTGGCTTACAGGATCGGCTGCATGCCATTGAAGCATAAGTGATAATCCCCATGGATCAATGCTTGGATAGGTGCTCGGATCTAAAAAGCAATCTCCGCGAGCATTTATTGGTGCCCAAGCTACCATGTTGTGTTCGTAACGTGTAACAAAATAGAAGTAAGTTCGCGCATAATCTCCTTTGTACTCATCAATTGGCTCAAAGTAATTAATTCCACAGGGTTGTGCACCGTTTGTTCCAAGCATCACCCCGTTAGACCCTGTTGTTGTTGCAGTTGTTACTATCCCAGGGGGGTAATTACTCTTGGAGGTATTTAGAGATCTGTCAGAGGGGTAAATATGATGCATGTCAGTATTCTGTGTGTCTGCTAATGCAGTACCGCCTCCCCACCAAGATCGAGGAACAGTATGCTCTCGATTGTAGCAGTTTCCTTCACCGCCTGGGCAAGATCCTTGGTCTCTATTAGAGCAATGATCATACTCAAATTCTCCTGTTCCTGCAGGGATATCTGTAAACATATCCCAAACTATTGTTGCTGTATTTGCATCATTTCTTCTTCGATCGGTATGTAATATTGCATCCCAAACATCATAAAGAGAAGAGGAATATCTAATTCGATCAGGTTGGGCTGAAGTTAAGTTATGCAATTCTGACTTCAGCGGTGCACAATCAATGCCTATAGTTATCCCCGCATAGTAATCACCTTCTATGTGAATATCATCTATACGGTACGTTTTTGCAGATGAAGAAAGCCCCGTATATCTAAATGCAAAGTATACACTTGCACCTGTTATTGCACTAATATCCAAAGCTGGATGTCTTTGAAATATGTTGTTGGATATGCAACTCGTGGCGTTAAAGTCAACAACATCTAATTGAATTTGAATCCAAGTTCCAGAAGTTACATCAGCTGATGTACCTCCTCCGTTATAGTTTGCTGAATACCATAATTCAATTAAATTACCAGCGAAGTTGTCATTGTAGTCAAACATAAAATACTCATTCCCTTGCGCATCCATATTAATAGAGGGTGAGATTAACCAATCGAGATCGTTGCCTCCACCAAATCCATTCATTTCCATATAACCAGCAGTTGCAGTCCATTGATCGGTAGCATCACTTTGATCAACCGCGTTCCAAGATCCAATTCCGCCATTAAAATTTTCGGCATGTATGATCACTTGGGCAGAAATTTGATCTGAAAAAATGAAAAATAATGATATAAGTAGGAGTCGGTAATCTAGTTTCATATAATTGTTTTTAGCACATATACAATGTCGTGAATAATTGCCAATCACACAAATCAATCATTATGTTTTCGACGAATGATAATTTCACCTCGTTGCTCGAAGATAAAGCCTAAAACGGTTAAATGTTAGATAACGCTTGGTAATAATAGAGTAAATATTAAGTGTCGAATTTTAGAATTTCTTCGACGAATTTAGTGGGTTAGGAATTCAATTCTTCATTAAATTAGCGCTTTTTGATTCAACTCTTATTTGTACTTTTGTATTGTGAACTTTCTGCTTACGTATTTACAAAGGTCTTTCTTAAGTCTATTGGCTTTATTGCTGTTTACTAATATGACTTTTGGTTTTGCTGTGGATTTCCACTTTTGTGGAGGTGAATATTACTCTGTTTCATTCTTTGGTGAACAGGCACAATGTGGTATGGTAGAAGCTACATCAATGGAAACAGCACAATGCCAAAATGAACATGATCAAGCTTGTTCTAAGTCGTGCTGTGAGAATTCAACTTTTCTTCAAGATGGCGTGTTTCAAAATGAAGTGCTCTTGATATCTATCCCATTTGATTACTTCAACCTGAGTGATGATGTTTTTGATTTCTGCATAGAAAAGGAGCATCTATACGTTTCTAGGTGTGAGAGTTATTTCTCACCTCCAGAATTTAATGACGGGCTCAATCCTGAGCTATTGCAAGTTTATTTAATCTGATAAATGCTTCTTTTAAAGCTATCGTCAAACTTTTTTTCACAATACAAATTTTAGAACTATGAAATTATTTTCATTACTATCGATTATACTATTTTCAACTACTTTGCTTAATGCTCAAGTGGAAACAGAACTTCGAATTTATCATAAATTGGGGGCTCAAGAATTCCAAATGAATTCTACAACAACAAATAACACTGCTCAAGACTTTCAAGTAACACGTTTGTCTTATTATATGTCAGAATTCACTGTAGTGCATGATGGTGGTCAACAAACTATTATTAATGTTGATACCGTTGCGATAATACATGCAGACGCTGTTGGAGGATTCACAACTGTTCAATTGGGAAATTTAAATGTAACAAGTGTGGAGGCTATAAAATTTCACATCGGGGTTAGATCTCCTATTAATACAAGTGATCCTGGATTGTTTTCAACGCCACATCCTTTAGCACCACAATCGCCATCGATGCACTGGGGTTGGTCTGCTGGATACCGTTTTGTTGCGTACGAAGGTGTTGGTGGAAGTGGGTTTAGCCAAATGTTCCAAATGCATGGATTGTGGGATGCAAATTACTATGAGACAACCGTTACTGCGGCAGGTCAAGTAGTCGGAAGTACAATGTATATAGCTATTGAAGGTGATTACTCACGCGGAATGGATAATATTGATGTTGCTGCTGGGGTAATTGCACATGGTGTAAATCAAGAAGATCTTACACTTCTCCAGAACTTTAGAGATGTTGTGTACTCTGCGAGTTCTGCTACAATTACAGCTAACTTAGAGGATGTTTCATTTAATGGAAATTGGTCAGTTTATCCAAATCCAACTAAAGGAGAATTTAGCTTAGATATCGATTCTGACATTAATGTTAATCGTGTATCTGTTATTAATCTATTGGGTCATGAAGTTGTCTCAATCGATATTGCAATTGGGGATTCTCCATATATATCCTTGAATAATGCTGGGGTTTACTTCGTGAACTTGATGAATGGATCAACTATTCTTAGTACTAAACGTATTGTAAAGCAATAGGACTATGAACAAGATATTAATCGGTTTATTTCTTCTTGCTGGAGTCGTGATCTATTCGTGTAAGAAAACGGATCTAAGTAATGCACAAGGCGTTAAGTATGATCCAACACCGTATGTTTTGGATTTGGTGAATTCAACTTTGCCTGCTCCTAACCTTCCAGCGGATAATCCGTTGACTAAAGCTAAAGTGGAATTAGGTAGAATGTTATTCTATGAGACAATGCTCTCATCTGATAACGCTGTTAGTTGCGCTAGCTGTCATATTCAAGGTGATGGATTCTCTGATCGCAATCAATTCTCCGTTGGAGTAGGTGGCGCAACAGGTGGTAGACAGGCAATGGCAATTTTTAATATGGCATGGCACGATAACCAATTCTTTTGGGATGGTCGTGCAGATTTATTGAGAGATCAGTCATTAGGACCAATCGAAAATCCGTTGGAGATGAATGAGACACTTGATAATGTTATCAAGAAGCTTTATACAAGTCAGATATACAAAAATCAATTCATGCGTGCATTTGGTGATTTTGAAATTACATCTGAAAAAATGTCGTTCGCAATGGAGGCCTTTATGATGTCAATTATCTCGGATGATTCAAAATATGATAAATTTTTAATGGGAGAAGTTACATTGACTGAAAGTGAGGAAAGAGGCAGAGTTTTATTCTTTGCTGATTACAACCCCTTCTTCCCTGAATTGTCTGGAGCTGATTGTGCACATTGCCATGCTGGAAATAATTTTGAAAATGATTTGTACATGAACAATGGTCTTGATACAGACGCTCAATTTGTTGATTTGGGTCGTGAAGATGCTACTGCAGATCTTGCTGACCGTGCAAAGTTTAAAGTGACGTCGTTGAGAAATATTGCAATCACGGGGCCTTACATGCACGATGGCCGTTTTGAAACGCTTGAACAAGTGATTAATCACTACAATACGAGTATTCAATCTTCATCAACTGTTGATCCAGCCATATTAGGTACACAGTCTACAGGATTGATGTTGGATGCTCAAGAACAAGAAGATTTATTGAATTTCTTACATACATTAACGGATTATACTTATTTGAATAACCCAGATTACTCAACTCCTTTCTAGAGTGGAATAGGAATTTTACATTTTTATTAAGAAGAATAATACTATGAAAAAAATTAAATTATTTATTGGATTTGCAGTTAGCTTACTGTCTGTAAATCAAGTAAACGCACAGTGTGCTGCAACAGAAGGGGAAGTTACTATTGTTGTGCACACAGATGCGTACGGCTATGAAGGTTATTGGGAACTTGTCCCGTCAGGAAATGCTTGTGGTGTTGGAACTATTTTTTCTGGAGGTAATTCTGCTGTCGGATGTGGTGGTGCAGGAGCTCAAAATCAAACTCCAGGAGGTTATGGAAACAACTTGACAGTCACTGAAGGTCCTTGGTGTTTTATACTTGGTACTCAATACGATATCATCTTTGCTGACGATTGGGGTGATGGAGGTTTTGGATTTGATGTGCTAGTTAACGGTTTTCAAATCGAATCTTTCGATGGACTTGGTCTTGGAGGTACTTATACTTTTACTGTTGCAGAACCTGATGCATATGATTTGAGTGTTTTTGGCTCAAACTTGTATAGTTACGTAACTACTGGTGCTTACACTTTGGAAGCAAGTTTATTTAATAATGGTACTGCAACTATCACAGGGTATGATTTGAAGTATTCAGTGGATGGAGGAACTTCTTCAACTTCTACGATTACGGGATCATCATTAGTGAATTTTGGTACTGAAACAGTAACACACTCCATCCCAATTAACATTGCAACAAATGGGGTCTATACAATCAAAATTTGGGCAGATAATTTGAATAGTGGATTTGGTGACCTCAATAATGCAAACGATACCTTAACTGTGCAAGTGGAAGCTGGACCTGGACGTCCAAATTATATTGATGGATACATTGGACAAACACCTGTTATTGTTCAAGTAGCTGGTGCGGCTGAACAGGTGAGTGATCCAACAGATTTAGATTTTCACCCTGTCCTATCTAACAATGAACTTTGGATTACAAATAGAGGCACAGAAAATTCTGGAGGAAGCACAGTAACTATTTTTGATGCTGGTGGAGGAACTCAAACTTCAACTTATAAGCAGGATGGAAATGCATGGCACTTTATGTCACTTCCAACAGGAATTGCGTTTAGTCAAAATGGAAACTGGGCGAATTCACCGGGTGTATTTGATGCCAATCATAATGGAGGGGCAGCTTTCACAGGGCCAGCTCTATGGTCAAGTGATATGAGTATTTACGCAGAGCCTTCTGGGGGAAATGGAAGTCACCTCGACATGCTCCATGTAAGTCCATATTCTCAAGGTATTGCTGCTGAGAAAGACAATGTTTTTTGGGTGTTTGATGGCAACACGAACGATCTAGTTCGCTACGATTTTGCTGCTGATCACGGACCTGGTAACGCAGATCATGCTGATGGAATTATTAGAAGATATTCAGATGACGCAGTGGCGAAAGATCCTGCTGATGTAATTGTAAGTCACTTGGTTATGGATGAAAGTTCTCAATGGCTTTATGCTGTTGATCACGGAAATCAACGTGTTATCAGAATTGATATCACTACGGGATCTGATGTTGGTGGAGCTCCTAATTATCCAGGAAATGAAGCTGTTGCTGAATATACTGAGTACACAGGGTATACGCAAGAAACAGTCGTTACTGGACTTGCTAAACCTGCTGGTATTGATATCATCGGAAACAGAATGGTTATTTCTGAATACCAAACAGGTGAAATTGTGATCTATGATATTACAACACTTCCAGCTGTTGAGCTTGACCGTCTTTCAACGGGTATGTCATCTGTACAGGGGGTTAAAGTTGGACCCAGTGGTCGGATTTGGTTTGTGGATGGTGCTACAAATGGTGTTTATAAAATAGAAGCAAATCAACTTGGGTTCGATGAGCAAGAATTGTCATTCGAAATGTTCCCAAACCCAACTGCTGGAAATGTTTCAATATCTCTTCCAACGATACTTACGGGCACAGTTGAGGTTCGAGATCTTACAGGTAAAATTGTTTCTCAGAATACAATCGATGGACAAAACATATCTCTTCAAGTTAACGCTGAGGCAGGAATTTATTTTGTAACGATCACTGTTAATGGTCAAATTTCAGAAGCTAAAAAATTGATGGTCAAATAAGATAATCTTAATTTTATTGGTTATAGGGATGGGAGAACGCCGAGTTTCTTCTGTCCCTTTTTTAGTATTAAACTTCTACTGGGATCTACTTTTCATAAAGTATTTAGCAAAATTTAGGATTCCCAACTAGACTAAAGTTAGTTTTAAATAGATTATTGATTATCTTTGAATCATGCTCAAGAGAATTGTATCTAGTTTACTAATCTTAATTGTTCTAATTGGAACAGTTGGATTTAGCTATGATGCACACTTTTGTGGTGGTGATCTTGTAGATGACCAATTCGCATTTCTCACAGAAGATTTATCATGTGGAATGCCTACTGATGCTATGTTAAGCGACCATGACGTGAACATCTACGAATTGTGTTGTTCAAGTGAGCATGAGACGTTTCAAATAGATGATGATTTCGTTGACTATAAGTCAAGTCAACTAATTATTAATACCGATTTCAGCTTTCCACAAATTGAAATTGAATTCATCTCTATTGTTAAGGAATCTAAGTATGAATTCTTTGGATATTCCCCTCCACCGTTTGACACGGATCGTGTCGTATTGAATCAATCTTTCTTAATCTGATTAACATCTAGTTTATTCGCATTTGCGGATTTATAGGGCGTTTATACGTCCTAATTTTGATTACCAATTAATCTCAATTAGATGTTAAATAACATAATAAAATTCTTTTTAGATAATAAATTAGTTGCTTGGATTTTACTCCTAATGTTTGTTGTATGGGGACTTGTAACTGCTCCTTTTGATCTAGGTGGTAACTGGCTTCCTAGAGATCCTGTCGCAGTTGATGCGATTCCAGATATTGGAGAAAATCAACAAATTGTATTTACAAAATGGATGGGACGATCACCACAAGATGTGGAAGATCAAATTACTTATCCTTTAACTTCAGCACTGCTCGGAATTCCTGGTGTGAAAAGTGTTAGAAGTAATTCCATGTTCGGATTCTCAAGTATCTACTTGATTTTCAATGATGATGTTGAGTTTTATTGGAGTAGAAGTAGAATCCTTGAAAAATTAAATTCACTTCAAGCAAATTTACTTCCTCCTGATGTGAAACCAAGTCTTGGGCCTGATGCAACAGCACTAGGACAGATTTATTGGTACACATTGGAAGGTCGCGATAAAGATGGCAATGTAACAGGAGGTTGGGATCAACAAGAATTGCGCTCCATACAGGATTTCGATGTCAAGTATGGTCTTCAATCTGCTGCAGGTGTATCTGAAGTTGCATCTATTGGTGGATTCGTAAAAGAATACCAAGTTGATGCTGACCCAGAATTAATGAGGGTTAATAATATTTCTCTTAGCGACTTAATGAAGGCCATCAAAGAAAGTAATCTCGATATTGGTGCTCAAACGGTTGAAATTAATATGGCAGAGTACTATGTTCGTGGACTTGGCTATGTCAAATCTATTGAGGACATTGAATCTAGTGTGGTGAAAGTTGTCGACAATGTTCCACTTCGTGTGAAAGATATCGCGCGAGTTCATCTTGGGCCTGCAACTCGAAGAGGAATATTAGATAAATCTGGATCACCAGCTGTTGGTGGGGTTGTTGTGGCGAGATATGGAGCAAATCCCGTTGAGGTACTTAATAATGTGAAAGCGCAGATTGCGCAAATTCAACCTGGTCTCCCAAGTAAGACACTCGAAGATGGAACTGTTTCACAAGTAACTGTTGTTCCTTTTTATGATCGATCTGAATTAATTGCTGAAACACTAGGTACACTTGAAGAGGCTTTAACTTTGGAGGTCTTGATCACAATTATTGTGGTGATCTTAATGTTGCTTCACTTGAAATCATCATTACTCGTTGGTGCATCTTTACCAGTTGCTGTGCTAATGTGTTTCATTGCAATGCGCTATTTTGGCGTAGATGCTAATATCGTAGCACTGTCTGGTATCGCAATTGCCGTTGGAACTATGGTCGATATGGGAATTGTATTGAGTGAGAGTATGCTCACCCACATTAAATTGGCACCTCCTGATCAACCCATGAAGCAAACGATTTATTTGGCAACAACGGACGTTGCTTCTGCTGTATTAACTGCTGTGGCAACAACTATAGTAAGTTTTTTACCTGTATTTACGATGGAAGCATCAGAGGGTAAATTATTTAGGCCGCTTGCGTTTACAAAAACATTCGCACTCTTGTCTTCTGTGCTACTTGCAATAACTGTTGTTCCTCCAATGGCAGAACAGCTATTTAGAATTAAAAAACGGGGAAATTTATCGAGCTACGTATCTCATGGTTCTCTGGCATTACTATCGATTATTCTACTCTTCACTTCCTACTCATATATTGGTCTTTTTGGTCTTGTGATTGGTGGTGGTGGCGCAATTTCTACTTATGTTGGCGATAAAAAATCTGAATTATGGATGACGCGATTTAATTACATTAAAAATATTTTGTATGCGTTGATCGTTGGTTGGCTGCTCGCTAAAATATGGATGCCTCTTGGTGCTTCGCGTTCAGAGTTTGCAAATTTTGCATTTATAGTTGTAATCATCGGATCATTGATCGGGTCGTTCTATGTTGTAATCCACTTCTATGAAAGAATACTGAGATTTTTACTCCGCGTTAAGTACGCCTTCATTGGCCTAATTATTCTAATAATGATTGCGGGTTACAGCATCTTCAAAAACACAGGACAAGAATTTATGCCTGCTTTAGATGAAGGATCATTCCTACTTATGCCAACTTCAATGCCACATACTGGAATGGAGATGAACGAAGTTAATTTGAGGCTGCTTGATATGTCCGTTTCTTCCATCCCTGAGATTGAAATGGTTGTCGGAAAGGCTGGGCGAGTGGAAAGTTCTCTGGATCCTGCTCCTATGTCGATGTATGAAAATATCATCGCCTATAAATCTGAGTATATCACAAATGAGGAAGGACATCGCGTTCGATTCAAAATGACTGATAATGGTAATTATGCTCGTGATTCTAAAGGTGAGTTAATTGAAGATGAAGACGGGACGTTTTTTAGGCAATGGAGAAAACATATAAAATCTCCGGATGATATTTGGGAAGAAATTGTAAAAGCTACAGACTTGCCTGGAATGACTTCTGCGCCAAAATTACAGCCTATTGAGACACGATTAGTTATGCTTCAGACGGGAATGCGTGCACCAATGGGAGTGAAGGTGAAGGGCAAAAACTTGAAAGAAATTGAAGAGTTTGGCTTGAAACTAGAGATGTTCTTGAAGGAAGTCAAAGGAGTGAAAAAGAGTGCAGTCTTCGCAGATCGAATTGTAGGGAAGCCTTACATGATGATCGATATCAAGCGGAATGAAATTAGTAGACATGGCTTAACTATTGTTCAAGTTCAAAATCAAATTCAAGCAGCTGTTGGTGGGATGATTATGACATCTACAGTTGAAGGACGAGAGCGATACGGTATTCGTTTACGCTATCCAAATGAATTGAGAAACGATGCGGATAAGATTAAGAAAATATTGATTGCTTCACCAAGCGGAGCACAAGTTCCCCTTGGAGATTTGGTGGAAATAAAATATGAACAAGGCCCACAGTCAATTAAGAGTGAGGATGGTTTTTTAATTGGGTATGTCTTATTTGACAAAGAAGATGGGTTTGCTGAAGTGGATGTAGTCAACAATGCACAGGAATACTTAAACAAGAAGATTGCTGCTGGTATTTTAGATGTGCCTTCTGGGATCAACTATAAATTTGCAGGTAATTATGAGCAGCAAGTACGATCAAATAAACGATTAGCACTTGTTCTACCAATTTCCTTACTGTTGATTTTACTCATCCTATATTTCCAGTTTAAGTCACTTATGACTTCCTTAATGGTTTTCTCAGGAGTATTTGTAGCGTTCTCTGGTGGATTTATCATGCTGTGGCTCTATGGGCAAAGTTGGTTTATGAATTTTGATTTCTTTGGTACAAATATGCACGATTTATTCCAAATGGGAAGTATCAACCTTAGTGTCGCCGTTTGGGTTGGATTTTTAGCCTTATTTGGAATTGCTACTGATGATGGGGTACTTGTTGCTACTTATCTCAAAAGTAGTTTCAAGAAGAACCATCCAACGAGTGTGCAAGGAATCCGAGATGCTGTTGTTGAAGGTGGAAAACGTCGAGTTAAACCAGCAATGATGACAACAGCTACAACTATTCTTGCTTTGCTGCCAGTATTGACTTCAACAGGTAGGGGAGCAGACATAATGCTTCCAATGGCAATTCCATCTTTTGGTGGGATGATTATTAACGTGATTACAATGTTTACAGTGCCCGTGATGTATTGTCTATGGAAAGAGTTAAGGTTTAAATGGAAATTTGATAAACAAATAACAATTGAGAGCCATGAAAAATAGTAGAAAATTAATACTTGTGGTCGTCTCATTTATTTGTGGATTATCACTTAATGCACAACCGCTTGATACCCTGCTTCGGGAAGTAGTCGAGAATAACCCTGAATTGAAAGCATTGGCGCTTGAATATGAGGCAGAATTACTTAGAATAGATCAAGTCAGAGAACTTCCGAACCCTCAATTGGGTGTTGGAATTCCTATTTCACCACCAGAAACGCGATTAGGTCCTCAGATCCTAATGGTTAGCGCGAGCCAAATGTTTCCTTGGTTTGGAACGCTGGATGCGAAGGAAGAAGTGGTGATTAGCATGTCAAAAGTGCGTTACGAGAAAATATCAGCACTGCGACTTGTTTTGTTCAATAAAGTAAAGGTTGCCTATACAAAGATTGCATTTGTCGATGCCAAAATTATCGTAATGGATAGCATCATCGATCATTTTGAAGCACTTTCGAGAATTGTAATTGCAAGAGTAGAAACAAATGCAAGTTCAGCTGCAAATGTGCTTCGAATTCAGCTTCGAATTGATGACCTCAAACAGCAAATCAAGAAAATGAATTTGGAAAAACAATCTTTATATGCTGTGATCAACGGTATTACTAATGCCAACTTTGAAAAGGTTATTGAAGCTGATCAACTTGACACTGGACCTCTATTATTAGTAGACACCGATCAAATACGACAATCTTTACGTGCTCATTATCCTTTAATGCTTAAAATTGATCAACAAATCGAAGTTTCAAAAGGTCGAACTTTACTAAATAAAAAGATGGGAAGCCCTTCGTTGGCATTTGGTCTTGATTATGCTTTAGTAAGTAAACGCACTGATGCTTCACCAGCAGGTAATGGACGCGATATTTTTGTACCCAAAGTAATGGTTAGTATTCCAATTTATCGGAAGGGGTTTAAGGCGAGAGATAAGCAAGAATTGTTGATTCAAGATGCACTCAATTTACACAAAGATGATTTAGAGAATCGAATTATTGCGGAAATCATTACACTAGAGACGGTTTTCAATCAAGGTCAACTCGATATAGAGTTGGCAAAAAGTCAACTTAAAACAGCCGATCATGTCTATTCAATAATCTTAACCGAATACAGTGTGAATGGACGAAACTTTGATGATCTACTCGAACTAGAGAATTTAATGTTGACATACAAATTGCAAATGATAAGCGGAATTTTCAACGCTACAAAAGCAGTGTTGGACATTGAAAAATACACGGACTTTTAGTTGAGTTCTAAAAATAAATAATATGAAAAAGAATATAATTTTACCAGTAATAACGGCGCTTTCAGGAGTGTTGATTGGCTATTTCGTGTTGGGTGCTTTTTCAAGTGATGAAGTCACTGGAAAGACATCTAAAAGTGAAGAAAAGGCAGAAGAAATATGGACGTGTTCTATGCATCCTCAGATTAGAAAACCTGAACCAGGTGATTGTCCAATCTGTGGAATGGACTTGATTCCAGCGAAATCAAGTACAGGTGGAGATCCATTAGTATTTGAGATGAGCGAAGATGCAGTTCGTATTGCGAACATCCAAACGACTACTGTTGTAGGAAGTAGTTCATCTAATGGTGAACTAACACTCTCTGGAAAAATGAAAGTAGATGAAACTACTTCTTCGAGTGTTGTGACCCATGTTTCGGGAAGAATTGAACGACTTTATGTAAGCTTCACCGGAGAGCGAGTTTATGCTGGTCAACGTGTAGCGAGGATGTATTCTCCCGATCTTATTACGGCTCAAAGAGAGCTGTTGGAGGCAAAGAAAATTGAGGACTTGAATCCTAGATTACTAGAAGCAGCTAAGAACAAATTGCGGTACTGGAAGATTTCGGATAAAGTCATCGACAAGATTATTGAGAGTGGGAAAATTCAGGAGTATTTCGACATTCACTCGCAGCATTCAGGAGTGATTTCTAGAAAAATGGTATCAGTTGGCGATTATCTTGGTCAAGGTGGCGCACTTTTCGAACTCCAAAATTTGAATAAATTATGGGCCGTATTTGATGTTTATGAGAATGATTTGAGTGCTGTATCAGTTGGAGATGAGATCAGTTTTACAACACCATCTCTTCCTGAAAAAGTATTTAAATCAAAAGTAACATTTATTGATCCTATCATAAACGCAGGTTCGAGAACTGCAGGGGTGCGCATGGAAATGAGGAATGGAGGAAAAGAATTGAAGCCAGACATGTTCATCACTGGCACATTGAAAACGAATAGAGTCAATTCTTCAAAATCAAGTGTTCAAGTTCCAAAATCAGCTGTTTTATGGACTGGTGAACGTTCTGTAGTCTATGTGAAATTAGAAAATATGAGCATTCCTTCTTTCGAATTTAGAGAAGTAACAATAGGGGGAAGTATAGGTGATAATTACGAAATTCTTGATGGAGTGAAAGCTGGAGATAAGGTAGTTACTAAAGGTGCTTTTGTAATAGATGCTTCCGCTCAGTTAAACAATCAGGCAAGTATGATGAACCGAAGCTTGGTTGCTAATAATATTGAAACGAAAACAAAAGAGTCAAGTTTGGATTTCAAATCATCTACTCCAAAGAAATTCCAGTATCAGTTAGATAAAGTAATGGAGTTATATCTTTCAATTAAAGATGCACTCGTTGGTGATGAGTCTCATAAAGCAATGACACAAGCTAAATCATTGCTCCTAGCACTCGATAAGGTTGATATGATGCTCGTAAAGGATGATGCTCATATATACTGGATGAAGCAGCAAGTTGAGATTAAGAAGGAAAGTGAATCTATTTCGAAGAAGATGAATATTAAAGAACAACGAAAAAGCTTTGAGTCTCTATCTGAAGCAATCATCAAAGCTATGCAAGCTTTTGGTTCTAAGTCGACCCAGCTGTATGTCCAGAATTGTCCAATGGCAGCAGATGGCAAAGGAGCTAACTGGTTAAGTAAAAGTAATGAGGTATTAAATCCATATTATGGTGAACAAATGTTAACGTGTGGTTCAGTATTGGATTCAATAAAGTCAAAATAAGTAATCAATAATCTAAAACAAATAAATATGAAAAAAGTAGTTTTAATGATCGGTGTAGTAGCACTATTATTCTCATGCGGAGAAGAAAGTACAGCTCAAGTTGGTGATGTAACAGAAGAATTTACGGTTTATGGAAACTGTGGAATGTGTGAGAAAACGATTGAAAGTTCGTTGGATGGCATTAAAGGCGTATCTTCAGCAGACTGGAACAAAGACAATGATCAGATGACAGTGAGTTTTAATGCAGATGAAATTTCATTAGACGACATCAAACAAAAGATTGCGGATGTTGGATATGATAGTGATTCACATAGAGCTAAAGATGAAGTTTACAATAAGCTTCACGGTTGCTGCCAGTATGATCGACCTGAATAATTTTTTTAAAAAAACAAGTGATTATGAAAACTAAAATTAACCTTCTAGTATTTGCAGTGTGCGCTTCGTTTGGCTTGAATGCACAACAGGGCATCATCTGGGATTCTGAAATTACTGTTGCTGATGGAAGCGTCTATGGCAATGCACGTCCAAGAATTTCTCTTGCCACAAATGATGTTCCGTTGGTTTTATTTGGTGAGGCAGCTTCGGGACTCTTGTATGTTGCACGACTAAATGGTACAGTTTTTGGCACGCCAACTGGAATTGTGCCAGCAGGAATGTCAACTTATTTAGCGAACTGGACGGGTCCAGATATTGGAACTGATGGTGATAATGTTGTTGTCGTATTTAAAGCGCAACCTTATACAACTGCTGATAACTATACTGTTCGTTCAACAGATGGTGGATTGACTTTTGCCGATACTGTTCGTGCTGATAGTCATGATGAAGGTCAAACATGGATGCCTGCATTAGATATGGATGATAACGGAAATCCAATCGTGACTTACATGACGTTTGATGCTTTTGGAGGAGATGAACGAATAGCTGTTGCTCAATCGTTGGATGGTGGTTTGTCATACCAGCCACAAGTTACAGCTACGGCAAGTGCACCTGGTGTTGCCTGTGATTGTTGTCCGCCAGAGGTGGTTTCGTCAGGGAATTATGTTCTTTCTGTTTTCAGAAACAATGAATCAAACATTCGTGATGGGTATGCAGCATTATCTGAAAATGGTGGAGCAACATTTACATCGACGTTAAATCTCGACAATTTGGGATGGAATATTAATAGCTGCCCTTCAACAGGTTTACATGCTGTTATTATTGGTGATTCAGCTTATACTGTCTCTGCGTCTAAAGGAAGTGGAAAATACCGTGTTTATATCAGTTCAGTTGGATTGAATGGTGGACTTACTTTATCATCTGTATTGATGATGGATCCTCCTACCGATGGACCTGGTGATACTCAAAATTATCCGCGAATTTCTGGAGCAAATGATACAATCGTAATGGTTTGGGAAGAGCGTGTTGCAGGTAATATGGATATTAAAATAGCAGTAACAACGGATGGTTTAGTACAAACAATTGTTGGGTACAAATCTGTGGTAAATGCAGATCCAACAGGTACTCAAAGTAAACCCGATGTAGTTTATAAGGATGGATATGTGCATGTTGTTTTCCAAGATTACAATTCGGGCAATGTGATTTATCGTCGTGGACTTGTTGCTGATGTAACAGGAGTGAATGAGAACAACCTCCTAGGTCTTTCAATTGCACCTAATCCTGCGAAAGATCTTGTAACATTATCAGGAATTTCTCACAAGGAATTGCGTTCAATCGATATGATCAACCTCTTGGGCGAATCAGTTGAATGTTCTTTTGAATCAATGAATGGATTAATTTCTGTTGATTTGACTAACCTTGAATCTAAAGGAATCTATCTGATGAAGATAACAGCTACAAATGGTTCTACCCATGTGGAGAGAATTGTAGTTCAATAGAAAGTTGAATAAGTATTGAAGGAAGAGTCTGCGAGAGTGGACTCTTTTTTTGTGCCTTTACGCCCTTCATTTTTTTGTGCTTTTGTAATTTGTAATAACTGCAAAGCTGTGCGTGTGCTCCTAAGGTCGCAACCACCAGCTAGCATTTCTAGTCAAACCACATCAATCAGCTATCAAATTCCGTATGGGCAGGAGCGTTTACTGAAATCAATAGTGAAATGAGTAATAATCGCATAGTTTCTTTTATCTACAGACCTTTTTAAAGTACATTTCAATCTGATCAATAAAAGCACTATCAATGATAGATGTCTTAACTGAAAATTCTTGATCTTTTACTCTTTTAACGTCAATAGTTTGATTCGCGGAGATGTATGGGCAGCTGAGAGCAGTTTCTCTGAGTGAATCTACTGTCTCATTTACTCCTGAGTGCACAGAAAAAGTATAGAGTTCTATATTACTCTTCTTGCGGACATGTCTAATGACCGATGATCTAAGCATTGAATTTGGAATGTTAACGCGCTCACCATCATTGTTAATTACAACAGACTGTGCAAACCCCAATGACTTTACACTACCTGCTAAGTCATTTAATGCAATCGTTTCTCCTTCTTTAACCTGTCCGCTTAATTTGATGATCACACCTGCAAAGACGTTGCTCCAAAATTTCCATCCTGTTAAGATTCCTACCAAGACAAGACTCAATGTTATCACAGCATTTACCCGTAATAACTCAATAAACAGTATTACTGAAAAAGCAATCCATACGATAAGTTGCGCTTTCATCCATCGATCTGCTAGTTTTATTCGATCGTTAATTAGTGGAATAACGTAATTATTCAAGATGTAGAATCCAACCAATATTATTCCACCCAAGGCCACAAGTAGGAGCAAGTAATAAACATTGATATTGTTTGTGATTTCCATCTGTTAGTTTAAAATTTTAATTTCTCTCAGCCACTGTTCAATATGTGGTCTAGCTGCTCTATCTAAAACAAAAGTCGAAGCAGATCGCTTGATCACAATTCCAGATTTCTCTAATTCTTTCAATGTTTCAAGTACCCATTCATCTCCGTTAAATAGCCTTTCAATATGTTGATTCTTGATTCTTCCATGAATAATCATCAAGTATAACAGCGTTTTCCATTTTGGATTATCTACATCTGGAAATGATAGTGGAGTAGGGCGGTGCAATCGTAATTCGTCTTACCCATCTGATTCTATGCTTCTTGCCCAGATGTTAAGTGCAGTTCCGACATTTCCTTTTGAGCGTGAATAAATTTCACCAATGAATGAATCTGTTTTTTTAGATTCCATGCTCACAGCTTGATTCAAATAAGTTAAATCAACCACTGCTGTTTTATGACGTGCTAAAACAATTTCTTTCAGCTCAATTTTACTCAACGGTGGAACGATCACCGTAGCGATCAATTGTTTGGATAAAGCAGATGATTTTCGGATGATATCGAAACTGTGAATATTGCAAGATAGTATGAAGTAATGATTCGCCCCAAATTTCTTAATCAACTCAACAATATAATCGATAGCTTCATGTCCATTTTCTGCTTTAATCCACCACTTCTCCAAATCATCGAAGATTATCGTTGTCCTAGTTTTAAGTTGACTTAAAATAAATTCTGCATTTCCGTTCATCCCAAATCCATTCTGGATGGCTGTGTTTACATCTTCTTTATCAAACGATTGCTGTTCAGGTGTCGAAATGTACGTTTTTGATCGTTTAAGATGTGTAGCTGAAATACTCTCTATGAAGAATGATTTACCCGACATCGCTTCTCCTAGAACTAATATAGCACCTCCAATTCCATCATTTAAACGATCAATTCCACTTGAAACTGCATTCAACTCCTTACTTCGATATTTGCTATCTACATTACCTAAATGACTTCCAGTGAATAATTTTTTATAGTAGAAAGGAAGAAGATCATCAACCTTATTATTTATCTTCAACTCGTTAACGAAATGATTCGTGCGTTCAATATCATTTAGAAAATGACGGTGTTTCTCAATGAATTTTATACTATCTACATCTCGTTTACGCTGTAGAATGAAATCATACAAACGATTGTAATTGCGTCGTACCGATTCTTTTTGCTTATCAAACCAGTTTTGTGATTTAGTCTTAATAACATGCTTGCTAATATTCGAATACGATTCAAATGAGTCGATAATCGTTCGAATGTGCAAGTTCATCAGTGTATTGTGAAGATGAATGTCCAAATCATACATAAATTGAGCTTTCATCTTTATTGTACTCACTGATGTGTCATCTAATCGAGTTTGAACTTGTAGTAAATTTTCTTGGTATTCATCACGGTTATTCTCATCGATAGGTTCGTTTAGAATATGCTTAACCAAACTTGATGAACTATACAGATCCTCGGCATTTTCTTCAAACATTTCTTCGAGATTGTCAACAGCCTCTTGGATAGGTGTTAAGTAGGTAGTGCGAATAATATAGCTTTGAATATCTGTTAATTTGGCATCAATCGTAGCGATATCATCATTTTGAACTTCGTCGAACTTATTATACGAATCAGAATTCATTAATTTTGTCACATTCGGACCGTCTTGAGCAATAGAGAGAATTTTATCCTCTTCTGATGCTAGTAGATCATGTATATCGAGGTGAATAACACCTTCGGTTAAGAGGTCAATGGTCTTGTCAGAATAGTTCTCCAATTTATCACTTCCAATATGCTCAGTTACATGTTTCACTGAATCAATGAGTGAATTTAAGTTTGATCGCTGCGGATTAATTACCAATCGATCAAGCCTTGCTTTAATTTTTTCATTTATTGCAAAAACGGATAAACCTGCCGAGAAGAGTTTTAATCCGGATTCAAGTTGATTGTGAATGAGTCCTTGATTAGTCTTCCAAAACTCAGGGGAACTTGCAATACTTCTACTAATTTGCTTACGACCAATTCCTTTGACAAGATCCTTTTCAATTTTCAATGAATTGATAAATGATGGGCGTTCACATTCTGAAATAAGATCAATACATAATTCTCGTTCGAAACTATTTAGACTTAATTCGACAGATGTTTCAAGGTCAGCAGCACGACTCAATAATTTCGCTAAAAGAGAAGTTACGTTCATGTGGAATTCTTTAATAATCTCTGATTGATCCTCTTTCCCTTTGCTTATTTTTTCTACAAGATGTACTATACGTTCTTCAAGTCCATCAATCAATTGATTAACTAAGACATAAGATTGTACACCAAAACCTTTGAGAACCGCGATCGTGTTTGGCTCAATCTTGTACCTAAATTGATATGATATTACTTTTTTCCAGCGTAAACTCTTTCGTTTGTTCTGAATTTTGAATGAAATTTTCTTTGGGGCAGAACTCAAGATCTGTTTTCGATCTGCGGTAAAGGATGAGAGACCTGAATTAAAACGTTTGGTCAATTCTGGAAGAGAATCCGTTCGCAATTGAGTTGCAGAAACTTCCACCTTTGATAGATAGGATTGAAGATTCTGAACAATTTTAGAGGTGCTACTCGAATTTGTAATCGTGCCTATTAATTCGTCGAAATCCTTCTGGTAAGAATGAATGAGTTGATAATAGATAGTTGAAATGGGCCTGAATACCTCTTCACTCAAGGTGTTGCTTGACTCAGCAAGTCGCGCATTAAATTTCTTTACAGTATCATTAATTGTTTCGTATTCCGAGTTTGGAAGTGGTTTTAACTCTCTCGTTTTAATTTCAGCATTTGAATCTTTTTGCACGAAATTTAGATCAAGTTTATTGAAATCATTAGAAGCCTTAACTAAAAGGGTAGAGCCAACGGTTTCAAACAATTGGTCAGTATTTAGAATGTACTCGGCTTGTTTATCCACTTTGACATCAGGAATTCCAATCAGAATTAAATCTGTTTTTGCGGACTGAAGCTCAATAATTCGATAAAATGATTTCTGCTCAACACCATTATTAATAATTTTGATTTCAGCATTTACCCGAAGTTTATCAGCAAGTTTTTGAATTTTTGAAGTAATAATAGTGTTATCAGCATTATTGTGATTCACGAATAAAATTCGAATCTTAACCTTATCCCATTCACTAGATTGAGAAAGGAAACGAGCAATACTCAGCATCAGTTCAGCATTATTGCTATCCGTTTCTCGCCACCAGAGATCTAGCGTCTTATATTCGCCATAATGCGTTTGTAAATCGTAATCAAGATAAAGTAAATTGTAATCGAGGTGAATTAACTTCTCAGTCATTCGAGTGAATTTTTCAGGTTCACTTGTGTTATGAGACCAATTCATCATTACTGTATTCGGTTCAATTCCAGTAAATCCGTAAGTAGCTGCAATATTTTCTATTCCTATGTATGTATCATCAACAGAGACGCGTCTGCCATAAATTCCGAGTTTATCAAGAACTTCGTCCTTAAAGGATTGTTTTGTTTTTGATGTATTAGATGAAGCATCACCAATCGAAAGGTGGAAATCTGTTACTATTCCAGCTTGACCAGATATTGCTTTGCTGAGTTCTAATAATTTTGGGCGTTGATTCGATTCACCACTAAAGACAATCATATTTGGACTCCAAATCGATTTTGAAACCTGTTGAGCACCTAATCGTTTCAATCCTTTACTTACAATTTTCGACCAAACGCTTTCCCAGACATCATTTGTTCCAATATCAATTTTCCGTCTTGAAAGCCAAAAGTAAAGAAGTCCAACAACTGCAAAGGCTCCAAACATAGCAATCATGTCTAATTTGAACATTACTGCAAAACATGCAATAAATCCAATGAGTCCGATCCAACGTTTTACTTTAAAGGTAGGTTGAAAATCAGGATTTGCCCAACTCTCTAAAAAGAAGGAGATGTTTATGAATCCATAAGCTGTTAAGAAGAACATGGAAACTACGCGGGCAATGACATCTAATTCTCCAATTAATATTCCCGCTTCTGCAAACAGAAATACAAGAATCAATGCGTTTACAGGTTCATTACTTTTCCCTCTTCCTTTTCCAAAAATACGCGGTGTTACACGGTCAATGGACATCGCTTGAAGAATTCTCGGCCCACCTAGAATTCCTCCTAAGGCTGAAGATAGAGTTGCCCCCCAAACTCCAGCAACAACTAATGGAGCGTATGCTGCGATTTTCATCAATACATTGTAGTCTTCTTTTAGTAAATCTGAATTGACTGTGTAGGCGATAAAAATGGCAAGTCCAATGTAGACGATTAATCCAGTTCCAATTGCTAATAATGTTCCTCGTGGGATTGATCTTTTGGGATTCTTCAAATCACCAGACATGGCAATTCCAGCAGTGAAACCTGTAACGGCGGGGAAGAATATTGCAAATACAACCTCCATCGAAACGGATCCTTTCGTGGAAAACATACTTACATCTTTAGGCGCAAACTCGGAAGTTCCAAAGAAAATAGATACCAGTGAAATGATAATCGCAGCAAGAATAAAAAACTGTGTCTTTAGTGCAAACGAAGTTGAAATCAGCGCTAACAAAGTTAATACAGCTAACCCGACACTTCCTGTTAAGCGCAAATCATTGATTGTTGTACCCCAACCAAGATAACTATTGAAGCTTTCAGCAAAACCAATAAGATAAAGTGCAATCGAGAAAGCAGTACCTATATATAAAGCAATACCGATTGCTCCTCCAATGGGAATGCCCATACTTCGAGATAGGACATAGTAAATTCCTCCTGCACCAATTTTTTTATCGGTTGCAACAGATGATACACTTAATCCTGTAGTGACTGCAATAACATGAGCAATTAATATGATTACGATTGTTCCAATTAATCCAGCGTTACCAACAACCCAGCCCATACGCATATACATGATCACCCCAAGGATGGTCAAGACAGATGGGGTGTAAACCCCTGCGAATGCACCAAATTTTTTACCGCTCATTAATTAAGTCTACTATAAAAATAGTTCTCTCATTTCATTTGTAATCAATACGAGCTAAAATACATTTTATTCAGCAAATTTTCCGATGATTTTTCTAGATCATTCTTTGCTGAAATTAACCAATGATTAAAGCCTTCAATACAATTACCACAACTCTCTTTTTGTTAGTCGGTTGCGATTTATTGAAATACGAGATTCGCTTGATTTGGTTTCAAGAATACACGTGTATTTATTACGCTACTTACTTAATGCAAATCGCCTGAATGGGTAATTGAGCTATCAAAGTTTGAAAAATTAAGACAAACCAGATATTTTCCCGTCGTCATCGATAAACATCCCTTCAGAAGCAGGAGTTGCGGGAAGACCAGGCATACGCATCATTTTCCCAAGTATTGGGATAATAAATCCAGCTCCAGCTGCAAATTCGAATTCTCTTACTGAAACATTGAATCTAGTAGGACGACCAAGTAATTGGTCGTTATCTGAGAATGATTTTTGCGTTTTTGCCATGCAAATTGGCAATACGTTTAAACCTAATTGCTCAATTTTTTTTAGATCCGTTTCGGCTTTCTTCGTGTAATCAACGCCATCTGCTCCGTAAATTTCACGTGCAATTTTTTCAATTTTATCTCGAACTGGCATGTTCCAATCGTAGAGTTGAACGAAGTTATTTTTTCCAGATTCCACCTCTGTAACTACTGCCTTAGCCAATTCTGTCATTCCTTCTCCACCTTGTGCAAACCCATTTGCGAGTATAGCTTGAACTCCCATTGTTGCACATTTGTCAACCACTATCTTTACTTCATCTTCTGTGTCTGAAGGAAAAGCATTGATTGCGACAACTGGATTCAATCCGAATTTTTTAATGTTTTCGATGTGCTTTTCTAGGTTTGCAAAGCCATTTGTTACTCTTTCGACATTTGCTGTGTTATATTCTTCTTTCTTCGCTCCACCATGATGGCGCAATGCTCTGATTGTTGCAACTAGAACAACAGCTTCGGGTTTTAATCCACCAGAAACACATTTGATGTTTAAGAATTTCTCGGCGCCTAAATCAGCTCCAAATCCAGCTTCTGTAATTACATAATCGGAAAGAGAAAGCCCCATTTTAGTTGCTAGAATCGTATTAGTTCCTTGCGCTATGTTTGCAAAAGGGCCACCGTGAATAATTGCTGGATTTCCTTCCATTGTTTGCACTAGATTCGGTTTGATTGCATCTTTCAACAAGATAGCCATGGCATTTTCAGCCATTAAGTCACGTGCATAAATAGGCTCCTTCTTAAAGGTCATACCGATGTAAATATTACCCAAACGTTCTTTAAGATCTTTAAAGTTTTCTGCCATACAAAGGATTGCCATGACTTCAGATGCAGGAGTGATATTAAAACCATCTTCCCGTGGAATTCCATTTGCTGTTCCTCCCAGTCCGATAGTTATATCACGTAGAGCACGATCATTCATGTCCATTACACGCTTCCAACCGATTGTTCTTGGATCAATTCCTAAATTTTTGGTTTTACTCTGTAGATTATTGTCTAAAAGAGCTGAAAGTAAGTTATTTGCTTTTTCAATTGCGGAGAAGTCACCTGTAAAATGAAGGTTTATGTCTTCCATCGGGACTACCTGTGAATAACCGCCACCAGCAGCTCCACCTTTAATTCCAAAAACAGGACCTAACGAAGGTTCGCGTAAAACAACAGTCGTTTTGTGTCCAATTTTATTCATTCCTTCAGTCAAACCGATAGACGTAGTAGTTTTCCCTTCTCCAGCTGGAGTTGGTGTCATCGCTGTAACAAGAACGAGATGATTTTTTGAAATAGTATCCTCGTTAATAAGAGTCAATGATAATTTTGCCTTATACTTTCCGTATAGTTCCAGATCATCCTCTGAAATATTAATGCTTTCAGCAACGTGATTGATATGGTTCATTTCACACGCTTGTGCAATCTCAATGTCTGATTTAAAGGCAATACTCATAGTTCAGTGTTTTATAATAGTTACTTGCCCGAAGGCAGATTAGCATGAATTGATCAAATCTAATTAATTTGATTGATCTATTTAAGTTGTTTGCGAAATACAAGTTCACCACGCTCTTCGTTTTTCTTTGAGGTAGCCCAAAATTCAATCCAAGTTGTATTGTTTTTCATGTAAATAATTTTTGAAAATCCACTTCGTTTAGAGGTGAATCCTGCACCATGCTTTTTTGCAACATGAGTTGTTTCACCTCCTGCCCCACTAACGATAAAGTGTTGATGATTTACTTTGAAGTATTGTAGGTTATGTTCATGTCCGGATGCATAGATGAAATTTGGATGATTTTTAAATCCATCTAGGATGGAATCCTTCATTTTTTGATAGCGTTTATGTTTAATGTCTTGAATATGTGGAAATGATTTCCTTAAAATCGGATAAAACGAGCCAATGATTGGAATTGGGATATATAGAAATCGATTGAAGGCGGTTAATGGGAAAAGATGATCTTTCACTGAGAAATGCCCTCCATGATTTCCATTACTGAATAGTGGATGATGTCCAACCAGCAAGATCTGCTTATCCCTATTATCAATAGATATTTGACGTAATTCTGAGGTGAATTGTGCATCGGTTGAGGAGCGACATAAGCTTTGAGTGGAATCTGGTTTTGAAAACTCATGAAGCCACCACTGAGTATCAATAACAACCATTAAAACACTATCTGAAATTGAAATTTCAACGGGTCCTGGACAACCGGCTTGAGGCAAAAATGCCATCGGGTTATCTAAATACGATTTAATATAGTTTGCTTCGCGTTTGATTGCTTCCCATCCGTCTTCAGCCCAATGATTCCAATCATGGTTGCCAGGAATGAATATTGTATTTCCGTAATAATTTTTGAGGACATTTAGTTGAGCATTAATGCTTTGTTCTGCCTCATATCGTTTAGGTGAATCTTTTGGTGGAAGCCCATGAGGATAGATGTTATCTCCTAGAAAAATTACAGAGTTGTTTCCGGATTGTTCATTGAGTTGCTTCGAAAGTAGATTCAGTGTTGTGGGTTGAGGAATGTCAATCTCTCCCGCATCTCCAATGAGATATATAACATGATCGATTTCTCCAAGAATTGACTGTTCTTGCCAGTTAGCATTAGTATCACTGTAATAATTTTTCTGACTATGAAGAATAGTTACGAGTGATAAAAAAAGTAATGTTGTATAAATACTGGTTCTCATTTGAAATGATCGCACTATTAATTTGAAATTTCACAAAAATAGATCAAAATAAATAGAATTCGTTTATACGATACTTAAATTCAAGCAACAAACGCAACTTTTAGATTCAGGAGTTTAAATAATTCGTAGATTCAACTTGCATTAGCATTCTAATCTAGGTCTTTAAATCTTTAGCTTTCCCTTGATTTTAAAATCGAACTCATGTTATTTGTTTTTTACGAACCATATAGCTTATATGGAGATTTCGGCTCAAGAACAGGTTTATTTCTTAAAATTATCAGCAACAATTAAGTCTTTTGTTCCGTGTCCCCACGAATAAAATCCTTCTTTCGATTTCACTCCTAATTTACCAGCCATTACCATGTTAACTAGCAATGGACAAGGTGCGTATTTTGAATTTCCAAGACCTTCGTGCAAGACTTCCATGATTGCAAGACATACATCAAGTCCAATAAAATCAGCGAGTTGAAGTGGTCCCATTGGATGAGCCATTCCTAGTTTCATAACCGTGTCGATCTCTTCTACTCCTGCTACTCCTTCGTTTAAAGTGATAATTGCTTCGTTAATCATCGGCATCAATATTCGATTCGCTACAAATCCAGGATAATCATTAACTTCAACTGGAACTTTATTCAACTTACGTGATGTTTCCATGATCAAATCTGTTACTTCATCAGATGTTGAATAACCACGAATGATCTCAATCAATTTCATAATCGGAACTGGATTCATAAAATGCATCCCAATAACTTTATCTGGACGAGATGTCTCAGCTGCAATTTTTGTAATTGAAATTGATGAGGTATTGGTAGCAAGTATCGTGTTATCCGATGTCATTGAATCCAAATTTCTAAAAATTTCTAGTTTTAAATCCAAGTTCTCAGTTGCAGCCTCAACTACGAGATCAACTCCAGAAACACCGCCTGACATTGAGGTAAATGTCGTGATATTTGCTAATGTAGCGGTTTTATCATCTTCAGATATTTTCTCTTTTGAAACTTGTCGATCTAAATTTTTTGTGATAGTGGCAATTCCTCTATCTAAACTATCTTGTGCGATGTCGATTAGTGCTACTTTATATCCGAATTGAGCAAATGTGTGGGCAATTCCATTACCCATTGTTCCTGCTCCGATGACTGCTATGTTTTTCATAAATATTTGTATTTATTTGGACAACAAATATAACAAATCAATCAGTTCTTATTGGTATTTTTAGCCGATGGAGGAAATTCCAAAATACATACTTCTTTACGACGGTGATTGCGGTTTTTGCAACAAATCAGTAGCAATTGTATTAAAAAAAGAGCGTCGTGATGAGATCTATTTCTCAGCAATTCAATCCAGCTTCACGACTTCACTTTTTAAGCAAAATGGTTGGTCATCACCAGATTTTAACACGTTTTACTTCATCGATACTGGTGTGAAACATGAACAATCTCAAGCGGCATTCTTAGTGATGAAAAAATTGAAAGCACCAATGTCTTGGTTGAGAGTTTTTAGATTTCTTCCACTGAAGTTTAATGATTGGTGCTACAATTTCGTAGCGAAACGTCGCAAAAGAATTTCCAAAGGGTTTTGTGTACTTCCCTCAACAGAACAGCAATTGAGATTTCTAAAGTAGAATATTAATCATTGAATTTGATAAGCTTTTTAATCTTACCTGGTTGAGCCCAGTTCATTGTTCCTTCCATCTTCATGGATAAGAGGTATTCTTCAATCTTTGGATCTTTCAATTTTAAAAGAACTGCTTTCGCTTCAGATTTTGTATTGAGAGGAATGTAGCACTGGAGTGCTTGATTAACTTGCCATTTTGAATTCATTAGTAATGGACGAAAGGTAATTTTACCGTAAGCCTCCCAAATGATTTTGTAGGATGCAAAATTATATGAGCCAACACCCAGTAATGACCACCAGATTCCACGTTTTATCCAAGAGCCAATCATTGTACCTTTACGAGATTGAAGCTTTGACTTATGTTTATCAAGATACGATTTCAGTAATGGAGTTGTCGCTAAAGTCTCTGCATTTAGGGGTTTTCCTAAACTAGTATAGGGGAGAAGTACCCATTTTCGTGCAATTGGTTTTTTTTCTTTGAAATTTGATGCCGTAAGCAATGGATGTACAAATTTTAATGGAAGAATGTCTTTTCCATTGACAAGACACGTATGCTGATCAATACTTACGAAAGAATTAAAGAAGAAAACTGAGTTAGCTCCACACGTATTTATTCCTTGCCTTGGAGTCGAATGTTTCGGTAGCTCTATTGGTTCAAAATCATCTAGCGGGGGTGTTTTATTTAATCCATAGATACTCAATGGATCATTAATGTTTATTAAAGGTTTTCCTTGATATCGGTTCCATAAATTATCTTCAAACTGACGATAATCAATGGGGTAAGTTGTGCTTTCATCTCTTTTAAATTGAACGAGTCCATAACGTGTTGCTACATCTTTGAATATTTTCTTTCGCCCAAAATCATAGACACATTTTAGTGCATAGGACGTAGTACCAATTTTATACTTTCTAAAAGACGAATGTGCTCCATCATTTAATAAGAGTGAGAGTGGTATGAAGAAGTAGGCGTTCCCATTTAATGAAAGAAAGTCATTTATTGATCGCTGAATGATAAGTGCAGCTAAATCAATTCGAGAGCCACCTAGAAGTAATTTCTGAGCATTTTCTACTAGATCGTAAGAGTGGAATTTTTCTTTGATTTCTTCTTTATAGTGAGTTGGTAAATCTGAAAAATTAATCCATGGTGGGTTACCAAAGATGATGTCATATTTGGCCGACTTAAGTGTAAGGAGATCGTAATTCGTGAAATTAGTTGTTAAATCAACGCCAAATTCTTCTTTAAATCGTTCAATTGCTTTCTGATAATTGTTATTCTTTAATTCGTTACCAAAGAGGTTTTTTATCGGTAGTTGATCAAGCGATACACCTTGTTCAATACCATATTCGACTAATGCAAGTAGTAAGTCTCCACTCCCCATTGTTGGATCAAAAATACTCGACCCGTTCATCCAATCGTTGAATATTGAAAATTCTTCGATTGCAAATTTCGCCCATTCTCTTGGGGTGAAGACTACGCCAATTGAGTGATCATTTTGCATCTTCCATTGATTTAATTAGTGCCACTATTTCTACAGGTTCTAAGTAAATTTCTCTCTTAAATTTTTTATACTTAATTGTTCCAATTGATTCTTCAACCACAAATCTTGACCAGTCGTGAAGTTGCCATCCAAGACCACAGGCTATTGTCATACGATCTATTTCTTTTTCATATTTCTGTTTACTTTTTGAGGAGAAATAAGCAAGCCCTCTCTCCATAATTCCAAAGAAACTACGCTGGGAATAATCTACTAAATGATTTAATTCATGCCCAAACACACCAACCTGAGCGTTGAAACTTGCTTGATCCAATGTGACCGTACTATCTTCTGTCGGAGGATGAATTCGAACTACGTATTTTCGTTTCCCTTTTCTTCGAAATAAGCCTGATCCAAATTTAGGGCGTGCATTGAGTGAGGTGTTTATTTTACTCATCTTAAAGATGATTTCGGTACTTTCTAACTCTGGAATAAACGATAGAGCAGTCAAAATAGCTGACTCATATTCATCTGGAATATTTTTGTGAATCCCGTGATGGTTTCTTAATTCATTAAGAGATTTAGACAAGAGTGAACTATCAAGTTCTCTGGACTGAATGGGAATCTGAGATGAGGCAATTGTTGAGCTAGTCAATGATACCAATAGAAAAATATGTCTCAGAATAGTACTCATTGTCATTACTTTGAAACTGGTCTTCTACTTTTTCTGTAAAAAATACGATAAGCAAAATAGGGGATGAGTATCATTATTAATGGTAAAAGGAGAGCTTTAGGCATGGAGATGCCCCATGATATCATATAATAGAGAGTTGTTACAAGGCGAACAGTTCCAATGATAAATAGTGGGATCGCTATAATGAAAAATAGAACTTTTATAATGCCCATAAATATTTTATCAAAAGTCCATTCTTCTATTTTCTCCTCAATGGATTCATCAATTGAAATTGTTTTTTGAACTTTCGGTTCTTCTGTTGTAATTGGATTATTATCTCCTCCTGAGCCTATACTTCCAGAGCCTGCGTTCAAATTAGTACTAATTCTTGCTTGTATAATCTTGGCTACTTGGATAATGTCATTTGCCATAGTTTCACCAAATTTTTCAATTAATGTCAGATAAAATGAGTGGGTAAGATAGGATGGAAGGAGTTCCGATAGTTTTAGAGTACTAGATCTTGAACGGCCATCATCACTATCCTCAGTATCAGTATTGTGACTTATTTTTTCTTCTGAAATTGAACAGATTTCAGTTAGTTCGTTGTTTTTTTTGAACCAATTAACTTGCTTTTCAGTATAAACAATGTCAGAAATCCCCATCTGTTTTGCGATCTTGTGAATAACGTTGGCATTTCCAATAACGTTTAATTTTCCATCGTGAGGAACTGTTAGTCTAACTTTCTTTTCACTTTTTTCAAATTCAAAAACGAGACTGTCATCGGAGTTTATCATCTCAATTTCCCTTTCTTTCCAGCCTTCCATGTTCATTTGAGCTCGAAAAGTTGGTAGTTTAGTTACTCTGAGTGAAAAATGAGTGATTGCCATGTAAACTTAGGTCAAAATTAATTATGATATGTCTTAAAGATAGCGATCAATTGATCTGGTGGAATAACCTTGTTTTCGAAGTCGTGCATTCTTCGTAGAACTTCGTTAGTAGCACTAGGGTGAAGTCCCATTCTAATTCCGAGATTTTTGATGTAAATAATTTCTTTTTCGTCTATTTCTAAATCAATATTCATTAGCAAAATCAAGCGTTGAAATTGAATAATTCTTTGAAACTCAAGTTTTGGTGGATTGAACTCAATGTTTTTTTCAAACAATTGCTTGAAATCACTTTTTGTAACACCAAGTTGCGCTGCGAGTTGCAGGAGAAATCCAAATTCCACTTCTCGAACATTGTTATCTGCCTTAGCGAGCTGAATTAATTGAGCTAGTAAGCTAAATTTTTCGTCGTTTTGTTCATTCATTTATTCTCGAATTCAAAAAAGGTTAGTATATGATTACAGGCAGTTTCGAGGACTAAAGGTAGTTCTTTTTCCAACCATGGCTGCGATGATCCAAAGGTATGTGCTACATCTTCCATTTCAAATAATTTGACATTTAGCCACTCAGAAATAGCAACTCCTTCTCCTATTTTCACCGCTAAATCGGCTGTTCCGTGGACAACGCATGTTGGAATTTTACTCTTTCGACAGTATTTTTCTATGTCAAGTCGGTCCTTGTTCATTAGATAATCTTCATATTGACTTATATGCGATGGCATTTCCTGCTTCGTTCTTCCATTTTTTCGATAACTAATCTTGTTTTTCTTCCACTCTAGTAAATTATTCCCAGTTGGGAATCGATGACCAATGGATGATATAGCTGCAAGGGTAGCAATTTTTTTTACTCGATCATGTTGAGATTGTAGTAGCGCAATTCCTCCACCTCTTGAATGTCCTATTAAGTAGATTTCGGACTGTGAGAATTCATCTATGATCAACCTACAAATCGACTCAAAGTCATCAATCTCTTTAGAGTAATTGTTCATCGAAAATGCATCTAAATCATCAAAATCAATTGGATTGTCAACTGTTCCGCCATTGTGGGAGACGTTGTATTTCACGAAACCGTATCCTTCATTTGTGAAATAATGCTCAACCAGTGACCAGCATCCCCAATCTTTGTAGCCCATGTATCCATGTAGGAAAATTACGATGCGACTGTTCCACATTTCAGGGATAGTTAAATCGTATATACTTTCACGATTACCCGCTCCTGAATAGGATGTATTTCGTCTTTTTATGCCGTACATGACATAAATCTAACAATAGAAGGTCTAGTAGCAAGATTTAATCACAGATTAATTACCTTCGTGGTGCATGAAACAAATTTACTTCTCACTTTGCGTTTTACTCTTAATGCTCTTAGTTAGCTGTCAAGATGATACTGACAATAAGGCGATAGGAGGAGAACTGACTGTTCACTACAAGAACAAGAAGGATCAGAGACTGGCAGAAGCTATTGTGGTGTTTTGGAAAAAAAACGATCTCATTACAGGGGGAAAGCAAGATTTGGACCTAAGAAGGACAAATGATTTTCTTAGACTATCAATGATTGCATCTGATACAAGTCAAATAGAGATGATACAGTTTCGTGAGAAAAGATTATTCAATGAACTTAAAAAGAAGTTATGGGAAGAAGTTTTTGATGAGAAAAATTTCGAACTTGTGATTTCTGATGATAAATTTAAACCTCTTTATACAGTAGGTGAATGAAAATATCGGCATCCATATATAGTGACAAAAAACGCCCATTAGTAGAAGTGATCCAAGATTTGATGGAGCATCAGGTCGATTTACTTCACGTAGATTGCAACGATGATTTGTCTGTTTTTGATGATATCAAGGCAATTCGTACAATGTGTGACATTCCTATTGATTTGCACGTTATCACAGCTAAACCTTCGAAATATTATCAGCTTTTAGAAGAGAACCCTGTGGAATACATTACGTTTCAATATGAAGACCTTGAAGAGCCACTTGAAATTCCTGAATCTATTACTGGTAAGAAAGGAATTGCTGTAATTACTCCAACGGACGTATCAATTTTTGATGATTACAAGAATTTTGATTTCATCCTGATCATGGCAACTATCCCGGGTCAAAGCGGTGGTAAATTTGATACGATCAATTTTGGGAAAATTCGATCATTTCGAAATCAGTACCCTGGAAAATCTATTCACGTTGATGGTGGTGTGAATGCTGAAGTTTCCTTCATATTGAGAAATATGGGAGTAACAAGTTCAGTTTCTGGATCATATCTTTTCAATGCATCAAGTATTGGAAATGCTTTGATGAATCTTCAATCAAGAGAGGTCGAATCGCACTACATGGTGAAAGATTTTATGATACCATTGAATGAAAGTCCAGTGGTGAATGAATCTGATCTGTCATTGAAATCTGTTCTGGAGGCAATTGAGAATGGTAAGCTCGGTTTCACACTGGTGACTGATGGGGCAAAGTTAACTGGACTTATATCAAATGCTGATGTGAGAAAAGGATTGCTTAGACATTTGGATAACCTGAATGATCTCTCTGGAAAGGAATTAATTAATCAAAACCCAACTTCAGTCAATGAAGAGGATACGGCGCTGACTTTACTCCAAATGATTAAGAAAAGCACCTTCCCGATTATGTATCTACCTGTGGTTAATCATCAAGGAAATGCGAAAGGAATTGTTACTTTTGTTAACCTTATTAAAGGAGAATTATGATACTACATCTCAAGAAAACGATAACAGATGAACGCGCTCGTGAAATTGCGGATGCAATCAATGCTTTTCATTTCAAAAAAGAGCAGCATGTTTTGATTACCGGTGCAGCAATGAAGGTGGTTCCTTCGTCGATTGAACATGAGGTTGAAGAATCTTGGGTGTTTGATAATGATATCCAATTGGCTTCAAAAAAATACCGTTCTGATAAGAGATCAGTGACTATCGGGAATACTGTTATTGGAGGGGATACAAAAAAGACGATTTTGATTGGTGGCCCTTGTTCTGTAGAATCCGAAACTCAAATTCGAGAATCTGCCGAACTCATAAAAGGAATGGGGTTGACAACTCTACGCGGAGGTTGCTACAAACCTCGGACAAGTCCTTATTCTTTTCAGGGAATGGGATTGGATGGTCTGAAACTTTTGGCGAAAATGAGTGATGAATTTGGACTGAATATTATCACTGAGGCTAGAGATGCAACTCATATTGATGAGGTTATCGAATATTCTGATGTCATCCAAGTTGGAGCGAAAGCAATGTACGATCAAGGAATATTGAGAGCATGTGCTAAATCGACCAAAACAGTACTTATCAAACGTGGATTTGGCTCAACATTGAAAGAATTTGTTCAAGCGGCTGAATTTGTACTTTCAGGAGGTAATGAAAACGTAATTTTGTGTGAGCGCGGCTTGAGAACATTCGAGACCAATACAAGATTTACACTTGACCTTTGCGGTGTGGCTTGGCTTCAAGAACATACCAATTTACCAATAATATTAGATCCAAGTCACGCAATGGGGTTGGCTTTTGGTGTTATACCATTGTCGAAAGCATGTGTTGCTATGGGTATCGATGGGTTATTGATTGAAGCACACCCTAATCCAAAGGTGGCGAAATCAGATGCTGCACAACAATTAACTCATCCAGAATTTAAAGATCTTTTAAAACAAGTCATACCAGTTGCTCGAGCAGTTGGTTATGAAATGATGTAATGAATTATCTTGAGGAAAATATCAAAGGTATTTGCGATAAATTCGGCTTAGACTACATCGATTTTATGGATGATATGGATGCCGAGAACGTCAGTGAATTGACAATTTTTGATCTTGAGGCAATTGCAGAAGAATATGATTCTGATTTGTACTCACTCTTGTTCAAACGAACTTTTCCGACGAATCATTTGGCAGAAAAAATTCAAAAAATAAAATTGTTAATCCTTGATGTTGATGGTGTTATGACCGATGGAGGGATGTACTTCGCGGAAAGTGGAGAACAGATGAAGAAATTCAACACCAAGGACGGAATGGCCATTATTCACTTGACGAGAAATGATTTTCAGGTGGCAATTATTTCCTCCGGATTTAAGGGTGAATCAGTCAAAAAACGCGCTGAAATGCTAGGAATTCAAAATTGCTACGTTGGAAGAGGTTCTAAAATGAATGTCTTGAATGAAATATGCGAAAAAATAGGAATTAGCCTCGATGAAGTAGCGATAATTGGTGACGATATTAATGACCTTGAGGTTATGAGAAACGTTGGTGTTTCATTTAGTCCAAAGGATGCAATAGGTGTTGTGAAACAGCAGGTCGATGTTGTTTTGACAAAACGAGGAGGAGAAGGATGTGTACGTGAGATGATCGATCAGTTTATTTTGAAAAAACCGTTGAATTAGTAGATCTATGAACACAACCAGAATTGGAGTTATTCGAGAAGGTAAGGTGCCGCCAGATATGCGTGTGCCATTAACACCGAAACATTGTAAACAATTGCAGTCGTTATATCCGCACATCGAAATCATAGTGCAGCCAAGTCCAATTAGAGCGTATAAGGATCAAGAATATTTGGATTTAGGGATCAGCATGAAGGAAGATTTAACTGATTGTGATATTCTTCTTGGAGTGAAAGAGGTGAACATCAACGATCTCATTCCAAAACGCAAATATTTATTCTTTTCGCATACATTCAAAAAGCAATCCTATAATAGAGATTTACTCAAAGCAATTCTTGATAAGAAAATTCAACTTATTGATTATGAAGTGCTCAAGAACGCAAAGGACAAGCGAATTATTGGCTTTGGACGTTATGCCGGAATTGTTGGGTGCTACAATGGATTCTTAACCTACGGGCTTAAGCATGAACTGTACGATTTAAAACCAGCAAATCAATGTGCAGATAGAAAAGAAGTGGAAGAGGAACTTAAGAAGGTGAATTTGCCAAACATCACTAAAATTGTTCTTACTGGCTATGGTCGAGTAGGGCATGGTGCGCGTGAAATACTTGATTTATTACCCATAAAAGAGGTTACGCCAGAGGAATTCTTAACAGAATCATTTGATACGCCAGTGTACACTCATCTTGAATTGGAGGATTATTACGAGAAACGAGATGGTGGTGATTTTGTAAAGCGTGAATTCTACAATGAACCTAGTCTTTACAAATCATCATTCCCGAAATACTTGCCACAATCAGATATGTACATCCCATGTCATTATTGGAGTAATAAAGCAGATTTCATAATGACTCGTGATGACTTGAAGCAGAATAATATTAGACTATCCGTTGTTGCAGATATTAGCTGTGACATTGACGGTCCGATCCCATGCACGCTTCGTCCGAGTAAGATTTCTGATCCGATTTATGGATATGATCCTATAACGGAAACTGAAGTTGCTTTCAATCAACAGAATGCAATCGCTGTAATGGCTGTGGATAATTTACCGTGTGAATTGCCATTGGATGCATCAGAAGATTTTGGGAATGAATTGATTAAGGAGGTTTTTCCAGCATTAGTCCTTGAGGATAGCGAGAATATTATCGCACGAGGTTCACAAACTAACCTTGAGGGTGAGTTGACTGAGTATTTTGATTATCTTGAGACCTACTTAGCTGGAGAAGAGTAATTCATGGAAAAGGGAAATAAGAAAATTATTAGAGGATGGGTATTCTACGATTGGGCAAATTCTGTCTATAATCTAGTTATTGCATCTGCTGTATTTCCAATTTTCTTTGAAGGAATGACCACTTATGCCTATAAAGTTAGATTACACCCTACTTGGAGTGATGAACAAATTAGCGCACTCTATGTTCGTACGGAAGATGTAACCTCTTTCTTCTTTGGATTTGAAATGACCAGTTCAGTATTGTACTCATATATCTTATCACTCTCGTTTCTTGTTGTCTCAATTTTATCTCCAATCCTTTCGGGTATTGCAGATTATTCTGGGAAGAAGAAATTTTTTATGAAAATCTTCTGCTACATCGGAGCGATTTCGTGCGGAGGACTCTTTTTCTTCGATGCGAATAGTATGGAGGTGAGTATGATTCCCTTCTTCTTGGCAAGTATTGGTTTCTGGGGTAGTTTGGTCTTCTATAACTCGTTCTTACCTGAAATTGCAGAGCGAAAAGATCACGATAAAGTTTCTGCTCGCGGATTTTCAATGGGGTACTTTGGGAGTATGCTTCTACTAGTTCTTTGCCTTGTTTGGACGCAGGTTCTTCATCTTGAAGCTAAATATACTTTCCTTTTTGTGGGAATTTGGTGGGTCGCATTCAGTCAAATCACCTATGCAGTTTTACCAAGTAATGTCTATAATCGTAAGCCAGAAAAAGGAATGATTTGGCGGGGCTTTCACGAATTAAAACAAGTATATAAAGATTTCCGTCAGATAAAACCATTGAAGCGATTCATATCTTCATTCTTCTTTTTTAATACTGGTGTGCAGACAGTTATGCTGATGGCAACGCTCTATGCTTCAAGAGAAATTTTTAAAATTCCAGAGGCACTACGTGAGACGTTAACATTAGAAGAAATTGAGACAAAAAAAGGTCAGGCAACAGCGGGGCTTATTACTGCGATATTGCTAATTCAGATTCTAGGTGCAGCAGGTGCATTTTTAATATCGCGTCTCTCTGGGAAAATCGGAAATATTCCTACCTTGACAATAGTAGTTATATTTTGGGTGCCACTTTGTGTGTTTGCCTATTTCATTCCTGTGGGAGGACATACTCAATTTTACTTTCTCGCAGCGGGTGTTGGTTTGGTAATGGGAGGTGCACAATCTTTAAGTCGCTCTACTTACGCCAAATTATTACCTGAAACGGAAGATCATGCAAGTTACTTTTCATTCTACGACGTAACAGAAAAGGTCGGTATAGTTCTCGGAACATTCTTTTTTGGATTCATGGAGTTTTTAATGGATGACATTCGTGCCTCTATTTTATCAATTATTTTCTTTTTTGTAGTTGGCTTGGCATTACTCTTTAGAGTGCCAAGGAATGCCACTGATCTCAGAATACCTGCCAACCTTGAGTAAATAAGTACATAATTTTTATTTATCAATAATTCTACTACTTTTAGACTCACCTTAACAAATTTAAAAACTATGACTGACACAATAACCGACGAAGTAGGTAAAAATCGTGCTATCGTTGCACACATTACATTGATTGGATGGATAATTGCTCTTGTGCAAAATAATCCGAAGAATGAATTTGCAAGCTTCTATATTCGGCAGATGCTCGGACTAGTGATTCTTGGAGTTGCAATTCAAATACTAAGCATGATATTCATTTTTATTCCATTTTTAGGAATTTTACTTTCTTGGGTTTTCTTGCTTTGTTCTTTTGGGGTTGTTGCTCTTTGGGTAATGAGTTTAATAGGAGCAGTAAACGGTAAAAAAGAGCCAACACCATTTATTGGACAATACTTTCAAGATTGGTTTAAATCAATGTAGATTATACTAAACGATTGAATAAAAAATACCCTGAACGATTAATTCAGGGCATTTTTTAATAATTCTACATTCTTAATTCAAACTCTTCTTGTAAAACGGCAACTTAACAACCCTCGCCTTGATAAGTTTGTTTCTTATTTCAATCATCAGTTCTGTGTCAATTTTGCTGTTGTCAATTGTAACATAACCCAGCCCAATTCCAATTTTCATTGATGGCGACATCGTTCCTGAGGTAACTTGACCAATTTCATTTCCTTCAACATCCTTAATGATATGATCATGTCTAGGAATTCCTCGGTCAATCATCTCGAAGGCAACAAGTTTTCGTGTCACTCCTTCTTCTTTTTGTTTCGTTAAGAATTCTTTGTCGATAAAATCTTCTTTCGCTAATTTAGTAATCCATCCTAAGCCAGCTTCAAGAGGTGATGTTGTGTCACTTATGTCATTACCGTAGAGACAAAATCCCATTTCTAATCGAAGTGTATCTCTTGCTGCTAGTCCAACGGGCTTAATGCCAAAATCAGCACCTGCTGCTAGAACCTTATCAAAGATTTGTACAACCTCGCTGTTCTTACAGTAAATTTCAAATCCTCCAGAACCAGTATAACCAGTAGCAGAAATTATAACATTTTCAATTCCAGCAAAATCAGCCACAGCGAAATGATAGTACTTGATCTCAGATAGGTTCTCCGAAGTCAATGATTGCATCGCTTCAACAGCTTTTGGCCCTTGAATAGCAAGTAGTGAATAATCTTCAGATAAATCACGCATATCAGCTTCGAAGGAATTATGAGAACTTATCCAATGCCAATCTTTTTGAATATTAGATGCGTTTACAACTAATAGATATTTCTCCTGGCTAAAGCGATAAATGATCAAATCATCAATTACACCACCTTTCCCATTTGGCATACAACTGTATTGCGCTCGACCATCGGTTAGGGTAGATGCATCATTGGAAGTCACTTTTTGAATCAATGCAAGGGCATTTGGACCAGAAATCAAAAATTCTCCCATGTGAGATACATCAAAGACACCAACGGAATTCCGTACCGTTTCATGTTCAACTGTAACTCCTTCGTACTGTACAGGCATATTATACCCTGCAAATGGAACCATCTTTGCTCCAAGTGCAATGTGCTTATCATTGAGTGCAATCTCTTTCATGTTCTCTAATTTTGAGGCAAAAATAAAACTATTACTAGGGTGACGGTCACGATTTGGGTGATTATTCTCATCCAACTGTCTATATGAAGCGTTACCCCTCAGTAATAAGATCAGATAAATCTTTTCCAATCAATGAACCTATTGCCACTCCCATTCCTCCTAAACGAATTCCACAGTAAATGGACGACGAGACTTTCTTTACAATTGGTTTTTTTGATTTTCCAACACCCATAATTCCGCTCCATCGATGATCAATTTCATAGTTCGTATTCGGTAATATGGTCTCTTTGAGGATTCTCTCAAGCGATTGCATAATTTCCTCAGTTAAGGCAATCTCTGTTGTCGTTTCACCTTCTTTATCCAAATTTCTACCTCCGCCAAATAGAATGCGGTTGTCAATGTTTCTGAAGTAATAATAACCTTGTTGATAGTGAAATGTTCCTTTTATATTGAGGTTTTCAATGGGCTTTGTGATCAAGACTTGAGCTCGTGCAGGTTTAACTTCCTCATCAAGTAATTGATTGGCAAAACCATTTGTACAAACGGCAACTTTCGTTGCTTTGAAATCTCCATTTGATGTTTTTGCAGTTGCATAGTCAGAAAATTGTTCGATTTCATTGACTTCTGTGCCAAATAATACGCGAATATCGGCAGCAATTATTGTTTGATAAAATGCTTGATTCATCATGCCTGTGTTGATTTGTCCTTCTAAACGATTGTGAAAGCTCGAAATGACATTATTAAATTCGAAAACAGTCGAAACTCGGGAATCAATTGAGTAAGCGTTCTTTTCGCCAGTAATCTCTTCTAACTTATCATTGTAAGAGTCAATTTCTGGGCATACTAAATCGAAAAGTTCTCGCTCACTTTCGGTAATTAAATCCCATGAACCATTAATCTGTAAATCAAGATTCTTATCCCCAATTGTTGACCTCAATTTACGGAGTCCTTTCCATCTTAAAGCAATTGTTTCCCAAACAACTTCCTCTCCGAATTGCTGAATGTCACCATAAATTTCTGTCGCACTCCCAAAACAAGCGAAACCAGCATTCTTGGTACTTGCTCCAGAGGGTAAGTAACCTCGTTCCAAAATAACAATTCGAGCTGATGGATTATTGTCTTTTAGAGATAAGGCTGTACTGTAACCAACAATACCTGCACCTATGATCAGAAAGTCAATGTTTTTGACATAATTTTCTTTTTCCCAGTAACTCCAATTTTCATTCATTGCTCCCTTCGGATTATGGCTAAAACTCAACTATTTTAGCCATATTTGTACTAATTATAAGATAAAATTAAACCAAATCTGTAACTGGTTGTACAGAGTTACGTTTAATTGATGTAGTATGAAGTATTTTATCGTTGTTTTTTTGCTGCTAATGAGTTCCATTGGATGGTCTCAGGAGGTAAAGTTTCTCTTTAGGGGGAAGGTTCAAAACATTGACTTAGGAAAAAAAGAAGGTGGAGTTGATGTCACAATCGTTCAAAATGGTCGAACGGTATCATCTGTGAAAACAGCTTCCAGTGGTAAGTACACTTTGAGAGGTGGGCTTGATGCTAAAGTTCCGTTCGAAATTGTTTTTTCAAAGCCAGGATTGGTAAACAAGCGAGTTCGATTTGATTTCTCAAAAATGAATGATGAAGATACTCCTGCATCGGCCGAATTTGAACCGGTAGAATCACTCGATATTGATCTCTTTAAAGAACGAGAAGGGCTTGATTTTAGCTTCTTAGATACAGAGCCAGTTGCAGCATTTGATTGGAATTCCAAAAAGTTGGCACCGAAACTCGATGCAGGTGTAGTAGGTCGAATGCGACGTAAAATTGAGGATTTACTGAATAAGGCGGAGAAAGATAAAGCAGCAACTGAAGCGGCGTATCAAGCTGCAATTCGTGACGGACAATCATTCTACGACCAAGAGAAATATGAAGAAGCACTCGCTAAATATGAGGACGCAGCAGGGTTGAAGCCTAATGAAAAACTTCCTTCGGATAGAATAATTGAATTAGATGCATTGATTAAAGCGCAAAAGGAAGCAGCATTAAATCAAGCTCAAGCTGATTCAGAATACAATAACCTTATTCAGGCAGCAGATAACCTTCGAGATAACGGAGATCTTAAAGCTGCGGTTTCTAAATATAAAGAAGCAATTACTAAGAAACCTGAACAGTATCCTAAAGATCAAGTTGAATTGCTTAATGCTCAAATTTCAGCAGCTGAAAAGGAAAAAGCAAATCAAGTAAAATATGATGAGGCCATCACTTCTGCAGATCGCTTTATGAAACAAAACAGTTTACGTGCTGCAAAGGACAAGTACACTATAGCAACTGAATTGAAGCCGTCAGAACAATATCCAAAGGATAAGCTGAAGGAAATAGAGGCTAAAATGGGTGACCTTGAGGCAAAGGAGGCTCTTAAGAAGGAGTATGATGCAGCAATTACAGCTGCTGACAACTTATTTAGTAGTGATGATTTCCAAGGAGCGAAAGAAAAATATCAAGAGGCGTTGACTTATGAGAAATCAGCAACATACCCTAAGGAACGGATTAAAATGTGTGATGCTGCATTAGCGGATGCTGAAGCCGAAGCAGCTTTGGCTCAAAAAATTACCGATCTCATTAAGAAAGGAAACGATGAGATAGTAGTAAATAGCTTGGAGAATGCAAAAGCGAGCTTTACGGAAGTACTCGCTTTAGATGATCAGAATGCAATTGCACCTCCAAAATTAGCTGAAATTGCACGTTTAATTCAAGAAGCAAACGATACAGCCTTGCAGGAACAGAAATATTTGGATCTCATTGCTTCTGGTGACGCTGCAGATAATGCAAATAAGTTGGAAGACGCATTGGCAAAATATACTGAGGCAAAAGGAGTAAAAAGTACTACTGAAGTTCAAACAAAAATTGATGCTGTTCAAACTAAAATAGACGCAGCTAAAGCTCTAGCAGATAATCAAGCTGCCTACGATAAACTAATCGCGGATGCTGGTCAGAAAATGACCTCGGATGATCTAGCGGGTGCAAAAACGGATTATCAATCGGCGTTAGTGCTTGATCCATCTCAATCTTTGCCTAAGGATAAGATCGCCGAAATTGAGGCACTACTTGCTCAACAATCAGCTGATGCTGATAAGAAACAGAACTATGATAACGCAATTGCAGAGGCTCAAGGTCTACTGACAGCAGGCGAACTGAATAATGCTAAGGCAAAATACCTCGAAGCAGGAACCATTGATTCTAGTCAAAGTGAACCTAAAGATAAAGTTCGAGAAATTGATGAATTGATTGCTCATGATAAAGAACGCGCCCAACGTCAACTTGATTACCAAGCTGCTATTGATGATGCAGATAAATTGTTCAATGAAGCCAAATGGGAAGAAGCACAAAAACGTTACCGCGATGCGATGACGTTTGATGGAACCAACCCTTATCCTCAGAGACAAATTTCAGAGATTGATGGAAAAATAGAGGAGCGTGATAATGAAATTGCTAAACGAGAAGAAATTAAGACTTTACTTGCCGATGGGACTAAATTATATGATCAGCAAAAGCTAGAAGATGCACGAGGCAAGTTTCAACAAGTACTCGCATTAGATCCTAACAATACAGAGGCAACAAATCAGATTGCTGTAATTAATACAGTATTGGCAGCACAAGTTGATGAAGAGGAAAAGGAAGCTGCATTTGCTGCACTGAAAGAAGAAGGCTTTCAATTGGCGAGTAATGAACAATATCCAGAAGCCAAACAAAAGTTGCAAGAAGCTTTGGCGATGAAACAAGATCAAGAAGTATCTGCTAAAATTGTTGAAATTGATCAGCAAATGCAAGCAAATATGGCTGCGACTGAATTAGACGAGAACTACAATAACCTTATAGCCGAAGCTGAAGGCAGGGAGAATTCTGGTGATTTAGCAGGAGCAATTTCTTCGTATCAACAAGCATCAACAATAAAACCAACTGAGATTTTACCAAAGGATAAAATTAGAGAGCTTCAATCTTTAGTTTCTAATAATGCATCACAGGCTAAATTGGATGAAGATTATAATAATCTAATTCAATCTGCTCAATCAAAAGAATATTCAGGTGATTTAACTTCTGCTATTTCAGTCTATCAACAAGCATCTAATTTGAAGCCGAATGAGAATCTCCCTAAAGATAAAATTGCTGAAATTCAATCGCTAATTACTGATAATGCTAATCAAACGCAAATTGATGCAGATTACACTAAGTTGATTAATGAAGCATCTACTAAAGAATCTGCGGGTGATATTGATGAAGCAATTTCAAAATACCAAGCGGCCTCATTGGTAAAACCGAATGAGCAACTTCCTAAAGACAAAATTACTGAATTGAGAAGTCAATTAACAAATCAGGCAGAGGTTAATCGGCAGTATAAGGATGCTATGAATAGGGGAGATCAGTTTATGGCAGGGGAGAATTATCTTGATGCAATTGGAGCCTACAATGAAGCCTTAGCGTTAAAACCAAAAGAGCAAGAGCCTGTAGATAAAGCCGCTCTAGCGGAAGAAGCAGAAAGAAATCGAGGTGGAGTGGATGCTCAATACGAAAAAATTCTGTCCGTTGCTCAAGCAAAGATAAATGCCGGTGATTTGGTGAAAGCCGAAGAACTAGCAAAGCGCGCAAAAGGACTGAAAAAAGAAGATCCACGCCCTAATGTACTCTTGACTCAAATAGCGAAAATAAGAGCAACACAAACTGATTTTGACAAGAATATGGTTTTGGCTGAATCAAGTGCGACATCAAAAAACTATCAAGAAGCAATTGATTATTTCAAAATTGCAAAGAAAGTGAAGCCAAATGAGACTCTGCCTGATGAGCGTATTGCAGAAATGAATCGCCTTATGGGAGATCAGAATTCAGCAGCGCAAAAAGAGAAGTTGTATCAAGATAATATGGAGAAAGGACGTGCAACTCAAGGAGCATCTCGTTTCCCAGAAGCATTAAGCCATTATCAAAATGCGTTAGCAGTAAAGCCTAATGATCAGCCAGCTACTGATAAAATAAATGAGATTCAACAAATCTTAGATGATTTAGCAAATGCGAACATTAATGAAATCGCGAAAAAGAATCAATTTGATGCCCTTATTAAAGCCGCTGACGGATTCTTTAGCGTTGGAGAGTATGTTGGAGATGGGGCGTCAATAGTAGCAAAAGAGACGTATGAACAAGCCTTAACCCTCTACCCTACAAATGCGTATGCAGTAACGCAGCGAGATGAGTGTGTGAAACGTGCTAATGCTGAAGTAAATTCTGAAGTTGAAGCAGCTTATGCCAACATACTAAAAGTTGCTGACAAGAAATTTGGTGAACTTGATTTTGACAAAGCGAAGGAATTGTACACCCGCGCTTTGGGTTTAAGGAATTCAGATCCATATCCGAAGAAAAAATTGGCTGAAATTGAAGCAATACTAAATCCACCATTAGTAGAATCGGTTGAGTTAGAGAATCTGGGTATTCCTTTCGATGCTACTCAAATCGATGGGGGGTTTGTTCTTGAACAAGATGATAGAAAACGAAGACTTTTTAAGAAGACGCGCCTCGAAAGAAAGGTAGATAGAGCTTATGCAAGTGAGCGAGAAATGATAGCGCTAAAGTCAAGCGATCAACTTGAAACTCGGAATGAAATCACCCATGTTCTTAGTCTAATTGTTGATGAAGGTGCTGATTCAGATGATGGGCGACTGCAATTAATTGAAGACTTAAGAATTTCAGAGAAAGAAAGAGATGAAGACGCAAGAGGAAATCAACAGTTTGAAATAGCAGAGAATCTATCTACTCAAGGAGCATTAGATCTGACAGTCGAAGAACTGTCGTTGCAAAAACAAGAGGATGATCGTGGACATATGATCAATACCGATAAGGTATATTCGATTAAATTGGCTCAAAATCGTACAGATGAGTTGTTGAGCTCCCAATATATTGATGTATCATATGAACAGGATGAGCAAATTACTGGATATGTCGATGCTGCACTGGCTGAAACGCAGAGCGATTATGATGATCGATTATATATCGAACGGACAGTTGATGGTGCTGTTGGCAGAGCACTTGATTTACAAATTGATTTGGCGAACGGAAGATCTGCTACGACATTAGATCAGCAGGATCAAATTGATGGAGTCTATGAAGCGAAACGTGATAAATTCGTTGAGAGTGTTAGAACGTCTGAAGATAATAATGAACAATTTAAAGATGTAATGGCGGATCAGCACGAACTAGACAGGTTAGCTTACAATGGTGAAATGGTGAAATACCTAGCCAATCAAGAAATAATCACTGCTGAATTGGCTAAGAAAAAGAACATTCAAGAACAAGCTGATGAAGCTATGACAGCGAAGATTAAGAATGCGGGAATTAACAAAGAACGTGCTCGATTAGCAGCTTCCCAAGGTGAAATGACGGATCTTGTTGCTCGCCAAAACGTGAGTCAATCGATTGATCTTGTTGAGCTAAGTGTCGAGGAGAAAGGTAAGACAGATGCTCAAAAAACAAAGGAAAACGCAGAAATTCTTGAGGACATAAATAAGACCAAAACACGCCAAGCTGAACTTGATGCTAAAGAACAGCAAGAAAAGGCTTACGCGAATCAGCAAGTAATTAGTGATGTTGATGATTCTCCGAAAGTAAAGCCAATCATTAAAAATGCGCTTGGTGAAGAGTATCCTGAAGGAGTTTCTCAGGAGTCATTCAAGCAAACAGACAATGATGGACTTGTCAAGTCTATTCTCACTCGAAGAATTGTAGTTATTGAGGGTCGTGCAACTGTCTATGTTCGTACTCAAACATTGAATGGAATTACCTATAGTAAGAACAATAGACCAAGTTTAGAAAATGTGTGGAACTCAGAAACTCAAGGCCCGGACTTGGTTCGCCATTATTAGTAGCGCAATTATTCTAACATCTTGTGCGAATGATCCTGCAAGTCTTAATAGTGCTGGTGGTGAGATCGTTGGGAATACTCAAGGAACAACCTATACTATTATCATTGCGAATGAGGAGGTGAATTTTACTAAAATTGAAATAGATTCAATCCTTCACGATTTTGACTTCGCGCTTTCAACGTATTTGGATAATTCTGCGATAACTCAATTGAATGATGCCAAAGTTACTGCTAATGTTCAAGATCAATTTGGATATTTTAAATCCTGCTACGAACAAAGCTTAAAGGTTTTCACAATGACAGGTGGTGCTTTTGATCCTTCAGTTTATCCTCTTGTTGAAGGTTGGGGATTTATGAATAATGTGAATGAACCAATGCTTCCTAAAGAGGTTGATTCAGTGATGGAATATATTGGCTTTGATAAACACCATACAATTTATTTTACTCAAGGTAATATTCAAATTAATAAGGAGTTTTCTCAGTATAAATTAGATTTTAATGCGATTGCTCAAGGCTATTCTGTTGATGTTCTTGATCAGTTTTTAGCATCTCGTGGACATAAGAATTACTACGTTGAAATTGGAGGTGAACTTATCGTACGAGGAAAAAATCGAGAAGGAAATAAGTGGCGAATTGGAATTGATACTCCGAAGGAACATAACAATGATCACGAATTGAATAACATCATGTATGTCTCTGATGTAAGTATTGCAACTAGCGGAAATTACCGAAAGTTCTATGAGAAAGATGGTGTTAAATATGCACATACACTAAATCCCAAAACTGGATACCCTGTGACTCATTCATTGTTGAGTGTAACGGTTATCGCTGAAACATGCGCTCAAGCTGATGCCTATGCAACTGCATTTATGGTAATCGGGGCAAATGAAACGCTCAGGTTTGTAGAGAATCACCCTGAACTAAGCCTAAAAGTATATCTTCTCGAATCGGGTTTTGGTGATAAAATTAGTCACAGTAGCAATGACGCATTCTTACCTTACCTGAAGGAATAGGTTATCCTCAATGATGTGTGAGTAAATGGATTCTTGTGATGCTAATTCACGGGTTGTATTATCTATCTTCACAAAAAGGATGCCCATGAAGAACAAAAAATTAATCAGAGTACTATTACTCATTACTTCATTAATTTTAGCTGGATTTATTATTCAATATTATTGGTCAACAAGTGCTTTGGATGATTTGAAATTTGTTCCGCTATACCTTATGTTGATTACGCTTGGATACATTGTAACACAAATCATTAGAAGATTCCTATTCAAAAATCAGAATTGGTGGGATTGGCTCTATTATTTTAGTTTAAGTGCAATGATGTTGCCAATATTCTTCGCAAGTACTGAAAATTTGAACATATTTAATATCATTACCGATTATGGAACTTTCTTCTTTATTATCCCTGTCGCCTTCGATCTTAAAATGATGATGACTAAATCAGAATCGATAAACTTATGAGGATACATTTCATTGCTATTGGAGGAAGTGCCATGCATAATTTGGCTATTGCACTTGCTAGAAAGGGTGATCTTGTTACAGGTTCAGATGATGAAATTTTCGAACCATCAAGAACACGATTAGATCGTCAAGGAATTCTGCCAGCTAAAATAGGATGGGATGAATCGTCTATTTTAACAACTTTAGACGCAGTTATCTTGGGTATGCATGCTAGAGAGGATAATCCTGAATTACTAAAAGCGAAAGCACTCGGAATTCCAATATTTTCTTATCCAGAATATCTTTACGAACAAAGCAAAACAAAATTGAGAGTAGTGATCGGAGGATCGCACGGAAAAACGACAATCACATCAATGTTACTGCATGCGATTAATCATTTGGGAATCAATGTTGATTATATGGTCGGAGCTCAGTTAGATGGCTATGATTGCATGGTGAAACTAACTGATCAAGCTGATATAATGATACTAGAAGGGGATGAGTACTTGAGTTCACCGATTGACCGAAGACCTAAATTCCATTTATATAAGCCTGATATTGCATTGATAAGTGGAATTGCATGGGATCATATTAATGTCTTCCCAACATTTGAAAATTATCTTGACCAATTCGATGGATTTTGTAAAGTTATTTCTAATAATGGCACATTAATTTATAATTCTGAGGATGATGAGGTTCGAAAACTAGGGGAGAAGTACTCTTCAGTGTTAAACGCAATCCCATACAATACACCAACATATCAAGTTGAGAAGAGTGGAACGATGCTACATTTTGAAGGAGTTGATTATCCACTCTCGATCTTTGGAAAGCATAATCTACAGAATCTAATGGGGGCAATGAATATTGCTAAAGCGATGGGAATTTCTCCTGATGATTACTTAAAAGCAATGGAATCATTCACAGGAGCAGGTAAGCGTTTACAGAAAGTGAATGAATCGAATGATTTTGTTCTCTACAAAGATTTTGCTCATTCTCCTTCGAAATTAAAAGCAACAACAAGTGCTGTGAAAGAGCAATACCCAAACCGAAAGGTGATTGCATGCATGGAGTTGCATACATTCTCATCGTTAAAGAAGGAATTTTTACCTCAATACGAGAATGCCATGAATGCTGCTGATTTAGCACTTGTTTATTACAGTCCAGAAGTAATTACTCACAAAAAGTTGGAGCCAATTTCGAAAGATCTCGTTTCATCTAGTTTTGGTCCTAAAGTAAAAGTGGTGACGTCAACCCAAGAAGTACGATCATTCTTAAACGATCAGTCTTGGGCAAACTCAGTCTTACTTATGATGTCTTCTGGCAATTTTGATGGGATTGACTACGATCAACTTGGTCAAGAAATTATTGAAAACCTATAAAGGAATGTTGATTTTGTTCAACTAAGTAAATCACTCAATTAACTACTTATCAAGAACTTCTGAGTTCGAATCTCTAAAGAAATGATTTCGAAATACAAGTTTTCGATAAACAACAGTTAAGAAAATACTATTGATCGTCGAAAGAATAAGCATCCCCAGCAAGGAAATTGTAAGGGCAGATTTTGCACTAAACATCGCTTGTTGATTACTTTTTAATTGTGATCGTATCTCATCCTTAGTCATAATTTCAAATTCAGCATTAGAAGATTTAAGATCCTTTAGTTGATCTGGATTGTCCAAAAGTTTGTCCAGTTGAATCTCGGACTCTGCTAGCTGGTGACGGTTAAATTCAGGATCTATACTTGTGTAATAAAGGTAGAGGAATACACTAATAATTAAGGTGTATGGAACACCAGCAGTCATCGAGCTTTTAATGTCGTCCAAAGCTGTAGTATGAGATGTTTGCCTTCTTTTTGAGACGTATAACCCAAAAGCCATACTCAAGAGAAGACACATTACATTGATCAGAATTGGAATTTCCAAATTGTATTTAGCTTCACCTGTTAAGGTATAGAATAGGATCATTTTATAAGTGATCCATAATGCAGCGAATCCAAGTCCAAATTTTACAGTAATCTTCATAGTAAAGATTTCAAGGATTAACCATTCATAGTTGCTAAGAACTCTTCATTCGATTTTGTGTTCGAAATACGATCTTTCAAGAACTCCATTGCTTCAACCGGATTCATGTCAGCAATAAATTTCCGGAGCAACCAAACTCGTTGTAAAACTTCTTTGTCCATAAGTAAGTCTTCTCGACGTGTCCCTGAAGATGTGATATCGATAGCTGGGTATATTCTACGGTTAGAAATTTTACGATCCAATTGTAATTCCATATTACCAGTCCCCTTGAATTCTTCAAAGATAACTTCATCCATTTTAGATCCTGTTTCCGTCAATGCTGTTGCTAAAATAGAAAGTGAACCTCCATTTTCGATCTTACGCGCTGCTCCAAAGAATCGTTTTGGTTTGTGAAGTGCATTGGCATCTACACCTCCAGAAAGCACTTTTCCTGAAGCTGGTGAAACAGTATTGTAGGCACGAGCTAATCGTGTGATAGAATCAAGTAGAATACAAACATCATGGCCACATTCAACCATGCGCTTTGCTTTCTCAAGAACTACATTTGCAACCTTAACGTGCCGATCAGCTGGTTCATCAAATGTTGATGCTACAACTTCTGCATTCACTGATCGAGCCATATCCGTCACTTCTTCAGGTCGTTCATCAATGAGCAATACAATCAAATATGTTTCTGGATGATTTGCAGCAATTGCATTTGCTACATCCTTTAATAACATTGTTTTACCCGTTTTCGGCTGTGCAACGATCATTCCACGCTGTCCTTTTCCGATCGGAGCAAATAAATCCATGATTCTCGTAGAAAGAGTCTCTTGACGATGTCCAGTGATTGTGAATTTCTCATCAGGGAAAAGTGGCGTTAAATATTGAAAGGGTACACGATCACGAATATATGAAGGCGGACGCCCGTTGATTGAGTCAACCTTTACGAGTGGGAAAAATTTCTCTCCCTCACGTGGTGGACGAATCGTTCCATAAACGGTGTCTCCCGTCTTAAGTCCAAATAATTTTACTTGACTTTGCGATACGTAGACATCATCTGGTGATGGGAGGTAGTTGTAATCCGATGATCTCAAGAATCCATAGCCGTCTTGCATAATCTCTAATACTCCTTCTGAAGCTACAATTCCTACTAAACTATATTTCTCTTCCTCTTCGCGATTTGGACGATTGTCTTTAGTATGCTGTGCTTTATTATGATTGTTACTCTGGTTATTGTTTTGATCCCTTCTAGGATTCGGACGGTTAGCTTGTCGCCTATTATTACTTGACTCAGTAGATGGTTGAGTAGTTTCTTTCGGATTCAATTTTTTATTGTCTTCTTTCGGTTTTTCACCGTCTTTAGTTTTATCGTCTTTAGCAATACTGCGATCAACCTTTCGTGGTGTGTGAACTTCTTTCTTCTTATCCACTTTATCGATAATTTTCTCCTCAGGTGTGCTTTCAGCTTTTTGCCTTGATTTCTCTTGAGGTTTGACTTCATTTTTCTTTGCCTCAATAGAAGCAGATGCAGCGGCAAATAATGATCCTTGATCTTTCTCTTCTTCCTCTGCAATTACTCGCTTTCGCTTTCGTTTTGGCTTAGAGGTTGATTCTTCACTAGATTTGGCACCTTCCGTCGAAGGTGTATCGCCGCTAATGGCAGCAACTAATTCTGCTTTTTTCATTTTCTCAGAACCTTCTACGCCAATAGCCTTGGCAAGGTCTTTCAATTCAGGGAGCTTTTTGCTCTGCAATTCTTTTTTATCCATTGATAATAATCGTGATGTATATAAAGAGGGGTGTTTTTGTAGAAATCAAGAATGCTCGAAAATGCACTCACTGATGCAATAATACAAATATTCTTGTTTAAGACAATGAATCCATTAAAATTATTGTTAACAGCAGCTTGTTTTTAATTTAATCTTACACACTTATTTGAGACCTAATCTAATTTTTCAATTATTTTTACACAAAAAATATAAATGGATTTTTCAATCTTGTTTACATGGGATGGGCTGACGTATGTTGTTATATTGTGTCTGCTGGAGATCGTTCTGGGTATTGATAATATCATATTTATTTCTATTATTTCTGACAAGCTTCCAAAAGAAAAACAAAGAACTGCTCGTAACTTAGGTTTAACTTTGGCACTTGTAGCTCGTCTTGGACTTTTAGCAGCAGTAGCTTGGGTAATGGAGATGACACATCCTCTTTTTACAATTTTCGGACATGAGATTTCTGGACAAAGCTTGGTGCTGCTTGGAGGAGGTCTATTCTTGATTTATAAGAGTACTACCGAGATGCATAATGCTGTTGTTGGAAAGCAGGAGGCTTCTTCCAAAGGTAAAGTCACCCTTTCATCTGTGATTACTCAAATTATTCTGATTGATATTGTTTTCAGTTTTGATTCAATAATTTCAGCGATAGGAATGACTAATGACCTTGGTGCAGAAACAGGTAAGAACCCAATGATAATTATCTACATTGCAGTGATAATATCTATGATTGTCATGCTTTTATTCGCAAAGCAAATATCAGATTTCATTAGTAGTCACCCAACAATAAAAATGTTGGCATTGAGTTTCCTTGTGGCAATTGGGGTTATTCTTGTTGCTGAAGCTTTTGGTGAGCATGTACCAAAAGGATACCTTTATTTCGCATTTGTATATGCTTTATTGGTTGAAGCACTCAATATTCGAACAAGAAAGAATAAAGTTAAGAGTTCAGAATGACGGAACAAGAAGCGTTGATCTATTTTCCCAATGGGAGAAGTGGATTAGATGATGAATTTGCAAAAAAACTTTTCGAGATCAAGCAATTATTAATTTCACGTTTTCCAATTTCAAAGATTTATCGTTCTCGAATTCAAAGAATCAAAATTCTCCAAGAAGCTTATGAATCTCTTGGAGGTTTAACGACTCGAACTCATTTTGATGGTGCCCGAATTGAATTTAAAATTAATTCAATTCGTCTGGTTGTTTCAGAGTATGCAAAAGTCCGCAATAGTTCAAAGTTGAATTTAATGCAAGCTTTTGATGTTAACGACATTGAGCTTATTTTGATTCAGTTTATTTCCGTAACTATAGAATATGCTGAATTTTGGAATGTAATGAACACTCGTATAGAAGATGTTCTAATCGGAAAAGAGCCAGACCCTATGGAGATTATTGAGGCAATAAGTGAGTTTGAATCTAATGGTTATCAATCTTTTGAAGATCTTGTTAAACTTGACTCTAAAAATCCATTGGTCAAAGAGTCTAAACGATTATCTTTGTGGCTTAAACTTGAAGGGAATGGCAATTGATCCTTATATGAATCTGCGTGAACAGCTTGAGTTAAGCTCATGGCCGGAGGTGTATCTGTTTAAATTTATCGTCCCAAATCAATCTAAATTAGTAGCTAAGGTTACAGCTTTGTTTGATGATGCAACAGAGTTGAATTACCAACCTTCCAAAAATGAAACGTACATGAGTATTGGCGCAAAGGAGTTAATGCTAGATGTAGAATCAATTATTAATAAATATAAACAAGCATCACTTATAGATAGCTTGATAGCATTATAAAATTATGGTATTAATAGGCTTTTCATGGATAGATACGCTAACATCTGTATTAACTGTAACTATTGTCATTTTGGCGATAATTATTCTTTACCGCCGTTTATTAAAGTACTTGAGTAGAAACTCGCTAAATAAGGAAGAGTATTGTGAACTTTACAACTTAGAACAAAGTCCTGCTGTTGGCGAATTGCAGTTTTATTTCACATCAAGCAAAATAAAAAAAATTAAACTGTTAATCTTAAACGACGAGATGGAACTTGTGCATGAGGTTGACGCAAAAGAGTGTCATGTTGGTGGTAATATTATTCGTTTTGATTCGTCTAAGCTTAAAAATGGATCCTATTTTTATTGTCTTGAGACTGATAATCAGAAAACGATGAAAAAAATGGAAGTTATGAACGGTTAGCATGACAATTTGACACGAAAAATAGAATGGCAAAATTATTGACTGAAACTAGTTAGAATTAACTTTATCACGAAGAAAAAATATAATAAAGTAAAAACAATAGAAGTATGGCTTTAGAAATAACAGATGCAAATTTTGAAGAACTAGTATTAAATTCAGAAATTCCTGTAGTAGTAGATTTTTGGGCAGAATGGTGTGGACCTTGTCGTATGCTTGGACCAATCATTGAAAAAATGGCTGGTGATTATGAAGGGAAAGCTGTAATTGGAAAAGTAAACGTTGATGAAAACCCTGGTGTTTCAGCTAAATTTGGTGTTCGTAATATCCCAACAGTTCTATTCATTAAAGGAGGGGAAGTTGCGGAAAAATCAGTTGGAGCTGTTCCTGAATCCGCTTTGGTTGGTAAATTGGAGTCACTTTTAAAGTCTTCATAGAATCAGCAGCCTAAACTAAAACAGGTATAGGAATTTAACCCGGTAAGGATCCCTTTATCGGGTTTTTTAATTCAGTTTCGATTGATAATTTATAGATTTTCGTGGTAATCGAACTCAGGTTAGTATCTTTGCATGAAATTGAACTATCTGTCATTGCAAGTGCAAAATGGTTTGTAGTTAATTCTAAAAGGGTAACACTATGGAATCGTGGGTTAGAAGATTGAAATTTTACGGTGTAGGATTCGGTATTGGATTATTATTTGTTTTTGTTTTTTTCCAAAACCGTGGATGCTCTTGGTTGCCTGGGAATCGAGTGAAGAATTCAATTCTTGATCGTTTACTTGTAGTCTCTGACGAAACAGCTGAAATTTTGAAAAAAAAAGGAATTGGTAAAAAAGATCTGATTCAAGTCCTCAATGATGGAGATGTTGTTTTTGGTGAAAGTGATAAAAATAGTGATGATAAAGTGTATGTTATTGAGAAGGACGGTAGCAAATACCTATTTACATTACCTTTCGAAAGTTTTATTTCCGAAGTAAAAGTAGGAGGCAAGGCATCAAAAGCATTAACTTCAACCAATGGGTATGGTCAAATTTGGCGTTTCCCTAATGATTCTACACTCGTTTTTCCTGATTCAACTAAACTTGTTACTTGTCAGCAAGATTTTCTTGGACTCGTCAACCCTATGGATATCTTGAAGCAGTTAAAAAAATCTGGCAGAATTGATTTTTCTAAATCTGATCTTACAATTACTCCAAAGCCAGAGCACTATTTAACATTTCAGCTTGATGGCAAGGAAATCGGAATGAAAATGATTTGGTATAAAAATAAATTGAACTTACAATCGTTCATTATTCCCGAAGACACCAATTGCGAATAATAAAGGTATCAAATCAACGATGTTGATAAAACGAACGTTGTACTAGTTGTAAAACACTTGTTTTTTATATTTTTGACATATGAAATTTTCGGCTGAACAAATTGCTGGTATCATAAATGGAACAGTTGATGGAAACCCATCGGCGGAGGTTAGCGGTTTAGCTAAAATCGAAGAGGGTACCCCCGGGTCCCTCTCATTTTTAGCAAACCCAAAGTATGAGGAGCATATCTATAAAACGGAATCCAGTATTTGTATTGTTAATAATACGTTTAAGCCGTCTTCTGAACTACCAGATTCTCTTACTTTAATTAAAGTTGATGATGCCTATGCGTGTTTTGCAAAACTTCTTGAGTTTTATGACACAATGCAAAAGGAAGAGCCGAGAATCGAAGCAAATAGCTTTATCGATGATACTGCTATTGTTGGAACTGAATTGTACCTCGGTGCTTCATCCTATATCGGGAAAAATACAAAAGTTGGAAACAATGTTTGCATTCACCCCAATGTAACTATTGGACCCAATGTTCAAATTGGAGATGGTACTGTAATATATCCTGGCGCAGCGGTATATCGTGATTGTGTTATTGGTGAAAATTGCATCATACATTCTGGAGCCGTAATTGGCGCTGATGGGTTTGGTTTTGCTCCAAATGAAAAGGGTGAATTTCAGAAAATACCGCAAATTGGAAATGTTATCCTTGAGGATTTTGTAGATATTGGTGCGAACTCTACAATTGATCGCGCTACTCTTGGGAGTACAATTATTCGTCGTGGAGCTAAAATCGATAACCTTGTTCAAATTGGGCATAATGTTGAAGTTGGATCAAATACTGCAATGGCTGCTCAAACAGGTATCGCAGGATCAACTAAAATTGGTGATAATGTGCTAATTGGTGGACAGGTCGGAATGGCAGGACATATAAAAATTGGAAATGGTGTGCGAATTGCTGCACAATCTGGACTTGGCAGCGATGTGAAAGATGGAACGAAAGTGATGGGATCACCAGCCTTTAATAGTGACGAATACAAACAATCATATCTTGGATTTCGCAGATTACCGCGTATCTTAAGTCGCCTCAAAGTTTTGGAGGATAAATTAAAAGAACAATCTAAAGACTAATTCGGAATGGCTGAAAAGCAAAGAACTCTAAAAGAATCTGTCAAGTTTTCGGGCGTAGGACTTCATACAGGTGAAATCGTGAATTTGGAAGTCGTTCCGGCTCCAGATAATCATGGCTATAAATTCCAGCGCGTAGATATTGAAGGTCAACCGACAATTAAGGCTGATTGTGATTTAGTTGTTGCAACTGATCGAGGAACAACACTCGAACAAAATGGTGCTCGTGTGTACACTACCGAACATATTTTAGCAGCATTGTATGGTTGTCAAGTAGATAATGCGCTTATAAAACTGAATAATTCTGAAGTCCCAATCATGGATGGTAGCTCGCAACTCTTTGTAGAAGGGTTTGAAACTGTGGGATATGAAGATCAAATTACTGATCGAGATTATCTTGTGCTAGAAGAAAATATTGTTTGGGAGGATGCGGATAAACATATTGAATTCTTAGCAGTTCCAGATGTTAATTATCGGGTTACTGTAATGGTCGACTATAATTCACCTGTTCTTGGTACGCAGCATGCAACAATGTACAATGTCGGTGAGTTTATTAATGAAATTGCACCATGTCGAACATTTGTTTTCTTAAGAGAACTTGAATTCTTAGCAAAAAATAATCTTATTAAAGGCGGTGATTTGGATAATGCAATTGTCCTTGTTGAACGTGAAAATGTTGAGCAACAAGAATTGGATGAACTTGCAAAACTCCTTGGTAAGGAGGATCTTGATATTAAAATTGAAGGGAAAGGGGTTTTAAATAGCACGAAACTTAAGTTTGAAAATGAACCTGCTCGCCATAAACTTCTTGATATAATAGGTGACCTTGCCTTAGTGGGTAAGCCAATAAAAGGACATGTTTTAGCTGCTAGACCTGGTCATTATGGCAATGTTAATTTTGCTAAAGTGCTTAAGGAATACATGAAATCAAAAGCGAAAGGACCGCGTAAATTTGATCTTGAGTCTGAGCCTGTTTTCGATATAAATGAAATTTCAAAAATGCTCCCTCATCGATTCCCGTTTTTAATGGTGGATAAGGTTATTGAGCTAACGGAAGATAAGATTGTAGGGGTGAAAAACATCACTATGAATGAACCTATTTTCACGGGACATTTTCCCGGTAACCCTGTTTTTCCAGGTGTGCTTCAAATTGAAGCAATGGCACAAGTTGGAGGTATATTTGCCTTGGATAAGGTTGAAGACCCACACTTGTACACCACTTACTTTATGAAGATCGATAAGGTTAAGTTTAAGCAAAAAGTTATTCCTGGAGACACAATTGTATTTGAACTGGGACTTGTCTCCCCAATGCGAAGAGGACTCGTTCACATGAACGGAGTTGGATATGTTAACGGAAAACCTGTAATTGAAGCAGAAATGTTAGCCTCCGTCGTTAAGGATAAAACAGAATGATAAGCAACTTAGCAAATATAGCAACTGGAGCTCAACTGGGAAAAAATGTCAGAATTGACTCTTTCTCTACAATTTTCGATGGTGTAATCATTGGAGCGAATACAATTATTCATCCAAATGTTGTTATCTATTCAGGAACTACAATAGGCGAAGGATGTGAAATCTTCCCTGGAGCTGTGATTGGAGCAGATCCACAGGATTTGAAATTTGTGGGTGAGGAGACAACCGTTGATATTGGAAATAATACGGTAATTCGTGAAGGTGTTACTATTCATCGAGGTACAAAAGATAAATGGAAAACAACAATTGGTGATGATTGTCTATTAATGACCTATGTTCACATTGCTCACGACTGTCAAATTGGAAATAATGTCATTCTTGCTGGATATACAGCTCTAGGTGGACACGTAATTGTTGAAGATTTTGCAATATTAGAAGGTAAAGTCGCTACACAACAGTTTGTGCGTATCGGTGCTCATTCATTTATTGCTGGGGCATCATTGGTTCGAAAGGATGTCCCGCCATTTATTAAAGCTGCTCGTGAACCCGTCGGGTTTGCTGGTGTTAATTCAGTTGGACTTAGACGTCGTGGATTTGATGATGATCTTGTAAAAGAAATTGAAGATATATACCGCTTACTTTATGTTCAAAATGCCAACGTTTCTAAAGGAGTAGAGGTCATCAAAGATACTATGCCTAAATCGAATGTAAGAACTCAAATTCTTGAGTTTATAGCTAATGCGGACAAAGGAATTATCAAAGGATTAATTTAATATCATGCAACTCAAACGAGGAGAAGTAATCACTGTGGATATCACAGATTACGCCTTTGGAGGGAAAGGGATAGCTAAGATCCCAACCGAAAATGGCGATTACATCATTTTTGTCGATAATACATTCCCTGGGCAAACTGCAAATGCTAGAATTACAAAAAAAAAGAAACGTTATGCAGAAGCGAAACTTATTGATGTTGTAAAACGTTCTGATGTTGAAGTTGTCTCTGATTTTCAAGAAATTTCAGGTGGACCTTACATTTACGTTCCAATTGAACTTCAAGAAAAAGCAAAGAAAGATGCTACATTAGAGGTTATTCGAAGAATCGGTGGAGTAGAGGATCCTTCAACTATTTTTGACAAATTTATTTCTTCACCAGATCATTTTTTCTATCGAAATAAGATGGAGTACAGCTTTTCCTGTATCGAACATGATCGAACAACTGGAGAGGATATTGATGATGCGTTTGCACTTGGATTTAAGCGTAGAGGAACTTGGTGGAAAGTTGAATCGTTGGATAAGCCAAGTGGAATGTTCGATGAGCAATTTGAGACTATTCTCATTGGACTTAGGCATGTTTTGGAGGAAACGGGATTAAAAGCGTGGCATCCACCTGGTAAGCATGGTTTTTTCCGTCATATCGTCGTTCGGAAATCATTTCATCAAGATAAATTATTGATCAACCTAGTTACTTCATCTGAAGGTCTTGAGAATTTTGATGCTGATGTGCTGACTAATTTTTTGAAAGAAAATCTAGGTGAACGATTGGCAGGACTTCAACATACAATTAATGATAATGTTGCGGATAGAGCTAAGATTGAAAATGGAACGTGTACGCTATTGTGTGGCAAGCCTGTTATTGTTGAGGAATTACTCGGATTGAAATTTGAGATTTCTATGGGAAGTTTCTTTCAGACAAATCCTAAATGTGCGGAGGAATTATATACTCAAGCACTGGATTATGTCTTAGAATCAAATTTCAAAAAGGACGATGTCGTGATGGATCTCTTCTGCGGAACTGGAACAATTGGGCAAATTTTGGCATCAAAGTTAGATGGTGTTCGCATAGTTGGTGTGGATATAGTTGAAGAAGCAATAGAGGATGCAAAAAGAAATGCAGAGCGAAATGGAATAAGTGGAGTGGAGTTCTTTGCTGCGGATGTTGGTAAATTTTTACGGGAATATCCAGATTTCATAGGGAAAATTAAAACGGTAATTCTCGATCCTCCAAGAGCTGGAATTGCACCTAAATCATTGCTGAAAGTCATTGATCTTGATGCCGAAAACATTGTTTACATCTCATGTAATCCCTCAACGCAAGCGCGCGATATGGATACGCTGATAACTGCTGGCTATAAAGTCGATAAAATTTCACTTGTGGATCAGTTTCCACATACAGGGCATATTGAATCAATCGCGAAATTCACTAAAGCATGAGAATAGAGTTGGTTTCCATCGGAGATGAATTATTAATCGGTCAAACGGTCAATACAAATGCATCATGGATGGGGGCTGAATTCTCTCTGCGGGGCGGTAATGTTGTTTATACAACAGTTATTCAAGATACAGAAAAAGCAATCATTGATGCGGTAAATTACGCATTTTCAAGAGTAGATGTGATTATTCTAACCGGTGGATTAGGCCCAACCAAAGATGATATCACTAAGTACACCTTATGCAAATATTTCAACACTGAGTTAGAAATAAATACTGATGTATTAGAGCATGTCAAATCATTTTTCACAGCAAGAGGAAGGGGAATGCTAGAAGTTAACACGCAACAAGCTGCTCTTCCGAAGGCTGCATCGATATTGAAAAATGAGGTTGGAACTGCATCTGGTATGTGGTTTGAAAGAGACGGAAAAGTACTGATAAGTCTTCCTGGTGTTCCTTACGAGATGAAGCATCTTATGAATCGTTGGGTGTTTGATCGGTTAGCTGATCAGTTTTCTATGACGGCCATTTATCATCAAACACTTCAAATCCAGGGATTAGGAGAGTCCTTCTTAGCTGAAAGAATTAAGGATATTGAAGATGAAATTAGAGCAAGTGATATCAGCTTGGCATATTTACCTTCTCCGGGCCAACTTAGGTTGCGAATTACTTCCGAAGCGAATCGTGAGAATGAACAGAAAATTGAACAATTCATGGCTCAGATTGAAAATAGACTTCCTCGCTATGTTTATGGAAGAGCAAAGGACCGTTTGAATGAAGTGGTTGGAAAATTACTACTTGATAAGAAAGCAACTGTTGGAACAATTGAAAGCTGTACAGGTGGAGCATTGGCAAGTGAAATTGTCGCTGTACCTGGATCTTCGGCTTATTTCGAAGGTAGCTTTGTGACGTACTCTTATGATTTGAAATCGAGTCTTGCAGGTGTGAAAATGGAGGACATTCAAAAATTTGGAGCTGTTAGTGAAGAGGTTGTTATTCAAATGGCATTAGGTGGACAAAAGACTTTGGGAGTAGATTATTGCCTTGCAGCATCCGGAATTGCAGGCCCTGGTGGAGGTACACTAGAAAAACCAGTCGGTACTGTTTGGATAGCGATTGCAACTCCTAATAAAGTGATAGCACAGAAATTCTTATTTGGAGAACACCGTGAACGCAATATTCGAAAAACTGTATTAACAGCATTGAATCTTCTTCGCTGCGAGTTGCTTGAGATTAGGTAATCCTCTGTTGGTATAGTTCATTTTTTATTTAGGATTCCTTTCTAAGGAAAATTCCCTAACTTACAGCATCAAAATCAACTACGAACCAAAACTGAAAACATGAAAAAATTAATTACACTTTTGCTATTTGCATTTGTTACAACTTTAGCTTCAGCGTTATCAGGCGGACCTGACGCTTATGGATACCTGTGGGCAGATAGTAACGAACCTGGTGGTCCAACTTACAACTGGATCGATATCACAGGGACAGGAACACTCGTCACTGGCTTAACTGATGATAATTCAGTGGCATTTGTGCCAATGGGAATGAATTTCCACTATTACTGGGGGGATTACAATCAAATAAAAATTGGCTCTAATGGCTGGCTTAGTTTTGATAATACATCTAATATTGCGCATTGCTTCCCGCTAATTCCAACTCCTGGAGGAAGTAGCGATAATTACCTAGCTCCATTTATGACAGATTTAATTTTTACTGGAGCTGGAAATAACGCTGAAGTTTATTACGAATACGACGCAGGGAATAATCGATTTATTGTCAGCTTCGTTGATGTTCCTTGGTGGAGCGCAACTGGACCGGGGTATGTAGGATTGAACAGCTTTCAAGTAATTCTAAATAATTCAGATTCCTCTATCGTTTATCAGTATCAAATTACTGATCCTGCTTCTTTTATAGATCAAGCGGGATGTTCTGCTGATGCAAATATCGGCATTGAAGCTCCAACAGGTGCGTATGGGCTTTCTCCATTAACGGATGCTGTTCCTCCATCTAGTTATGCAATTCAATTTACTTATCCAACAACTGTACTTTTGGCAGTTCGGGACATCAGTGCTAATTGGCACTTGAATTCAATAAATGGTGGAGAATTTAACTATATAGGCAATAATGTAGCGATTCCAGTAAACCTCGCAAGTGTTGGAAATACCAATGTTGCCTCCGCTATAACAGCAAATATCGAAATTCGTGATGTTGCATTGACCTTGATTACATCCTATGCAATAAATTTAACTGGATTAAACTTCGGAATAGATACAACATCTACTTTTATTTGGGTTCCAACAACTTCCGGACAATATTCCATAACAACTACTGTAACAAACATAGATGATATTAACCCAACAAACAATGTACTAGTAACTGAGATTGAGATAATTGATCCCGCTGCCTTAAGTTCGAGTTATAAATATGTCAACCCATTGGAGATTAATACTGGAATTCTTTCATGGACTAATGGTGCAGGTCAAGGAGGTGGCATCTACATTGAACCTAATGATTATCCTTTCGTGCTAGAATCTATCGCGGCCTATTTAACAGGAATTGCTGATGGTTGTGATCTCGAAGTCTTTGCTGATGATGGAATTGGTGGATTACCTGGCACTTTACTTCATACTGAAACACTGATTGCTGGAAATGTTACTATTGATGCATGGAATACTTCAATGTTAAGTGCGCCAATCATTATTACTTCTGGTGGATTCTATATTTCATGGAAAGATGGTGCGCTTGGAACTATGCAATTAGGCACCGTGGACGGTGATCCGATTTCAAGGCGCAGTTTTGAATTCTTAGGAGCGTGGGAAGTATATAGAGATAATACGATTACTGATCTAATGTTGGCGGCAAATGGTTATTCTGCTTGTGGGAGCTTCCAGCTTGCGGTTGATAATTCGATAGATGCTGATTGCTTCGGTGCGGCTACTGGTGCCATCAATGTTACCGTTTCTGGTGGCACAATGGGATACACATATTCTTGGACAGGTGGAGCTGGTGTTGTAGAAGATCCTACGGGATTAATTGCAGGAGTATATACTCTTACTGTAACAGATTCTCTTGGATGTACACGTACAGATTCAGTAATGATTACTGAGCCAACTCAAATTTCATTAAGTGCAACTTCATCGGATGAAGTCATCGCAAATGATGGTTCTATTGATTTGACTCCTACGGGAGGAACCCCGCCATATACTTACAGCTGGACAAATGGAGCGGGTGTTGTTGAAGATCCTATAGCACTCACAGCAGGAACATATACAGTTACAGTAACGGATAGCGCCGGATGCATTGATTCCTTAACGGTAACAGTTGGAAGTCAAGTTGGGGTATATGAAATAGAACTTCTCTCGCAATGGACTTTATTTCCGAATCCATCTAATGGTACTGTTTCAATTAATATTGATGGTGCGCTATTAGTTGAATCAATTGAAATTGTAAATGTTCTAGGAAAGAATGTTCAAACTATTAGAATTGATGAACTAAATTCAATTCAAATTAATAATTCTGGAGTGTACTATGTAATACTCTCTACATCTGCTGGGAAATCAATTAAAAAGTTGATTGTGAAATAGTGGGTAGTCATAATTTTGAAAAGTGGGAAGAGTTTTCTTTCCTGCTTTTTTGTTTACCTTTGAACTGCTAAACAGATCGATAGCTATGATTTTGATTGTTTCTTTGAAGAGTTAATTTTACATTGAATTTCCAATCTAGCGACTTAATAACATGTTTGATCTAAAAAAAGGTGAAAAAAGTAATTGAAACCTTGTCAAATTCTAAATTTTTTGGTTTCTTTGCACCCGTTTTAGTAATAGGATTAATATAATTAGAGATGTCTAGAGTTTGTCAGTTAACAGGGAAATCGGTAATGGTTGGGAACAACGTGTCCCACTCAAAGCGCCGTACGAAGAGAAAGTTTTACCCAAACTTAATCACAAAAAAATTCTTCATTCCTGAAGAAAACGAATACATCACATTGAAGATTTCAACTTCAGCGTTGAGAACTATCAATAAGAAAGGAATTGGTGTTTGTGTGAAAGAAGCTCGCGCAAAAGGATTTATCAAGTAAAAAAGACTCTATACCCGAGCGGTTAGACAATACAGTAGCAAAATGGCAAAAAAAGGAAATAGAGTTCAAGTTATTCTTGAGTGCACTGAGCACAAAGAGTCTGGACAACCAGGAACTTCTCGTTACATTACAACGAAGAATAGAAAAAATACTCCTGATAGATTAGAAATTAAGAAATTTAATCCAATCTTGAAGCGCATGACGCTTCATAAAGAAATTAAATAAAGGATAAGACATGGCAAAGAAAGTTGTAGCATCATTGCAAAAAGGAGAAGGGAAATCACACACAAAAGTGATTAAAATGAGTAAGTCAGATAAGACTGGAACTTATACCTTCAAAGAAGAAATCGTTCATAACGATAATGTTAAAGATTGGTTTACTAAAAACTAATCAACAACATACTAACGTATTGAATAAAGCTTCCCTCTTTGAGACGGAAGCTTTTCTATTTTTAGAGAATTATGGGAGTTTTTAGTTTCTTTTCGAAAGATAAAAAAGAGCGCCTCGATAAAGGCCTTGAAAAAACAAAGCAGAGTTTTTTTAGTAAGCTTGCAAGATCTGTTGTTGGTAAATCGAAAGTTGATGCCGAGGTTCTAGATAATCTTGAGGAATTACTTATTACCTCAGATGTTGGTGTTGATACAACACTTAAAATCATTGAGAAAATTGAAGAGCGTGTTGCTCGTGATAAGGTCATGGGAATCGATGAGCTCAACACTATTCTGAAAGAAGAGGTTACCAATTTACTAGAAGAGAATAATTCTACTGATTCTACTACGTTTGATGTTCCTAATGAAGAGCACGGACCGCACGTCATTATGGTTGTGGGTGTAAACGGCGTTGGAAAAACAACGACAATTGGAAAACTGGCTCATCAGTTAAAGTCTGCAGGAAAGAATGTTATGCTTGGTGCATCTGATACTTTTAGAGCTGCAGCAGTTGATCAATTAAAAATTTGGGCGGAAAGAGTAGGTGTTCCTATTGTTGAACAAGGAATGAATGCCGACCCAGCTGCGGTAGCTTTCGATACGCTTGAATCAGGTAAGGCAAATAATGTTGATGTGGTTATCATTGATACAGCAGGACGACTTCACAATAAAGTGAATTTGATGAATGAACTCACGAAAATTAAACGTGTGATGAGTAAAGTCATTCCTGGTGCTCCACATGAGGTATTATTAGTTCTTGATGGTTCAACAGGTCAAAATGCATACGAACAGGCAAAACAATTTTCTGCTGCGACTGATATTACAGCTCTTGCTATTACAAAACTTGATGGTACAGCTAAAGGTGGAGTTGTTATCGGAATCTCTGATCAAATGAAAATCCCAGTAAGATACATTGGTGTAGGCGAGGGGGTAGATGACCTTCAACTCTTTAACCGAGCTGAATTCGTAGATTCGTTATTTTCAGAATGATTTCAATTACTTTTATTGACTTCTAGTTAGAAGTAGCTTTTCAATAATGGTGACTAAATCGTTTAAGCCTAGATTCTATTTTATACTATCTTCATAGTGCTAAATACTCAAAACTATGAAAAACTCACTTCGCTTTCTCCATGCGATTAAATTTCCTGTTGTCGTAATTGTTAGTCTCTCCACTAGTAATAGTCTCGCGCAGGAATCAAATTGGTCTGACACAATGCTCTCCAGTCGATCAGACTTTCAATCAGTAAAACAATCATTTTATGACAACTGGAATGGCTATTCCTATGCAAAAGGACATGGCTGGAAACAGTTTCATCGATGGGAATCTTTTTGGGAAACACGTTTACTTGCTAACGGCAAATTCCCAAACTTTAAACAGGCATTCAAAGAATTTAAAAAATACGAAGCGGCTAACGGTTATGCAAAAGTTGCAGGTGGTAACTGGACACCAATTGGGCCAACAACATACAATAATACGCAGTCATGGAGTCCAGGATTAGGACGTGTAAATTTTATCATTGAAGATCCAAATAATTCTAGCATACTCTATATCGGAGCTCCAGCTGGTGGAATCTGGAAGTCAACGGATTCTGGAACCTCATGGACCGCACTTGGTGATGATCTTGCAGTAATGGGAATTTCATCTATCGGAATCTCGGCGGCAAATAGTAATGTGATTTATCTTGCAACTGGAGATGCTGATGGTGGGGATACCTATAGTATTGGTGTTCTGAAATCAACTGATGGTGGCTTAACATGGGTTGAAGTTGGAAATGTTGGTGGAAATTTGCGAGATATTATTGTTGATCCTACCAATGAGAATATTGCTTATGTCTGCTCAAATTCAGGTGTACTCAAAACGATTAATGGAGGAACTACTTGGTCAACTGTTATTAATGGATCATTTCGAGATTTAGAATTCAAGCCAGGAACATCATCTACCGTCTACGCAGCAACTTCAAATCAAGTCCATTATTCGACGAATTCAGGTGGAACTTGGACCCAGGCAACAGGCGTTCCTGCCGGTGGAGATCGAATTGCAATGGCTGTTACTCCTGCAAATAGTGCTTATGTTTATATTCTTGTCGCAAACAGTGCTGGCGGCTATGATGGAATTTATCGATCAACAAATAGTGGCGTTTCTTTTACTGCAAGAAATACGACTACAGATGTTTTTGAAGGATCTACGCAATCTTGGTATGACATGGCAATTGGGGCTTCTGCAACAAATGAAAATGTGATTTTTACAGGTTGCCTAAATGTTTGGAAATCTTCAGATGGAGGAACAAGTCTTTCTCAAGTAAATAGTTGGAGTAATCCTAGTGGAGTATCTTATACGCATGCCGATATTCATTTTTTGAAAGGATATGGGGGTAATTTTTACTGCGGATCTGATGGAGGTGTGTATCGTACTACGGATGATGGCAGTTCATTTACCGATCTAACAGATGGAATACAAATAGGACAGTTTTATAGAATAGCTGGCTCACCAAATGATCTTACTACGGTTGCAGGTGGTTTACAAGATAATGGCGGATACCTGTTGAATGGTGGAACTTGGAAAGTATATTATGGTGCCGATGGTATGGAAGCTGCCGTTGATCCTACAAATTCAAACCGTGTTTTTGGGATGATTCAATATGGAAGCCTTTACCGAACAACAAATGGTGGTAACAATCTTCAAGGTTTAGGGTCACCTGAATCTGGACGGTGGGTTACTCCAATGCAGCACGATCCTAATGTTACTCAACGAATTGTTGCAGGATACAATGATTTGTACGAATATACTACAAGCTGGAATCAACTGTCAACGTTCAATTTTCCAGCATTACTGAGAAATATTGAGTTCTATGATGGAAATTCAAATGTTATTTATGTCTCAACAAATAATCAAATCTATCGAACAACTAATAATGGAACTGCGTTTACCGAAGTCACAAACAATTTAGGAACAATTCTTTCAGGAAATATTATCACCTCGATAGAAGTCGACCCAGCAAATCAAAATAGGGTTTGGGTTTCGATAAGTGGATGGTCAGCTGGAAATAAAGTTGCATTTACATCAAATGGAGGCACAACCTGGACGAATGTTTCGGGTAGTTTACCAAACTTACCGTGTAATGTTGTGAAATTTGAAGCAACTGCTGGAATTCCAAATGCGCTGTATGTCGGTATGGACATTGGTGTCTATTACAGAGATGATGCATTAGGCGATTTTATGCCTTTTATGATTAATCTTCCAAATGTCATCGTGAATGATCTTGAAATTAATGAGGTGAATGGTATTGTTAGAGCGGGAACCTACGGACGTGGTGTTTGGGAGTCTGGGGTTTATGGCTTTTCGGTTTTTCTCGATGATGCAGGAATAGCAGGAATTGATAATCCTACTGGTTCGTTCTGTGGAGATACATTCATCCCTGAAGTGACATTGAGAAACTATGGGTCGAATACATTAACACAAGTTGATATTAATTATCAAGTGAATGCTGGACCAATTTCAACTTTCAGTTGGACAGGTAGTCTTACTTCATTTACATCAGAACAAGTTGTATTACCAACTATGGTAGCAAATGGACTCAGCATTTTTAATGTATGGACTTCCATGCCGAATGCCGTTGCCGATGCTAATTCATCAAACGATACAATGTCATCGAATTTTGATGCTGTAATTAATGGAGTAAATGTATTCACACAAATCATTGAGGATTGCTGGGGATCTGAAGTTACATGGGAAATTCAAGATGGACTTGGAGCAACGATGATTTCAGGCGGTCCATATAGCAATGGAAATCCTCTTAATGTAAATACGGATTCAATTTGTTTGCAAGTTGCTTGTTATGACTTCATCATCAGTGATAGTTATGGTGATGGGGTGTTTGGTTCTCAATACGGTTCCTGTAATGACGATGGGGATTACTACGTCATCACAGAGTATGGTGATACACTAGTAGCAATGGGAAATCCTGATTTTGGAACTGATACTACTCATAATTTCTGTGTACCAGCAATTGATTTTGCTAATTTCTCATGGGGTGGCGGTTCGTTCTGCCCTGGTCAGATGGTTACATTTACAGACAGTTCATCAGGTGCTACAAGTTGGACATGGGATTTTGGCGTGAATGCTTCTCCTGCAAACGCAACAGGTATAGGCCCACATAATGTTACGTATACTTCTGGTGGTCCAATAACTGTTCTTCTTACTATTAATGGTGGTGCAGAAACATCATCACAATCATTAACAATTCACCCTGCCGCAATAACTCCTTCAATTACTGCAAGTGGTGGAACTATTTTTTGTGCAGGATCTTCTATCAATCTAACTTCTTCTGAAATAGGAGGGAATGATTGGTCAACTTTAGAAACAACGGATATGATTAGTGTTTCAACATCAGGCTCCTATACAGTTACACATACAGACGGAAATGGTTGTTCGGCTAGTTCTGTGCCAACAGTTGTAACAGTAAATTCGAACCCAGTGATTGCAGCTGGGATAATAACAGATCCTACAGCTTGTTCTACTCCAACAGGAACTATTCAGATTTCAGGTTCAGGTTCAGGTGATTTATCTTGGTCAGGATCAGGTTCCGGTACTTCAAGTGGAGTTACTCTCCCGAATACGGTGACAGGATTCTTAGCTGGATTTTACAATGTTGTCTTTACAGATGGAAATGGATGTGTATCTAACTCAGTTGCCGCACCATTCACAGATCCTACGCCTCCACCAACACCAGTTATTACAGCAAGTGGAGCAATTACATTTTGCGATGGAGGTTCGGTAATATTGAACTCTTCAGCGATAACTGGAAATGTTTGGTCGAGTATGGAAACGACTCAATCGATTAGTGTTATCGCTAGTGGGAATTATGGCGTTACAGTTACAATCTCTGGGTGTACGGCTACTTCTATGCCTATTACAATTCTAGTTAACTCAAACCCATCTGATCCATTAATTACAGCGAACGGTCCTCTTACTATTTGTAGTGGAGATACCGTAGAATTGACTTCATCTTACACTGGTGGAAATGATTGGTCAACTTTGGAGATGACTGACATGGTTCAAGTTTCGACAGCAGGTACTTACGATGTTACTTATACAGATGGAAATGGATGTTCTTCAACTTCTACTGGTGTTACATTGGTTGTAAATGCACTACCATCTGTAAGTGCTGGTGCAGATCAAGATGTTTGTGTAGGTGAAGTTGTAACACTAAACGGATCGGGAGCAAGCACATACTTGTGGGATAATGGAGTTCTAAATGGTGTTGGTTTTAATCCATCTGTTGGTACCGCAATATATACTGTAACAGGTACTGATGCGAATGGTTGTATTGCAACCGATCAGATGGTCTTAACTGCGTATGAATCACCAATAGTAACGATTTCTGCACCTTATGACACATTGTGTGAGAGTGTTGGGACAATTACATTGACAGGTACTCCTTCAGGAGGAACTTTCTCTGGAACTGGTGTTGTAGGAAATCAATTTGATCCTTCTGTTTCGGGAATAGGAACTTTCAGTGTTTTGTACGATTATACAGATGTAAACAATTGTTTAGGGAATTCATCGATTCAAGTTGTTGTTGAAGATTGTTCTGTTCTCGGTGAAAACGAACTTAACAATCTTGTGGTATATCCTAATCCAACAAAAGGTTCGTTTACAATAATCTTGGAAGGGAATTTTAATTACGCCTTACTTGATGCTCGTGGACGACTGGTACAAAATGGATCAGGGATAAATGAAGTTGAAATAAATGCTGAACTCTATGAAGCGGGTATTTATTTACTCACAATTACTACTGAAAATGAAACAAGAACCGTACGATTAGTGAGAAATTAGTAGTACTAGACAACGAAAACATTTTGTCTCACGTAATTTTATTGCGTGGGACTCTTTTTTAATCTTCATAATCCACTAATTATTGAGCCTTTGTGGTTATTTCTAAATCACTTACTCTAATCGCTGTATTGCAACTAGAATCTTCCTTTTCCACACTTCCCCTTTACACTAATTGAGTATCTAATTCCTCCCTTTGGTTTTTTATTATCTTTGATCAACATCAACACCAACATCCATGAAAATTAACGGACACGGACATATTCTTCCAGAGCCTAGTGAGATTCCAAAGTTCATGAAAGATAAAAAACTGTTCTCTATTGATGAGGATCGTTCATTTATGCGTCAAGGAGATTGGGCTCGTCCAATTACAGATTCTAGCTTTTTCTTCGATGAGAAGTTGATTTGGATGGAGAAGTATAAAATTGATCATGCTGTTATGCTTAACCTCTCGCAGATTTATTGCAATGGTTGGGAACGTAAAGACGCTAATGATGCGATTCGTTGGCAGAATGACTTCAATCATAGTGTACATGAACGTCGCCCCGATAAATTTACTTGCGGGTTTGTGATCCAGCCACTCTATATGGAAGATGCATTAAAGGAACTAGAGCGTTGCGTTACTGAATTGAAAATGAACCTTCTTTGTCTTCCATCTCATTATTTGAATGCCGATGAAGAATGGATTACTGTTGCTGATGAAAGCGTGGATCCAATCTTTGAATTAGCTAACCATTACGGATTAGCGATTGAAATTCATCCTTATGATGGGCAAAAAATGGTAAAGCTAAAGGATGATTATTGGAGATTTCACCTTGTTTGGATGATGGCTCAAACAGCAGATACACTCCATTTTTATACATTGCGAGACCTTCCAAATCGATTTCCGAATATTAGAACATGTTTTGCACATGGTTGTATGTTGGGACAGGCAAACTATGGCCGAAGAATTCAAGGCTATGATGGTCGACCAGATTTATTTGAAGATGCCAATGATCCACGTGGTTCTTTAGGGCATTCAAACCTTTTCTTTGATACATTAGTACACGATTCATACACACTTCAATTGTTGAAGCATCGAGTAGGAGTAAATCAAATAGTAGCAGGATTGGATGATCCTTATCCGTTAGGAGAAATGGAAGGAGTTGGCACTTCATATCCAGGTAGAGTAATTGATTTTGCGGTAGAAATTGATATTATTACCCAAGAGGAATCAAATAATATTTGGAACTCTAATGTGTTGAGGTGGTTGGGGAAGGATAAAATCGGATAAATTTAGTGTTATGCTTAAGGAAACCTTAAAGAAATTATTCAATCGTGACTTAGATAAGTTGAAATTTGAACTAGATACTTATTCTGATCAGAAGAATATTTGGATCGTTCAAGATGGGGTTACAAACTCTTCCGGAAATTTATGCCTCCATCTTATCGGGAATTTGAATTGGTTCATTGGGGCTCAACTAGGAAACACAGGTTACATCAGACAGCGCGAGCTTGAATTCTCATCTATTGATATTCCACGTGAGGAATTACTGCTTTCCATTGTTGAAACTAAAGTTATTCTTAATAATGTACTTGATAGTCTCACCAATCAACAGTTGGAAGCGATTTACCCAATCAATGTTTTTGGTAAAGAAATGACGACTTATTATTTCTTAGTACATCTATCCACGCACTTATCTTATCATTTAGGGCAAGTCAATTATCATCGCAGAATGTTAGATTAACACTTATTTTATTTTCAGAACTAAGAAATTCACTTGGATTTTTATGAGAGAATTATAACTTTGAGATATTATTCTATAATTTAAATAAAAACAATGGCATACTACAAAACAATTGATGGAAAGAAGTACGATGGAGAATTAATCGAATTGGCTGACAAACTTACATCTGGTGGTGGAGACGGTAGAATCTCTATGGCAGATGCTGAGAAAATTTATGAAGCAGTTAAAGATGGGAATTCTTATACTGATATTGAAAAAGATACAGTAGCTTACCTTCGTGATAACTACAAATGGACTGATGCTGCAGATGAGTGGTTCAGAGCAGAAGTTAGAAAATGGGCGTCTACTAAGTAGTCTGGAATTTATATGAAAGCCACCAACGATTAGTTGGTGGCTTTTGCATTTGCTAGATTCTCAAATGTATTATTGTCGATCCTCACTTCTGATAAGATTCGATCATAAATATATTCTTAACAATGGGGAGTATCATAAATGACTTAGCCACACTAAAACATTACTGACAACCAAATTCGAGAAATAGGGGCAGGAATTTCTTAATAACCTAAGTTGTCACCTACGTCTAATTTGAACCTTTTGCGGGAATCGCAATTAATGAATTTTAGGTTGCGTATTTCAATAATCATGAACAACAATCTTACTTTAAATTTGTCATGAACTTTTGAAACTCTGATCGATTGAAATTTAGTAAAGAAGAAATGATGATAGAGTTGTTATCATTTCGCATAATGATAATCTCCCAATAATTTTGCTAAGTGCGATAAAGATATTATGAATGAATCTAACCGCCTTCCAATTGAGAATAAATTCAAAACATACAGCTGGTTCATATTAGGTGGACTTCTTTTCGTTTCGCTATTTCTGGGATTTCATTTAAAAAACACCAAAATGGATATGGATTTCGAGAAATTGTTTTCGAAAGGTGATCTAGAAACAGAATACTACAAAGAGTTTAGGGCGAAATTTAAATCCGAAAATGATTACTTGCTATTTATTATTGAAAGAAAGACGGGCATTTTTGACAGTAATTTTTTAGCAAATGTCAATGCCTTTTCAAAAGATATTGAATCCATAAAAAATATAAAATCTGTTACGTCAATCACAAATCAAAATGAATTTCGGATTCTTCATGGTGGGACTCGATTTCATGTAGCATATATTGATTTTAAAGATTTTGACCCGCAACGCGACTCAACAAGAATATACCAAAAAGAGGAACTGGTTGGATCACTAGTTTCTAAAGACGCTAAGTCTTTGTGCGTGTTTATTAAGCATAGCGATTATTTATCGAAGTCGGATGCGAAAATTCTGATAAGGGAATTGAAAAGAATATCGCATAAACATTCATTTGAAAGTACAACGATTTTTGGTCGCTCGTATGCTCAAAACTATATCATGGAAAAGATGTCTTTTGAAATGATCTTATTCTTGATTTTGAGTGCGATTTTAATCATCCTATTCTTGTTCATCGCATTCAAGTCAGTTTGGGGAATACTAATTCCGCAGATTGTTGTCTTTGGATCGATGATTTGGTTATTGGGTGGAATGGGTTTATTTAATCAGCCAATCAGTATTCTTCTAACGGTAATGCCTTCGATCATGTTTGTAGTATCCATGTCTGATGTGATTCATTTGGTTTCTCGTTATCTTGATGCATTGCGAGAAGAAGAGTCTAATTATTTGGCAATAATGACCTCTATAAAAGAGGTTGGACTTGCGACGTTGCTGACATCAATCACCACAGCAATTGGCTTTTTCTCATTGTATCTCATTCCTATTGAACCTTTTCAGAAATTTGGAATTATCATGGGATGTGGAGTACTCATTGCGTTTGTTTTAACATTTAGCCTTCTTCCCATCTTATTCTACTGGTTTCCATGTCCAAAAAGAGTCAAACTGAAATATTCGACATCCTTGTGGACGAAGAAGCTAACTGTTTGGTTCGAAATTGTTGTGCGAAACCCGAAACAAATATTACTTATCGCTTTTGGAGTGTGCTTATTAAGTGTTCTTGGCATTGCAATGATGAGCTCTAATAATTATATGATGGACGACCTGCCACCTAATGATCCTTTGAAGAAAGATTTAAAATTCATCAGTGATCAGTATGGAGGATCGAGGCCTTTTACAATGACCGTAGATATCTCAGAAACAGCTAAAGAAATTTGGGACTTAGAAGTTTTAAGAGAAATCGACACCATTCAAACTTATTTAGAAAAAAATCATGGTGTACATGTCCGATCATCCTTGATTACCGCGTTAAAGGTGATGAATAGAGGAGCAAATTCCGGTAATCCTCAATTCTATCAAATTCCTGCTTCACAAAAAAAAATGAATTCATTTAAGAAAATACTCAAAATTGTAAATCACGGGCTCCTGATCAGTGAATTTATGGATTCAGCCGAAAGAACTTTACAAATCAACGGATTTCTTGATGATGTTGGGAATAATGAAATTTCTGCACGAAACATAGCATTGAATAGCTTCATTGAAGATCAGAATACGACAGGAATAAAATACACACTTACTGGAACCTCTCATCTAGTAGATAAGAATTTACGATCTCTTGTCCACAATATGCTCTTGGGGTTAATTATTTCGATTCTCATTATCGCATTCATTCTAGGATGTGTATTCATGTCCATTAAAATTGCACTCATTAGCTTAGTCCCAAATCTAATGCCCTTGATTATTTTAGCTGGAATCATGGGGTTCATGGGCATTGAGATTAAAATGTCCACTGGTATTGTGTTTAGCATCGCTTTTGGTATTGTAGTAGACGACACAATTCATTTTCTTGGGAAATTTAAGCATGAGTTAAATAAAGGAAAACTAACCTTAGAGGCATTGCGAAGTGCGTATCTCACAACTGGTAAAGCAATGGTTTTAACAACATTAATTTTGTGTTCGGGGTTCTGTTTAATGATCTTCTCTTCGTTCATGGGAACTTTCTATTTGGGTTTTTTACTGACAACAGTTCTACTTATGGCTCTGATCTCTGACTTGACAGTTCTACCAATCCTGTTATTACTTTTTTACAAATCAGATAAGAGGCGTCCATGAATAAGTTTTGCAGAAAAAAGCTAATCAATAAACGAAGCTTAAAACAAAAAAAATAGAAATACGGTCTATTCTCAATAAGATCACATTTTGTGAAAATCGCAACTGAAAATAAATAAATTGCGCAATCCAATTGTGAAAAACGGCCACATTAATTCAAATTTGCTTTGAACATTTAACCTGATCACATAGTGAATATAATTCGAACAAAAAATCAAAAAAAGAGAGTGTTTGAAATTTTCGAACATTCTTTCGCTAATTCGCCAGGAATGAATTGGATGCTTCGGAATAGAAATTCTGAGAGAGGTAAAAGATGGATCATTAATCTAATGTTTCATGAGGGGATTAGTCAAAATGGAGCTTTTATAACTTCAGACAACAATGGAGCAGTGTTATTCTTTCAAATCCAAAAGAAAGTATTTTCTCTATCCAATGTGGTCAGAACTCTTTACATCTTGAGTTTTATTACTGGAATTAGAAGGGGTATTCGTGCGCTTCGCTATAAAAATATGGTAGCAAGAATTCGACCGAAAACTGGATGGTTAGGATTATTAGTTGCTACAGATCAAACGGTAAAGGGAAATGCTGCGGCTTTCGAAATAAAACGAGAAATGTTTCGAATTGCCGATGAAACTAACGAATGTATCTATGTGGAAACAACAGTTCCTCGTGTCCGATTGCTTTACAAAGCTGCTGGTTACATTGAGTATGCAGAAATGAAACACCCATACACGGATCTAATAATCTGGTTTTTTCGCAGAGATCCGTTCACTTATTCACGTAAAAAATAACTTATGAAAACACTACACTTTGCACCTGAAAAATCAGATTTCTTTAAGGAATTGAAATCTAAAATTGATGCTCATTTTGAGCAGAACAATTTATCGGTCTTTGGTAATAGAAAAATGAAGATTAAACTAGTCATCATGTTCTGCATGTACCTAGTTGCTTATGCTGGGGTTTTCGTTTATGGTGAGAATGTAACTGCACTGTATTTTCTCTATGCTTTTCTTGGCGGTTGGTCTGTATTACTTGGCCTAAATATTGGTAATGATGCTGCGCATGGTGCAATTTTTAAAAAGCCAGAGGCAAACAAACGACTCTTATTTATCTTTGAGATTCTTGGAACAAATTCCTATAATTGGGTCAATCGTCACTTAGGTGCGCATCACGTTTATCCGAATGTTATGAACTACGATTCTGACATTCAACAGACAAGTGTTGTGAAAATTTTCCCAAAGGATAAGCATCAGAAATATCATGTTTTCCAATTTATTTATATGCCATTGATTTACATGCTTTATACCCTTCGATGGATTGTTTACAGGGATTTCAAAGATGCTAAATCTAAGCGTATCGGTGTCTTCGATAATTCAAATTATCCTATGAGGGAAGTTCTGAAAATGATTCTTTTCAAGGTACTTTATTTAGCTCAAATGATCGCACTTCCTTCGCTATTACTTAATTTATCTTTGATGACTACAGTTTGGGCATTTCTTCTTCTTACCATCTTTGGTAGTTTGGTTATCACCCTAGTGCTACTCAGTACGCATGTTGGCGAGGATGCGAACTTCCCTGAGCCAAATGCTGAGAACACTCTTCCTCATAGCTGGTCTTACCACCAAGTTATTACTGCGGCAGATTTTGGAACAAAAAGTCATACGATTAATTTGCTGTTCGGAGGATTCAATCACCACGTTATTCATCACTTATTTCCTCATATCTGCCATATTCACTATGCTCAACTTACCCCAATTCTAATTGAAACTGCTGAGAAGTATGGTCTTCAATACAGAAGTGAGAAATACTTGTTAGCCGCAGTTTTATCACATTTTAAATTATTGAAACGAAACGCAAAAAATTCATATCAAACAGCAACGAAATGAAATCAGATATAACATTAATCTCAGAGACAATTAGTTACGCTAGGGAAAAGCGAAGCATAAGTTGGTTTCACACCTTGTCGACTTTAGCTCTTGTTATAGCAAGTCTAACACTTACACTCCTCAGTATTCACTGGGGTATTAAACTTATCGCAAGTATTTTCAGCGGATTAGTTCTAGTACGAATGTTTGTGATCTATCACGATTATCTACACGAGTCTATCCTACAACGATCGAAAGTTGCGAATGTGCTCTTTACTCTGTTTGGCTATTATATGCTTACTCCAAAGACCATTTGGCGTCGTTCTCATAACTACCACCACGCGAATAATTCTAAATTATTCAAGTCTGGAATTGGATCATACCCTGTTTATACCAAGAGCAGATTCGAGAAACTATCTCTCAAAAAACAATCACAATATATGTTTGTACGTCACCCATTGGTGATTCTCTTTGGATACTTTTTTACATTCTTGTATGGAATGTGCATTCAGTCCTTGGTAAAAAGCTTCGCTAAACATTTGGATTCACTTGTAGCATTGCTTTTTCATTTCACGCTACACGCCTTAATTTTTATTCTATATGGATGGGAAGTTTCAGTTTGGTTTAGTTTCATACCTCACTTTATTTCTGGTGCTCTCGGAGCGTATTTATTCTACGTGCAACATAATTTTCCTGGTGTTCGTTATGAAGTAGATCAAAATTGGACGTATGAAGGTGCTGCTTTAGAAGCATCAAGTTTCTTAAAAACAAGCCAATTTATGAATTGGGTATCAGCAAATATTGGACATCATCATATTCATCATCTGAATGCGAGAATTCCATTTTACCGTTTACCTGAGATTATGAAAAACATTGAATCCCTAAAGAATCCGAAAGTTACTACGCTTAAAATTAAGGATATAAAAGCTTGTTTACGACTGAAGGTTTGGGACACTGACCTAAATATGATGGTCAACGTATCAAAATAATAAATGAATCTAATTAGAATGTGGACGTGAAGATTTAGGAACTCGAAAGCGTATCTTAGTTATTAAATGATTTATCATGGCTGTTTGATCAACCGCGTTCATGTCATAATAATCCACTCGACGTTCTCTTAATTGCCAATCAATATCAAGCTCACAATAGATACGAACTGGAATGGATGCTAAATATTTAGCGTTTCCACCATCTTTCTCACCCTTAGAGTACATGGAATAATGAACATAGACTTTATCGAAATCTTCTGGAGGTCCACCAAATTGATAATTCAATTTCTGAATATAATCCTGAGCTTCATTCATTGCAGGTTGTGAGAAGTTCTTGTTAATTGTTCTTTCAAAAGAGTGGTAAAGCCTTGCGAAATCTAAGGGAGGATCAACACCATAAACGGCAATTGGTTTAACAGTTGTAATTGAGTCACTTTCATATGCCATTTCAGTATATCGAATGGCATTCATTCCTCCTAGAGAGAATCCCCCGAAAACAATTTTATCCAATGGAGGAGTGTATTTATCTACCACACTTCTAAATGTTTCATTTAAAAATGACAGTGAAACATCATCCAAACAGAGGTTGTAGTTTATTGATGGAATGATAATTAGCAAGTTTTGAGAATAGGCAAGTTTTATAAGTTCAATAGTGTGATTGATTACATTCTCCGCTGTTTGCCATGTTGGAGGGAATAGAACGAGTGTACCTTGAATACTATCTTTTGGAGATAGGGCATAATAGAACAGATCAGTGGATCCTTCATCATTTACATAAATGTATGTGGTATCAATTATATTTATCGAAATTTTGTCCAGATTATTCAAGTACAACTCCTCTAAGTTGATAGTATTTTGCGTGTTTCCAGTAAAAGGAAAAGCAATAAGAAGAAAAATTAATAAGTTTTTCATAAAATCAATCAATTGAATCAATTTACTATTTCAAATGTATTACTCAGAAATGACCCATTGGTTCATTTGAGTATAAAATAATGTAAAATAGATGTGATTTGGCTTTTAGTGTGATTTTCAGGAATTGTCAATTCTAATACACGGCTTGATAAATAGTTAAATGTCAACCGTTTGTAATGTAATTATTTTGCTATTCCCAATGTTTAGTTACCTTGGGTGATAAGTTCATTTATCGGCGGATAAATGACGAATTGTACTAATATATAAACATAGAATTTGTTTGAAGTCACTCCCATTTATTAACTTTACGGCAAAAAACAAAGCATGGCCCAAAAACCGTCTACACCAAAAGGAACAAGAGATTTCTTGCCAGCAGAAGTAGCGAAACGAAATTATATATTCAATACGATTAAAGCATCGTTTGAAACTTACGGGTTTTCACCTATTGAGACTCCATCCTTTGAACTTTCATCTACTTTGATGGGGAAATATGGTGAAGAAGGGGATAAGTTGATCTTCAAAATATTGAAATCTGGGAATTACTTATACGAGAAGAAGAATATTGAAATTCCATCTTCAATGAATGAACTTGTTAAAACATCATTCGATAGACTTAGTTCTGATGAGAAGAAGGAACTAAATAAATTCACTTCTGATATTTCATCTAAAGCACTTCGCTATGATCTTACGGTTCCCTTTGCACGATTTGTTGTACAACACCAAAATGAACTTGCTTTTCCATTCAAACGCTATCAAATTCAACCAGTATGGAGAGCAGATCGACCACAAAAAGGTCGTTATCAAGAATTTTATCAGTGTGATGCAGATGTTGTGGGAAGTGATTCACTTATCTATGAAGTGGATTTTGTTTTGCTATTTGATGAGGTGCTATCAAACCTAAACATTCCGAATTTTACTGTGAAAATCAATAACCGAAAAGTACTTTCAGGAATTGCTGAAGTATGTGGTGAAGAGGATAAACTGATTTCGATAACTGTAGCAATTGATAAACTTGACAAAATAGGAGTTGATGGTGTAACTAAAGAGTTGCTTGAAAAAGGGATTTCTCAAGCTGCAATGAGTAAAATTGCTCCACTTTTTGAAATTACAGGAGATACTAGAAGTCGATTGGCTCAGATGAGAGAATATCTTACCGGAAGTGAAATTGGTATTAATGGTATTGATGAGCTTGAATATATTTTAGATCAAGTTGATGAATTGGGAGTGAAAAAGGCAAATGTTGAGTTTGATGTTACACTCGCGCGAGGATTAAATTACTACACAGGAGCAATCTTCGAAGTTGTGGCAGATGATGTAAGTATTGGCAGTATTTGTGGGGGTGGACGTTATGATGATCTTACCGGCATCTTTGGAATGAAAGACGTCTCAGGTGTTGGGATTTCATTTGGAGCTGATCGTATTTATGATGTCCTCGAAGAATTGAAATTATTTCCAACCTCTGTTGATAATCGCCTCGAAGTATTGTTTGTTAACTTTGGTGAGCAAGAGCAAAAACAGTGTGTTAAACATGTGAAAGCGTTGCGAGAAGCTGGAATATCATCAGAAGTTTATCCGAAATCAGCTAAAATGCAAAAGCAAATGAAATATGCTAATGCAAGAGGGGTGAAGTATGTTGCTATGTTAGGAGCAAACGAAATTGAATCAGGCAAAATTAAGCTTAAAAACATGGATTCTGGTGAGCAGCAATCGTTATCTATTCAAGAAATTATTGATGCAATTAAACATTGATCGAGATGTACACAATTGACACTAAAAATATAACTCCGAGTGAACTTGAAGAACTTATATCTTCTGGAAAAAAATTACAATTAAGTGCTGAAACGGAGGCAAAGATTAATAAGTGCAGGGAATACTTAGATGATAAAGTCAGTCAAGCAGGCAAATTAATTTATGGTGTGAATACTGGCTTTGGATCTTTATGTAATACAGCTATTTCTTCCAAAGACTTAGGGAAGTTACAACGAAATCTTGTTGTTTCTCATGCATGTGGAGCAGGTGAGGAAGTTCCGGAAGAGATTGTTAAGCGAATGTTGATATTGAAAGTTATTGGACTATCACATGGTCATTCAGGATCACAATTAGCGACAATTGAACGACTTATTTTCTTCTACAATAATGATATCACACCAGTTATCTATCAGCAAGGGAGTTTAGGTGCTTCGGGTGATTTAGCTCCTTTAGCACACATGTCTTTACCACTCATTGGTGAAGGTGAAGTCGATTTGGGTAACGAACGAATTTCAGGTAAAGAACTTCTTTCACGTTACAACCTTGAACCAATTGAACTTCGATCAAAAGAAGGATTAGCATTACTGAATGGAACTCAATTTATGAGTGCGTATGCTACTTATTGTTTGGCACATGGCTTTAAATTATGGAATCAATTTAATAAAATCGCTGCATTATCACTAGATGCTTATGATGGTAGAATTAACCCATTTCAAGCAAATGTGAACGAAATTAGAAATCAATCGGGGCAAATATTAACTGCGGAAATTATGCGATCCTTACTTGAAGGAAGTGAAATGATTTCGCGTGACAAAGAACATGTTCAAGACCCATACTCGTTTAGGTGCATTCCTCAGGTGCATGGCGCATCATTTGATTCGCTTATTCATTGTGAAATGGTAATTGATAGAGAAATTAACGCCGTTACGGATAATCCTACTGTGTTTCCTGACGATGATGATGTAGTTTCTGCGGGAAATTTCCATGGACAACCTTTGGCATTGATTCTAGATTTTATGGCAATCGCAATTGCTGAATTGGGGAGTATTTCTGAACGCCGTGTCTATAAATTAATTGGAGGGACTCGTGGATTACCTGCATTTCTTGTAGCTGAACCAGGACTAAATTCAGGATTTATGATTCCTCAGTACACAGCTGCTTCAATTGTAAGTCAAAGTAAACAACTTTGCATGCCAGCTTCAGTGGATACGATTGATTCGAGTAATGGACAGGAAGATCATGTAAGTATGGGGGCAAATGCAGCAACTAAATTGTATCGTATAATCCAGAACACCTATTCAATTCAAGGGATAGAATTAATGAATGGAGCACAGGCAATGGATTTTCGTAAAGAAAAAAGTTCAGTAAGTATTGAGCAATTAAGAACATCATATCGAGAGCATGTCCCTTACTTAAAAGAAGATAGGTATTTACATCCTTTAATCGCTGACAGCGTGAAGTTTGTAAAATCAATAATGTAACTAGATTGAAATTAAACGAAATGAGCGAAGAATTAGATTTCCAAGAAGTGCCGAAAAAGCGACCAGGTTTTTTAACAACACTTGTTGTCTTAAGTTTTGTGAGCATAGGTATATCATTAATTACTGGAATATTAGGATTAATGGTCGGGAAGCAGTCCGATGAGGCAATGCTTGAACAAAGCGTACAAATGGCAGAAGCAAAATCTGAATTGAGAAAAGTAGGAATGGATTCTTGGACGCATATCTATGATCAATTGGAGGCAATGTCGCAACAAGCAAATGATAGTTTTTACCTCGCTGGATTTTTAGGGATTTTTGTTTCATTGATTGGGTTCGCAGGTGTATTCTTAATGATGAAAGGCAGGAAAATCGGTTTTCATGTATATATTATTTACAGTCTTGTTGCTTTAGGTAGCGTGTACCTTTACATCTCACCTGCTAATATTCCAACAATTGTAACCGTAGTTTCAGCATTGTTTTCTGGATTATTCATTTTCTTGTACTCAAGGAATTTACACTGGGTAAAGAATTAAATTCTAGCATTTTAACTCGGCTATAAAAGTCTGCCAAATCAAAATGAGCGTAAACTATTTACGGTCTACTATTTTTCGATATCTAACTACGCAACCCTAAAATGTTTATCTCTAAGGCTGTGATATACTCATCACTGGTGTATTGTGTACAGTGCTCAGAAATATTATTCATTTATCAAATTAAACACCCCTTTAGTTAAAAAGGTTGGTGACTTTTCAATTAAATTCCCATTTAAAATTTCCATCATTCCATTTTGTTGATTTCCAATAGTTAGCTTTGTTTTTTTAAAGATATATTCGTTGCTTTGTTGCTTGACAAGAACTAAAGCATAATACGAATCTTCTAGATTAACAACAGCGTCTTCTTGTAGTGCATTTCCATTTTCACTTTTAGTTAAAACTTCAGCCTCTATGTACATTCCCGGGGTAAATAAACTAGTCTCATTTTTGTCTTCAAGGTGACAATGAATATTTGTTAGTCTAGTTTCTTTATCAATTACTTTATTAATTAAATGAACTTTGGCTGCATAAACCGTGTTATTGTTTTGCAATTTGAAATTAACCGTTTGTCCTATACTTATTTTGGGTAAATCTTGTTCGTAGATATTCAATTCTATATGGATATGCTCCAGATTAATTATTTTTACAGCGATATTAGAGGGGGTTAAAAACATCCCTCTTGAAATATTTACTTCTGTTATGTATCCATTAATTGGCGAGGTTACATTGATAATAGATTTTAAATTAGAATACGACAGATTATTAGAGTTAATGTTCATTAATTTCAATTTCTTTTTAAGCGATTCATAATTTACTAAGGCAATTTTATAGTCTGTTCTAGCTTTCAAAAAAGTCTTTTGAGAAACAACATTATCTTTTGCTAATTCCTTTTGTCTTTCAAAATCTGATTTTAGGTATTCTAACTTATTTTTATACTCTAAAAAGTTTTTTTGAATTTCAATGTATTCAGGATTTTCTAGTGAGAAAATCAATTGACCTTTTCTTACTTTTTGGCCTTCAATTAAAGATAATGCTTTTACATAGCCTCCAAAATAAGCACTTATAGAAGCCTGGTTTTCTGGTGGTATTCCGATTTCGCCATTGGTTTTTATTACCTCTGAAAATTGTTGTTGATTAATTTCCCCTAGTTGCATATTACTAGATTCAAATTGAGATTTAGTTACAGTTATATAATCAAGATTACTATTTGATTTTGTTTCATCTTTATTTATAGCTGATACATCTGTTTCTTCGCCATTGCAAGAGATTATAGTGCTAACTAGTACGAATGATATAAATTTTAGTATGTTTTTCATTTTATTATGTAGTTTATTTCTAATGATGTTAAATTATATGAGTAGATGCTTTTTAAATAACTTGTTTTTAAAGCCATTGCATTGTCGAGTAAATAAGCGTAATGTAAAAAATCTATATTGCCGGCTTTATATGACTGATTTGCATTAATAATTGTTTCATTAGCTAATTCTTTTCCAAATAAATCATAGGTGTTAATTTCATTTTTATACATTTTCAATTCAGATAAGAATATTTCATATTTACTTGTAAGCTGAATCGTATAGTCATTGTATTGATTCTCCTTCATTAGCATTTCTGTTTTGGATGCTATAATTTTTGATTTATCTGACTTATAAAATAATGGTATGGCTATTCCTGCTTGAATTCCCCAATATTTGTTAGGAGAAGCCCCATTATTAACACCTTGAAATGCACCTAGAGTTAGATCTGGAAATAATTGTTGTTTGTTTAGTTTTAGAATTTGTTCTGACTTTTCAATTTCAAGCAACTTGTATTTTATTACAGGATTTGAAACAGAGTCTAAAGGAATTATATTGATTAGACTCAATTCATTGAATAAAACAGTATAAAATGTGTCTGCTTGAATTAAAGTATTAAACCGAATTAATGCTTGATTTAACTTAGCTTCACTATGCTCTAATAATAGCTTAACTTCTTTTTGTTTGGTTATTGCTGTAAGTTTCTCCAAGTTATTACTTTCCCCTAACTTATATTTCTTAATTGCGCCCAAGGCAAATTTTTGATATACACTATCTAAATAAGTGTAATTTTCAATTAAGGAATTCCAATAGACTATAGAATAATAATATTTAGAAACTTCTTTTTTTAATAGTATTTCATTAATCAAATAGGATTGCTCCGAGAGGTTAGTATTAGTCTTCAATATATTTTTTTTTGCGCCATAAATTGTGGGAAATTTTAATGATTGATTTACGCCCCAAATATTTAAAGGGATATTATTGGGAGCAAGATTGTTTTGATCAAAATTATAATACACCTCTGTTTTATCTAAATCAAATGCTGTCCCCTCCAACTGCTTATTAATTTTTATTTGATTTGATGATGCTTTTAAAGATTTGTTATTTGTAATTGTTAGTTCAATTGCTTTTCTTAACGAAATATGATTTTGAGCAAAAATCATATTGCTAGACAATAAAAGAAGTACTAGAGATGGTCCTATTTTTTTTCCTAATTTGAATCTTGGATTCTTTATTTTCTTATCAAATATTGAGTATAAAATAGGTAAAACGACTAACGTTAGTAGGGTTGCAGTGATTAAGCCTCCAATGACTACAGTTGCTAGAGGTTTTTGAACTTCAGCACCTGCACTGGTTGAAATGGCCATTGGTAAGAATCCTAATGCTGCTGCTGAAGATGTTAATAAGACAGGTCTTAATCTTTTTTTTGTTCCTACTATAATTCTTCTATTTATATCTTTTAGACCATGTTCTTTCAATTCTTTAAACTCTTCAATTAATACTATTCCATTCAATACTGCAATCCCAAATAATGCAATAAATCCAACACCTGCAGAAATACTAAAGGGCAAATCTCGCATATATAAAAACAATACCCCTCCTACTGCCGATAAAGGAATTGCACTATAAATCATTAGTGCTTCTTTTATGGAATTAAAAGCAAAATAGAGTAAGAAAAATATCAATACTAAAGCAATAGGTACTGCAATGGTTAACCTTTCTTTAGCTGAACGCAGGTTCTCAAACTGTCCTCCATATTGAACAGAATAACCCACTGGTAATCTAATTTGTGTTTGAATAATATCTTGTACATCCTTTACTACAGATTCTAAATCACGATTCCTAACATTAACGCCTATTACTATTCTACGCTTTGTGTCATCTCTAGATATTTTAGCAGGGCCTTTGGTGTAGTTAATTTCTGCAAACTCGCTAAAAGGAAGTTTACTACCATTGGGCAACAAAACAGAAGTTGTTTTTAAACTTTCTAAGTTTTTTCTGTTTTTAGAATCAAATCTTACAACTAAATCAAATTTTTGCTCTCCTTCAAAAACATTCCCAGCAATTTTACCTGCAAATCCCATTGTTAAGATATTGTTTAAGTCTTCAATATTTAAGCCGTATTTTGCAATTTTAGCCCTACTATATTTTACAGACATTTGAGGAAGTCCAGCTACTTTTTCTACAATAATATCAGATGCTCCTTCTACATTTTGAATTGCTTTTTCAATTTCTAATGCTTTTTTGTACAATATATCTAGGTCTTCCCCAAAAACCTTTATTGCTAAATCGGATCTAACACCTGTTATTAACTCATTAAATCTCATCTCTATTGGTTGTGTGAATTCGTAATCAATACCAGGTATTTCAAGTAAAGCTTCTTTAAATTTATCGATTAACTCATCTTTTGTTTCAGCTGTTGTCCAAGAATGTTTTGGCTTTAACTTTACTATTACATCACTTTCTTCCATTGACATAGGATCTGTTGGTACTTCTGCAGCACCTATTCTAGACACAACTTGTTCTACTTCTGGAAATTGGATAAGAATTTTTTCAATTTCTGTTGTGGTTTCAATTGTTTTGGTTAAAGATGTACCTGTTTTCAGTACGGGTTGAATTACTAAATCACCCTCATCTAAAACAGGAACAAATTCTCCTCCCATAGTTGAAAAAAGTATTCCTATTCCAATTAATAACGCAACAGCACCGCTAAGAATCAACACTTTTTTTCTTAACGCCCAAATAATAATTGGTTGATACGATTTTTCCAAAAAGGTTACAAATCTTGTTGATAAATTTCTTTTGCTTGAAGTTGGTTTTAAAAACAAAGATGAAACAACAGGAACATAAGTAAAGCACATTAACATAGCTCCCATTAAAGCAAAACAAAACACCAAAGCCATTGGTATAAACATTTTACCCTCAACCCCTGAAAGTGAAAGAATTGGAATGAAAACGATTAAAATAATTATTTGCCCAAATATAGCCGAACGCATCATTTTTGTTGAACCAAGAAATGTTATTTGGTCGATATATTCTGCACGTTCTTCTTTTGGTAATTTATTAATTACAAGTGTCTCAGCTGTTATTTTAAAAGCTATAAATTCAACAATAATAACAGCACCATCTATAATTATTCCAAAATCAATTGCACCCAAACTCATTAAGTTGGCATCAACCCCAAAAATATGCATCAATGAAAGTGCAAACAACATACAAAGTGGAATTACAGAGGCGACAACAAGTCCCGATCTTAAACTTCCTAGCAGAAGTATTACAACGAATAGAACAATTAAAAAACCTAATATTAAATTCTCAGCAATTGTAAATGTTGTTTTCCCTATCAATTCACTTCTTTCTAAAAAAGCATTAATTCTAACTCCTTTAGGTAAGGATCCTTGAATTTCATCGACTCTTGTTTTTACAGCTTCGATCACTTTTTTAGGATCAGCTCCTTTTAACATCATTACTTGACCAAGAACTTTTTCTCCTTGTCCATTTGCTGTTATTGCTCCAAATCTATTAGCGGCACCATAACCTACTTTAGCAATGTTCTTTATAAAAACAGGTACATCATTTCTGCTGTCAACGACAATGTTTTCAATATCTTCTATCGAACCTACTAATCCTTCTCCTCTAATAAAAAAACTTTCGTTTCCTTTTTCAATATAGCCTCCACCTGAAATACTATTGTTTTTTTCTAAGGCATCAAAAACTTGAGTGATAGAAATATTCATAGCTCTTAATCTTGAAGGATCTACAGAAACTTCATACTGTTTTAAAAAACCACCCCAAGTATTAACTTCAACTACTCCAGGAATACCAGATAATTGACGTTTCACTATCCAATCTTGAATTGTTCTCAAATCTGTAATAGAATATTCATCTTTATATTCAGGATCAACATCAATAATATATTGATAAATTTCTCCAAGACCAGTAGTAACAGGTCCCATGAAAGGACTCCCAAAACCTGTTGGAATTTTTTCTTCTGCACTTTTAATTTTTTCAGCAATTAGCTGCCTTGGTAAAAAAGTTCCTATCTCATCATCAAAAACAATGGTTACTACTGATAATCCAAATTTTGAAACAGAGCGAATTTCTTGAACATTTGGCAAGTTTGCCATTTCTAACTCAACAGGGGCAGTTAAAAATTTTTCAACATCTTGGGTTGCTAAATTTCTTGAAGTAGTAATAACCTGAACCTGATTATTAGTAACGTCTGGAACAGCTCCAATAGGAATATTCATTAATGAATAAACTCCGAAGCCAACAACAATTGAAGTTAATAGTAATACAATTAACTTGTTCTGTATACTAAATTTAATTATCTTATCTATCATTTATCAAAGTTTTAACTTGCAACAAATGTAGTTCCGATAACCCTATAACCTCCTTAAGTAACTCTTAAGATTTCCTTAAAATTGATATACACATCAGTTCCTTTTCCGTATTTACTTGCGATGAGTATGTCTGATTCAATAGCTTTAGCCGACTTTTTTGCAATCGACAAACCTAAACCACTTCCTTTTATATGCTTATGTTTTAAATAGTCGGATCTAAAAAAAGGATTAAATATTAATTCTAAGTCTTCTTTCTTTATGCCGATACCAAAATCTGATACTTTACATATTACATCATTTTCTTTTAAGAATAATTCGATTTTTATTTCTGAATTATTCTTAGAATATTTTATGGCATTATCTATTACATTTTCTATAATTAAGTTAGTGTAAAAACTATTCACATTAACAGTGTGATCACAATGACTAGTGTCGAACTCAATTTTTAATTTCTTTTCAACGAGATTAACGTTTTTCCTTACTAAGATGTCGTTAATTAGTGTTATTAAAGAAGTTGATGTATTTGAATTTAAATCTGTATCAATATCAAAACGTGCAATTTCAAGTAACTGATCAATAGTTTTTGACATACGATCAATTTCAATAAGACTATATTGTATTTTATTTTCATATTCTTCTTGTGATCTTTGCTTTCTTATAAGAATTTCTAGCGTACCCCTTAAGACAGACAATGGAGTTCGTAATTCATGAGACGCATCAGAAGTAAATTGCTTTTCACGATCAATGGCATTTTCAACTCTATCTAACAAGCTATTAATTGAACTAGAAAGGTCAAATAAAATATCCTTATTTTGGGGTAACTCCACACGTTCATTTAAATTGTTTTTTGTAATTTGATTAGTGGTATTTATAACCGATACAACAGGCATAATGCTCTTACCTGCTAAAAAGGATGAAATAAAAAATAATGCAATCAAGATTATAGGAAATAAAATTAATAACGTGAGTTGTAAATTTTTCAATACCATTAAAGTTGAATCAAGAGACATTGCCGCAAGAATATAAGCTTTAATATTTCCGTTTATTTTAATTGGGATTTGTATTTGGCGTATAACACGGTTGTTCAATTTAGCGTTAAAGTGGCCCTCATATATTTCGTTACTTTTAAATGGAAGTTGGTTTTCTTTTAGATTAGGTGATTTATCCATTAATTGTCCTGATGCATCAGTAATTTGGATGAATACTGGATTCACCTGCACTTCTCTATGTTCATTTTCTTCCCACTCATCTTTATTTGAAAAATGGACATTTGTATCAGTTATTTCGATCTCAGTTATGTGCTTATTGGCTTCAAATGACAAATCAACATCCAAATTTTGATAAACTGTTTGCTGAACAATAAAATAAACAGTCGTAAATACTACCGCTATGATAATTGCTGTAGCGAGCATAAAACGAGTCGCAATTCTTTTTTTATAGCTTAAACTCATAATTCTTTTGCGATGTACCCAACTCCTCTTATAGTTTGTATATAATTTTCGTCACCTGTTAATTTCAATTTTTTCCTAAGTGCATTTATATAAACATCGATTACTCCAGTATTGTAATCAAAATGAATGTCCCATACATTTTCAATTATTCTAGTTCTTTTACACACTTTCCCTTTGTTTCTAATTAGCATTTCAAGTAAAAAAAATTCTTTTGAGTTAAGGGAATGTCAATATTATTTTTTGTTACCTGATGAGTATTGATATTAAGTTTTATCGGTCCTAATGTAAGTTCCCCTACCAATTCTTCTGTTTTCGGTCGCAATTGCACTCTTATTCTTTCTAGTAATTCTTCAAAATGAAATGGTTTTTTGATGTAATCATTTGCACCAACTTGTAATCCGAAAATGGTTTCTTTTACTGTATCTTTTGCCGTAAGAAAAATTACAGGCGTTTTTTTAAATTTCTTTCTAAACTCAATACATATTTCTACACCACTTTTTTCTGGAAGCATCCAATCCAAAATAAGAATATCATATTTACCCGAAAGAGCCATTACAAGTCCTTTGTCTCCTTCATAGGCAACATCAACGACAAAAGACTCTTCCTCTAATCCTTGTTTTAAAAAAATAGCTATACCTATTTCATCCTCAACAACTAAGATTCTCATAGAACAAAGATTAATTTTTTTTAAAGAATAAAGTGATTTTATTTCTTAAATTCTACTTAAAATTTTAATGTTTTTTATTGAAATCAAATATTTTGAATATTCAAAATATTTGATTTCAATTGAGGATTCAATGAACTACTATTCTACAAGCATTATTATAATGGGGAGATGAATTGTATGCATATAGAGGAGAGTAAGCCTTAACAATTAGTGTGACAAAATATGACTTCCCTAGATTCATAGTAAACCAAATCTTAACCAGTGATCAGTAATTATATACCAGTTATCACTTAGCATCTTTACTTTATTTTTTTTTAATTTTCTGTAGCTATATTTATTTCAATAAGATTAACGCTTTATTAGAGCATGCAATGTGCTTAAGGTGTTTTTAGAATCTGAAACGTTAACAAATTTGATCGACCTATGTTTATGTATTGTATGATCTCATTAAAATGGCAGCTAGCTTAAAACTAATCAATTCAAAATTTAACTATGATACCTACCAAGATTAAAATTTGGTTGTGTTTTGTTTTGTCAATTACAACGATGAATGCACAAGTAATTAAAACTAACAATAGTGGATCTCAAGTTGATAATGCGATGATTACAAGGTCTGTAACGTTCAATGCTGCAGATTTTTCTGGTTCAACGATTGTAACTGATGTAAATATTTTAATAAATTGGGGCATAGCTCAAACTGCTTGCCCAGCTCCTTCTGGGGCATTCGCATTTTCAGAGGAGACTGCATTTATTTTAGTAGACCCTTCTGGTGTAATTAGAGTTCCACTTGTTGTAGATGCATACGACGCTACTGGATTAGGATTTGCTGCAGGTCCTACCTATTCAGGATTCAACTCGGTTGTTGTAAGTGTAACATTTGATCATCAAGCTTCTGTTATTGCTGGTGTAGGGGATCCGGTTAGTGGGACATTTATTCCTGATTATGTAAGTCCTACAGGTTTTATATTAAACACTTTTAATGGGATCAATGCAGTTGGTACTTGGACACTTGAAATTTACGACGGAAATCCAGGTTTCCCATTGTGTTTTGATAGTTATTCATTAATTCTAAATTCTCAAATAGGATTACCCGCAGAGTTGATTCAGTTTATGCATCCTGTGAGCGTCAAGGAATTACAAAAGTCAATTGGCAAACTGCATCAGAATTTGATAACGATTACTTTTTACTAGAGAAAGCAGATTCACTTTTAAACTTCAAATCTATTGGTGAAATTGATGGGGCAGGGAATTCCACAAGTCTTGAGAGTTATTCATTTTTAGATGGTAGTTTAAATGAGGCAACGGCATATTATCGTTTAACACAAGTGGATTATTCAGGTAAAAAGAAAAGTTCAACTGTTATATCTTGTGAGAGTTGTTCTCGTGAAAATTATTTTGAGATTGAATCGATTGATTTTGATCATGTTGCTAATGAAATGATTCTCAATTACAGGGCGAGAAATGAATCAGTTATTCAAATTATGTTGGTTGATATAATGGGTAGGGAGATAAGCAATAGTAATTATACATTATCTAACAATGGTACGAGTATTCGTGTACCAATTGAGAACCTTAGTCGCGGGACATTAACTTTTGTAAAAATTCTTTCTAAAAATAATTTGATCAACTTCAAAGTCTCAATTGTTAATTGACATTTTGAAGTTGATCAAAATTTGGACTTAAATAAATCTTGAATTAATGATTTCAGTAAGTGCCTGTAAATTAATACAATTAACACTTACTGAATATGATTAAGTGGAGTCGGAGGGTTTCGAACCCTCGTCCAAACGACGAATCACTAAGCTTTCTACATGTTTATTCTTTGATTAATTGTCGATATAATCTCGGACAAAGACACCCAATAACTATACTTAGCTTCTTAATTTCGCGAAGAATTAGAAGCATCATCAACGCTAGCCTGAAATTAATGGTCCTTCTTGATCCCAGCTTAACTGGCGGAAGCGAAGGAGAAGGAACTTGTCTGTGTACTATTATTCCACTAGATTAAGCTTAATTTGACTGAGTCAAATTAGGCAGCAAGTCTGTATGACGTGTTGTCAATTATAGTTTGTGACTAATGATTAACGAGCCTCACCACATTGCTCGACATGCTTACACTTAACAACTGCTATCGCTGTCAAATCCAATACGACCCCAAAGAACTAATCTCCATTAAGTTTAACCTAAACTAGAGATTCACCACAAAGGTAGCAATAATCAAGCCTTTAAACCTAAGTCAGATACAAAATATTAATAGAATACTTGAATATTAGCTAAAAATTCAATAAGTTATTCGTTACTAGACTTCAGCTTCTTGTGTTGCCTTCATTGATTTTCGGTAAGTAAAAGAATTATAGATGCTTCTTTTCGCAAACCGAACCTGTTTGTCTGAGTTAATCAATTTTCTAAAGAGCGCTGGTGTGACTCCAAAATACTCATAAACAGAACCGTCTGTAAATGAAATCTCCAAGCGTAATCCCTTATGCTTATAGTTCTCAATACCACATTCCATGATTGTTTTGGTGTACTCTTTAAGGTTCACCGCTTTTGTTTCTGGAGCAATACTTACTAAGAAATGATATCCATCCACAACTGTCTGCCCCATGATTTCCGCTTCAGCCTTTTTTTCATCTCCATCCTGGAATTTATCTGGATGCCATTCTTTCACAAGTGATCTATATGTCTTCTTCAATTCTTTAAGATCGAGTTCACCAGTTACTTGGAATATTTTTTTGTATTCATTGATTCGTTTCATGCCAATCTTGTATAAAGAAAATGATTATCCATTTTTAAAGGCTGCAAAGCTATGTAATTACTTTCAATATAAAATCATTTTGAAAGTAATAAGTACAACTTACAAGCCACATTATTTGGGCGATTATAATTTCACCGTTGGGATTATTGAAATTAATGCAAGACTAAAGTTTTTGACACCTCCGAATCTTGCATGTGCACAGATTGAATTAAGTAGGAATGAGTACAGCTATCTTCATATTTTCTATTGACTCACAAGGAGAATATTGGTCAGTAAAATAAGATGAAAATAGCGTAGTAATCAATAAATTACTTTGTGGTATTTACGTTTTATTTGTTCGGAATAGCACTGGTGTATATCATCAACGATTCACTAAACGATGGAATATATAGCCAATATCTAAAATTTACAAGCCCGAACTCCAACACTTCTTCAAGTTTTAGCCTTAGAACCAATTTCATTCATCCACCTCCTCAAAATCGATGTCCTCGACATCATTCGAGCGATCTTTTTTACTCAAAATTTTTGTCTTACCCAAATTCTTTTTAGTTTGTTCACGTGCATTTTTAAGATTCTCCCGATCCACTTTATCAGTCTCTTGATCGGCCATATTTCGCTTGGCATTCATCATTTGCCCAAGGAAACGCACGAGTACAAAAACTCCTACCACCATTGCAATCATTTTGAAAGCTCCAACTATACTTGCTTCGGCTACCATTATTTCGATAAGTGCATGTTACGTTCCGAATAAATTTTTCGGAAGAATGGGTCGCGAAGATCTTTGATGAATCGAATTGCCTCTCCCGTAGATTTCATCTCTGGTCCGAGTTCTTTTTTCACGTCAGGAAATTTCTCGTATGAGAACACAGGAATTTTCACTGCGTATCCGGATTTTTTTGGTTGAAAATTAAAATCTGTAACTTTCATTTCACCGAGCATTACTTTTGTCGCATAGTTCACGTAAGGTTCATCGTAAGCCTTCGCTATAAATGGAACTGTCCGTGAAGCTCTTGGATTGGCCTCAATAACATAAACAATATCATCTTTGATAGCAAACTGAATATTCATCAACCCTACAGTTTTTAATTCAACTGCGATCTTGGTTGTAATATCGATGATTTGTTGCATTACGAAGTCTCCTAAGTTGTATGGAGGAAGTAGCGCAAAAGAATCTCCTGAATGAATTCCTGCTGGCTCTATGTGCTGCATTACTCCAATAATGTAAACATTTTCACCATCGCAAATTGCATCAGCTTCAGCTTCAATTGCTCCACCTAGGAAATGATCGAGAAGAATTTGGTTGTCACCCATTTCCCGCAAAATATCAACAACATGGTGTTCTAATTCATCATTATTAATGACAATCTTCATTTTTTGTCCTCCCAAAACATAGGAAGGACGAACTAATAAAGGAAAACCTAGATCCTCAGCTAATTCTAACGCCTGTTCAGCATTTTCAACTATTCCATACTTCGGAAAAGGAATATCATTATCCTCTAGCACTTTCGAAAACCGTCCTCGATCTTCTGCTAAATCAAGTGCTTCATAGCTCGTTCCGAAAATTTTGATTCCATAGCGCTCTAGTTTCTCAGCTAATTTCAGTGCCGTTTGTCCACCAAGTTGTACAATAACACCATCTGGCTTTTCATGTTTAATAATATCATAAATGTGTTCCCAGAATACTGGCTCAAAATACAATTTGTCTGCGGTATCAAAATCAGTTGAAACAGTTTCAGGATTACAATTAATCATAATAGTTTCATACCCACATTCTTTTGCTGCAAGAATCCCATGTACACAACTGTAATCAAATTCAATTCCCTGTCCAATTCTATTTGGACCAGAGCCAAGTACTACGACTTTCTTCTTGTCTGAGACTATACTCTCATTCTCATATTCAAAGGTCGAATAGTAATAAGGAGTTTGTGCTTCAAATTCGGCGGCACATGTATCTACGAGCTTATAGACACGGTTTATGTTAAACTCTTCCCGTTTTGTATGAACTTCAGACTCTAAACATCTCAATAAATGAGCAATCTGTCGATCTGCATATCCTTTTTGCTTTGCTTCGAACATCAATTCCTTTGGAAGAGATTTTAGTTCATAAGTACCGATTTGATTCTCAAGTTTTATTAAATCTTCGATCTGCTTTAAGAACCAAATGTCAATTTTGGTCTTCTCAACAATCGTTTTAAACGGAATCCCCATTTTAATTGCATCATAGATATGAAACAATCGATTCCAACTTGGATGCTTTAGGCTATGAAGAATCTCGTTTTGATTAGTGACTTCACGCCCATCAGCGCCCAACCCATTTCTGTTGATTTCAAGAGATTGACACGCTTTCTGCAAAGCTTCTTGAAAGGATCGTCCAATAGCCATTACCTCACCTACGGACTTCATTTGAAGGCCAAGTTCACGATTAGTACCTGAGAATTTATCAAAGTTCCAGCGTGGAATTTTTACAATCACATAATCAAGCGTCGGCTCAAATAATGCAGAAGTAGTTTTTGTTATCTGATTTGTCAATTCATCCAGATGATAACCAATAGCAAGTTTTGCAGCAATTTTTGCAATCGGATACCCCGTTGCTTTGGATGCTAGAGCTGAAGACCTAGAAACACGAGGATTAATTTCAATCGCAATTATATCTTCTTTTTCATCTGGTGAGACTGCAAACTGAACATTGCACCCTCCAGCGAAATTACCAATAGAGCGCATCATTTTTATTGCCATATCTCGCATCTTCTGAAAAGTTGTATCAGAGAGAGTCATTGCAGGAGCAACGGTAATTGAATCTCCTGTATGCACACCCATTGGATCAAAATTCTCGATTGAACAAATAATCACAACATTATCATTTGCATCACGCAATAACTCAAGTTCGAATTCTTTCCATCCGAGTAGTGCTTTATCAATCATCACTTCATGGATAGGTGACTTTTTCAATCCATTTTCAAGATGATTGTCAAATTCTGCTGGATCGTGGACAATTGCTGCCCCTGCTCCTCCAAGCGTAAATGAGGACCTGACACAAAGAGGAAAACCAAATTCTTGTGCAATTTCTTTTCCTTCTAAAAAGGATTTTGCAGACTTTTGTGGAGCCATCGGAATATCAATTTCCGCCATTAAGTTTTTAAATGCTTCTCGATTCTCGGTAATCTCAATCGCATTAATGTCAACGCCGATGATGTCAACGTTGAATTCCTCCCAGATTCCCATCTCATCACATTTGATGGCAAGATTCAATGCTGTTTGTCCACCCATTGTTGGAAGTATGGCATCAATATCATGTTTTTCAAGAATTTCTACGATACTCTCAGTTTCCAACGGCAATAGATACACATTGTCTGCAACGACCTTGTCGGTCATAATTGTTGCGGGATTGGAATTAATGAGGGTAACTTCGATTCCTTCTTCTCGAAGTGATCTTGATGCTTGTGATCCAGCATAATCAAATTCACATGCTTGACCGATAACAATTGGTCCACTGCCGATAATCAGTACAGACTTAATAGTGTTGTCTTTTGGCATTTTCTGCGCTTTTCAAGGTTCAATTTCCATCAATGGTGATGACAAATCGAAGGCAAATTTATACAAAAAAGTGATTGATACTAAAACGTTTTTTAAGATGTTTTGAACAATGCCCGTGGATAAGTGAATAATCTTCATTCCACTCCATGATCGAACGGAAATGAAACTTCATAAAGTTGAGTCTCACGATTCGATATTTCAGCAATTAAATCGAATCAATATAAGGCAACGAATTCAATTCATTTGGACATAAATACACATGATTAGTTTGAAAATCTAGTATTACATTGTAACGTTTTAATAACTCATTTCCAAGAATATGCGTCTTAAACTGTGCAGGGTTTGCTACGCTCAATAATTGTGTTGGAATATCAGATAACATAGATTTACCAAGGATTAGTTTTTCTAAATTTATGATTTTTGTATAGAATATTTTCCCCGCCCCATTAGTTAATGAAGTCACTTTAATAATAGGACAATTATTGGGAAAATTTTGTTCTACCATTAAAACACTATCCAATAGTATAGCCCTTTGGTAGCCAGTATCAAAAAGAAAACGGTTTTTAAATTTTTCGCCATTGACCATTAATTTACCTTGAATGCAAAAAAGCGTATTTATATATTCGATTTTTCGGCAAGTGTAATCACTTAATTTTTTCTTTAGTGATGAATGAATAACAATTATCATTTCATCGTAGTTGATTTCTATAATTCGACCGTCAAACAAATCCCAACCAAAATGCCCGTCTGTTTCTTGTCCATTATTTGATACTGGATGTATTACAAGGTCATTCCAAAAAGTATTCCCGATTTTCAACGAACTCATAAAGGGTAAAGGGACATAATTTCTTGTTGTATAAGTTTCGGGTAAGTTCTTCAATAGAGTTGTTCTTTCTATTATTGCTTCATGCGTGAGTACTATTGACGTTGCTCCTGTATCAAAGTAAAGAGATACTGTATCCGAGTCATTAAGCAAAGCTTTCACCCTTATATTGTTTCCTGATGTAAGCGTAAATGGTATTGTATCATGTGTTGCCGGGTTTAGCTTTGCGTGCTTGGTGATTTTGGGATTCGCAATGATTTGAGTTCTGCAAGTATCTTTATTATTCAGTAAAACAATAAAATCATACTTTTCTCCAGGTTTTATCTTTATACTAAATGATTCTATATCTGTAGAAAACGTAACTAAAGTAGGTTTAGAAATTTTATCAAGTGTATAAATATCAAGTGTTACAGATGGATCCAACCACCAATCATTTTTCTCACCATTTTTTCCTTCTTTGAAATAAGTTTTGTCAGAAATTGCCTTTATGATTGGCAAAACTTCTTGAGCAAACATAATTTGACAGGGAAAAATCAACATAAATAAAACCCTCATATCCGATGAATTAATCACAATTAGTGGCAATCTCCATAACTCGAAACTCTTTTAAACAAAGAAGCAAAGTGAGATCTTAAATTCGAAAACTCTTACTTATTTAAGTATATGTATCCATAAAAAATCAAACACTTTACTTTTCTAATTCACTGAGTGCGATTAACTAAAGTAAAGTGAAGAGAATTTATCATCAAATGACATCAAATACAACTAATAATGCATAAATCATTCCGGGAAGGAAAAATAAGATCGTTAGTAAAAGAGCAATTAAAACCTTCATCCAGTCAATATTTGTATAAATCGCGACTCCTAATGGTGGAATTAAGATTGCAAAAATCACTGCAAGGATGAATATGGTATCTGATCCACTACCTTGTCGGTTTTCTTTCTTTTTCTTTTGTTCTTTCTTTTTTGAAGAAGAAGATTTCTTAGTAGCAGATGAAGACGGTTCTGAAGTTTCGCTATCAACCTCTCTCTGATTATTAACATTAGATTGATCTGATTGATCGACGGAACTAGATGATATTTCGTTTTCTTCCATGCTTCCATTATCAATACGATCTGTGCTTCTTCTTGCCTCAGTTCTATTTGTCGTAACTGATGCAATATTTCCCGAATTACGCACAGTTGATGTCGTTTCATTCGACTGAACATGGTAGTCCTTTGTGGCAATCTCATCTTTGGATGATTTCAAGTTCGATTTCTTATTAATATGAAACCCTTTCGTGTATTTACGCTTTGAAATTGATCGATTGTTAACAACATTGTTCGATGTAGAGCAAGATCCTAAAACTAAGGATAGGATAATGGATAGATTTAAAATGGCTAGTTTTTTCATGCATGTTTTTTTTGTTCATTGTAAAGCTAGGGAAATTAGTTAATAAAGGAAATGTTTTTAGTGACTTGTTTTAAACATTCTTAGTTGATAAATCCCCAAATAATTCGTTATTCAAACATTTCTAGAGTGCAATTTATTCCTTAGTTTAGCCATCCAATACATTTCATGAGAATTTTATCAATCATTATTCCTGTTTACAACGAACAATCGACTATTTATGAAATAATCGAAAAAGTAAACGACGTTAGTTTACCCAACGGAATTAAGAAAGACATTGTAGTTGTAGATGACTATAGTTCAGATAACTCGCTCCAAAGAGTGAAAGATTACAACCGTGAGAACCCTGGGGTAATTACAATCATTGAGCATGAAATTAATCGTGGGAAAGGTGCAGGAATTAGAAGCGCACTTGATGCCTGTATTGGTGAGTACATCATCATTCAAGATGCAGATTTGGAACTAGAGCCAAATGAATTCAATATTCTTTTAGAACCGATCCTAGATGGAAGTGCAAATATTGTTTTTGGATCTCGATTTTTAAATAAGAAGAATGATCAAGGCTCATTTCTTAGCAGAACAGCAAACAAATTCCTCACTGGCCTGTCTAACTTAGCCTTTCGAACCAAACTTACAGATATGGAGACTTGCTACAAACTCGTTCCGTCATCCTATTTTAAACACATGATTCTCAAAGAAGATCGATTTGGGTTTGAACCAGAAATCACGGCTAAGTTAGCGAAAATACCTAGTTCTAATTTCAAAGAAGTTTCAATTACATATAATCCTCGAACGACGAATGCTGGTAAAAAAATTGGATGGAAAGATGGAGTTCGCGCAACCTATTGCATCGTGAAATATGGATGGTTTAGTTCTCGAAAGAAATCCTTTTCTAAGCCCGTAGACACTTTGTGAAACAACTTAAATTCATCTTTCCTGAACTGATAGTTGGATTGATCTTATTCATTCTAACAGTGACTACCTTTTGGGGAACTGAAAATTATGAATACCGTATTATTCACTCTGATGGTCGTGGCTATTATGCTTTCTTACCTGCTGTTTTTATTCAAAAAGATCTTAGTTTTAAATCAACTCACGCTGCCGAGATCGATAGTTATGAATTAAGTATTGATCCGCACTACCTCGTTGTAAATAAAAAAGGGCAATCATTCAATAAATGCTATCCTGGTGTGGCAACATTGCAACTTCCCTTCTTTATAGCGGCCACTTTGATAGATTCGGGAGAATCAAATGTAACTGGTTATTCGCTAACCTTTCTGAAACTTTTCCACATAGGCGCTCTGTTCTTTGGTGTACTAGGCTTCTTATTTCTAAGACGATACCTTGGGTTGGTTTTAGTTGACAAACGACTTGCTCTTATCACTACAATTCTGATCTTCTTTGGAACAACAATGTTCTACCAAACTGTATTTCGCCCAAGTAACTCTCATCATTACTCTTTCTTCTTATTCGCTGCCTTTGCTTACTACATTCAGATGTTTTTTCGTTCGAAAAAACTTAAGCATGCTATTTTCATAGGCCTCATTCTTGGATTAATAGTGATGGTTCGTCCGCTAAACATATTAGTTGTCTTATCAATACCATTCATATTGGGAGACTTAAAGAATGTGAAACTTTTCTTCGAGCAACTACTTCAATTAAGGAATAAACAGTTGATATTGGCTTTTCTCACATTCCTAATTTCAATCAGTCCGATTTTCTTACTTAATTACGCTGAGACTGGCAACTGGATGAATTGGTCTTATGAAGGAGAAGGCTTTAACTTTGGGTTTACTCACTATCTTGATGTTCTCTTTAGTTTCCGAATTGGATTATTTGTACACGTACCTCTTGTTCTTATTTCTGCAATAGGAATTCTAATAATGCTCAATAAAGTCTTACAGACTGCACTTTTTTGGCTGGGATATTTCCTCATTATTACCTTCTTCATTTCTTCTTGGTGGAGTTGGGATTTTGGAGGCTTTTATGGTAATCGTGTCTATATAGAACACCTAGTGTTTTTCGCACTTCCACTAGCTTATTTTATTAAATCCATTCGATTGAAATGGGTTGCATACTCTATTGTAACGGTATGTACATTATTTATATGGATGAGAGCTTACCAACTTGTAAAAGGTATCATTCCTAATAGAATGACGGCAGTTACATTTTTCAAATCAATTGGAGTTTTTGGTGATGAACATGTAGGAGATTTTGCATTTAATCGTGATTGTGAGCCGTTTGGTGTGGGACCTCGAAAAATTTTGCTTCACCCCAACGGAAATACTCCTATGCGCTTTGATGAAACAAGAGAGTTTGGGCTGGATGTAAGTTTCTCCTTGCCCATAGAGGCAAAGTTAAATCGTTATTTATTTCACCTTGAAATAAAAAAAACACTCGATAATAACAGTGACTATAAGAGTGTATTTGTCGTTTTTGATGCTTATGACACCCTCACAAACTACCGTGAATATCAGGCTAGACCAATGTATGAATACTTCAAGGAGGGAGAAGGTGAAACAATAACGCAAATAATAGAGCAAGAGTACTTCATTAATCCACGGACAAACATAAATAAAATTAACATCTATATTTGGAATTCAGAATTTAAAAATTTTACAATTGAAGACTATAAAATAGAAGCAAAAGAGTATCTCCCCTTTGACAAATAGTTGATGGCAACGTTGATTTTCATCTCATTTCCATTATTTTCGCATCAGATCGATTATGAGTACTATGCAAGAAATATTATCCAGTCGGGAAATTCAACAAAAAATTGAGAGGATAGCCCATCAACTTATTGAGAACACTTTTGAAGAAAAACAAATATTCATTGGTGGAATTCATGGGAATGGGAGTATTCTTGCAAACTTATTGGTACAAATTATTCAAGCGAACTCTGAAACCAGAGTCACTATTTTTAAAATCAAGATCAACAAAGACAATCCTTGGGATGAATCGATTGAAATTACAGCAACACCTCAAGAATTAACAGATTCCTATATATTCTTGGTAGATGATGTTATAAACTCTGGTAAAACATTGCAATTTGCGTTGGTTGAAATGCTGAAATTTCCAACAAAAGCAATAAAAACAGTAACCTTAGTTGACCGAAAGCACCGACGCTTCCCTATTAAAGCAAATTTTGTTGGCCTCAGTCTTTCTACAACATTGCAGGATCGTGTAGAGGTGGATTTAACACCAGGTTCTGAAAAAGCTTATTTAGTATGATTGACAAGCAAACTGAATCCACTTCAAATTACGACAATCTTGAAGAAATGTCGACACTAGAACTTTTGAAAGGAATTAATTCGGAAGATCAAACCGTTGCACTAGCTGTTGAGAGCATTATTCCTCAGATTAATTCTTTTATAGATAATTGCTACGAAAGGATGAGTAAAGGAGGACGCTTATTTTATATAGGAGCTGGGACAAGTGGTAGATTAGGAATCGTTGACGCTAGTGAATGCCCTCCTACTTTTGGGGTTGATCATGGAGTTGTCGTTGGTTTAATGGCCGGAGGAGATTCAGCCATGAGAAAGGCTGTTGAATTTGCCGAAGATGACACAAATCAAGGTTGGACTGATCTTCAGAAATTTGAGATTACAAAAAACGATACACTTATCGGAATTGCAGCATCTGGAACAACTCCTTATGTTATTGGAGCAATGGAATCAGCAAATGAAAATGGAGTATTAACCGGCTCGATCTCTTGTAATCCAGGATCACCCGTTGAATTGACAGCACAATACCCTATGACTCCAGTTGTTGGATCTGAATTTGTGACTGGCAGCACACGAATGAAGTCTGGAACAGCTCAGAAATTGATACTGAATATGATCAGTACAACATTGATGATCAAATTAGGACATGTCAAAGGCAATCGAATGGTAGATATGCAACTGAGCAATAACAAATTGGTAGATCGAGGAATAAAAATGATCCAAGAGGCATTGGCTGTTAGTTATGATGAAGCTGCAGAATTACTTAAAAAACATGAAAGCGTAAGAAAAGCAACCGATAACTATAACAAATAATTAAAACAATGTCAGAAGAAATACTAGACCAAGGACACAAACATGTTCAATCATCAATTTCAGGAACAGTTAATTTACCAAACTCTGGAGGTATTTTAGCAATGGGAATATTATCAATTCTTTTTGCAGGAGGAATTGGAATTATTCTAGGTATAATCTCCTTAAGTATATCAGGTAAAGCAGAACGATTATATCGAGAGAATCCAGATAAATACCGCTTAGGATCCTATAAGAATATGAAAGCAGGAAAAGTCTGCTCAATTATTGGAATGTCACTTGCAGTACTAGTCATCTTGATAGTTGTTGTTGCAAATGTTTAATAACTGAATTCCCACAATCATAGTTGAGAATACAACTTTAACAAAAAATAGGGAACTATTTTAGTTCCCTATACTGCAAGTAGTGATTCTCACTATTTTAGTTTATACTATTACTAACAAAGAATTAATCCTTCTTCGTTTCTGCCTTTTTACTTTTCCCTTTCTCGATATCTACAAGTAATTCACTAGCCCCTTTTTCAATATCAATATTAATTGTATCTCCTTCTTTCAAATTTGATTTCACAATTTCCTCAGCCAATGGATCTTCCACATACTTCTGAATTGCACGTTTCAATGGACGAGCACCAAATTTTTCGTCATACCCCTTATCTACAATGAAATCTTTAGCCGCGGCAGTCACAGAAATCTCATAACCAAGATCTCTGATTCTCCCGTACAATTTCTCCATTTCAATATCGATAATCTTATGAATATCTTCACGAGTGAGTGATTTAAACATGATAATATCATCAACACGATTCAAAAACTCTGGAGAAAACGCTTTACGCAATGCATTTTGCACAACTGCTTTCGCATGATCATCCTTCTGATCAGTCTGCGATTTTGTCCCGAAACCAACTCCAGATCCAAAATCAGCCAATTGACGAGCCCCGATATTTGATGTCATAATCAAAATCGTATTCTTGAAATCAATCTTTCGACCAAGTCCATCTGTCATGTGACCATCATCTAGCGCTTGAAGTAACAAATTAAATACATCTGGATGGGCTTTTTCAATTTCATCTAGCAAAACAATTGAATATGGCTTTTGTCGAATTTTCTCTGTAAGTTGTCCACCCTCTTCGTATCCAACGTATCCCGGAGGCGCTCCTACCAATCGTGAAATTGAAAACTTCTCCATGTATTCAGACATATCAATTCGAATCAGTGAATCTTCAGAATCGAATAAATATTTTGCAAGAACTTTTGCTAATTGTGTTTTTCCAACTCCAGTTGGTCCGAGGAAGAAAAATGACCCGATTGGCTTGTTAGGATCTTTAAGTCCTGCACGATTACGCTGAATAGCCTTAACAACCTTTCGAACCGCCTCACTTTGACCAATAACTTTCGATTCAATTTCTTCGGCCATTACTGCTAATCGGCCAATCTCAGATTCAGAGATACGAGTTACCGGAACTCCTGACATCATTGATACAACTTCAGCAACGTGCTCTTCAGTAACCAAAACACGATTACTTTTAGACTCTTCTTCCCATTTTGCTTTTGCAGTTTCTAGTTCTTCTTGTAATTTGCGTTCACTATCTCGTAACTCTGCAGCTTTTTCGTACTGCTGAGAACGAATTACTTCATTCTTTTGATCTTTTAGATCTTCGATTTTCTTCTCAATGTCTAAAATTTCTTGAGGAACATTAATATTTGTGAGATGCACACGTGATCCAACTTCATCCAGAGCATCAATTGCTTTATCAGGAAGATGCCGATCCGTGATATAGCGTTCAGTTAATCTGACACAAGCTTCAATTGCTTCGTTCGAATAGCTAACAGAGTGATGATCTTCATAACGTTCCTTAATATTATTCAAAATTTTAATCGTCTCAACCTGAGAGGTAGGTTCAATGATCACTTTTTGAAATCTTCGTGCTAATGCTCCATCTTTTTCAATATGTTGGCGGTACTCATCAAAAGTTGTAGCACCAATCGCTTGCATTTCACCGCGAGCTAACGCAGGCTTTAACATATTTGAAGCATCCAATGATCCAGAAGCTCCACCAGCACCGATTATAGTATGAATTTCATCAATAAAGAGAATTACATCCGGATTTTTCTCGATTTCTTGCATCACAGCTTTCATCCGCTCCTCAAACTGACCCCGATATTTTGTGCCTGCTACCAAAGAAGCCAAGTCCAACGATACTATTCTCTTATCAAAAAGAACGCGAGATACTTTACGCTGAGTTATCAATAAAGCTAATCCTTCAGCGATGGCACTCTTACCAACTCCAGGTTCACCAATCAAAATTGGATTATTTTTCTTTCTCCTTGAAAGAATTTGACTTACTCGTTCGATTTCCTTTTCTCGACCAACAATAGGATCAAGTCGGCCCGCTTCAGCCATTTTCGTTAAATCTCTTCCAAAGTTATCCAATACAGGAGTTTTCGATTTAGGATCACTCTTTCGACTTGCCGAATATGGTTCTTCACCTCCAGTAGCACCATCTTCTTCAGTTCCTCCAGGAAATTCAGCCCTTGGAATAATTACATCATCTCTCATAGACTCTAATTCGTCTTTTACGTTTTCATAAATCACACCATATTTGTTTAAAATACTGCATGCTACATTATCTTCATTCTTCAGAATCGAAAGTAATAAATGTTCCGTTCCGATCATTTTGCTTTTGTACAATTTAGCTTCAAGATACGTCAACTTCAATACACGCTCGGCCTGTTTCACTAATGGTATATTTGATAAGTTTTTACCACCAACCGAAAGGTTACTCGACAAATTTCGTTCAATTTCATTGCGGATCATTTTTAAATCCAACTGAAATTCATGCAAAACAGTTACTGCCTTCCCATCACCTTCTCTTATTAACCCTAGGAGAAGATGCTCCACACCGATAAAATCATTTCCTAATCGAAGGGCTTCCTCACGACTAAAACTAATGACATCTTTTACTCTTTGCGAAAATTTTGCTTCCATATTAATTTAACTCTATTAAGTAAATAGACGAAGTAAAAATGAACATTTTACATCACTTACAAATATATAACGAATAAAATTGTTAATAAGTCACCTAAATAATCTATTTTCCACAGATTTTTGTTAGTAATTCAATAAAAATAACTCAGCGGTTTGTCGCTTCAAATAACTAATTTCGAATCTTGCAAATAACAGGCACAAATCGTGCTAAATATAAAATTGTGACAAGATGGCAGACGGAGAAAGAATAATCCAAATTAACATCGAGGATGAAATGAAATCAGCCTACATCGATTATTCGATGTCGGTAATTGTGTCAAGAGCACTTCCTGACGTGAGAGATGGATTTAAACCTGTACACCGACGTGTATTATATGGCATGCAGGATCTTGGTGTATATTCAAACCGAGCACATAAGAAGTCGGCTAGAATTGTTGGGGAGGTACTAGGTAAGTATCATCCACATGGTGATAGTTCAGTATATGACACCATGGTTCGTATGGCTCAACCATGGTCGCTTCGATATCCTTTAGTGGATGGACAAGGTAACTTTGGGTCAATTGATGGTGATAGCCCTGCAGCAATGCGTTACACTGAAGCACGACTTCGCAAAATAGCAGAAGAAATGCTTTCTGATCTCGATAAAGAGACCGTTGATTTTGCTCCAAATTTCGATGATAGTTTAGAAGAACCAACTGTTCTTCCTTCAAAAATACCTAACCTCCTTGCAAATGGAGCGAGTGGAATTGCAGTCGGAATGGCTACCAACATGGCTCCTCATAACCTGTCAGAAGTTGTTGATGGCTGTATTGCTCTTGTAGATAATCCTGATATTGAAATCGAAGAGTTATTAAAATTTGTAAAAGCACCTGATTTTCCAACAGGAGGTATCATCTATGGATATGAAGGAGTTCGCGATGCGCTTCTAACTGGTCGCGGTCGTATTGTTATGCGTGGTAAGGCCGAAATTGAAGAAACGAAAAGTGGTCGTGAGGTCATCATTGTTACTGAGATTCCTTACCAAGTGAACAAGTCGGACATGATTAAGAAAACTGCAGATCTTGTTAACGACAAGAAAATTGATGGTATTTCTGATCTTCGTGATGAATCTGATAGAAATGGAATGCGTATCGTTTATGAACTGAAGCGTGATGCAATCCCTAACGTTGTTCTTAACAAACTATACAAATACACTGCATTGCAGAGTTCATTCTCAGTAAACAACATCTGTTTAGTTAATGGCCGCCCACAGATGCTAAATCTGAAACAACTCATCACTTACTTTATTGAGTTCCGTCATGAAGTTATCGTTCGTAGAACAAAATATGAGCTGCGAAAAGCGGAAGAAAGAGCGCATATACTTGAAGGATTAATCATTGCTTCAGATAATATTGATGAAGTAATTAAGTTAATTCGAGGATCGAAAAGTCCGGATGAGGCCAGAGTGAAATTAATGGAACGCTTCGAACTCTCAGACATTCAATCAAGAGCAATCGTCGAAATGAGATTACGTCATTTGACAGGACTTGAGCAAGAGAAATTACGTGCAGAATTTGACGAGTTAATGATATTGATCACAGATTTGAAAGATATTCTTGCGAATGAATCACGTAGAAGAGACATTATTAAAGAAGAACTTGCGCACGTTAAAGAGAAATATGGCGATGAACGGCGTTCAGTTATTGAGTACTCAGCAAGCGAAATGCGAATTGAGGATTTAATTCCAGATGAAGAGGTAATTGTAACAATTTCTCACGCTGGATATATTAAGCGTACAAGTCTTGCAGAATACAAAGTTCAGAATCGCGGTGGGATGGGATCTAAAGGATCAACTACCCGTGATAAAGATTTCTTAGAAGAATTGTTTGTTGCAACTAACCATAATTACTTATTAATCTTCACCGAGAAAGGGAAATGTTTCTGGATGCGTGTCTTTGAAATTCCAGAAGGGAGTAAAATAAGTAAGGGACGAGCTATTCAGAACTTATTAAACATTGGTCAAGATGATAAAATCAAGGCTTATGTTAGAGTACAAGATTTGACGGATAAAGAATATGTTGAGAATAATTACATCGTGATGGCTACCAAGCAAGGTGTAATCAAAAAAACATCATTGGAGGCATATTCTCGTCCACGCACGAATGGAATTAATGCTATTACTATTCGTGAGAATGATGAACTATTAGAGGCTAAGTTGACAAACGGAACTAATGAAATAGTTCTTGCAACTACAGCGGGTCGAGCAATTCGATTCAACGAAGAGAAAGTTCGTTCAATGGGTAGAAATGCTGCAGGTGTTAGAGGGGTAAGACTTTCTGGTCCGGAAGACGAAGTGATCGGAATGATTTGTGTTGAGGATATTTACTCTACTATTATGGTTGTTTCGGAAAAAGGATACGGTAAACGCACGTATTTGAACGACCCAGAAGATCATCAACCTGTCTATCGAATTACTAATCGTGGAGGAAAAGGAGTCAAAACCTTAAATGTGACCGAGAAAACAGGTAAGCTACTTGCGATTAAGAACGTAACAAACGAGCAAGATTTGATGATCATCACTAAGTCGGGAATTACAATTCGTATGCATGTAGATTCAATTCGTACAATGGGTAGAGCTGCACAGGGTGTTAAACTTATCAACCTAAAATCGAAAGCGGAAATTGCTGCAGTAGCTCGCGTGCCAAGAAGCGAAGACGAGGATGAGGAAACAATTGACGGAGTTGAAGGAACAGATGAAAATAAAAATAGTACAGACGAAAGCGACACTGGAACAGAGAGTGGCACGGATGTTGACATTGATTCTGTGGAATAATCCGTAAATTGCATCTAAATAAGAAAAGAGAGAGAATGAATAAGTTAGTTAAAAATATAGGACTTGTTGGAGGACTTTTTATCCTATCAACAAGCACCTTTGGACAGAAAAAGAACATCACAAGTGCGGCAGTTGAAAATCAACGCGCTGGACGAGCTATGGCTACAGGTGATATGGAAACTGCAAAGAACTCCTATCTATCCGCATTAGGATTTATTGACCTCGCAATTGCACACGAAGACACAAAAAACAATCAAAAGGCACTTTGGTTAAAAGGAGAAATCTATTCAACAATTGTTGTTCTCGGAGAACAGACTAAAGATCAAGAAATGCTTGATGCTGTCAATGGTTCTGAAGCGGGGATCTTGGAGGCACTTGAAGCACTTAAAAAAGGGTATCCAAAGGGGAAAAAATTCCAAGAGGATATTGAAAACACAGTGAATAGAAACCGTGCTGTGATGAGTACAATGGCAGGAATGTTCTACACGAATAAAGAATATGTCGAAGCAGCCAAATTTTATTCAACACAGGCAGCATTCTCAGAGTGCATAGAAGAGATGGATACAAATGCAATTTTTAATGCAGCACTTTCCTATGATCTTTCTGAACAATATGAATCTGCAGCTGTACTTTATGTAAAACTGGCTGATGCTGGTTACAAGGGTACGAAATGTATTGTATATGCGTCCTCAGCATATCGTAAAATTGATCAGATAGATAAAGCCAAAGCAATTGTTGCTAAGGCGAGAGAAACAAATCCAACAGACAAAGACTTACTTCTTGAAGTTGTAAATACAAGTATTGAAGCTGGAGATGCAGCAGGTGCCGAAAAAGCGTTATCGGATGCAATCGCGTTAGATCCTAATAACAAGCAATTGCACTATACAATTGGGACTATTATGATTGATCTGGGATCAAAGGCTTACAAATCGCAATCTGATGAAGGATTATCAGCAGAGGAAATCGCAAGACATAAAGCAACTGGAGATTCTTATTACGCTAAAGCCGAAGAATCATTGCAAAAGGCATTAGAAATTGACCCCAACTATGTAGATGCACAATACCAACTTGGCGCACACCTTGTAGAATGGGCTGGAGCGATTAACACAGAGGCAAGTAAGACTGACCCGGATGATCGTACGACATATGAAGCTTTAAAGGCGAAAAGTAAAGAAACTTACCAAAGAGCACTTACACCACTTGAAAAATATATCTCAAATTTCCCAGAAGATAAATCAGTACTAACGATCTTGTTCCAAATTGAACGCAGTCTCGGTAATTCTGAAAAAGCACTTGAATATAAAAAACGTGCAGACGCACTATAAAGGTTTAGAACACAATTTTTTAAAGCATCTATTCTTTGAGTGGGTGCTTTTTTATTGAAACAATAGTACCTTTACCTCAAAGTAATTAAATGTCTGATCCTTTCCATATCATAGAACCCACAGTAAAAAAGGTCCCATTGATTCTCAGTGTCCCTCATTGCGGAACTGAATTCCCCCCTGAAATTATCAACGACTACGTTTCTCAATTGATTTCAGCTCCAGACGACACTGACTGGTTTGTCCATGACCTTTATGATTTTGCTTCTGAGTTGGGAATTACAATCATCCATGCAAAATATAGTCGCTGGGTGATTGACTTAAATCGTGATCCTAAAAGTGTGCCATTATATGATGATGGAAGAATAATTACTGGGCTTACAACCACAACTGATTTCTTAGGGAAGAACATTTACAACTCAGAGGATAAAATTCCAAATCAGCAGGAGGTTGAGCGAAGACTAAAGGAATATTATTGGCCATATTACGCTAAGATTCAATCACTTTTAAATGAGCGTAAATTAGAATTTGGAAAGTCATTGCTTTGGGACGCCCACTCTATACGTCATTTAGTACCCACAATTCGAAAAGAAGTGTTTCCAGATATGATTCTTGGCAATAACGATGGGAAAACAGCGCATCCAATTCTCATTGAAAATACATTGAGTAATTTAAAGTCAGGGAATTATGGAGTGAATCATAATACTCCATTCAAAGGCGGGCATATTACACGGTATTTTGGTAAACCGGAAGACAATCAGCATGCACTTCAACTAGAGATGAATAAAATTCTCTATATGGATGATTCTGAAACAAAATTCCATGAAGGTAGAGCAAATCAAATGAGGGTTATCCTCAAAAAAACTTTTAGCACATTAATCGATCAATTAGATCAATTTTAATATGGGACAGTTTTTCTTTGACAAAATTTTACAAAATGATGGTTGGAAAACAAATATTCTAATTGCAACAGATTCCAATGGAGTCATTACATCTATTACTGAGAGTAACAAAATTAATAATGCCCAACACATTAAAGGATTAGCAATTCCAGGATTTCAAAATGCCCATTCTCATGCTTTTCAATATGCTATGGCTGGTTTGGCGGAGGTTCATAATATTACTCATACTTCTGACGATTTCTGGTCGTGGCGTGATGCGATGTACAAACTTGCATTGAGCGTAAATCCAGATCAGATGGAAAACATCGCAGCAATGCTCTATGCTGAAATGCTACGGCATGGATATACAAATGTTGCCGAATTTCACTATATCCACCACGATAAAAATGGAGATCATTACGACAATCTAGCCGAAATGGGTAGTCGAATGATTGCTGGAGCGGAAAAGGCTGGAATAGGAATTACACTCGTTCCGATCTTCTATCAAAAAGGTGGATTTGGGAAAGATGCAACAGACGGACAAAGACGTTTTCTATCTGCTGACATTGATTGCTATCTGAAATTGTTAGAGTCAAGTGAAATAGCATGCAGAACTTATCAACATGCAAATATCGGATTAGGGATTCACTCAATGCGTGGTGTTGAACCAACTTTAATCGCTGAAATTGCCAAATCAGGACCTCAAGACATTCCATTTCACATTCATATTTCTGAACAATTAAAGGAAATTGATGATTCAATCGCATATCTAGGCAAGCGACCTGTAGAATGGTTATTAAATTCTATTGACCTGAATGATCGCTTTCATCTCGTTCATGCAACTCATCTAACCAAAGAAGAGACTAAAGGGATTGCTTCAAATGGTGCTAATGTTGTTATTTGCCCAAGTACTGAAGGTAATCTAGGAGATGGACTATTTCCACTTCGCGATTTTCAATTAGCAAATGGTAAATGGAGTATTGGTACAGATAGTCATGTTGGACTTAATCCTTTAGAAGAACTCCGATTGCTAGATTATGGCCAGCGATTAATTACACATAAAAGAAATACATTCACTTCCGAATCTACAGGAAATAGCGGCGAGTTCGCAATTAACATGGCGACCCAATCTGGACGAAAAGCGATGAATAATTTCAATCCACATTATTTCGCAATTGGTCAGACATTAAATGTGTCAATCATTGAATCCAATTCTCCTTTACTTGCTACCTGTTCTGATAACAACCTCGCATCTACAATTATCTATTCGGCAGATCCTTCACAACAAAATGGAACTATCTCGAATGGTGTTTACATGGAGAAGGGGAAATGTGCTCAATACGATAAAATAACTTCGGATTTTATTTCTACGCTGAATGAATTGAAAAATCGCTAATATGGATATCATTCGCTTCAAAGATACTAAAATCACCAAGTGGTCAGGCGGAGAAACATTCGAAATTTTAATTTATCCTTTACATTCGCAGTTTAATTCAGCAGACTATAACTTAAGAATTAGCGTGGCTACAGTTAATCTTGAACAAACAACATTCACTTCACTTCCAGGTGTAAATAGAATATTGACAGTTCTCGAAGGAAGCTTAACCTTGGTCCATGAAGGACATCATAGTTCGAAATTGGCACCCTATGAACAAGATCGATTTCAAGGAGATTGGAAAACCAATAGCACTGGTATAGTTCGAGACTTCAATGTCATGTGGAAAATTGGAGAAGCGAGTGTAGAACACTTGTCTTTAGCTAAAGGTCAATCACAATCGATTAGAATAGACAAGAGGTTTTGCGTAATTTTCTTAGCTAATGGACAGGTAAGGTTTGACGACAAGGAGATTGAGAAAAATGACGCCATTTATTTTGAGGATGAAGTAACAATCCAAGCAAACATACACTCAGAATTGATCATTGTTACGTATCAAAATTAAAAAAGAATATTTATTCCAACTTGGAATAAATGCTCATCCTTTACTTGAAAACCTGAGAGCTAATTCTTCACCAGCCTCACCATCTTACCATTCACTTGAATCAGATAAATTCCACGTTCAACTTCATCCAAATATAGAAGGAAGTGCCCTTTATTTATATCAAGGACTCTAAAGTATCAATAATGCTTTAATTCGTAACATGCACATGACCAAAATCACAGAATGAGACCTAACTAATTTTTCTAAAAGCCAATTATAACCTTTTCTAAATGCGAATTCTGAATTAAATTCCCTATTTTTGCACTCCCTAAAAGAGTTTTAGGGGAATTCGTGCCGCAAGATTCAATTTTAAAAGCGGTTTATATTTATAATCTTTCAGAGAATGGGTCATCTGAAATACAATTAGTTAAGCCAATATGGCATCAGAAAAAAGAACGCAGGGAACTGCAGAGTTTGATTGGGACGCATTAGCAATGGATGGCTACACAGCTATCGAGCGCTCTGAGCTTTCGGACACGTACGCTGGTACACTTAATTCAGTAGCAGAACGTGAAGTTATCGAGGGAACAGTAGTTTCATTGAACAAAAAAGAAGTAGTGGTAAACATCGGATCTAAATCTGAGGGAGTTATCGCAGCAAGTGAATTTCGTTACAATCTTGAATTAGCGGTTGGAGATACAGTTCCAATTTTCGTTGAAACACAGGAAGATAAAAACGGGCAGCTTGTAGTTTCGCACAAAATTGCTCGTGTACACAGTGCATGGAACAAAGTGAACGAAGTACTTAAAACAGGTGAAATCATCACCGGATTTGTTAAGTGCAGAACTAAAGGTGGATTGATTGTTGACGTTTTTGGTCTCGAAGCATTCTTGCCAGGTTCGCAAATTGATGTTAAACCAATTCGTGATTACGATATCTACGTTGGAAAAAACATGGAATTCAAAGTTGTTAAAATCAACCAAGAATTTAAAAATGTTGTTGTTTCTCACAAAGCGCTTATCGAAGCTGAATTGGAAGAGCAGAAAAAACAAATTATCTCTGGACTTGAAAAAGGTCAAGTACTTGAAGGTACGGTTAAGAATATCACTTCTTACGGAGTATTCATCGATTTGGGTGGTGTAGATGGTTTGATCCATATTACTGACCTTTCTTGGGGACGAGTAAATCACCCAGAGGAAATCGTAGAGTTAGATCAAAAATTAAATGTTGTAATCCTTGACTTCGATGATGAGAAGAAAAGAATTGCACTTGGATTGAAACAATTGCAACCACATCCATGGGATGCATTGGATACCGAAATGAATGTTGGTGACAAAGTAACTGGTAAAGTTGTTGTCATGGCCGATTACGGTGCATTCGTTGAAATCGCAGCTGGAGTTGAAGGATTGATTCACGTTTCAGAAATGAGCTGGTCTCAACACTTGCGTTCAGCACAAGATTTCTTGAAAGTTGGAGATTCTGTTGAAGCAGCTATTTTAACACTAGATCGTGAAGATCGTAAGATGTCACTTGGAATCAAGCAATTGATGCCAGATCCATGGGATGCTATCGAAGGAAAGTATGCTGTTGGTACACGTCACGATTCTAAGGTTCGTAACTTCACTAACTTCGGAGTTTTCGTTGAGTTAGAAGAAGGAGTTGATGGATTGATCCACATCTCTGATCTTTCATGGCAAAAGAAAATCAAGCATCCATCGGAATTCTGCAAAGTAGATGACCAAATGGAAGTTACTGTTCTAGAAATCGATCGTGAAAACCGTCGTATTTCTCTAGGTCATAAACAACTTGAGGAAAACCCATGGGAAGTATTTGAAACAACTTTCACTGAAGGATCTAAGCACCAAGGGACAATTGTTGACAACAAAGACAAGTCTGGAATTGTCGCATTGCCTTACGGTTTAGAAGGAATCTGTCCTGCACGTCATATGCGTAAAGAAGATGGAACAAACGCGAAATTAGAGGAAACGTTAGAATTCGAAGTTATTGAATTCAACAAAGATGCTCGTAAGATCGTAGTTTCACATACGCAAACGTTCGAAGAAGTTGAAGACAAACCAGCAAGAGGTAAGTCAACAAAATCTGCTTCTAAAGGAAACACTTCTACGGCAGTGAAAAACGTGAACAAAAACACAGAAAAATCGACACTTGGAGATTTGGATGCGTTAGCAGCGTTGAAAGAGAAAATGGAAGGAGGTAAATAATTCACTCCACTATTGATATCATAATCCCTCGTTCTTTATTGAGCGAGGGATTTTTTTCTTGAATACTAATTGATAGTATCATACTAAATCAGAGAATGAAAATTAGTGTTATCAGTTAGTGACTCTGCATTGCAACTATTTTCGGTATACTCTTCAAATGTTCTAGCTAGGTGACACCCATTAAGACCACCAGAGAATCGAAGAGTATATGTGAACTTTGAAAAAAACAATTCCTGCTTAAATTCAAGACAGTTCTTGCTCAACATAAATATTTGTATGATACAACCCTAAGCATAGGGGGGGGTATCTCTCACAACTTAACAATACAAACTAAATGACTGACATGTAGTAGAGTGGAGGCTTTCGAACTTTAGCTATATCGAAAAAAAGAAGGGTATTCATTTTGAGGGATCATTGAATCATTTCGATCCTAATAAAGAACACTGAAAACATTTTTTATTTCGTTCTGTTTTGCCTAACTTGCGAGATAGTTAAAATGCTATCAATTATGGTTTTAAGTAAAAATAGAGTAGTACTAATATTAGGAATGTTTATTTTTCCTTTTATATCATTCTCTCAAAGTCTTGATAACACAAACCCGGATAATCCTAATACGGAGGAAGAACAAGCGTTAGAAATGGCGGTAGTACTCATCCTCGACGGTTATCTTTATGATGCAAATAAAGTCGTTGACAAACTGCTTGAGATGAACTCTGAAAATGTTTATTACAATTACTTAAAAGGATTTAATACACTTTATAGCGCTAAAGATCATCGATTAGCGATTGAATACTTCATGAAAACTATCGATCCTGTTCAAGGTAAACTAAACTTACTTTCAAGTGAGTCGAACGTAACGAATGATGTGTATTTTCATACCGCCGCAGCTTATCAATTTTTAGAAGATATTCCAAATGCAGAGAAGTATTACACAACCTTTCTAAGATTATCAACTAAAAGATCTATTTTATACAAGCAAGCCGAACTTCGAATGAAGCAATGTAAAATAGCAAGTTCAATATTAGCCAGTCCAAATGCTGCGAATGTAGAATTAATTGAAGGTCCTGTAAATTCTAAATTGGCTGAATACAGTCCGATCGTTTCAGCGAATGGTCAAGAATTATATTTCACTTCTCGCCGTCAGTGGGATAATGCTGATCAGGCAAAATTTATGTATCCGATTGATAATTCATTTCCTGAAGATGTTTATGTTAGCGTTAAGGATGTAAGAGGAAATTGGCTTGATCCAAAACGTTTAGATTTATGTTCAGCAACAAATAATGAAGCAAGTGTTTCACTTACCTCGAATATGAATAAACTATATGTTTATAGCGATATTGAAGGGAACGGGAATCTTTTTTCGAGTGAGTACACAAAGGATGAGTTTAGTACAATAAAAGGTATTGATTACAACAAGTTGAATTCTAATTCTTGGGAACCTCACTACGTTAGTTCTGAAGATTCTACATTAATTATATTTTCATCTGATCGCAAAGGAGGATTAGGCGGTAGAGATCTTTGGTCTATGCGACAATCTGAAGATGGGACATGGTCAAAACCAATTAATCTTGGATCTGGGATAAATTCAGCAGAAGATGAGGATGCCCCATTTCTTTCTTTAGATGGTGAATACTTGTACTATGCATCTAATGGTGATCGCAGTATGGGTGGATTTGATATTATGCGAGCTAACATTGATGATCTAGGTCAAGCGAGTGGAACCGAAAATATGGGCTACCCAATCAACTCAGGCGGTGATGATATATTTTTCTCCGTTACAAGTGATGGGACCGATGCTTATTTTTCTTCTCATAGAAAATCAGGTTTGGGGGATAATGACATTTATCACCTTAATAATAGCAGTGCTAATAAAGAATCAAATGTGATTGCACTATCGGGTATGGTCATTGACCTTACGGATGACGCTGAAGAAATCGATTTGGAAGTTTCTCTTGTCAACAAAAAAACAAACGAAGCATTTGATATTCTGGTAAAGCGTCAATCTTTTTACCAAGTACTCGAAGATTGTCAGACGTACGTTTATACAATGACAAATAAATTAACAGGTGACGAACTGTACACAGAGGAAATCACTACTAACTGTGATAAAAAAGCTTCACACTTAGAAAGAATCTATTACAATGGTCAGTATTGGTTAGAGGGAGTTCTATCGGATATTGACAGTAAAAATGTGATAAATAACGCAACTATCAAAATGCTTAATAAGACAACTGGCGGAGAGATTTGCATTATGAATTCTGCGTCAGGGGGTAAGTTTGTATCACCAAAATTGGGTGACTTTAAACCTGGTGACATGATGGATGTATCATTTGTAATAAGTGCTCCGGGCTATGATTCTAAAACTGTTGACTTTAGTAAACGTCTTGGAAGAGATGGTTTGATAGTAGTGAATTATAATTTAGCAAAAACTCCTGTTATCGCAAGTATAGATGCTGAACTTGAGAAGTATATTATTTACTTTAACTATGATAAGTCAGTGATTCGTGCATCAGAGAAAGAGATTATGAATAGCGTGATCAAGTTATTGAATGAGAATCCTGAATTAAGTATTGAATTATTGTCATATACGGATGAACGAGGTTCTAACGACTACAATCAACGATTGTCGGAGCGAAGAGCTAAGTCTTCATTAAGATACATTCAGAAATTAATTTCAAATCCAAAACGAGTAACAGCAAAAGGGATGGGGAAAACAAATCCAGCCGTTGTTTGTCGTGAATGCACGGATGAGCAATATCAACTGAACAGGCGAACAACCTTCAAGGTTGTGAAGAAATAACATTCAAGTTGAGATTCGGAAATGCCTAAAGAAATTTAGGCATTTTTTTTATGCAAATATGTTTTTATGATACATGAACGAAGTGGTTAAATCTAATTTCAATACTAAATCTCTAATTAAATTCAGTCTATTTTTGGTCTACTTGTAAAATGCCATGTCCCATCACAACTAGCTGTTTTTTTTAAAAGAAATTTATGTAAACACACTTTAACTCACTACCTAGTTATTTATAGCGCATCCAACTTTAGTGAAAAGAATATCATGTTCTCAGATAAAAGCACATGATATGTGGAAGATCGGATTTTGAAGAAACCCAAATTACCATTAGAAATGCAAAAAAAACTCTGCTGTGTACTTTTCACAGGATCAAAGCGAAATATCAAGAATCCTATTTGGACTAATTTTGCTATAAGCCTAACCGAATACACTTTGGAAACAGGGTATTTGACAGACTAACACTAGCAATCACTATATCCTGTTGGTATAATATGGAGGAATCCAGTCTAGTTTATTAAAAAAAAGTTCAATTCCGTATAAGATAATTTGGCAACAGCATTAATTCGAAACGGGTTCGTAATCGATTATTACATCACAAATGCTCTAATTTCAATTTTATGAACCTTCTGAGGTGTATTTGCAGTAACAGTTACTGTTTTACGAATTTCGTTTTTCTGTCCTTCTTTAGGTTTAAATGTCACCTTGATAACATCTGTTTTACCTGGAGGAATTGGCTTTTCTGGTTTTTGCGGAGTGGTGCATCCACAACTTGCGGCAACATCTTCAATGATTAGAGGCATATTCCCTGTATTTGTGATTACAAACTCAGTAGTGCTTTCACTATCTGATTCCACATTGCCAAAATCATGGAGTATTTCATTGAATTCTAATGATGCAAGTGTTGCTTCGTACTTTGCAATCCTTTTCGCCTCCTCAGCTTCAAATTCTTTTAAATCTTTTGCTAATTCAGCATCCGATTTATTACTAGAAGATACGGTTGATACAATATCTCCATCGATTGCTTTAATTCCATTGTCAGAAGAAGATTCGCAGGAAATAGTTAACGCTGCTATAATTGAAAATGGGAGGATTAAATTTTTCATTTATTGAATAGATTTTGTTTCAAAAGTAAGAAAATCTTAGGATTAATTTTGCAATTTTAATGCTTCATCGTATTTATCAGACTCAATTAATTCAATTGCTTTTTGTAAGATTTCATTTGTATTATTATACACTTGATAAAATTCACTGTATCCCCATAAATCTTGCGCAAACATCGCTTTTAATCGAAGTTTTATCAGCTCTAAGCTTGTTAAATAGTCCTCTTCTACAAAATCAAGTTTCTCATCCTCTTGAGTAGCGTGTTTTAATAATTTTTCAAGAATTTTTTCTGAAATCTCAAAATCAGAATTAAACGCGTCGAAATTAGGATATTTTTCCAGTAAATTATCTCGATTATCATCTACGTAAGTCAATGAAAATGAATTGAAAATACCTGCTCTGTTCAAATCAAAATAGTAGTCGCTTGTTTCAGATGTGTCTAGTGATACAAAATAGTCTGGCATGATTCCGCCACCACCATAAACGGTTCGCTTTTTAATAAGTGTTTCAAATTTTAGTGAATCTGGGAGCTGAATTGAATCCATGCTCATAAATTCTCCGTTCTCAAACCTGTTGGTGAGGTCATTGCGGTAATCCTCTAAATCATCGTAAGATTTCTGGATGAATCTTCCGCTAGGAGTGAAGTAGCGCGCAATTGTTAGTCTTATTTGTGATCCATCTGTGAGATCAATTGGACGTTGAACGAGACCTTTACCATACGTTCGCCTTCCAACAATTAATCCTCTATCCCAATCTTGAATTGCCCCAGATAAAATTTCACTTGCGGATGCTGAGTACTCATTTGTAAGCATAACTAGCCGTCCTTCTTCCCATAAGCCTTTTTTTCCAGCTCTAAGATCTAGTCTAGGTTGAGCCCGACCTTCTGAATACACGATCAATTTATTGTCTGACAGAAATTCATCTGCAAGATATTTTGCGGCATAAAGTAAGCCTCCACCATTGCCTTGTAAATCGAAAATCAGATTTTCCATCCCCTGTGATTTCAAATCGCGTAATGCATCTTGAACTTCTTTTTTAGAAGAGCGTGAAAAACTATTCAATTTAATATATCCTGTTGTCGGAGTAACCAGGTAAGCAGCATCCACTGAATTAAGTGGGATCAAATCACGTGTGATGACAAAGTCAATAGGACGTTTCATTCGTTTTCGCTGAACTTCCACCATAACTTTTGTTCCTCGATCGCCAAGCAAACGTTTTTTAACGCCACTGTTTTTTAGTCCAATTCCAGCGACATTCTCATCACCAATTCGAATTATTTTATCTCCCGCTTGAAGCCCTAGTTTGTCTGAAGGTCCACCTGGAATTGTTGCAACAACCATTAGTGTGTCTCGTAGGATTTGAAATCGAATGCCAATTCCGACAAAGTTCCCATTGATCTGTTGATTCGCATCCGTAACATCATCTGCTGAAATAAATGTAGAATGAGGATCGAGTTTTTCAAGCATGGCAACAATTGCCGCATCCGTTAATTTTTGAGCTTCAACATCATCAACATAAAGCTGGTTAATGTAGGTCAGAACTTCATCAAACTTCTGAGTTGTTGCAATTTTAGCTGAATCAATCTGGCCAAAAGAGAGGGTGCTAAGTCCTATGAAAGAAGCAATGGAAAATAATTTTATCATATTATTGGTTTACTAGACTCCTAACAAGATCAAAATCATGTTAGTTACTAAAGAACGTTAATAATCCTGAAAGTATCATGTTATTGATCGTAATTATTGTTAATAATTGTCCAAATCAGTCAATAAACATTGATTTGTGGAAGGATTGTTTATTAAGTGATAAATGAACGGCATATTTTTTGTTCCTTGCTTGGGACAACCAACGTGTATGAAAAAGTTTATCGGATCATTAGTACTTATTATGTTTTGCGGAACGCTTTTGGCGCAAAATAGGAAGATTGATAAATTGGAAGTCAATTTTGCGCAAGGACATTACAAGAGAACGTATAGATTAGCAAATCGCTTACTTGATAAGCCAGAGTATGATTTTTCCATGCTTCCCACTTTTTATAAGAGTATTAGCATGTTTGAACTTTGTCAAAATAAGCACTGGATGCTGCGACGTGAAAAGCCACTTGAGGAGGCAGAGAAATTATTTCTTGAGGTGAAATACTCAGTGAATGGCGATAAAATATTCAATGCACACATGTATGAAATTTCGTGGCTTAAAAATGATTTGATTTCATGGGCTTCTGATTTAAAGCGCATGGGATATCAAGAATCTTTTGAGGATGTGACTGGAATCATTAGTCGAATTTTTGATGGTGTACCATCTATCGATGCTGGTAACAATGCGGACGAGGTTGCTGCAGTTCTAATTAAATCGAACAGTTCAAGTATCACAAACGGTTCACGAGAAGGAATAATCTCCTCAGCGAAACAACATATTGGAACTCCTTATGTCTGGGCAGGATCGAGTCCTGAAGGATTTGATTGCTCAGGATTCACATTATATGTTATGAAAGCTCATGGTGAGTCTATTCCTCGAAGAGCAGCTGATCAATACGAAAGTTCAAAAAAGCTGAAAGCTAAAAATGTTCAGAAAGGAGATTTGGTATTTTTTAATAATGGATCTGGAATCTCTCATGTAGGAATCGTTATTTCTGAAACGGGGGATCCTCTAAAGATGATTCATTCGAGTTCGAGCAAGGGAATCACAATTACGAATGTTGAAGAGTCTAAGTACTGGACACAGCGATTACACGGTTATGGCACGTATGTTAATTAGGCTTTGTTTGTGATTTAGGAGCAACTAATACCCCAATGGATGAAATACTTAGAAATATCCATCCTAAAGTATATAGAAGTGGTGTGACTTCAACGATTAGTATAATTGAAAGATAGAGTAGGGTTCCCATTAAAAATAGCGTTACAATCTTTCCCGTCTTTGATTTTTCATCTATCTGCGCGATAAGTGAATGCCCAATTAGCAAAATGATCAGAATGAGTATAATTGATCCCATTGTTGATAAAAGTGGACTGATAAACCAACTTGTACCTGCGAATAATATCGAAACAATTGCCAATCCGATTATTCTTGAGTTCATTTTTTGAGATTTCCCAATGGATATCGAAACAGATAGGAAACAAACAAACAAGATTAGTGCCAAAAGTGCATTCATTCCAGTGGATATTTCTACGGAATCTTGGCAATAGAGATCGTAACTCCAACAGAATAGAAACACAAGAGATGTAAGAGCGAGAATCCCGCTAATTATCTGAATCTTTTTCATAAACTCCGAAAGTAATCATATCAAGTGAAAATTGCAAGGTCTACTATAAAGACGAAAAGTCAGCCGAATTGGTTCATCTAATTTCATACGGCTGACAGAGTTTTATATTAGCCAACTCCTATCTCTTCCTCTTCATTGATTGGTTTTCTGAAAACAATCTTTCCATCGAAAATATCCATGACAATTTTATTGTCGGTATCAATAGTTCCAGATAATATTGCCTTTGATAATTCATTCATTACTGTTTTCTGAATTACTCGCTTTACCGGTCTTGCTCCAAAGAATGGGTCATAACCAGCTTCAGCTATCCAGTCGAAGGCTTCTTCCTTAATCACGAGATCAATGTCTTGGTCTATCAGTTTTTTCTTCAAGCCAACCAATTGTATTTCCACAATTGACCGAATGTTTGATCTAGTAAGCGGGTGGAAAAGGATCGTTTCATCAATTCGATTCAAGAATTCTGGTCTGATCGTTTGTTTCAGCATCTCTATTAACTCAACACGAGCTAATTCTGATGCTTTATCAATCTCTCCTTCGCTAATTCCATCAAACTTCTCATTGATGATATCCGATCCCAGATTTGAGGTCATTATGATAATCGTATTTTTAAAATTCACAGTTCGACCTTTATTATCAGTTAATCGTCCGTCATCTAATACTTGAAGTAATACATTAAATACATCAGGATGTGCCTTTTCTATTTCGTCTAGCAAGAGAATAGAGTAGGGCTTTCTCCGAACTGCTTCGGTTAATTGTCCACCTTCTTCATATCCAATATATCCAGGAGGTGCTCCGACTAATCGACTAACTGAGTGCTTTTCTTGGTATTCACTCATGTCAATTCGTGTAAGCGCATTCTCATCATTAAAGAGATACTCTGCTAGTGTTTTTGCGAGTTCTGTTTTTCCAACACCAGTTGTGCCAAGGAAAATAAACGACCCTATTGGACGTTTTTCATCTTGCAATCCTGCACGAGACCTTCGAATCGCATCGGCCAACGCTGTAATAGCCTCTTCTTGTCCAACTACGCGTTTCGAAAGTTCATCTTCAAGTCGAAGTAATTTTGTACGCTCACTCTCAAGCATTTTTGATACTGGAATTCCTGTCCACTTAGAAACTACATCTGCAATTTCTTCGGCATCAACTTCCTCCTTTATCATTTTAGATTCTGACTGATTATTTGTGAGCGTATCTTTTGCCGCTTCCAATTGAACTTCGCCTTCCTTGATCTTTCCATATCGAATTTCTGCTACCTTACCATAATTTCCCGATCGTTCGGCTTGATCAGCCTCAAGGTTCAACTGTTCAATTTTTTCCTTGAGTCGTTGTACTTCATCGATAATATTACGTTCGGATTGCCATTTGGCATGTAACGCATCTCTTTCTTCTGTGAGATTCGCTAACTCTTTCTTGATTCCAGTTAATTTCTTCTTATCGTTCTCTCTTTTAATAGCTTCACGTTCAATCTCTAATTGCATGATTTTTCGTTCAATCTCATCTAATTCTTCTGGTTTTGAGTTGATTTCCATTCGGAGTTTAGAAGCAGCTTCATCTATCAAGTCGATTGCTTTATCGGGAAGATGTCGTTCTGTGATGTAACGTTGTGAAAGTTCCACGGCACTGATAATCGCAGAATCTTTGATCAAAACTTTATGATGATTCTCGTACTTCTCTTTAATGCCTCTTAAAATTGAGATCGAATCTTCCGTTGTGGGTTCATCAACAAGAACAGTTTGGAACCTACGTACCAATGCTTTATCTTTTTCAAAGTGTTTTTGGTATTCATCCAACGTTGTTGCACCTACAGCTCGAAGTTCTCCACGAGCCAATGCAGGTTTTAGAATGTTTGCCGCATCCATTGCTCCTTGTCCGCCACCAGCTCCAACAATTGTGTGAATTTCATCGATAAAGAGAATGATCTCTCCATCTGCTTTTGTGACTTCTTTCACAACGGATTTCAGTCTTTCTTCAAATTCTCCTTTAAACTTAGCTCCAGCAATTAGAGCAGCCATATCTAATGAATAGACAATCTTGCTTTTAAGGTTTTCAGGCACATCACCCTCCACAATTCGATGGGCAATTCCTTCTACGATAGCTGTTTTACCAACACCAGGATCACCGATTAGAATTGGATTATTCTTAGTACGTCTTGTAAGTATTTGAAGTACGCGTCTAATTTCTTCATCTCGACCGATTACTGGATCTAATTTCCCTGATTCTGCTAGTTCATTTAAGTTAATGGCGAACTTCTCAAGGGATTTATATGTTCCTTCTTGACTGTTTGAAGTCACAGATTCTCCATTTCTCAAATTCATAATGCTTTTTTTAAGTTTTGATTTAGTAATTCCGTTGTCCTTAAGTACTTGTCCTGTTGCTTCTTTTGAGGATAGAAATGCATAGAAAAGTAATTCAAGTGAAAGGTATTCATCGTTAAAATTCTTTAATTCTGAAAGGCCATTGGTCAATATTGTGTTCATGTAATTTGACATGTATTGCTGGCCACCAGTTACTTTTGGGTATGACTCAATAATTCTATCGACAGCAGCTTGAAGTACATCTGTATTTACTTCAAGTTCTTTTAAAAGGTAAGGAATGACATCTTGATCCTTCAAGAAGATCGCCTTGAGAATGTGACCCGGCTCAATCGTCTGGTGCGACAATTCACTCGCGATTAATTGTCCTTCTTGAAGAATTTCTTGAGTCTTATGTGTTAATTTATTTATGTCCATTTGCTGATCTATTTATTGCTTGTTACCTGTCAAGAGTCAGTCCAAAGTGTATTGATGAAGTTAAATCGGAAATTTTGACATGTTTAGTGGACTTCAGCCGACATAATGTCTTGTTTAATTGTGTTTTATAGAGTTATTAACAGTGGAATGGTAGGTTTTCAACATTTTTTGTAACAAATCAGAAATATGTCCGTAATAGATAACGCAAACAACAAACAAACAACACAATGAAATTATTAATCACAACAGTTGGAATTTTACTCGTTGTATCCAGTTTTGCTGGAACAAGGGTGAAGCTAACAAAAAATGACTATGTTGACCAATGGAAAGCGGAAGCCATGTCACAGATGGAAGAGTATGGAATTCCTGCAAGTATTACCCTTGCACAAGGCATTCTTGAGAGCGCTTCTGGGAATTCTCATTTAGCTGTAAAGGGAAATAATCATTTTGGCATCAAATGTCACGGATGGACTGGAAAGAAAATTTACATGGATGATGACAGTGCAGGTGAATGTTTTCGTGTGTATAAGTCTGCTAAAGATTCATATACTGATCACAGTCTATTCTTGAATAAGTATGATCGCTATGCCTTTTTGTTTACATATAATGTGACAGATTACAAAGCATGGGCGAAAGGATTAAAACAAGCTGGTTATGCTACTAATCCTAAATATCCACAATTATTAATTGACCTAATTGAAGATCTGGGTCTAGACCAATACGATGCTGGGTTAATTCCAGATATCGAGGCTAAACCAGAACTAATTGCGTCAAGTATAACTAGTTCAAATACTCACAAAGTTCAAATTCATAAGAACAAAGTGAAATTTATTTTAGCCAAGAAAGGAGATACATTTTACAAGATTTCGAAGGAGTTTGATTTGACACTTAGTCAGTTGTATCGCTACAATGATTTTGGAGGTGAGAAGGATTATCTGGAACCAGGAGATAAGATTTATCTTCAGCCAAAGAGAAAAAGAAAATTATTTAAACGCAATGAAATTGTTGCAACTGAAAGTTTGTCCGTCAACGAATTAGCTCAATTGCACGGTGTAAATGCTAAAACAATTGTTCATTTAAATGATTTCACTACTGTTAGCGATACTGTTAATAAGGGTGATATAGTTACCCTTCGATAGAGCATTAGCTCTGAAGGTTTTAGTTTGTTGTTGTTTGTAAGAGCCTTGGGAAACCAAGGCTCTTCTTGTATTGCTATGTACATTATTGTTTCTGTAAAAGCGCTCTATTGTCTACTGCTTATCGCTAAAGTATTGATGAATATAATTTTCATCATTGTTCAATGGTTTGATTCTTATTACTAATTTAGGACTAATTTCATGCTCTAAAAGTCAAATTATGAAGCCATCAACGGAACTCTTTAAGTTGATTAAATCGCTTACAAAATCAGAAAAGCGATTTTTTAAGTTATCATCCTCTCTTCAAGCTGGAGAAAAGAATTACATCAAAATATTTGATTTTATTGAACGTCAACCATATTATGACGAAACGGAATTAAAAAATGAGTTTGATCAAGAAACTTTCGTGAAGCACTTACCTTCTGAGAAAAATCATCTCTATAAGTTGATATTGAAAAGTCTGCGCGCATATTACAGTGAGCAATCTATTAGTAGTACAATGAAGCAAGAGATCAAGAATGTTGAGATTCTCTATAATAAAGCACTCTATAAAGAATGTGAGAAGTTTGTAGTTCGAGCGAAGTCAACTGCTAAAAAGTACGAAAAGTTTTATTATTGGTTTGAATTGATTAATTGGGAAAAGCGCTTATTAGATTCTGCCTATGAAGCTGGTGAATTTTCAACTGATTTGGATATTTTGGTTGAGGAAGAAGAAATGGTGATTTCTAAACTTCGAAATTTGGCAGAGTACACAATGATTTACTCGAAAATTAACCTCGTTTTTAGATCTGGCGGTTTTTCACGAAATGAAGTAGAAAGAAGTGTGGTTGCAGATATTGCCGACTATCACTTGATTAAAGGGAAGAATACTGCATTGTCATCTAAGGCTGCCTCTATTTGTTACTATATAAAAGGACTGTGTGCGGCGACAAACCGAAATTACGCTGACAGTTTTCAGTTTTTTAATCGTACACGTGAAATTTTGGATAACAATCCACCTATTAAACATGATTCAGGGCAGCGCTATATAATGGCGCTCTTTCATTTGCTTAGGTGTCATATAGACAGTCATCAATTTGAGCAGGCTAAGGATCTTATTTCTGATATTCGGGCATTATCGGGCAAGAAAGGGTTTAATTCTGTTGATATAGATGTGCGTATTTTCGGTAATACCTCCATTCAAGAACTTGACCTTCTTCATACGATGGGAGATTTTGAAAAAAGTGTTGAATTGATTCCAAATATTGAAAAAAATCAAAAAGAATATGGCGAAAAAATCAGTAAGGAAGTTGAATTATTACTGACTTATAATAAAGCATATTGCTATTTTGGAACTGGTGATTACAAGATGGCATTACAATATCTAAACGATGTTCTCAATGATAATGAAACGAATTTGCGCCAAGACATCTACAGCTTTTCTCGTTTGTTTAATTTGGTAATTCACTATGAATTAGGTAACTATGATTTCCTGGAGTATGTGATTAAGTCTACCAATCGATATTTAAGCAAGCAGTCAAGAGATTACCAGATTGAGAACACATGTATTAAGTATATTCGTAAATTGGCAAAAACGGATTCTGATGTCAACCGTCTCGAAATTTTCGAGAAAATGGATGTTGAAATTGCTGAATTATTAACCTTAGAGGATGAACAAGCTGTTTTGGAATATTTTAATATTTCTGCTTGGATTAAAAGTAAAATAGATAAAGTTTTATTTTCTGAAGCTATTGAGAGAATGGTATAGCCTGGATGAAAAGAATGTTTGTGGATCTCATTGAATGGTTGTACCTTGCAGAAAACAAAACCCATGAAAAAAAATCTACTAGCCTTGATAGTTCTTGCGTTTACTGTAACTGGTTTTTCTCAAACACTAGTTGAAGTGAATAGTCAAATTGTGAATGATATCATGCCTTCTTCTAGTGTCTTAATGAAATCAGCAACTTGCGGACCAGATACAGTTGAGTACACTTTAGCAAAATCAACAGGATTTGCAACGATTAATATTAATAGTGCAACTTCCGCGCAAGCGATTTCGCAATATTATGATGCGCCACAACCTATAACAATCAGCGGCGCAGAATTTTATGCCTACAAAATTGACCTAACAGGTGGAGTAACAATCGATGTTGGATTGAAGATATTTGCCGCTGGTCTTGATTCAATGCCTACTGGAGTAGCTCTTGCTTCAACAATTGTATCTGTTGACACTTCGTTTGGTGGTGGATTGCTTTCTGTCCTCAGAAAAGAAGGCTCATTTATACCAGTCACAATGACAGTTCCTTACGTTGTTGTGATCGAAAATATCAGTCCAAATTCAATAGGATTGGTCTTTAATGATTACAATGTCGCTGACGGAGCAAGTGAATGGTTAGCTGGAGTTGATCTATTTGGAACCTACACAAGATCTTACAATGTCGTTGTTGGTGGTGTTCCGTTTGATGCTGATCTATTAATTTATCCTTTTGTAACGTATAATTTAGCTGCAGATTTCGCTATTAGTAATGCATGCATGTCTACGGGGCCTTCTATCACCTTTACAGATAATTCGTCTTCAATATTGGGTAATAGAATGTATAACCAAACAACTTATGCCGGAACTCCTGAATTATCTTATACATGGGATTATGGAGATGGGTCAATGACAGAAAATTTCGTGAATCCATTTCATGTATACCCTAACACGCTTGGACCTTTTAATGTGTTGCTAACTGATACAATCTTCGGCTGGACTTCTATGTGTACAACTGATACGACTATAACTATCGGAGGTGGAACAATAACCTCTTTGTTTAGTCAGTCAAGTACAGGATTGTCAGCAAGTTTTACGGATTTATCAACATCGTCAGGAACAATTGCGACATATCTATGGGATCTTGGTGACGGTAATACATCTACAATGCAGAATCCATCTCACACCTATGCTATGAATGGTACATACACTGTTTGTTTGACAGTAGTAAATAATTGTGGGGTAACTGATTCTACGTGTCAATCTATCACTGTTAATGGTTGTACGGCTCCAGTGGCAGGATTTACCATTAGTGGAACTGACCCTGACTATACATTTACAAATACATCCACATCAACTGGTTCTTCTACTTATTTATGGGATTTTGGAGATGGAAGTAATTCAGTGCAAATGAATCCTACTCATACTTATGCAACTAATGGAAATTTTGTTGTCGTATTAACCGTATCTGATTCCTGTGATACGAATTCATTTAGTCTATCGATAGCAGTTTTTTCAGTTGGACAGGATGAATTGAGTACAATTGATATTAGTGTTTATCCTAACCCAACAAAGGATCTTTTATCAATCAATTCTCCAAGTGTAATTAATAGAATTCAAATAATTGATTTACTCGGGAAAGTTTTCTATTCTTCGGATGTAAATGATTTCGCTACAGAAATAAATACTTCTTATCTAGCTGATGGGACTTATATTGTTCTAGTTCATACTCCCAATGGAGTAATCAGTAAATCTAGATTTGTCGTACTTAGATAATTGATTTTAATAAATATTTAAGGGACCCATTTAATGGGTCCCTTTTTTTATGATCTTATACGATAGTAAAAGAAAGAAGCTTAGAAGGCATCAGCATTGCTATGATATTTCTATTTTTGACTTCATAATTATTTAAGAATCCTTAATGGCACAGAAATTTACAACAAGAGCGCAAGATTATTCCAAATGGTACAATGAAATCGTTAGTAGAGCAGATCTTGCTGAGAATTCAGATGTCAAAGGATGTATGATTATCAAGCCCTATGGTTTTGCTATTTGGGAAATGATGAAAGATGAACTTGATAAGCAATTTAAAGCTACAGGTCATTCTAACGCATATTTCCCATTACTTATCCCGAAATCTTATTTGAGTAAGGAAGCAAGTCATGTAGAAGGGTTTGCTAAGGAGTGTGCAGTTGTGACGCATTACAGGTTAAAGAATGCCGATGATGGAAGTGGAGTGATTGTTGATCCCGATGCTAAATTGGAAGAAGAATTAGTCATCCGACCAACTTCAGAAACAATCATCTGGAGTTCTTACCGAAAATGGATTCAATCGTATAGAGATTTACCGATTCTAATTAACCAGTGGGCTAATGTTGTTCGTTGGGAAATGAGGACACGAATATTTCTTAGGACTACTGAGTTTTTATGGCAAGAAGGGCATACTGCACATGCAACTAGATCTGAGGCAATTGAAGAGACAGAAAAAATATTAAATGTTTACTCAAGATTTGCAGAAGGACACATGGCAATGCCTGTAATTTGCGGATTGAAGACAGAAAGCGAGCGGTTTGCTGGTGCAGATGAAACCTATTGTATTGAAGCAATGATGCAAGATGGTAAGGCATTACAAGCGGGTACGTCTCACTTCTTGGGACAGAATTTTGCGAAAGCATTTGACGTTAAGTTTGCTGATAAAGATGGGAAACTAGGACATGTTTGGGCAACATCTTGGGGGGTGTCAACCCGATTGATGGGTGCTTTAATTATGACTCATTCTGATGATGATGGTCTAGTCTTGCCTCCAAAATTGGCTCCTATTCAAGTGGTTGCTGTTCCAATTTATAAGACGCCTGAAGGACTCGCTGAAATTTCGGTGAAAATGAATGAGTTGGGAGAACGACTAAAGGCTAAAGGGATCTCATTCAAATATGATGATGATGATAATCGCCGTCCTGGTTGGAAATTTGCAGAATACGAAGCGAAAGGAGTCCCGATTAGGTTAGCAATGGGACCAAGAGATTTGGAGAATGGCAAAATTGAAGTAACACGACGAGATGAAAAAATAAAAGAAATTCATACTCTCGATGGAGTAGAGACATTTATTGAACAGCTGCTTGAAGATATTCAAGTAAATCTACTGGATAGAGCAATGAAATTTCGAGAAAACCGAACGCAAGAGATTGATTCTTACGATGATTTTAAAATTAAAATTGAATCAGAAGGAGGTTTTTTCCTTGCTCACTGGGATGGTACGAAAGAAACAGAAGAACAAATTAAACAAGAAACAAAAGCTACAATACGATGTATGCCTCTAGATGTTGAAAAAGAAGAGGGGATATGCATGGTTACCGGTAATAAATCCTCTGGGCGTGTAGTTTTCGCAAAATCATATTAATATGGCAGTTAAAGACGAAACGAGACAAGGAATACTTGATTTAATCACAGGCAAAGCTTCTCTGAAACAAGATATTGCTGATTATTCGCAAGAAATTATGGCACTTTTCGCCGATACTATGCGAGATGAATTAGCCAAACTGGAAATCGATATCAAGGATAACCGCGTGCGAATGCGAATTGAGGATAAGGGCAAATTTGAATTCAGAGCCTATATTGGAAGTGATGTACTTATATTTCAGCTTCATAGAAACGTATTTCGTCTTCCTGATGAAAACCCAATGTGGAAAACGCCTTATTTGAGCAATGATGAAGCATGTGGCTACTTTGGTATTATCAATATATATAACTTTTTGGCGGAATCCTTTGAGCAAAATCGATCAAATGATCCTGGTTACTTAATTGGACGGGTTTTTATGAATAAAGATCGACACTTTATGGTTGAAGGGAAGGGACGGTTAGGATTTCTCTTTAGAGACTTACCTACTAGTGAAATTACAGAAGACATTGTTCGACGTATTTTGCAGATTTCTATTGCTTATGCAATTGAATTCGATTTGATCACTCCTCCATATGAAATGGTTCAAGAAGTCTCAGTTATGCAGATACAACACATCAGTTCTAATTTGCACGTAGCAACGGGTAAACGACTGGGTTTTAGGTTCAGTTCAGAAAATGAAGATGTTTTTTGAAAAAAAACCACTTTGTTGATTGAAGATTCCAGAAATTCAACATATATTTGCACTCCCAAATTAATACGCGGGAATTGAAATAAATTTAACGGCCCATTCGTCTAGTGGTTAGGACATCAGGTTTTCATCCTGGAAACAGGAGTTCGATTCTCCTATGGGCTACTAGGTTAAATGGCCCATTCGTCTAGTGGTTAGGACATCAGGTTTTCATCCTGGAAACAGGAGTTCGATTCTCCTATGGGCTACATTAAATGAACAAAAAAGGAATAAAATAAATAAGAATATGGCGAATCATAAGTCAGCATTGAAAAGAGTACGATCAAGTAACGTTAAGAGAGTACGTAACAAGTATCAGCACAAAACAACGCGTAATGCGATTGCTAAACTGCGCGCATCTACAGATAAAAAAGAAGTTGAAAAAATGCTTCCAGCTGTATTTGCTATGATCGACAAATTGGCTAAAACAAATATTATCCACGATAACAAAGCTGGAAACCTTAAATCTGGTTTGCAAAAGTTGTCGAACGGACTATAAATAGCCATTAGAGATATTTAACTATTAAGGGAAGCGGAGGCTTCCCTTTTTTTATAACTTTATCTTTCAGTCTAATTTACTCATGACTTTTAAACAATCGATGCTCTTGCTTTTTGTCTTGCTCGGATTCTCTTCCTTTGGGCAGATGACTGTTGAGTATGATACGCTGAGATTGGGAAAGAACATTCTTGGTATAACAGATTCACTCGATTACAATTCCGGAGATATTCCAACTACCTTTGATGGTGGAAGATCGATTCTTAGCGAAAAGGGTCTCTCGCTGGTTCAATTCTCTAAAGATTATAGACGTTTCCGTTTTCAGCCCAATAAATCTTGGAGGAAAATGCAATTTTCTGCCTTGCCGTACATCGGATTTGCCTATACTTTTGGAGGAAATGGCACGCAATTCTTGAGTGCCAATTATGTCCAAGCTTTCAATGATAGTTTACTTTTTAACATGCAATACCAACGAATAGCAGGAGTTGGTTTCATACGAAACTCTTCGTTTACGTCGAATAATTTGCGCTTTCAAGTTGAATGGAAAACGAACTATTATTCCATGCAGTTGAGGGGAGCATATATTAGTGATACTCTTCAGCATTCTGGTGGATTAGATTCACTCGATGTTGCTCTTGGTTTAGAGTTTGCTTCAGTCAAAAAGCAAGATGCAGCTAGTAAATCACAGTTGGGTCTAGTAGAACTGACGAATTATTTCAATTTCAATCCGAAGTCAGCTATTACTATTGGCTTGGTGACAAAACATACTTATGAAATTAGTGAACGTCGTTATCACGAAAGTGGAGTGCTTACAGCTATTTATATGCCTATTTACATAGATCCTATTTTGACTTCTGATCGATTTACTCATGCGAGCATATCCAATGAATCTGGTCTCTTCTTCTCTAAGTATGATGCTTACATTGATGGAAGATTGTCACATAAGTATTGGCGAGTTGGTAACTTAGGGAATACCTATGACACAACGGAAATTGATCTTAATTCTTCTATGAGATGGAAGAAAAATGGTTTTAATTTCTCGAATAAATTTCATTTTAACATCCTCGGTGGATACAATGCAATTGCTAATAATTTCGGAGTAGAGTATGATGTATCGAAGTGGAGATTTGGTGGAACACTAGATTTTGAAAACTTGGCACCAACAGTAATCAAACGCTCCTACTTTTCAAATGCTTTCACTTACAATCAATCGGAAATAAAGCTTCAGCAGATGTTACATGTAAATACGTCGCTGACTTATAAAGTGAATAATGATTCTACCATCATTAAGGCTTCTGCAAGTTTTCTTCAATTAAATAATACATATCTATTTAATGATTCAACTTGGTATCGAAGTGATTTATCTATTTCGGCAGTGCAACTTCAACTAAAGGCAAAGATGAGTTTCGGGAAGTTTCATGTACAACCAAAATTTATTTACACTGCTCAAACTCAAAACTACATTCCAAGCATTCAAGGTTATCTCCGATTCTATAGGAAGTCAACAGTGTTTAAGGCGAAAAAATTAGTATTGGTTCTTGGGGTAGATGCATCATTTATATCTTCGTTCAACCATAGAATCTACACACCAGCGATGGATGCATTCACATGGTATAAAACTCCAGGTGTAACGAACTCCATGGTGAATTTACACGCGTTTACAGCAATAGAAATTAGTACATTCCGTTTCTATATTCGGTTTGATAATATTGGGGCTTTCTGGAATAACCCAATTAATGAAGAGGTTGCTAATTATCCATTATCTGGATCTCGATTGCGTGTTGGAATTACATGGGATTTCTTTAACTAAGTGGAATCTAAATTTATTTAAAAAGGGAGAGCAGTAAAGATTAATCTCACTGCTCTCATACCTAACCTACCTTTTACAACTAAACCTATTACAATTTAAGGATCAATTAAGCAGTTTCCTAATCTTATCGGATTCAATGAACAAATTGAAGTTCTCACTGAATTTTCGACTTATTTGGACTTGTATTTGATTTTTTGGATTAAGCGAAGTCATGTTTCAGTATATTTAGCAAAAAAATGAAAAATGAAATTACTCGAAGATAAAGTTGTTCTTATTACTGGTGCCTCACGAGGAATTGGTAAATCTATCGCTGAAGCTTGCGTAAAACAAGGAGCAAAGGTTGCATTCACTTATTTATCCTCTGATGAGAAGGCGAAGGCACTTGAAGCTGCTCTTGCATCAGAAGGTGGTGTTGCAAAAGGATTTAAATCAGATGCGTCAAAGTTTGATCAAGCACAATCACTTGTTGATTCAGTAATTGAAGAATTTGGGCAGGTTGATGTTTTGGTGAATAATGCAGGGATAACTAGGGACAACCTGTTGATGAGGATGACTGAGGAAGCTTGGGATGAAGTAATGAATACGAATTTAAAGTCTGTCTTCAATTTAACAAAGGCAGTGATGCGACCAATGTTGAAAGCTCGTAAAGGTTCAATTATTAATATGTCATCTGTGGTTGGTGTTAGTGGTAATGCGGGACAGGCAAATTATGCGGCTTCAAAAGCAGGATTGATTGGTTTTACTAAGTCGATTGCGCAAGAACTTGGATCACGAAGCATTCGATGTAATGCTATCGCACCAGGGTTTATCGAGACTGAAATGACAGCAACACTAGATCAAAAGGTAGTAGACGAATGGAGAGCAGCTATTCCCTTGAAACGAGGAGGCTCAACGCAAGATGTTGCTGATTTAACAGTTTTCTTAGCTTCAGATATGTCGACTTACATTACTGGACAGACCATTAATGTTTGTGGTGGGATGTTAATGTAGATTAATGGATTTTCTAAATGGTCATTGAGTGAGAATTCAATGGCTTTTTTATGCTTTCTTTTTCCGATTGAATAGATGCTGTGTTCCTTCAATTATTCTTCTCAACCAATCGAAGTAGAGCATAATATATGTAAAGATTGAAATCACCCAAATAACAATAAGATTACTCCAATAGGTATCAACTCTTTGACCAAACATATATTTCTGTGGAGCATAAAAGTGGGAGTGAAGAAAACTGACCTCCTTAGGTAAATTATAAATAGACTCATCATTTTGATAAATTTCATCATTATCAATGATTAGTTTATGCTCCTCCATTTTATTTGTAACTAGATTCATTAAGCTTTCATTAGAATATCTCTTCTGAATTTGAGCGTAATTCTTAAGCCCAATTGAGTCAATAACATGCTGAATTTGAGCATTGTTATCGTTAATGGTCTTGTTGAACTGAACTGTAATTGTATCTAAGAAAGCATTCACTTTACTAAAACGACTCATAGAATATAAGCTGCCATTTTGAATGGAATCAATGCAATCGATGCAATTTAAATTTCCCCAGTAGTTATCTTCTTTAGTAATTTCATTCACTAGAATGTTTTCGGCATGTTGAACAACTTTAGACTCATCCCCCTTGGATCGAGTAATGATATCCATTTGTTTTCTGATTTCAGGAACCCAAAAATCTTTTTTCCACTTCGCTTGACTTTGTTCCATCTTCTGCACGAAATAATGCTTTTCTAACTGATTATTACTTGCTTGCTCAACCGCTAAGGCTTCATACGCCCATCGCGAAACCATAATGTTTCCAATCCATGGAACTTTAGTCGCATTTGATACAGATGGGTGAAGTTTGTCAAATTGAACGATTACACCACTAAACAAAAGCTGTGGAATAATCAAGAGAGGAACTATAATATAAATTACTTTTGCAGAATTAAATGCACTAGAAATGTTCAATCCAACTAAATTAGACAAGAATGAGGTTGAAAATAGGATCAACCAATATTCAAGGTACATTCCTTTTATTTCAAGAATAAAATTCCCAATTGTAACAAAAAATAGTGTCTGTATTCCTGAAATAGCAAAGAGTATGGCAAGTTTCGATAATAGATAACTACCTCTGGATAAATTTAGAAATCGCTCACGAGCGAGAATCTTTTTGTCTTTATTGATTTCTTCCGCAGCTACTGTGAGTCCTAAGAAAATCCCGACAATTATTGTCATAAAGATGTACTGAGGTATATTCTCATTATGGTAAAAACTATATTCTTGTTCACTCCCAATTATATTGAAGTACTTAATAAAGAATGCCAAAATCATAGCAAGTAGAGGAGCTACAAGTCCATTTACTGCCAAATATTGAGTATTAGAGACCTTGCTGAGGAAATCACGAATAAGATACGTTTTGAATTGTTGAAATTTCCCTGGTAATTCTGTATCCACTTCTGGAGCAACACTTTCAATTGATACTTCTCTTGGATCTTCATAATCTTGATACAATTTATGCCAATCCTCTGGACTCTTTTTTCGAGTTGCTGTTTCTATACCATATTCATCAACAACCTTAGCATCAATTATGTTGAATATTTGTTCAGGATTGACATTACCGCAAAGACTACACTCTCTTTCTTGTGCATTTCCTTGGTAAGAGTATGTTTTGAAATGAACGAGAGCATTTAGTGGTATTCCGTCGTAAATTAAATGTCCGCCAACATCCATGATCAACAAACGATCAAAGAGTTTGAAAATATTAGAAGATGGCTGATGTATTACCACGAAAACAAGTGTTCCTCTCAACGATAATTCTTTGAGCAAGTCCATAATGTTTTCAGAGTCTCGACTGGAAAGACCAGAGGTTGGTTCATCTACGAATAGAATCTGTGGTTCGCGAATTAATTCTAGGGCAATATTTAATCGTTTACGTTGGCCTCCAGAGATTACTTTTTCTAGTGGTGATCCAACTCTTAATGTACGAATTTCGTATAACCCAAGTGTGTTCAATAAACTCACAACCTTATGCGTCAATTGATGCTGGGAAAGTCCACCCATACTCAATTTTGCTGCAAAGTAGAGATTCTGGAATACTGTTAATTCTTCAATTAGGAGGTCACTTTGTGCAACATTACCAATCATTCCCTCAAGTTGTCCAGAGTCTTCATGGAGGCTAATCGAATTGATCTTCACAGAGCCAAATGTAGGTTTGACCTTTCCATTCATGATGTTCATCAAGGTTGTCTTTCCTGTCCCCGATCCTCCCATGATACCGATCATCGTTCCGCCATTGGTTGCGAAATTCAACTTCCGAATAGCAAGATTTCCAGCACCGAATTTGTGAATTACATTCGTAACTTCGAAAGATAGGTTCTCACCCTTATTTATGTCTGAAGCACGTGAAACTAAATCACTATAATATATCTGAGAACTTTTTGCCGTACGAATTGTTGAGCCATTGCTAAATAGATGTGTCTTACTAGAAGAAACAATTTGACCGTTGATTAAGAGTTCATCCTTACCATAATACTTGAAGAGTAGCGCTTTTACACTCTTAATATTGACGATGTGAATTGGAGCGTCAAGTCCATCAACTTCCGAATGTTTAGAAATACTTAGATGATCTACTGGTTCCTTGGTGTAGTATAGATGATTTTCACCATCAATTAATTTCTTGCCGTCAGATTCAATAAACAGGTGTAAATCTTCGTATTCCTCTTTACTGATATTAAAAGCATCAGCAGCTGTTTTAACAAAATCAAGTTCTTTTTCAGTTCGAAGATGATCAGAACTGATAAATTCGAAAATGCGGACAAGCACAATGACTTTTTGTCTCTGTGTAAGTTCTTCATTAATTTGAGAACAGATGCGAAGTACTTTAACAGCCTGAAGAGAAGTTCGTTTTCGGCCACCTTTTTTTGTGTAAAGTTTACCACGCGTTTGATTCAGGAAATCTTCAAATATGTTGAGATAACGTTTGACATCAGAAGAGCTCAATTCAGATTTTAGAAATCCCTCGATGATATTTCGCCCTTTGGTACTTTGTATTATTGGTACTGTAGGACCGTCATGGTCATCTTCTGGTACTTCATCAACCTTCGCAATAATTGCAAAGAGCTGCATTAGCGCACGAAGAATGCGTTCACTCATTTAATGAAACTTGAAGTAATCTATTTCTGAAAGCCGATCATCATTACTACGCAACCTGTAACTTTCAAATCACGATCCAACTCCGCCTCAATAGTGACAGGTAAAGATTCGTGAATTTTAAAATCCCAAAATGGGGCATTTCTGTAGTTCTTATTTGAGAAAAGTATGTGGCCTTCAGGATCTTTGATCGTGAAAATCACATAGTCATCTTTCGAACCAGCAGATGCGGCAAGTCGATAAGTTGTGCCACCGTAGAACGTTGTTTCAAATTCGGCCTTCTCGCGGTCTAAAAACACAGTGTAAACCTGTCCATCCGATACGAAGTCAACTGGAGCGTCTTTTCTTAAAAGTGCTTCACATTCTTTGACAATTTCTTCACAGTTTTGCTGAGTTATTCCTGGAAAAGATAGAAAAGAGAGTATTATAATTAGAGAAAATTTCATTTCAATTAAGCTTTAATAATGTTAGAGCGAATCTCGTTAATTTTTATTCTGATCAATTCCAAAATTTCAGCACTAACTTTCACGTCGAGGGTATGATGAAGTGTAGTGATATGATTTTCTTTATCAGTATCAGGAGCTGAATAGTTGTAATCTAAAATAACATCATCAAACAATACACGGAGTCCATCCAAGTCAGAAATCAAATCATCATTGCTGCCTCCTTTATTGTATGCTTCAAGAATTCCTATAATTGAATTTAGTGATTGTTTTTGTTCGCCAATTCGATTTAACATTTTCTCAGAAGGTTTCTGAGATTGCAAGGCACAAGCAAAATATAAAGATTCTATCCAACCACCTGCTAATACTAGAGCAGATGTTGGTTTTCTATTTGATTTTTTCAAGAAGTTATCCGCTTCCCTAAACGCATCGCTCATAATTTGGACCATTGAATCTTGGTCGCTGTTATTTTGCTCAAATCGTTTCAAAAGATTAGCGTTGAATGCGCCGTCTAGTCCAAGTTGAGCAGTTAATTTTTCTACGGCACCCAAATAACTCATTGTTACACCTTTCTGATCATATAGTGTTGAATAACCAAGATCAGTTCCGTAAATTCCAAGGTTCAATGCTTGTTGGTATTCAGAAACGTACTCAGTAACTCGAGAATCTTCGTTTAAAAGTGACTCATCAAACTCTAGATTGAGTTCTTTAATTAAGTAAGCTGTTTGAATGGGTGATGGAATGCTAAACAATTTACCATCAAAGACAGTGTTTAGAGAACTATTCGGATCAAATACTTCTGCGTCGATTTCATTTTTCGACTCCTCTGGCTCTGTAGTACACGAAGAAGAAACTCCGATTAAAACAGTTGCAAATATCAATGATTTATATTGGTTACCTTTCATTCTTTCGTTGAGTACGGTTTGTAGAGTTGTAAAAATAACAAAAATACTCACAATCCAACATTGATGTAGGCTAAAGTTAGTGGTTCAGAGAGGTGTGATTGAATATTCTCAATTCTATCAGATGATTAGAAGAGATAGAGATGAATGATATTCCTGTGAAATGTTATTTTTGTTTTAAGTAAGAAAATTATGAATAGACGACCTCGGAGAAATAGAAAATCAAGCGCAATTCGCTCCATGGTGGAGGAAACTAAGTTAGGTACAGAAAATTTAATATACCCTCTATTTATTGAGGATGGTAAAGGTGTGAAGACAGAAATAAAATCGCTTCCAAATAACTTTCGATGGTCACTTGATACTTTATTGATTGAGATGGATGAGTGCGTGAATTTAGGTCTTGATAAATTTGTCCTCTTTCCAGCTGTTTCTGAAAGTTTAAAGGATTCTGTGGCTTCTTACAGTTATGCCTCTGATAATTTTTACCTTGATGCCATTCACCAAATAAAAGATCGTTTTCCCAACATAGAGTTAATGAGCGATGTTGCTTTAGATCCCTATTCATCTGATGGGCATGATGGGCTTGTTAAGGGCGGGGAAATACTAAACGATGAAACACTTCCAATTCTAGCAAAGATGTCGATTGCTCAAGCTCAAGCCGGAATTGACATCATTGGGCCCAGTGATATGATGGACGGGCGCGTTGGTTTTATTCGTGAATCACTTGATGCTGCAAATTATAAGGATGTGAGCATAATGTCTTATTGCGCGAAGTATGCAAGTGCTTTTTATGGACCATTTAGAGATGCATTGGATTCAGCACCAAAGGCTGGAGATAAGAAATCGTATCAGATGAATCCAGCGAATAAGCGTGAAGCCTTAATTGAAGCTGAGTTAGATGTTCAAGAAGGTGCCGATATGTTGATGGTTAAGCCCGCAACGTTTTATTTGGATGTGATTCAGATGTTGAGAGAAAATTTCGATTTGCCAATTACTGCTTACAATGTAAGTGGTGAGTGTGCGATGGTTTATGCTGCCAGTGCTAATGGCTGGTTAGATTATGAGTCCGCAATGTTTGAAATGCTTCTTAGTATTCGTAGAGCTGGAGCGGATGGTATTTTGACTTATTTTGCCAAAGATTTTGCTCGATTAACGTAAAAAAGGCATCGAATTTGCAAGATACGTCATTTCTCAATATATTAGATTTGTGCAAGAATATAATTTACATCCTGAAAAGCCTGATTTAATTGAACATCAGCCCAAAAGTAGCCTTTCGGTTACGGTATTCTCATTAGTGATTTTTGTGATGACTTTTTTGCTGTTTTTTGAAGATCAATTACAATTTATTTTTCAATTAATGATTGTTCTTGTCGTTCACGAACTTGGACATTTTTTGATGATGAAGAAGTTTAAATATAAGAATGTTAGAATGCTATTTATCCCGCTTATGGGAGCTTTCGTTCAAGGTAAAAAGCAAAATTATTCTGAGAAGCAAAATTTTTGGGTCTTAATTGCCGGACCTTTTCCTGGGATATTTATTGGACTTGGATTGATATGGTATGCTGGGATTGATCCCAAACATGGATTGTGGATTTCTGAACTGGCAGCACTTTTTTTACTGCTTAACATTATCAATTTGCTCCCACTTGATCCATTAGATGGGGGTCAGATGTTTAAGTTGTTTGCTTCGAAACGTAAAGAAATTTTCTTAATGATATTTGCGCTTACATCATCGTTGATTCTCATTGGAGCTGGCGCGTATGTTTCTCGATTCAATAGTATGGGTTATGTCGTTATTGCTTTTGGATTTATGATGGGACTACGTGTACGATCTTTGCAAAAGCAATATGCTATGCATCGTGAACTAAAAGGCGAAAATGTCAATTATTCGATTTCATATAAATTATTGAGTAATGAAGACTTTTCAAAAATTAAAGAAATTGTACTTGATCATACTCCAGCATTGCGCAAATATATTGAGAAGGTGGGGTCTGATATTTCTAATCCAATTCTAGCGAGTCAAGTAAATAATGTTTTAGAAACTCCTATTGATCGCGATGCAACATTTCTTTTTAAGTCATTGATTGTAATAATTTGGGTGTTTTCGTTCTTCTCGCCAATTATACTTTCCTTGTATTTTGGTGTTAAATGGCTCGGGTAATGCAATTTAAAGCCGGTCAGAAAATCGTTTTCCTTAATGAAGTTGGTGGTGGTATAGTTAAGCAAGAACTTAATCAAGGGCGAATTATTGTAGAGGATGAGGATGGATTTGAACACAATTGTTTTCCAAATGAAATTGCTCCTATTCATGGAGATGATTACAAGATTAGCTCTGATGAAATTGTAGCACTGAATGATGATGAGACGTATGCTACGATTCGCCATCAAGTTAAGAAAGGTAATTTAACAGGTAAGCGCAAACCTATTGATGTATGGGAAATTGACTTACATATTGAATCGATCACTGATTCTCACCGAGGAATGTCGAATGCAGATATTCTATTGAAGCAAATGAGGGAACTTCGTACGTTCTATCAACGCGCCCGATCTAAGAGGATTCGTAAACTTGTCATTATTCATGGTGTTGGGCAGGGTGTGCTGCGAGAAGAGGTTCGTGCTTTTTTAGACCGTCAAGAAGGATTGGATTATTTTGATGCAGATTTCCGTGAATATGGAAAAGGTGCTACAGCAGTTGAAATTAGGTTTAATACTTAAGTTTTCCGCTTGTAGAAACTTAGAATGAAAGGTTCGAATTTTGTTATCTCTTTTTCCAAAATGAAATCACAAAGAATCAGTTCAATCATTTTATTATCTGGATCGACATATTGCGCCCCTGTATTCACAAAAACAATCCTGTCCATACTTAATATTTTGGAACTGTTTTCTTCAGCAAGGTAAGATCGAGGGAAGATTCTGTCTTTTTCTAACCGTGAAACTGTATGTGTGTAATCGCTAAATATCTGCTTGTCGTAGTGGTAAGCAAAAGTCATAAAATACCAGTCTGGGCATAAAATGATTGCTGTGCTATCATTCGTTGATGCGATTGTAGTTTGAACTAGTTTATCATCTCCACGGGTGTTTCCTGCTTTAAAATTACTAGTGAATGCCATAAGTATAACCAACCCAAAGCCAACAATCCATTTCAATTTAGTTCGAACGAAGATCTTATCTAGGGTCATGGCAATAAGTAAGTAGTATGCAATTGATATATAGACTAAATATCGATCATGGAACATCGGAATTTTAGCTGAAATGATGAACATTAGTAGGTATGGAACTAAAAACCAAATGATGATTACTTTAGCTTGAGGTTTAATTGAATTGCGACGAACGAAAAATAGAATAACGCCAACAGATAAAATGACTAGGAAGAGAACAGTGTTTACCGGCTGATTACTAAACTTCCATAGGTTGGTATAGAGTGCTTCAATACCTGGTGATTCAAGGAATGTCCCTCCCGTTGACGCAGCAGCGAATCTTTTCAATATCAGAGCAGTATAAGGTAGGTAAAGTACACCTGTGATTGCCCATGATGCAAAAAGTGGTTTCCAAGCAGTTACCCTGTATTGGCGAATTAGAATGAAACTTAAAAATTGGATAAATAAAACAAAAAAACCGAAGAAATGAGTGTAAATAAGTAGAACATTCAATAGAGCTAAGACGAAAACTTTTCGCTTTCGAAGATCTATTGTTATCTGTAAAAAGACAATCATCGAGTAAACCGTCAATAAAACAAAAAGTGCGTAAGGTCGACATTCATGCGCGAAGTAGATATGATAGCTTGCAAATGTAAAGATCAGTGATGCAATTATTCCAGTGTACTTTGATGCGTATTTATTCCCAAGTTGAAAGATTCCAACAGCAGTGATTGAACTAAAGAGAAGTGGCAATAAGCGGACTGAAAAAGGACTCGTTCCAAACAGTTGAACCCAATACTTCATCAACAGAGTGAAGAATGGAGGATTGTTCTCTGTCTCAAACATAGCGAAGAGTGTATCGTAATCAGCTTGAGCGTAGAATATGGTAAATGGTTCATCTCCACCAATTGGTGTGCCTTCAATAAAAATTAGTTTGACAATAATATTTAGAAGAAAAATCCCAGCAGGCAGTATGAATTTTTGTGCATTCACTTAGGATCTCTTTGGTAAAACCTAAATCCGCCTTCGATTTTAATTAGTTTGATGTCAGGGAATCTCTCAAGCCCAAGATTTGTGATTTTAGTAATCATGTAGACTCGCTTGTTAATTGGTCCTTTCACTAACCAATTCTGATCACGACTTTCAATCGAGCCTGAAGTTGTTTGTGCATAAAAATAGGGTGCGTAACTCTTGTAGAATGTTTCAATATAGCAGTCTTCATTTGCAATCTCTTCATAAAAGTTAATCACAGGACCTTGTGTCATCGAATCAACTTTTGGCATTACAGTAAGTAGGATCACTAGAAGGGATAATCCAGTGCCAGAAGCTGCTGACAATAACATTTTATCGAATTGTCCTTTTCTGAAATGAATGAATCCTATGATGATGAAAACTAATAAAATAACACCTCCCAAACTATCGATATATGTCCAAGGAGTGGTGTTTTCTATCGATGCAACCGCAAAAGGATCATTCATTTTACTAATTAACCAATCCTTTTGTTTCAATAGTAGAGGAAATGTGATCATAACAGCACTCATTATTAATCCAATGCTAATGAATAGGATCGATACGTATTTTTTAAGTTCAAATGTTCCCTTTGAAGCTCGGTAGATACTTAATGCTGCTAAAAATGACAATGGAGCGTATGTCATTGATGAATAATGAATTATTTTGGTTGTCGTAATACTGAAAAGAATCAAAACAACCCAAAAAAGACAGAGCATCCACGTTTTCATGTCTAGAATTGTTGGTGGTCGTTTTCTAAATAGGTAGGGAAGTGCAAAAATGGACATTGGAAAACAGCCAAGGCCTACAACAATGAAGTGGTAGTAAAACGGTTGTTCATGTCCCGCTACAGGAGTTCTAAACAGTTCAATTTGATATTCGATGAACTTAATAATGATGTCAAATCCATTTTGATAGACTTCGAGTGAAAGCCAAAACCCAATTATTAGAAACATACCTCCAATGAATGCGAGAACTGATAGTAACGACGGGAAGACTTTAAAGCGTTTTACAACAATATATACCGCAAAGGTCAAGCCTAGAAGAAGAAATCCAACAGGACCTTTTGTGATCACGCTTAATCCAGAGAATAATCCAGCATACAACGCTAGTCTCCAGATAGACTGACCATCTTTTGCCAATACACGGATCATAAAATAAATCGAAAGAAAGATGAAGTAGTTAAAAACAGGATCTATGATTCCAGATTTGAAATAAAGATGCGGTAGCAAGGATGCAAAAAAAACGATTGACCAAATCAACCCAAATTTTGCCGAAAAGTGGCGTTTCCCAATAAAATAGAAAGTGAATAAATAGATGAGTCCGAAGATGGCATTTGGGAACCGTGCCGCGAAATCACCTACACCAAAAATCTTCATTGATGCAACTTGCAGCCAAAAGAAGAACGGTGGTTTTTCCCAGAACGGGAGATAATTAATCTGGACACGCAGGTAATCACCACTCTCAATCATCTCACGAGCAGATTCCGCAAAATTGATTTCATCCCAGTCAAAAAGATGAATGTGCCCAATTCCAATTACAAAGAATGCAGACAAAAAAACAAGAAAAGCATAGGTGTATTTCCTTTGGGAAGCTATGCGATCAAGGATTGACATGGATAAATCTAATGTTTCGTGAAAGCTAAGTTAGCAACTACGAGTGAAACTTCTTAGATTTTGCAATTCCGATTTTATTAAAGAAGTACATCCAAGATACTCCGAGGACTCCTAATCCATAAGTTGTACTTCGACTTATGTTTATTGAAGATGCATCGTCGAAGTATTTAGTTGGACAAGTAATCTCCGCAATTTCAAACCCTTTGTAGAAGATTTGAGCTAGCATTTGATTGTCAAAAATGAAATCGTCAGAATTGATATTATAGTTTACAGATTCCAAAACTTCCTTCGAAAACATTCTGTAGCCAGTATGGTATTCCGAAAGCTTTTGATTCATCAATATGTTTTGAGATAAAGTTAAAAAGCGATTTGCGATATATTTATAGAGTGGCATTCCACCTTTTCTTGCCCCTTTCCCAAGTATTCTTGATCCGATGACGCATGGATATACATCGTTTGCGATTAAATGCGCCATGCTCTCAATTAATTTCGGAGTATATTGATAATCGGGATGAAGCATAACAACAATGTCTGCTTCTAATTCAAGTGCTTTGTTGTAACATGTTTTCTGGTTTCCACCATATCCTTGATTCTTTTCATGCCGGATTACATGCTGAATTCCAATTTTTCGGGCAAGATCAGAAGTCTCATCGCTACTTTTATCATCCACTAAAACTACCTCATCAACGATGTCGAATGGAATTTCGTTATACGTCTTTTCAAGTGTTTTAGCCGCGTTGTACGCAGGTAGTATTACAACTAGTTTTTTCCCCTTAATCATATTGGTTCTTCAAAATTGTTGTGCAAAAATAAAACAATCATTCGCAATAGGAACGTTTCATCTCAACTTCTAGTATTGAGTCATCCAATTTCTTTAAAGATCTTGTCGGAAAGTGTGAATATCGTTATGATTTTCCTCAATCTTATCTTTCACTCTTTTGATTGACATTGTCAGTATAAGTAGATCAGGGGTTGCATTTTTTGTCAACCAATCGATGCTAGCTCGTTCATCCTCGACTGCATCCGCTATGTGATAGAGAATTTCAAAATCATGGACTTGCAACCAACGAAGTGCGCTCTCATTTCCTTCAGCAGCATTAATCATTGCTAATAAATGTGGGTATCCATTGTCTTGAAGCCAGTTTCTCGCTTCATCTTTTAGGTAGATAGCATAAGTAGCCATGAACAGTTCTTTGTAGCCGTTTTCTTTCAGCCACAGCATAATTTCATCGTTTCCTTCGATTGCTTTACTCCAAGCAATAATAACTTTCGCTGAATAGTCGATTTGTTTCATCGAAACCTTGGATATTTCGTCCGCAACTATTTCGCGTTTTTTCTTTTTGAACCAACTAAACATTGCTGTAGAATAAATAGGAGATAATAATGGCGGCAATTACTCCTGCTAAATCAGCGAGTAATCCAACTCCAGCAGCATAGCGCGTATTTTTTATTCCAACAGAACCAAAGTAAACCGCAAGGACATAGAAAGTTGTTTCTGTACTGCCTTGCATAGTTGCTGCAATTTTTGTCTGTAATGAATTTGGTCCGAAAGTATTGATAATGTCTTGCAATGCTCCTCTAGCACCACTTCCGCTTAGTGGTTTCATAAAAGCAACAGGTAAGGCATCTATCCATTCATTGGCAACAATTCCAGCGTAGATCGCTAGTTGTGCAATTCCACCTAGAATAGCATCTAATGATCCAGAAGCACGAAAAACTGCAATCGCTGCAAGCATAGCAATGAGGTAAGGGATAATCTTTATTGCAACTTGAAACCCATCTTTAGCACCAGTGATGAAAGACTCATAAACATTGACTTTCTTTCTGATTGCCATGAGCATAAATCCAATAATTATCACAAAAATGAGTGTGTTTCCGAAGATGTTAGAAATTACTTTACCATTTTCAGGATTCTTCATAATGTAATAAAGAAGCCCTCCTAGTAAAAGTGTAATTGTACCAAGATAGGCTAATACTACTTTATTAAGTAGATTGATTCGCTGCCGAATAGATACAATTATGAGTCCGATGATTGAGGCGCAATACGTAGCCATCAAAATTGGAAGAAACACGCTTGATGGTGAATCCATCTTGTTTGCAGCTAATATTGCAAAAACTGAAACTGGAATGATTGTCAGCCCAGATGTATTGAGAACCAGAAACATTATTTGCGCATTGGAAGCTTTTTCCTTCTCTGGATTTAATTTCTGAAGCTCCCCCATAGCTTTTAGTCCAATTGGAGTGGCAGCATTGTCCAAACCCAACATATTTGCACTAAAATTCATCATCATAGCACCAACGGCTGGATGATTTTTGGGAACGTCAGGAAATAGTCGTGAGAATAGGGGAGAAACTAGTCGTGTAAGAGCTCGAACAGCACCACCTTCTTCACCAACTTTCATAATCCCCATCCAAAGACAAATCATTCCAGTAAGTCCGATAGATATATTGAAACCTGTTTCTGCAGCGGTAAATAAACTGTCAACTAGGTTTTTGAAGATCATTGTGTCATGCCAGAAAATCAATTTACTTGCCGCGACAACAAAAGCAACAAGAAACATTCCTATCCAGATTCTATTTAAAAGCATGGCTCCAAGATCGTTTTTATATCTGATTTAATATCAAGCTGGAAAATTTTATTTCAACATGTATTCGTTAACTCGGCGTTTAGGTAACCCGCATTAAGATGAAAAGTAACAATTGGGCTTGGTGATAATCAATTAATCAGCAGGTGCTGTACTATCCTTTACGCAGAGATTAACGAAGTTCTCCAATACAATGACACCGTGATTCCCTGAAGTTTCTGGATGAAATTGAACACCGAAAAGTGGTTTGGAGTGATGTTGCATTGCTTCGTTAACACATGCATCTGAAGAAGCGACAAGTTGAAATCCTTGTGGAATTGAAATTCCTTCACAATGATCTTCCATCATCTTAAATTCATTAGGCAGCCGACCAAAAAGAGGGCAATCTTCATAGACTTCAACCACTTGCCAGTCTCGGTCTTCTCGCATTCGATTCGCTAATGCACCATGAAGTAAGCCAATTAGTTGATGTCCAAAGCAGATTCCAAAGACGGGTAACTTTGTTTTTTTAATCCAATCCATTTTTTGAAGATATGGCTTTGTATCAACTTCAGTTATTAGGATTGGTGCTCCTGAAATGATGACTCCTTTAACTTCATCGAGTAAGCTTTTTTCAAAATCGAAGAGAGAAATCATTTTTGTGTCCATGAACTCATAGACGATTTGTTCGATGTACTTAGTCTTTGTGCTTCCACAGTCAATGATAAGTATCATAGGTCAATTTCTGCAATTCCTTGACGAATAATTTCTGCCTGATCACCTGTGCAATTAACAATGGTTGATGCATCTAGTCGGCCAGGTCCACCATCAATAATTAATTCTACTTTGGAGTCATAACGTTCATAAATTGCATACGGATCAACGAAATAGTCTAGGATTTCATCCTCGTCATCGTGTAAAGATGTAGTTGCAATAGGATTTCCGAGCTCTTCAACCACAGATCTAATGATATCATTATCGGGAATTCGAATTCCGATTTCCTTTCGATTGGTATCAAATAATCGTGGAACTTCATTTGTAGCGTTTAAAATAAAGGTGAACGGACCAGGTAATGATCGATTCAGTAATTTATAGGTTGGACGATCCATTTGACGTACATATTCTGCAAGATTACTCAAGTCGGAACAGATAATTGAAAATCTTGCTTTTTTAAGTTTGATACCTTTCAGTTGAGCGAGTTCTTTTATTGCTTTTTTATTTCGGAGATCACACCCCATTGCATAGACAGTATCTGTTGGGAAGATAATAATTTTCCCTTTTTTTAACGCGTCCACAACTTTAACGATGAGTCGTTGATCGATGTTATGTTCGTTGATCTCAATTAGCATATTCCTCCCTCATTCATTAATGACTGAAAACTGTACAAGAAATTCCATAATGATCACTCAGTTTTTCCTTCTGGATGACGAAATTACGAGAACCCATGGATTCATCGTGAAAAATATAGTCAATTCTTCCCGCAGGAACTCTTCCCGCGTAGGTCGATCCAACCCCAATGGATGTATTTCTATATGCGTCTACGAGAAGAACACTGAATTGGTTATATGCGTAGGACATTGGCGTGTCATTGAAGTCTCCACAAACAATAACTGGGTGTGGAGAGGTTCGAACATGTTTCATAACTTTTCTTGCTTGATTTGCTCGTATAGGATAGGCTGCAAGAAGTTTTTGAATAAGTTTATGAGCATGAGATTTATCTTCGCCAGATTGCACATCTTCATCACTGAAAAGTGCATAATCGTCCTTTTGAAATTGTATAGATTGTAGGTGTACGTTATATACTCGAAATGTATCAGACTTCTTAACAATGTCAACATAAATGCAATAATTGTAGGTTTTATCTATGTTCGAGAAGCTGATTTCTCCTTTTCTAATAATTTTATGCTTCGAGTATATGGCAACGCCATATTGCTGTGATTTGAAATCTGGATTGGTAAATCGAGTATGAAGATGATTTGTACCCAATATTTTCATCAATGTATCTTTCGTGTCGTATTCTTTCAATTCATTTCGATGATAGAATTCTTGAAAACAATAAATATCTGCTTTTTCGGATTTGAGGAAGTCAAATATTTTAGATTTCGTTTTAAAACCGTCTTTGGCTTTTGGATTGTAAGCATCAAAAAGGTGGACGTTGTAACTTGTAACTTTAAGTTCATTTGAATTATTCGAATTTATGTCGTTCCAGCCAAAACAAAATGTTCTGAATGGAACTGTTCCACCAATTAGAATTGCGATCATCACAATCCATCTCATTTTAGATTTGTAGAGAAACCAAGCAATCATAATTAGAAGATTTCCAACAAATATTATCCAATAAGTGAGTCCGAAAAGTGGAAGGAAGTTAATTGTTTTTGGATGAATGAAAATGCTAAGATAAGATAGTCCAAGTGCTAAAAGAGCAACTATTGTTAAGACGTTTAGTATGTTTCTAAATCGCAATATATTTCTTAACTTATTAGCCATTGTTACTTTGCTTGAAGAGGAAGTCTTTCTCTTTCCTTGTCAAGGATTCGTATCCAGATTTAGATATTTTGTCCAGAATTCGATCTACTTGAACTTGACGACCTGACGCTTCTTCATTGTATTGCTCGTCTGTTTTCATACGACTGTTCCCTTGAGTTTTTTTCATTTTTGGACGATTACCCTTAAATAATCGCTTAAGCCAATCTCCAAATTGTTGTGCCATATTGATAACGTTGCGTGAACTACTTAATTGTTGAACAGAAATCACACCAAGTGTTGCTCCACCGAGGTGAGCGAAATGCGCGATTCCATCATCTACTCCTATATTTACGAAATCCTTTAGGAAAAAAATTCCAGCTATCAAAAACATCGGTACGGGAAGAACTCCAAATAAATTGACTTTAAAAGCAGGTCGATGTACAGCTACGGCAACCATAATTGCCATTACAGAACCCGAAGCACCGATAACATCATGTTGAGCTATACCAGGGAAAATTTGAGCGATTAACTCGAAAACCCCACCAAGCAGTCCGCCGAGGATGTAAGTATAGAGTAGTCTCTTTTGACTGAAAAATTGTAGAAATATCTTCCCCGCAAAGAATAGGAAGATCATATTCGAAAAAATATGCATGAAACCTCTGTGAGCAAACATGTGAGTGAAAAGTCCCCATGGATGCGTGATGAATTTGGTAAGACTAGTCTTCAATGAAACAACCTCACCTACGTAAACCATTACTCCGATAGGATCTTGATTGAAGCCTAGTTTCCATATTGCACCTAATATGGTGATTGCTATGAATACAATGAGATTGATTAAAATCAATTTCGCGATGACACCACCAGCTTTGTACTGATGCTTCATTTCATCCATGAATGTTCGTTGTGTCTGCATTTAATTAAAGTTTTTTCCTTTTTTACGCCAAATTAAGACAATTATTATTCCAACAATTGCTCCTCCGACATGAGCAAGGTGAGCAGTGCCATCATTTGGACGATAGATACTACTGTAAACCTCAAATGCTATGTACGCTCCAATAAGATATTTGGCCTTAATTGGCACAGGAATAAACATGATTTGCATCGGAATGTTTGGGAATAGTATTCCAAAAGCAGCTAAGAGTCCGAACAAAGCACCCGAAGCACCGACCATTCTAGTTTCGAACAATTCTCTATAGTGCTGCATATCGTATGACCATCCACGGAAATACATTTGAGATGATAATTCATTGAAACTGTCCGTATAATCTCTAAAATTTGAATAATTAAATTGTTTGTATTGATCAGATTGTATGATTATTTCTTGCAGACCATTCATTTGATATACGCCAATGCCATTATACAATAAAAAAGCTCCTAATCCACTTGCGAAATAAACGATAAAATATTTTTTAGCACCCCAAATCCTTTCAAGATGAGCTCCAATCATAACAAGAATGAGCATATTAAAGAGAATATGGAAAAAATCTCTATCGCTATGCATGAACATATGAGTGATGACTTGAAAAGGCTGAAAATCATCTGACGTAATATAGTGAGCAGCCAATGTATTGCCTAATTCATATCCTTTTGGACCAAGTATCATCATAACAAGATAGAGCAGCACATTCAATATGAGTAAATTCTTGGTTACTGGGGGAATATTTCCTAATATGTTTTTGAACATAGACTAACTAAATTTTTGTTCGATGACATCTATATTTAGAGTGTCGATGATTTTCTTATTTCCAGGAGTGAACGTATGATTCTCACATTGAAACAAACGTTCAATTAAGGCATCAATTGCCTCTTTTGAATCTAATTTCATTCTACACATTGATGCGGACTTAGCTATAGAATGTACAAGTTCGTGTGCTATATCACCTTTGTCAATTTCGCGATGCGCGATAGTCTCAATGACATGATTTAAACCAGTTTGGATTGTTTCATCTTGTAATACGCTTGGAACTGCTGAGAGTTCAAGTTGACCTTCGTTTATCTCTCCTTTAAAACCTAATTGTTGTAGCATTGATTGATTATCCTTCCAGGCAGAGATCTCATTTTTGGAGAGTTCTTTCTCGATTGGAAAAAGCAATTTTTGTGATTCTATAGGGTTGGATATAAATGCATTGAGCATTTCTGAGTAAACAATCTGTTCATGTGCTCTTTTGGCGTGAATAACCATAAATCCTGATTTGCTCGGTGTTAAAATGTAATTTCCTTTAAGAATGTATTGTGAAGTTCCTGGTGTTGCATCTTGTGGGATAAGTTCGGGGTAAGATTCAACTGATCTCACCTCTTCTTCGATGCTATAAAAGTTTGTCCAATCTTCAGATTTTGCCGTACTATTACCAAATCCTTCTCGATTAATTGCTGTTGAAAAGTTATCTGACTTTTTTCCAGATCCAGCAGATGTCACTCTACTCGTTGTGTCAAATGGATTGTAGGATGTATTTACTTGAATCTAAGGCTCAATGGGTGTCTGAGTTCTTACTGAAGCAGGAACGTCAAAACTAGTTTCACGATCGAAATCTAAGGTCGGTGCAATGTTATACCGTCCTAGAGCTTGACGAATGCTGCTAAGTAGAATAGAGTAGATGTACTTTTCTTCTTCGAATTTAATTTCTGTTTTTGTTGGGTGAACATTGACATCGATCTTGCTTGCATCAACTTCTAGGTAAATGAAGTAACTTGGGAAGTAACGATCTTTCAATAAACCTTCAAAAGCCTTCGCAATAGCATGATTGAAAAAGCCACTTTTAAAAAAACGGTTATTAACAAAGAAGTACTGCTCTCCACGTGTTTTGCGAGAAAATTCTGGCTTCAAAACATAGCCACTTAACTTCACAATATCACTCGTTTCTTCTATTGGAACAAGGCGATCATTCGATTTCCTCCCCATGACATCAACGATACGCTTTCTTAGAACTCCAGGCGTTAAATTATGAAGCTCATTATCATTATGTATTAAGGTGAAATGAACTTCCGGGTGAGCTAGAGCAACACGTTCAAATTCATCTTGAATATGTCTAAACTCAACTTGATTCGATTTAAGGAAATTTCTACGTGCTGGAACGTTGTAAAATAGATTTTTAACTTGAAACGAAGTTCCTGTAGGTGTTACGGATTCTTCCTTCAGTTTGATTTTACTTCCCTCAATTTCAATGCAAATACTTGTCGCATCGGATTGTCGCTTCGTGTTCATTTGGACATGCGAAATGGCAGCAATTGAAGCAAGTGCTTCTCCTCGAAATCCTTTGGTTGACAGCGCAAAAAGATCATCAGCCTTTCTTACTTTACTTGTCGCATGTCGCGCAAAGCACAGTTCAGCATCATCCGGACTCATTCCAGCACCATTATCAACTACTTGAATAAGTGATTTTCCTGCTTCTTTGATATTGACATCAATTTTCATTGCTTGAGCATCAATGGCATTTTCCATTAATTCCTTGACCACAGAAGCGGGGCGTTGTATAACTTCACCTGCAGCAATTTGATTTGCAATATGATCTGGTAAGAGTTGTATTAGGTTGCTCATGAATTGATTACCAAAGTTTACTCACAATTGAATCAATATCATCCATTCCATTAAAAACAAGATACCCTAAAGCGAGAATTACTCCAATTAATAGCAATATTCGAATGTTCGATGTTTTTTGCTCTCGCTTTCGGTAATCAGCACGTGAAAATTCTTGACGTAGATTACCTCGTAAGATTTCACGTCGCTCATCACTAGACATTTCACCCTCCTCCAGTTTTCTGTACTGCTCTTTCTTGCGCGCCAATCGCTCTTTTCTCTCATCGTAGTAAACGGGAGAATAACCGAATTGTTTATGCTCTATTGTTTTATTTAAAAATCGAATCTTCATGTTACTTCACAAATTTAACAATTATTCTTGGTGCAAATTCGTTAATAAAGGTCAAAAATTGTACCTAGTTAGTCGATCCTTAATAACTTATATTCCTTTTTGGGAATACGTCTCTTAAAAAGCTTTCAAAAATTTGAATCAATGATAATTTAGATTCACTTTTCAATTGTTTCATCATTTTCTTCAAATTCCAACCGGTAGCGGCTAAAAATGCATTGTAAACGCAAAAAAAATTAGAAGAAGAGCTGCAATAGAGCCAGTTATTGGGCATTTGAAAACAGACTTTAGGATGACACAAAACTATCTGAGTGGATCAGCATCACCACAAATCAATGTTTTTGATATTCTGTATCTCGCTTTAAGGGTTTGTAGTCAGGTGTAGATGTTTTAGTAGTTCCGATTTGTTTCTGTCCTTTTCCACCTCGGTCATACACTACTTCTTGAGGAGTGTAGTTAATGTTTGATTTCATCTGATTCAATAGAGGCTCGATTGTTTTACTATCATGTGGATTTCTTTCAAATGACATAATTGCAGTAATAATCAACGTTTTTGATGTTGTGATCAAGCCAACTTTATTGCCGAACTCATATTGCTTATGCGCTTTGCCCTTCGCTATGCATGCTGTAAATGGTTTGTGCAAACTATAAATCTTGTCTTTATCTGAACGTTTTTGAGCAAGAACACGATAATACAAATCAAGTTCTTGTTGATATTCATTGACAACAGGATCAGTAAGTTTTCGTTCTAACTCTCTTAATAATCGTGCTGCTATCGTTTTTAGTTCTCGACCTGATTTCTTTGCCTTTTTCCTTTGTTTTGGGTGGGATGAATTGTGTGTATCCCTTACTAATTGCCTGGAAATTTTAGTATACGTTTGTCGTTGATTAATTCCTTCCCTTTGAGCTATGCTGTTGCATTTGTCAATGATCTTCTTTGCCAACTTAGCATCGGTGGGGAAAGTAGTATTGTTCTCTGCCACTATTGTATCAGATAGCGTTATTTTTTCCTTGGCTGCTTTCCCATGAAGTAAAACAGAATATGCAAATATTTTTTCGACTCCTAATTCGCTTATACGTTTTCGAAAATGGACAAAGTCACTAGGATCGCATGGGAACTTATACTCAAAATGAGCCATTCCACAGAAATACTGCATGTACGGGTCTCGTACCCAAGTTTCGCATAAGGTCTCATCTCCTAAATTGTAAATCGTTTTCAACATTAACAACCAACCATCAACCGTACGGGCATTGTAGGTTTCCCAGTATTCGAATAGAGACTAGAAAACTTGTTTTCAAAATGTCTCCAGTCAATTTTATCAGCCAATAATACTAATTCGACCTAGGTTAATGAACTCCTTGAGAAGAGGCTTGAATATGTTTTGTTGATTTTGTGAGCTAGATTTTCCAATCATTTATTGCAAGGGTTTCTATACAAAAGAATCTTTTTCTTGCAATTTCAGGCATCAAAATTGATCATGTTTTCATCACAACTCGTTGATAAATAACCTTGTTGAATGAATTTAAGGAGCGACTACTTAAGTGAATCAATACATTCGATTATGAAGAAGTTTTTGCTTGGCATACTTGTCATCCCGTTTGCAGTATTTTCTCAAGAGACTGAAGTAAGAGTTATAGAACAATTGGTTCCAAAACAATCAGGAATATTTTCTCTAGGATTGAGGTCTACTCTAAGTGCGTTTAATGGGCATGAAGATGAATCAGTGGAAGATGGAATCGGTGGTCAGTTCCGAGTTCAGTTTGCGAATAGAATTAATTCTGACTGATTCTTCGATTATATTACGAGTGATATCGGTGATTATGCAAAGTGAATCGATTATCACATCGGGTGGAGTGTACTATACTACTTTACGGATTTGTCGTCTCCAAGCTGAAATCTTATATACTTGCAGGGCATTGCTTCGATTATACCAAACTTATAGACAATAATTCTGCTTTTGGTGGTATTGAACGCTGGAGTTCTGCCGTTCAAGGTGGGGCAGGTGTACACTGGAATTTAACAGAGAAACTTGATCTCTCATTTGTAGTACAATACATGCTTCATCTTGGGAATAAAATTAATGCAGAACGAGTGAATGGTTACTTGACCTTTACAAAGGAAAAGGGAGCAAGCTTAGAGGGACACATGCTATTACATGTTGGGATTAATTATAAACTAGGGCAATTATGGTAAGATGTGTACTATTTCTACTTATATCACTTATTAGAACAGTTACTTATTCTCAAGATGAAATTTATCTAAAGAAGGGAGTATTAAGTGCTTCCGCGACAATTGCTCCATCTAGTATGTTGAATCGTGATGAAAGTAATTTTTACATTCACGGATTTGCTGAATATTTTTTGGGTCGAAATTTTTCTTTAAGAAGTGATAATTATCTCTTAGTTGATGGAAGAAATGAACTGCCGTTTGCATCAAAGGCTTATCGAGGTTATTTCGGTATGGCTTATCATTTTGGAGAGGATAATTGGGACAATCATATTGGGTTTCAACCTAGAGTTACAATTATGAAGCTTGCTACTAACGAGTTCGTCTTCCACAATCCTACCGATCTTAGTGCTTCAATTGCACTGAGAGTAGGAACTTCATATTATGTATGGAAGTACTTTAACTTCTTTGCGAATGTACACCTATGTACGCTCTAAACTTTCAGGTACTTTTGGGGCACCACATCAAACGGATGAGATAATTTTTTCGGATGGGCTTGGATTTCAAATTCCTACAGAAAAGTAATTCTTTATTTGGCATTCAAATTTTTAATTGAAAACCTAGTTCAATCCTCTTCTCTCTAAAACTTCATTGAGACTGACTTCATCTACGATAAGTACCTCGCGAGCTTTACTCCCTCTGAAAGATCCGATAATACCCATGCCTTCCAATTGATCTACAATTCTACCAGCACGATTGTATCCCAGTTTTAATTTACGTTGTAGCAAACTAGCAGAGCCTTGTTGATGGAGAACCACTATTCTTGCTGCATCTACAAATAATGAATCGAGATCTTCATCGTCCATGCTACTACTTCCTTCAGAAGATTCTCCTACGTATTCTGGTAATAAGAATGCATCAGCGTAACCACGTTGATCTCCAATAAAATTACAGATGCCTTCAACTTCTGGCGTGTCTACAAATCCACACTGTAAACGAACTAAATCTGACCCTGTACTAATAAGCATATCTCCTCGACCTATTAGTTGATCTGCACCAGATCCGTCAAGTATTGTTCGGGAGTCAATTTTTGATTGAACACGGAATGCAATTCGTGCAGGGAAGTTGGCTTTGATCATCCCTGTAATTACATTAACTGAAGGTCTTTGTGTTGCAACGATTAAGTGAATTCCAATCGCTCTTGCTAACTGTGCAATCCTCGCAATTGGATGTTCAACCTCTTTTCCTGCAGTCATAATTAAATCGGCGAACTCATCAATTAAAACAACTATGTAAGGAAGGTAACGATGACCTTTTTCAGGATTCAATTTACGGGCAATGAATTTGGCGTTGTATTCTTTGATGTTTCTAACTTGGGCTACTTTGAGTAGTTCATAGCGTTCATCCATTTCAATACAAAGCGAATTCAATGTGTCAACAACCTTACTTGTATCAGTAATTATCGCGTCACCGCCATCTGGGAGTTTTGCCAAGAAATGCCGCTCGATTTTATTGTATAGTGTAAGTTCAACTTTCTTTGGATCGACCAATACAAACTTAACCTGCGCAGGATGCTTCTTATAGAGTAGTGAAACTAGAATTGCATTTAGTCCAACCGATTTACCTTGTCCTGTTGCTCCTGCAACAAGCAAGTGAGGCATTTTAGCAAGATCGAAGGTGAATGTCTCATTTGTAATAGTTTTACCCATTACGATTGGCAATTCAGCATCCATTTCTTGGAATTTCTTTGAAGCGATCAAGGAACGCATGCTTACCATTTCAGGTTTGCTATTAGGAACTTCAATTCCAATTGTTCCTTTTCCTGGTATCGGAGCAATGATTCTAATTCCAAGTGCGGCAAGACTTAGTGCGATATCATCTTCGAGATTTTTAATTTTTGAAATTCTAACACCTGGAGCAGGAACAATTTCGTATAATGTTACCGTTGGACCAACAGTAGCCATGATTTTCGAAATCTCAATCTTGTAATTTTGGAGAGTTATAACAATTTTATTTTTATTCTCTTCCAATTCTTTTTTATCAATATTGATTGCTCCTTGACCATAATCTTCCAGTAAATCAATGGGTGGGAGTTTATAACTTGATAAGTCTAATTTCGGATCGTATTCTCCAAATTCATCGCGTTTACTGTTGACATCTTCTTCCGTTAGAACATCGTCCTCAATAATTGGAGCAACCTTGACAACAAAATCATCAGTAGTTTCTATTGTTTCTTCTTCTGGAATGGTCACATCCATTTCGTCTATGACAATAGAACTCAATTCTTCTTCAATGATTTCCCCTTCGTCTTCACCGAATGTTACAACGTTAGAAAGGTCATCATTTACTTTTTCTTCATCCTTCAATACGTTTATTATGGATAAATCTTTTTCTGTCAGAATTTCCGCCTCAGTATCTTTTTCAGTTTCCGCTGCCTCATCTTTTGCTTTGAACCAACTAGCGATTTTCATTAGGTTTAGGTTGAAAGCAATTAATCCGAAGATATATCCAATAGCAATGATAAGGACGATTGTTCCAAAACTCCCAAGAGTTAAGGCGAACCATTCATTAATTTGATAGCCGAACGTTCCGCCGAGATAATTAACTTGATTTGAAAAGAATCCAAAGAAAAGGCTGAACCAAACAGTAAATAAAACTGTTCCAGATGTTGCTTTTCGAAGTGGCAGAATTGTGCGATTGAATAAAGCTTTCACTCCCCATATTGTAAGTAAAATAGGGACTCCAAAAGAAGCAACTCCAAACCATCGATAGATTAATAGGTGGGAAATCCATGCTCCAAACTTGCCTAACCAATTCGCTACGGGTGTCTCATCTCCATCGAACAAGAATTCGAAAAATCCAATATCTAAAACGCGATTCTGATCCTCTTGCCAAGTAAGTAGGTAAGAGAAGTTTGCCAAAAAGATAAATAGCGCAGTGAGTAAAAAACCAATTCCAATACTTGATTTAAGTTTCTTTTTATTGATTCGATCAGTAAGTGAACTGATCATCGTAGGGGCTTTCTTTTTAGTTGATTTTTTCTTTCTTGGAGAGGATGCCCTTTTAGTACTCGACCTTTTCTTCCCCTTATCTTTCGATTCAGAGCTTGATGTTTCCCCTTTTGCTTTATATTCGTTATCGAGTGCCATTTAATCCTACTGTATCTTACGAAGATATGCAGGATTATGAAGCGTATGTACAATGATATTAGGAACTATACACAACTAAATGTTAGTTCACGGTTCTTGTAATTATCTTGTTTATTCCTGCATATTTTCCTTCGAATCAATTAAACGATCCATGAACTTGTCAAAACTAATTTTTTCAAAATCGTCTGGAATTCCAAACAGATCACGATTTGGCGTGTACTCACTCATCTTAATCAGTTCGTAATCAAGTACAGCATCTGTCATCGGAATACTAAAACGGACAGGCAATCCAGAGATTTCTTTGTATGTATCGACAATTTTGCTTGAATATCCTCTGAGATATAAAAATTCTATGGGTTCTTCAAAATCAGTATGACTAACAATCATTCTTTTGGCTTTTCGCCCAATAATCTCTCGCTTGAAGCATTTTTTAGCAAATATATATTCTGCTATTTTAGCTGTATCGTTGGGATTAGGTTCAGAGGATAATTCTTCATCGGCATTCATTTGAAGAGCATACTTGCCAAAGTCAGTCTCTAAAAGCAAGTAGGATTTCCCATTGTGCATGTGTTTTATTGCTACTTGCTTCCCTAAGTTTTGAGTGTAATTTTCAACGCGAACGACTGTATCGTTTGTATATACAACCATTTTATTATCTGGCATCATGTTTCTCATTGTCGTGTCCCGAACACTTATACGGTACTCTAACATTCCTGTAAAGTGCTTCTTATACTGTGAATGAGCATTAATCGTGAGCGAGATTATGATGATGGTAGTAAAAAAACGCAAAAATTTATTCATATCGAGGGTTTCTTATTCATTGAACGTCGAAAGGTGGGTAAAGTTACCAAAACAAGATCGCTCGGCACTGAATTTCTTTGTTAGTTGGATTACAATTTATACTATTTTTGCCGTCCAATTGAATAGTATGAAACAAATTCAACTCATTATTAATAAGTCTGAAATTACAGCGGGGACTAGAGGATCTTCTCTTGGACCTGAAGCGGTGATGACAGCTGCTCGAAAGCGGAACAATATGTTCTTTGGGTATTTTAAAATGAAAGAGGTTGAAAATATGAATAAACTGCTGGATAGACCAGTAAAGTATCAGTATGCAAAACGTATTGATGGACTTGTGCAAGTATTCAAAAATGTATCAGCATGTGTAGAAGAAACAATTTCAAGTGGTGGATTTCCATTGCTTTTGACTTCTGATCACGGTTCTGCTGGTGGTACAATTGCGGGGATTCAAAATGCATATCCTTCCAAGCGACTCGGTGTTATTTGGATTGATGCTCATGGCGATCTTCATACACCCTATACAACTCCTTCTGGTAATATGCATGGAATGCCCTTGGCAACCGCGCTTAAAGAAGATAACTTAGAATGCAAAAGCAATGATCCAGAGAAGGATGTTGTAAAGATGTGGGACGAGTTAAAGAGTATGGGGTCAGAGGGAGCATCATTTCAAGCAAGTGATTTGGTATTTATCGCAGTACGCGATACTGAAAAACAAGAAGATGCAATTATGGAGCGGTTGAATATTACCAATCATAAAGTGGAGGATGTCCGCAAAAAAGGCGTAGAAGAAATAGTGAGATTAACACTTGATCAATTAAGTGACTGTGATATCATTTATGTCTCCTTCGATGTTGATTCTATGGATCCAAAAGCCACTTCTCATGGTACAGGGACTCCAGTTGATAATGGGCTGATGGTTAATGAGGCACGATACTTCTTAACTGAATTAGCAAAAGAATCGAAATTGGTGTGCATGGAATTTGTTGAAGTGAACCCATGTTTGGATGAGAAAATTAATACAATGGCAGAAGTTACCTTTGATTTATTAGAGGCTGTAACACAGGAAATTGAAAAATAGAATGGAATCAATAATTAAAGATATACTACTCGATAATTCTCAGACATTATTTGGGCTGGATGTACCCGAAAAAATGATTCAATTCCAAAAAACACGTAAAGATGTTGAAGGGGATTTGACATTGGTTGTTTTTCCATTTGGGAAGGTTCTAAAGTGCTCACCTGTTGATGCAGGGGAGAGAATTGGTGCATTTTTGGTAGAAAAAATTGAGGATCTTACTTCTTATTCAGTAATTAATGGTTTTTTGAATCTGATTATTTCGGATAGTTATTGGTTGACCAAACTTGCTGAAATGAATGAGCAGGAGCGTTATGGTTTTGTTGAGCCTAATTCGAAACCAACAGTGATGGTCGAATATTCATCGCCCAATACAAATAAACCATTGCATTTAGGTCATTTGAGAAATATATTTTTAGGTTACTCGGTCGCAGAAATACTCAAAGCCAACGGACATAAAATGGTGAAAACTCAGATCATTAACGATCGTGGGATTCATATTTGCAAAAGTATGCTTGCTTGGGAACGTTTTTCTTCAATGAACGAGAAAGGCGAAAAAGAAACCCCTGAGAATACTGGAATTAAGGGAGATAAGCTCGTTGGTAAATATTACGTCTTATTCGATAAGCATTTTAAGGTAGAAACGAATGAGATTTCTCAAAACTGGGAAAATGGAAATTTTGAAGGTTTTCCAGAAGAAGTAATCGAAGAATATAATAGATTAGAGTCATCAAAAGCAGGAAAGGAGGGTAAAGCAATTTTGGGGATTGATGCTAAAATTAATGACCTAGCGAAAAACCAGACGACCATCCTTCGGGATGCCAAGGAAATGCTCATTCTTTGGGAGGCGAAGGATCCTCAAGTTTATCTTTTGTGGACAACAATGAATGGTTGGGTATACAAAGGATTTGAGAAGACCTACGAGATGATGGGGGTTGATTTTGATACGCTGTATTATGAATCAAATACTTTTTTAATTGGAAAAGATCTTGTTGAGGATGGATTGCATTCAGGTGTTTTTTACAGAAAAGAGGATGGATCTGTTTGGATTGATTTGACTGGTGATGGTTTGGATGAAAAATTGGTGCTTCGATCAGATGGCACTGCTGTTTACATGACTCAGGATGTTGGAACCGCGGTAGATCGATTCAAGGATTATCCAGATTTGGATGGCATAATTTATACTGTTGGAAATGAACAAGATTATCACTTCAAGGTTTTGTTCCTCATTCTTCAGAAATTAGGTTTTGCTTGGGCGAAAAACTGTTATCATCTCTCTTATGGAATGGTGGAACTTAGAAATAGCGCAGGAGAAATAGGTAAAATGAAATCTCGTGAAGGAACTGTCGTTGATGCCGATGATCTAATGGATGAGATTGTAGCTTCAGCAAAATTAATGACACAAGAACGTGGTCACATCGACGGAATGTCAACAAAAGAAAAAGATGAGCTGTTCTATAAAATTGGAATGGGTGGGTTGAAATATTTTTTACTCAAAGTTGATCCTCGCAAAGGAATGGCGTTTAATCCTGAAGAATCAATTGAACTCAACGGAAATACTGGACCATTTATTCAATATGCTCATGCAAGAATTAAATCATTGCTAGCAAAAGGAGGGGAAGTTTTCAAACTTGGATTGATTGAACAAATTTCTGCGGAAGAAAAAGAAATTCTTAAGCATTTGAATGATTTTCCTAACGTGATCAGTGAAGCAGGGGAGAATCATTCTCCAGCTTTGCTTGCAAATTACTCGTTTGAACTGGTGAAATTGTATAATAGTTTTTATCAAAGTGTAACGGTTCTTAAAGAAGAAGATGTTGCATTGAGAAATATGCGCTTGGTTCTCAGTCAAAATGTGGCGAAAGTCATCAATCTTTCATTGGGGCTTTTAGGAATTAATGCTCCTGAACGAATGTGAAATGGCAGAAAATATCCAATTCAACAATTATTCAATTTCTTGTCCCTAAGAACTAACAGGAAAATCAAGATTTTGAACACGAGTCAATTGAGAAGGGAATAATCTTTGGTTGAGTTGGTGAAATTCTGACGATTTCTAATCACTTTTAGTAATAGATATACATTCAAAATAATGCTAAAAAATAGAATGGAGTACATTGCAACTTCATTCCAACGCTGATTAGTTAAAAAAACTTTTGTGTCATTTGCTGTACCTAAAAAATCAAAACTGAGATCATCAAATTCTGGACTAAAAATATCATAATCAAACGTCGCTACTGATCCGATATTAGAATTATTATTCCACAATCGCAGAGAAGAACTTCCTTGAGTAATTGATGATAGATTCCAATACTCGTTATTATATTTCATCTGTGCTTTACTGTCTAAACAGTGGTGGAGAAAAAGAAGAAATGTCAATAATCGGATCATCAGTAGCGTCGTTCTAAATAGCTAACGAATCAACTTTAAAAATGGTTGGGAATCCTACTCTTTTGTTGGTGGGGATTGTATCAACTATTCAAGAATTCTCTGATAAGTGTTTTTCGCAAATCGTGCAATGGCAGCCCCATTACATTGTAATAACAACCTTCAATCTTAGAAATACCAATAAATCCGATCCACTCTTGTATAGCATAAGACCCCGCCTTATCCATGGGAGAGTACGTTTTCACATAGTGACTAATGTCTTCAGGTTTTAATACAGAAAATGTAACTTTTGTGGTAGTCGAAAATGAATAGCATTTCTCTTTCGAAGTAAGACAGACACCTGTTATTACCTCGTGCGTATTCCCTGATATTTTGGACAATATTTCACAGGCTTCTTCTTCTGATTTGGGTTTTCCAATGACTTCGTTATTGAGTAAGACAATTGTATCTGAAGTAACGAGAACTTCATTAGTTACAAGAGAGTCAATTAGTGGTTTAGCCTTAATTTTTGCTAGAAATTCAGGAACATCACAAGGACTTAAATCATCTGGATAAATCTCTTCAACTTCTTCTGTTCTAATTTCGACGGCGAATCTTAATTCTCTGATTAGTTCTTGGCGTCTCGGTGATTTTGAACCTAAAACAAGGTTAATTTGATCCATAAATTGAAAGTAGTTTCCAGTAAACTGGAGTAAGAAGACCAATTGTCATGGCCAGCTTGATTAAATGATTAATTAATCGATAATTTTTTCGCTCCTTGGCTAGTATTGTTAAAAGAACACATATTAGTGCAACTCCTCCCGCAAGAAGAACAGGAAGTAAGTTTTTTGGTGATAATTCATGGAATCGGTACCCGAAATAACCTGCTAATCCAATTGACATTAGTAAAACAATGACAATAAACCATTTACTTTTTTTCACGCCGAGTGTAATTGGAATTGATTTTGCCTTCAACACCTTGTCACCCTCAATATCTTCAATGTCTTTAACGATTTCCCGTGATAGATTTAGTACAAACGCGAAGCAGGCAAGTCCAATAGCAATATACAACAGTATGTCAATACCTAATTGCTCCACAAATGGATAATATTTAATATACCCTGAATAGGGGAGACTGACCTGACTTTGATGAAAGAAAATCCCTACAATTACTGGAACCATTGCTGTTAAAGCGGCCACGAGTATGTTTCCTGTTAAAAACCGGCGTTTGAAGTACATAGAGTAGAACCACAAAATATTGATCGAAAACAAATGAATGAAAACATACCAGAACGATTTCATTCTATAACTTAAATATGCAGCAATACTAAATGCGATAAAATTGATGATCCAATGAGAGGCAATTGCAACGCGTTTTTTGACATACTTTCCGATAATTACTTTTTCAGGTTTGTTTACACGGTCTGCTCGTACGTCGAAGTAATCGTTAATGATATTGCCTCCAGCTGCAATCATAACAGTTGAGATAACAAGAAGAAAGAATGGCCAATCTGTAACAATGTAAGTGCATGAGCAGCCTACCATTGGATCTAAATACCAACCAAGACCATACATTGTCAAAGCAATGATGAGTAGATTCAGTGGACGAACGAGTCGTATAAAGTACATTATTTATTCGTCGATTTATATTCAGTTCTTCGATTGGATTGATGCGCAGTTTCTCGCTCTTCTTCGGTTGCCAATTCTGCAATTTGAGCATCGGTTATTCGAGGTTTAGTTTCACCATAACCTCTGTGTGATAATCGCTCTGCATCAATTCCTTTCGCGACAAGATAATCATAAACAGCTTTCGCTCGATTTTTTGATAGAGTTAGATTTTCTGCAGCATCTCCACGAGTGTCGGTATGTCCTTGTAACTCTATGTTGAGTGTCGGATTTTGCTCCAAGAAAAGAGCGAATTTATCCAACTCAACGAAAGATTTGGGTCTAAGTTTAGCCCTGCTCAAATCGAAAAATACGTTCTCAAGAAGTCCAGGATTAGAACTACCAATTGGATTTAACGGAACATCCATGTGAATAGCCTCTAGGTTGTCGTCATTCGTCATGTTGAAGTTCTTAGAATAGTAAGAATATCCAGGATAGCTAACATTTAGGGCATATTCTCTATCCAGAGGTAACGACACCATGAATTCCCCTGAAATTGGATCTGCTTCTGAATAAACGACTTCCTTTCCAGTTTTGACATCGATCAATTGAAATTTTCCAGGTAGTGGATTTCGTGTTTCGGCATCAAAAACTATTCCTTCAAAGTACACTGTTCTCGTTGGACGAAGATGTTCAGGCATTTCAAAATAGTAGATATCTAAATCTCCAAATCCACCTGATCGATTCGATGCGAAAAATGCAATCTCCCCTTCAGGGGAAACCATTAAAGAATTCTCATCATATTTGGTATTAATAGGGTATCCCAAATTTTCAGGTCTTCCCCAAACACCATTTTCATCAAGTCGACACATGAATAAATCAGACCCTCCCATTCCAACATGACCTTTAGATGCAAAATAGAGTGTTTTTCCATCTGGATGAATTAATACTGATTCTTCGGGTTTTGGTGAATTAATATAGTCAGGAAGACGTTGAGCTTCTCCCCATGATCCATCTGCACGTTTATGGGTCACGTAAATGTCTGAATTGTCTGTTGCATTTCGACCTCGAAGTCCACGTATGAAGTACATCGTTTTTCCGTCAGAGGATAGAGAAGGTTGTGTTTCCCAATGATATGAGTTTACAATGCCCGGTAGGTTGACAGGAGTAGTCCAGCGATTTCCAAGTTTTTTGGTGAAGAATAAATCGCATGATCCACGACCATTTCTGTTTTCTCCATAGTTCTCTCCTGTTGCGTCAGGACAAGCTACAAAAATTAGTGATCTTCCATCTGAAGCAATTGTTGGTGCTCCTTCATTATTTACAGTGTTTACATTATCGGGCATTGCTAAAGCTTCCATCCAAATATTCTTATCACCAAGTTGCGATACATAGAAATCTTCTTGCTCTTTCACTTTTCCAACAACACGACCATCTTCAATACGACGCGTGAAAAGTATGGTTTTGCCATCAACAGTAATTGTAGGAAAGTACTCTGGATCGGCAGTGTTAATTCCTGGACCTATATTTATAGGATTAAAATCTAATGGGTTTTTCAATGCTTGTTCAGCAAATACACAGTTTGCTCGAATTTCGTTCGCTTTTTCAATTAAGGTTGGGTTAGCGTTTCTATTTTGAATGTAAAAATCTAGATTTTTTATTGCAGCACTGTAATCGCCAACCGCCTGTTGCAAATTCCCTAAATAGAAGAATGTACTTCCAGATGGACTATGCTCTGGGTTGATTTGAATTGCGCTTTTATAATGTCCAATTGCCTCTTCGTATTTCTGCAAGTATTCACAAAACTCTCCAGCTGCTAAGTGAGCTTCCCAAAAACGGGGTTCTTTCTCTAGTGCTTCATTGATAAGTTTTAGGCCACCGCGAAAGTTCATCCCTTTTGTCTGTGGATCTAATGTTTCTGACGGAGCTTTAATGCCTTCCTCAAAAAGTTTAATGGCCTTCTTGCTCTTTACTGAATAATGCGGCCCAGGTTGGGCAACAGCACAAGAGGTTAAGAAAATAAAGGATAATGAGAATAAAAAATAGTTCATACTTACGGAATATTCATAAATTTATGCGTTTGTAACGAAATACGCCATTTTGGGTGGTTCTTCACATACTCAATGATCAAAGGCAAGAATCGTTCCTGTTTTGACCATTCGGGCTGAAGGTATAAAACGCAATTTTCATTGATTTGCTTTGTGTGCTTCTCTGCCCATTCAAAATCAGATGGATGAGAGATGACAATTTTCAATTCGTTTGCCAGAGAATATGCTTGCTCAACTGGAACTTTAAACTTTTTGGGAGAAAAGCAATACCAATCAACTTTGCCATCTAAATGATAGCAGCCAGATGTCTCAATCGCAATTTCAATAGATACTTGCTTCAATCGACTTGTTAGCGTTGTTAGATTATACATTGCAGGTTCTCCTCCAGTTATTACACAAAAATTTGTACCAGAAGCAATTACTTTCTCAACAATCTGATCAATCCTAAGTAACGGGTGGTCGTTAATGTCCCAACTTTCTTTGACATCGCACCATACACAACCAACATCGCATCCTGCCAATCGAACAAAATATGCTGCTCGACCGCTATGACTCCCTTCTCCTTGAATCGTATAGAAATACTCCATGATGGGGAGCTCTAGTTCACTATTGATGTCTTCAACTTTCATCGAAGTAAAGATAGCGGAATTCTCAACTTGAGATAGTAAGTTGACTTCAATTTCTGTCTTGATTTTGCCTAAGGGTTCGATTTGATTTGGTTATTGAGCTTGATTAGTTAAACGTAAGCTGATTCATTTTGATACAGTTAATAGTGCGCGATCATATCGTTTATAATCAGATTTGTTCTTCTCGAAATAAAATTGTCTCGATCTGTTTATTGAAATACTTTGTAAATACAATAAAGAGGGAACGACTCACACTACTAGGGTTTGCACGTTTCAAGCTTTGTTAACCTCCATTCATCCTTGAACTTCCCTCAATTTGTGTCATAGTTTTATCCATTTGTAGTTTTCTCAGATGCGAATTAGAAAATTTGAATTTTATGGACTTATTTTTTTTAAAATAAATTTATGGTCAGTCTCCAACAAATAGTGTTGATTAATTGAATGGAGATTTCTGAATACAATTTAGCTTCGATGGATATCGCTTAAGAGTTCGGTGTCCTACCTAGATTAAACCACGACTGCAAATGAATAAATAACAAACCATTTTATCGGTATCTTCGTCTATTAGATAGGTGAACATACACGCTATCCAAAAGCGTAGTTGTTGGGAAATGAACTATTAATGAATTGGCTGAGTTTATCGAAGCCTTAAACAATTTTTACTAATTGCTTAATACAGTTAAACATATTAAATCTATTCAGTCTTCGTTTAATAAACGGAGGAATAAACCTGTTTTTTATATTTTATTTTTAATAATGGCTGTAAATGCCACTGCACAGCAAATGCAGATGTTACTGGAAGTGATGAATTAGAAAAAGTAATTGGGTGGTATAAACCTAATTCTGCAACAACTGATTATTACAATAGTTGTGCACCAAATATTCCTTATGGTACAGGTGTGCCTGAAAATTGGTGTGGTTTTCAATACCCAAAAGATGGTAAAGAATACGTGCAATGTAAATTAACCGAAAAGTTGAAAACATGTGTTGAATACCAAGTTTCATTTTGGACAAGTTTGGCTGATTATTCGCCGCGATCAGCTTTAAGGTTAGGCTTGCGTCTCGATGTCTAACCAATAAAAAGAGACGGAGGCTACGAGTTCTTTGGTTTTAAACTTTCTGCTCATATTACTTCGAGAAACTTATTCGTGACTTCAAAGACTGATCAAATTGCGTTTCACTATAAAATTAACGACGATAACTTTTTCAGTCTCCGATAATCCAGTCTTAAAACCTTCTCTCCACCCAGTCCGTCAGTCTTATGTCTTCGAGTCTTAAAATCTTCACGTCTAAATTAAGTCCATTCTAATTCGCCGTAGCATATCCCCAATTGTCATTGAGTCGCTTATATTCAAGCATGAATCGAACTAATTTCCGTTGAGACTTATTATAATCTTTTGAACACTGACAGGCTGTAATGTTAGAAAAAGAATCTTGAATGAGTTCTAAAATATTAGAATCTAACAAGGACTCAGAAGTGCATGTATCAAAGCTGTAATTTTCATAGACATCAATGATTCGTTCCCTGTCAACCATCTCCTTTGGAGTCGGACGCCGTTTTCGTTGAAGTTCATCAAGGAAAGGTAATAATCTAGCACTCAAATCAATGAAGTGACGCATTATTAGTAATGCTTCGTTTACGTTATGAATCTGTTTTACTGTCATATTAGGAGGTGTTTATTTCTAACTATAAGACGATTCAGATCTTAATTCCGTTGAAAAAATCCTTGTTGGATGAATATTTAACCTAGCCTGTCGAGTAAACTGTACTTTCTTTCGAATGAAGAGATTCACTATATTTGTGGTAAATCAAAAAGTAACACTATGAAAAAAATATTACTAACCTCAATTATAGCATTGTCAGCTGGAGTGATTTTCGCTCAAGGCCAGATGGGTAATTCAGATATGGAAAATTGGGAAATCGTTGTTGGAAGCGATGTTGAACCTGTTAATTGGAATAGTTTTTTAACTGCACAAGGAAGTCTCTCAGGGTTAGCTGCAAATCAAATTGAAAAATCACCAGATGCTCGACCTGGTTCTACGGGAACTTCAAGTGCGAGAATTTGGACACGTGATGCTGGTTTTAATATTAAAGCAAATGGCGTATTGACTACTGGAATTATTAATATGGAGAGCATTACAGCTGCTGATCCATCGAATAACAATCAATCACTGATAGCTGACCCGAATTTTTCTGAGGCATTAACTGATACTCCAGATTCAGTGGTTTTTTGGGCGAAATATAATGCAGCATCTGGTGCATCTCAAGCACGTATGAGAGCAACACTTCATGATAATTTCGATTATACAGATCCAGAAACAGGTGCTTCAGCGAGTCATGTTGTTGCTACTTCAGAGATCAATTATACTCCAACTACAGGTTGGGTAAGAATGGCTGTTGCGTTTAATTACTCTGGGCCTGCAACAGGAAACACACATGTATTGATCACATTTGCTTCAAATGCAACACCAGGTGGTGGCGATGTGAATGATGAGGTGTTTATCGATGATGTTGAGTTGATTTATAATACTGGAAATGTTTCTGAATTAACAGACGATTTTTCTGTTGCAATGGATAACTCTCAAAATGTGATTAATGTTTTGACGAAGAATGCGCCCACAGGAGATTATGAAATCTATTCTATAACGGGTGAATTAGTTCAGGTAGGGAAGATTTCTTCTTCAATTCCATTTGATTCAAAAAGGGGAATGTATTTTATTCGAATTAAATCTGAAGGAAGATTGCATACTTACGAGATCTATAAAAACTAATAAATCCTATTAATTGAAATTATTAATTTTGGGCTGATTCACATAACTAATTAATTGTGAATCAGCCTTTTTTGTATCTATGAAAGCTTTACTTTGTTTTATCGTATTAGTCTTTTCTTCACTGTCATGGGCACAAAGTGAGAACGAAGGAGTTATCACTGGAGTTGTTCGTGACCAATCTGGAGAATCAATTCCGGGTGCTGCGGTAGTCTATAAATCAGACCTTACTCGTGGAGCATTGACCAATGATTTGGGAGTCTATAAACTTGAGCTTCCAGCTGGAGAGGCTAGATTGATTTGTCGTTATTCTGATAAAATCGCAGACACATTTAATGTGACACTATTTGCAGGACAGACAATTACACATGATATCCTGTTGAAAGATTTTGTTCTTGAAGTTGATGCGGTTCAAATTCGCGTTGGAAAGTTTGATAAACCGCTTGAAGATCAAACGGTCTCAATGGAAATTATTCGTCCAGAATTAATTGAAAATAAGAACACACGAAGTATCGAAACTGCACTTGACCAAACTCCAGGGCTAAATATTTTGGATGGTGAACCACAAATTAGAGGTGGAAGTGGATTTACATTTGGTGTAGGATCAAAGGTTGCTGTGATAGTCGATGATATGCCAATGCTATCTGGAGATGCTGGTCGACCAGAATGGGGATTTATTCCTGTTGAAAACATCCATCAAATTGAAGTGACAAAAGGAGCAGCATCTGTTTTGTCTGGTAGTTCTGCACTGTCAGGAGCAATTCATATTCGCACAGCATTCCCAGGGTTGAAACCAAAAACGAAAGTGAATGTCTACTCTGGATTTTACTCGAAGCCAAGTGTGGAAGGTTCTGATTGGTGGTTAGGAACCCCACTAATTTCTGGAGCCAATTTCTTGCATTCACGTAGAATTAAGAATCTTGATTTGGTTCTAGGTGGTAATGTGAATTACGATCATGGATATATCGGACCTCCAGTACCTGATAGTTTAGTAACTGCTGATACCATTTCAAATTTTACAGAGGAGCAAATGGCCTCAAAACGAGTACGATTTAATTTCAATATTCGCTATCGATCAAAGAAATTTAAAGGATTGAATTACGGAATTAATGGAAATGCTATGTATGCTCAATCGAATTTATCATTTGCATGGTTGAATGATTCTTCTGGGCTATATCAATCTTATCCAGGTGCAGTTTTCTTGCAAACGCAAACGATCTTTAACATTGATCCTTTTCTAAATGTATTCACTCAAACGGATGGAAAACATCACTTTAGAATGCGTTACCTCTATGCAAATAATGAAATGACGGCAGGACAATCGAACCAATCCTCAACGATGTATGGGGATTACATGTTTAAAAAGTCCTACCCAAGTTTGAAAGACTTCGATTTCATTGGTGGATTGACAGGGACTTACACAAACTCATTTGCCAATTTGTATGCAGGTGCTGGAGATCCAAGGAATCAAATCCTAAATATTTCGGCATATACGCAGCTAGAAAAGAAGTTTCAAAAGTTGATTAATGTTTCAGTAGGCGGTAGGTTGGAGTATTTTCAATTGAATGATACAGTTACGGCAATCAAACCAATTTTCAGAGCTGGAACGAGTCTTAAACTCTACCAAGAAACGTATTTGCGTGCGTCTTATGGTCAAGGATATCGTTTTCCAACAATTACCGAACGCTATATCAGAACAGGAGTTGGTAACTTTGGAGTGTATCCAAATCCAGATATAAAGCCTGAAAGTAGTTGGAATGCGGAAGTTGGAATTAAGCAAGGATTGAAATTTGGAAAAATTTATGGCTACCTTGATATTGCTGGCTTCTGGCAAGAATATGAGAACACGATTGAATATTTATTCGGTTTCTGGGGAGATCCTGCTGTTAATCCATCTCAGTTGTTTGGCTTTAGGTTCATGAATACTGGAAACTCAAGAGTGCTTGGAATTGATGTCTCATTTTCGGGTAAAGCAAAAATTGGGAAAAATACTGAACTGACGTTTATCACAGGTTACAATTACATTGTCCCAAAAACGTTAACACCTGATTACGTTTACGCAATTGATCAACTTGGAAGAGAGTACAGCTACAACTCCACATCTTCAAATTTTGCAAATCAAATTCTAAAGTATAGGTTTTTACACAACGTGAAAGGTGATTCCGAAATTACGGTTAAGAAGAAGTTTTCGATTGGATTCAGTGTGAAGTATTTCAGCAAAATTATCAATATGGATGGTGTGATTGAAGAATTCGAAATTAGCACAGTTGGCCCATTTGTTCAAACGATCCGTTACTTGGATTATTTCGATGCTCATCGTTTTGGGAATTGGATTTTCGATGCTAGAATTTCGTTTAATTTGAACGAGTTACACAAGATTGCGCTCATAAGTTCCAACATAACAAATAGATCATATTCTCTTCGACCGTTGAAAATTGAGGCTCCAAGATCGATTATGTTCCAATACACATTCAAATTAGACAAGAATAAATCTACAGCGAAATAAATTATGTATCTTTGCGTCGACTTTTAGTTCTCATAACCTTTTCAAGGAGTGAGATTACAAGGAATTCGGTGAGAATCCGAGACTGTATCTGCAGCTGTAAGCACTAAAAGCCAGCATTCATAATGTCACTGCCATTTTGGTGGGAAGGCGAATCTGGTAATGTGCGAGTCAGAATACTTGCCCTAAGTTATTTTTTAATGAAGACTTCAGATTAAAGTCAGACTTAGTATTCACCATTAACTATGGTGTATTCCTTTGTTTTTAACTGATTCTTCAGCATTTATTAATAGCTAAAAAAGAAAATGCTATGAAGAAAATTTACGTTATGGTATCAGCGGTTGCGCTCGCTGGAGTAATTAATGCGCAAACAACTATTGATTTCGAATCGTTTTCACTTACAGGTGCTGAAACATTCGATAATGGATCAGCTCAACTAGGTGATTGGGACTTTGGAGCAACAACTCTTGCTAATGTATATGACACAGCATGGGGTGGTTCATGGACAGGTTTCTCTATTTCAAATATCACCGACAATACAACTGCGGGTTGGGGAAATCAGTACAGCTCGTTTACAGGTGCAGGATTTGGAAATTCATCACAATACACCGTTTACTACAATTTTGGTGAAGTAAATACCAACGATGCGCTTGTGAAAATTGATAGCTTTAAAATCACGAATACAACCTATACCGCAATTTCAATGCGGGACGGTGATATGTTTGGAAAACAGTTTGGTTCTCCAAATGATGCAAATGGAATGCCTGATGGAACTAATGGTGAGGATTTCTTAAAGGTTTGGATCTTTGGAGAAAGCTATGATGGATCGCAATTAGATTCAATTGAATTTTTCCTAGCAGATTACAGATTTGTCGATAGTACACAGGATTATATTTTGGATACTTGGGTGAATATTGATTTAGCAGGATTTTCTTTTCCAGTGGCGCGATTGAATTTTGAATTCGAATCATCTGATGTGATTTCTGGTGGTGGATATTGGACTCCATTTTACTTTGCACTTGATAATTTAGTGACATCCTCGACCGTTGGGATTGATGAGTTGGATGCAACCACAATTTCAGCATATCCAAACCCAATTGCTGATGTGTTGACAGTAAAAGGGAGTAGTGGTGTTTTGATTCTTACTGATGCGACTGGAAAAATAGTTGGTCAAAAACAACATAACCAATCAAGTACATTAAATGTAGCTGAATTGACTAAGGGTGTCTATTTTCTTACACTTCAAAATGAAGAAGGTAAGGTGACACAGAAAATAATTAAGTAATTTAGTGGGGGAAGTTAACTCCCCCACTTTTTATGCGCTTACTCGTTTTCATATCGTTATTATTCAGTTCGTTAGCTTATTCACAAGAACCTACTGATACCTTAGCTAAAGTTCAAGAAATTGATCCCATTAGTATTACTGCACTCGCACTTTACATTCGAGGTACACGCGAGAGTGTTAATCACTTGAAAAGAAATGATATTGAAGTTCTTCAAGCAATTGACATTGGAGAACTCCTTCAGAAATTTGAAGGAACGTCGTTCAAATCTTATGGTGGACTTGGCGGATTGAAGACCGTTTCCATGCGTGGACTGGGGAGTCAACATACGGCAGTTTGCATTGATGGATTTAACCTCAGTAATAGTCAAACAGGCCAGGTTAATCTTGGACAGTTACAAACGGATAATGTTGAGGAAGTTGTGATTGGAGTAGGAGGACAGCCACGTTTTTTATTGCCCGTCACTGCTCAAATAGCTGGAAGTTCTCTGTTGATTGAGACATTTGAAAATTCTTTTTCGAGAGATACTTTTAGTTTGAGGTCAAACATTAAGCTTGGCTCTTTTGGTAGATTTGGAGGTTATGGAGCGGTAAAATGGAAATTTGGGAAGAGTTTTATTAGTGCTTTTGGGAATGCTCAGTTGGCAACTGGAATTTATTCATATCGATTTCAAAATGGATTTCAAGAGGGTTCTGCTGTTCGATCAAATAATGATTACCAAGATTACTTTGCTGGAGCAACGTATGGAGTTGAGTTTAAAAAAACTCGATTTCGACTTGGATACAGGCGTAAAGGAATTGATCAAGGTCTTCCAGGAGCAGTTATTCTCTATAATTCAAGCGCAGATGAACGTTTAAATACACAGGATCAAACCGTTTTTTCTGATGCTATGATTCAGCTCAATGACGTTTGGACTATTCGTGTTTATGGATCAGCAAACAAGAATGATTTACATTATTCCGATCCAACTTATTTGAATGCTCAAGGTTTTGTAGATATTACCTATGCCAATCGATCAGTAAATTCAGGGATTGTTGGATATTTATACAAGGACAAATGGGATTTCCATACTGGAATAGAAAGTACATTAAGTGATTTACATTCAACTGACACACTTTTTGCTAAACCTGTTCGACAACATTATTCTGCACTTTCGGGTGTGAGTTATTCATCAAGAAGGTTAACGTTAAAAGGGCAGCTATCTACTCAGTTTATCGTGGAGAGTAATAATAATGGAGATGAAGCTTCTGATAAAAGAGTATTAAATCCATATTTTTCTATTAAAAGTATTGAATTTGGACGGCTTCACCATCGACATCAATTGTGGTATAAGAATTCGTTTCGTATGCCCTCATTTAATGAATTGTACTACAACAATATTGGCAATAACTTGTTGCTTCCAGAAAGAGCAGATCAATTTGGCTATAATTTATCCTTCGTTCCAAAGGAGACTAATCTTGATTGGCACATAAGAGTGGCTGGTTATTACAATCGTGTTAGAAATAAAATTGTCGCAACCCCATCGAAAAATTTATTTGTTTGGTCTATTCAGAACATTGGGAAGGTTGATGTTTATGGTGGGGAAATTGTATCAAAGTTGAGTTATAGATTCAAGAAAAACAGAAATAGAGGACTTAGAATAAGAAGCTATATCACCTACAGTTATCAGCGATCATTGAATATGACAGACCCAGATCATCCAACCTACAAACATCAAATTGCCTACATACCTGAGCATACTCTGAATTTCGATTTTGCCATCGAGTATAAGAAATTAGGCGCTCGGATAAGTAATAATTACGTTGGAATGCGTTATTCTCTCAACGAAAATATCCCAACAAATGAAGTTGATGCTTTTTTATTAACCGATGTGAGTCTTTATCATAAAATTGAAATAGGAAAGAAGCATGGAATTCGAATTCAATTGAGTGTTAAAAACGTATTCAACAGTTCGTATGCGTATATTCGCTCTTTCGTAATGCCTGGAAGAAATTATTTAATATCATTGAGTTATGCGATTAATTAGTCTCATTAGTTTGATTGTGCTACTTACCAATTGTAAGAAGGAAGACCCAACTGTAATTGATGGCAACATCGTCATTAGCAATGGAATGTTAGTTCTCTGTGAAGGTTTATTTCAACAGAATAATTCCTCACTGTCTTGGATTAACAATGCAACAGGAAGTGTCATTAATGATTACTATGTGCAAACTTCAGGACTTCAACTTGGAGATACGGGTAATGAGATGAAACAATATGGCGGAAAGATTTACATCGCCATGAATGTTTCTAGTAAGATAGAAGTTCTATCAGTTTTGACAGGTGTTTCAATAAAGCAAATTCCAATGTTTGATGGCGCCGTTGCTAAGGAGCCAAGATCACTCGCATTTTACAATGGCAAAGTTTATGTTACTTGTTATGATGGATATGTAGACGTTATTGATACAAGCTCGCTCGAAGTGGAGCAACGAATTTTGGTAGGAAGTAATCCTGAAGGAATTACAGTTTCTAATGGGAAAATTTACGTAGCAAATTCTGGAGGATTGAATTTCCCCAATGCGGATTCAACAGTTTCTGTGGTTAATCCAATTTCGGGATTGGAGGAAATGAAAATTACTGTGGGACTTAATCCTGGAGATATGATTACTGATGCACAAGGTGATGTTTATGTGATCTCACGAGGAGACTACGCGTCAATTCCTTCCAGAATGCATCGGATTAATCCATCAACAAATACAGTAGTGGATGACTTTACATTTGATGCTTCATCACTAACACTTATGAATTCAAACTTACTCGTTGGCTATGCTGATTTCACTTCTGGAACAAACACTATTGGGCTATTCGATGCCGTAAATGAAATAATGACCAGTAATGATTTTGTAGATTTGAGTGGTGTACAAACACTTTATGGTATTGATTATAATCCTTCCAACGGTAACATCTATGTCTTAGATGCATTGGATTTTACAACAACTGGATATGTTCGTGAATTCACATCCAGTGGAGTGTCGCTAGCTGATTACCATGTTGGATTAAATCCAACAAGTATCGTATTTTTTGATTAGAAGTTATGTCAAGAGCAAAGGAACTTTCAGATGATTATTGGAATAGCCGATATATTGATGGAACTACTGGTTGGGATATGGGAGAGGTTTCCCCTCCAATTAAATCTTACATTGATCAATTAGAAGATAAGTCGATTCAGTTATTGATACCGGGAGCTGGTAATAGTCACGAGGCGGAGTATTTACTTAGTCGTGGTTTTTTGAATGTGCATTTATTAGATTATGCAGAAACTCCGATGAAGGGTTTTTTAGATAGAAATTCAGATTTCCCTGCCGATCAGATTCATATTGAAGACTTTTTTAAGCACGAAGGAGAGTACGATTTGATCCTTGAGCAAACTTTATTCTGCGCCATTGATCCCGTTCTTCGTCAAAACTATGTAAATCAAGTTGCCAAATTATTAAAGCTTGGAGGAAAACTTGTTGGATTGATGTTTAGCTGTGAATTCGATGATGGTCCGCCATTTGGAGGAAGTTTGGAAGAATACCTAAGTTATTTCAGATCTCATTTTTCGAGTATAGAGATGAACCCTTGTTACAACTCAATAGCAGCTAGACAGGGAAGCGAGTTGTTTATTAATCTCACGAAATAGTTTTTAGAAAACGCTGCGTTAGCGGTAGTAGCGGCATCCTTTTATCTCAAATGATTTTTTGTTAAGCATAATTTACTTGTAAAAAAGATACAGCGAATAACGCGACCCCAATTGGGAACGCCCATAAAAAATTACTGACCTCCTTTATTTGACTTGTAGCGTTTATTTTTATGTGCCCACTTATTCTTCTTTCGAGAGAACTCTTTGTTAGGGTTCTGACCTCCACCAAATCGATAAACAATTCCTACCGAATGTTGAAGATAGTTCTCAGGAGTTTCCCAAAATCCTGGATAAACTCCAAATTTTGCTGTTGAATGTAATTGAATACCAAGTCCTTTATAGATCCAGAAGTTTAGTCCGAAGCCTGCATTGACGGTTGGCGCATGAACTGCTGCTCCTTGTTCTCTATAAGTATAGCCCACACCAAATGTAAAGTAAGGATCGATCCATCTTGCACGAGGTGCATACGCTTGATAGAAACTATACTTTCCATGAACGTCAAAACTGAAGAATGTTCCCGCGAAATTTGTAGAGTCATTGATTAATTTACCCGATTTGTATTGAGTGTATGTTCCAATAAACTCCATACTCCATCCGTATTTAAAATAACGATCGAGTGTAATTCGTGACGGATAGGGAAGGAGATTCCATGAGTTTTTAACATCGAAGAGTTTCCCAAACTTGCTTCCATTATCATCAATAGCTGACCAGTGAACACCTACCATCCATTTGTATGGCTTGTAAACCTTAATTGTCTTGTAGGGTTGAGCAGAACAGGTTCCGATCAAAGCAATGACGAATAGAGAGGTAAGAATTTTTTTCACATCAAAAATCATAGTGTAAATATAAGTCAAAACAAGCGAAAAAGAGAACAATTAATGTGCCAGAGGAGTCTTTTCTCCTGCCAGTATCGAAACTTTTAATGTGTTTTCGATAGGTGGTATTGGACAAGAATAATGATTTGAGTATGCACAATATGGATTGTATGCTAGGTTAAAATCTAGTTGAATTGAATTACCTTTTGGGATTTTGACATCAAGGTAACGGCCACCTCCATAGGCTTCAATTCTGGATGTTGCATCTCTGAAAGGAATAAATAGGTAATCTTTAAATTCTTTTTTTTTCTTGAGCGACATGTTTTGGTAAACCTCAAGTTTGCAGTTTTTACCATTAATAGTAAATGTAATGTAGCCGAACCTTCTGTAAACAGGCAGTCTTTCTGTAGAAGTTGGCATTTCAAACTTTTTTCCTTTTGATTTTTGGAAGATTGCCGTAATTTGGTAGGTCGAATCAAACTCGAAATAGTCGAGTCCACCAAATGATGTGATTTCCTCTTCACTGAGCATTCCTTGTTCTGGATCTACTAATTCTTTGAGGTGATCTGATCTATGATCTAGCACTTCTGATTCTGTCATCTGCGCAGAAGTAGTGAGGCAAATGATTATGGCGATTAGTATAGTAAGTAATTGTTTCATCGTTCACCAAAGATAGTACTTCCAAGGCGAACCATGTTGCTGCCTTCTTCAATCGCTAATTTGTAATCACCAGACATGCCCATCGAGATATGTTTAAAGGCGTTATTGAATTTGAAGTAATGACTTTTAATAACATTGAAGTAATTTTCCAAGTTCTGAAATTCATCGCGAATTTGTTCTTCATTGGTGGTGAAAGTTGCCATGCCCATAACACCAGTCACGTTAATGTTTTGCATTTCAACAAATTCTCTTGACGTTAAAATTTCTTGTGCGCTTTCAAAATCAAGCCCGAATTTAGAATCCTCTTGAGCGATATGAAATTGCAGAAGGCAATCGATTGTTCGATGATGTTTTAATGCTTGCTTATTAATTTCTTTCAAAAGTTTTAGGCTATCGACTGCATGGATCATTTCAACGAATGGAGCAATGTATTTTACTTTATTCGATTGTAGATGTCCAATAAAATGCCATTGAATTTCATCGGTTAGTTCTTCATGCTTAGTAACTAATTCTTGGACTTTATTTTCACCGAAAATGCGTTGACCAGCATCAAAAGCAGTTTGAATATTCGATGAAGGCTTGGTTTTAGAAACAGCTACGAGAGTGACATCTTTAGGAATTTCATTTCTTAGTTCAGATAAGCGCTGCTCAATCATTCGTTGATCTTATAAATGGTAAGTCCGCTTCTTAACTTAGGCTCTACCCAAGTTGATTTTGGAGGCATAATCATATTATTATCTGCCACTTTTTTAATCTGATTCATTGTGATCGGGTAGAGGACAAAGGCGAGTGAAAATTCTCCTGATTTAACTTTATTCTCTAATTTGGTGATTGGTTGTGCGCCACTTATAAATGAGATGTTCTTGTTCGATTTAAGGTCTGTTATGCCAAGTAATGGTGTAAGAATATGATCTGTAAGAATTTGTGCATCTAATGATTTCACAGGATGATCTTGCTGAATGATCTCATCTTTACATTTCAAATTATACCAATCACCAGTAATGCACATGTTTAACTCATGTTCGTTAGAGGGATTGCAAGCTGAATCAATTTTCGAAACATTGAAATTCTTAGAGAGTAGTGCTAAAAATTCATCTTCGGAATGATTATTTAATGTTTTAATAAGTCGATTGAATTCAAGGATGTCCAGATGGTTTTCGTCGATTATGTATGCAAGGAAAGACTTTTCGTTATTGAATCTTGTTTCATTCCCGTTTCGTTTGTCGAATAATCCAACCGATGAAGCACTTCGATGATGTCCATCTGCTATGTATAAGTTCTCAAATTTTTCAAATGCTATTTGAAAAGCTAGCGTATCGGCATCTGAGAGTACCCAAATTTCATGTTTGAAAAAATCTGTTGTTGTGAATTCATATTCTGGACGCTCTTGCATGCAATTTGCATACATTAGATCAACTTCTTTAGATTTTGAGTGAGATAAAAGTACTGGTTCGGCATTGTAACCAACAATATCCAAATAATTGGTGAACATTTCTTCACGGGAAGTGATAGTTGCTTCGTGTCTTTTAATTAAGCTATTTTTATACTCTTCTATGCTCGCACCGCAAATAATTCCTGTGTATTCACGCCCCTTATGTGTCTGCCGATAAATGTAAATTTTAGGCTTATCGTCTTGGATTAAAATTCCATCTTCAATAAATTCTTCATATTTCCGAGAAATAAGATTGAATCTTTCATCGGCATCAAGTTTTGGGACTTCTGTAGTTCCAAAATGTGGACTGACAATATGTAGAAATGTGAAACTATTGTCTTCAAGTTTAGCTTCTAGGACTTTCTTTTTGTAAGCATAGATAGGCTTCGCGGCAACAAGATGAACTTTGTCGCGTGTAGGTCTTATCGCTCTAAATGCGCTAATTTTGGCCATTATATTGACTTCTATTGAGCTCCGAACTTCGAAATAATAGATTCAGCGAGTTCAGTTCCAATTCTATCTTGAGCTTCTAAGGTTGCGGCTCCAATATGTGGAGTACAAGCAATTTTAGCGTTTTGAAGTAGATCAACTCTAGGATTAGGTTCGTTTTCATAAACATCGAGTGCTGCCGCCGCAACTTTCCCACTAGCCAATGCTTCTATTAGTGCTGTTTCATCAATTACTCCACCACGAGCTGCATTAACAATTCGAACCCCATTTTTCATCTGATCAAATTCGTTCTTTCCAAAAACGGCAGATCCATCTTCTTGTTTAGGAACATGAATCGATATGAAGTCTGCATTTTTAATTGCTTCAAGCATGGAAGATGTTGGCGTAATTTCGGCACTTGCAGATATACCATTTCCAAGATTCAAAGGAATAGAGCATGTATCGGTGATTCGATCAACAGCTGTAACAGTCATCCCACATCCGATTGCATAACTAGCTAGACTTTGTCCAATTCTTCCGAAACCAATAATTGCTATGTTTTTCCCACGTAATTCAACGCCTTTCGCAAATTTTTTCTTTAGTGTTTTAAAATCCCCATATTCCATGTTTTTATAGGAATCATGCAAAGACCTAGAAATCGCAAGTAAATGCCCCATTACAAGTTCTGCAACAGATTGCGAGGATGCTCCTGGGGTGTTTATTACAGTTATTCCTTTATTTCGAGCATATTCAACATCGATGTTATCCATTCCAACTCCTCCTCTTCCAACTAGCTTAAGATTTGGGCAAGAATCGATCAGGTTTTCGCGAACCGTTGTTGCGCTACGAACTAAAAGAACACTAATATTCGAATTATTGATTTCGTCAATTAAATTTTCTTGAGGAATATTATTGGTCGATACTGAAAAACCAGCTGCTGTTAAAGCATCAATTCCAGCTTGTGAAATACCATCGTTTGCTAATACTTTCATCGATTATCCGTTTTTACGTGTAAACTCATTCATTAGATCAACAAGTACTTTCACACTGTCAATTGTAAGTGCATTGTACATTGAAGCTCTATATCCTCCAACAGATCGATGTCCTTTTAATCCGATAATATTTGCGCCATTCCACATCTTATCAAATTCATCTTTGAGTGAATCATTATTCAGTAGAAATGTAGCATTCATCGTTGATCGATCAGCAACATCAGCTGCGCCTTTAAATAATGGATTAGAATCGATTTCATTGTACAAAAGTTCTGCTTTTGCGAGATTTCGTTGCTCTGCTTTCTCAACGCCTCCATTTTTTATTAGGTGACGAAGGTTCAGCATTGCGGTGTAAATAGAAAACACAGGAGGTGTATTCATCATTGAATCCTTTGCCGCATGATTCTTGAGATTTAAATATTTTGGCATGAATTCAGATGTCGATTTTCCTAGGATATCATCTTTAACTATATATAGTGTTGACCCAGCAGGGCCAAGATTTTTTTGAGCACCAGCATAAATTAGGTCAAACTTTGAAACATCAACCTTCTGAGCAAAAATATCAGAGGACATATCACAAACTAGTGGAGATGAAGTTACTGGGATTGACTTGAATTGAGTTCCGAAAATAGTATTATTTGATGTGTAATGAATGTAGTCAACATCCGTTGGTATATTATATTCCTTTGGAATATAGCAGAAGTTGCGATCTTCTGAAGAGGCAAAAATGTTGGTGCCAATACCAATTGCTTCAGATTCTGAAATTGCACCTTTTGCCCAAGTACCAGTATTAATATATCCGGCTTTTTTTGAATCGCGCATCATGTTTAATGCCGTAATTGTAAAGCCAAGTGAAGCTCCGCCTTGTAAAAATAATATGGTATATCCTTCGGGAACTGCAAGTGCTTTTCTTACAAGTTCTCTTGCTTCTTCCATGACTTTGATGAAATCTGCAGATCGATGAGAGATTTCCAGTATAGATAGTCCATTGAAATTCACAACTGCATCAGCTGCTTCCTTGAATACTTCTTGTGGAAGAATACACGGTCCTGCACCAAAATTATGTTTCATATTATTGGAATAAAAAAGGCTGCCGATTGGCAGCCGAATGAATTATTTTTCTTTTGTTGTTGTCTTTTTCGCTGCTGGCTTTTTGGTCGTGACCTTCTTTGCAGTTGCGGCCTTTTTCTTTGGAGTCGCAGCTTTTTTTGTTGCTGTTGATTTTTTAGCTGTTGTAGTATCTTTTGTTACAGCTTCCTCTTTTTTAGGAGCAGCCTTTTTCTTCTTGGTAACTTTCGCAGCGACAATAGGAGTCGAACTTTTTCTTTTTCGGGAATTACCGAAGGTTCCTAGTGTTCTTTTGCCTTTTTTAGTTCTTCTATCTCCTTTACCCATAATATTCTCTATTAACTTTTAAATCGAACACAAATATATTATTCTTTTTTGATTCGATTCCTGATTTCTGCTTCGACTTTCTCCCCGTTCTTGATAATTCGTGTACACCATTTAATTTTTAGTGCAACTTGTTCTTTTTTTGAAAGTTTCCAGTCTAAATTTGATTCTTCAAGTCGATTCCGGAGTGAACTTAAAATAATAGCTGCTGAGACACTGATGTTGAAACTTTCAATGAAGCCATACATTGGAATTTTGACTAGCTCATCTGCGTGTTCATAGACTTCTTGAGAAATCCCATCACGTTCGGTGCCAAAAATCAAAGCGATAGGTTGATCAATATTTATTTGTTCGATGGTTCTATTAGTATGAGGAGTTGTTGCAATTATTTTATATCCATTTTTTTTAAGATCTTTTATGCAATCAGCACTTGGGGTTTCTCCATGAGCAAAGGACTTCACGTCTACCCATTTAGAAGATCCCATGGCGATATCTCTGTGGATTGTGAATTTTTGATTCTTCTCAATAACTGAAATGTTCTGAACACCGAAACAATCACATGTCCTCATTACGGCAGATGCATTATGCTCCTTATTGATGTCTTCCATAACAACTGTTACGTGATTTGTTCTTTGTTCAGCGATATGATTGAACAGATTTTTTTTCTTCTCGGTAACGAGCGCAAATAATTGATTTAATACGACATTTTCTAATTCCATAAAACAAAAAAAGGGAATCAATTTGATTCCCTTTAAAATTAGTACATTACTACTAGTTTACTTTTCCACTGAGTTCAGATCCAGCTTTAAAACGAACTACGTTTTTTGTAGCTATTTGAATTTCTTTTCCCGTTTGTGGGTTACGACCTGTTCTTGCCGCACGATGAGAAACAGAGAATGATCCAAATCCAACAAGAGAAATACGATCTCCTTTTTTCAATGCACCACCTGTTGCGCTAATAAATCCATCTAATGCTCTTTTTGCATCTGCCTTTGATAATCCAGCATCTGTTGCCATTGCATCAATTAATTCCGCTTTGTTCATAGTCTTGGTTTTTAGTTTATGTTAATAATTTTGACTTGGACAAATATATTTGAATATCCTTGCCGTACAAGGGCTTTCAAGAAAAAAGGGTGAAAAATGTGGATAACTACCAAATATTGTTGATAAACTTACTTGTAGTTCAGTGAAATAGGTGGTTTAGAGAGTTTTATTAACCTGTTTTGATAGAATTGAGTGATCCTCCAAACTGTTCCCTGCCAAAAAATCGACTACAGACATCCGTCTTTTACCTTCAAGTTGAAGTTCGATTATTTCTAAATAATGCTTTTTACAAGGAATGAAAATTCGTTTTTGATAAACATATACTTTATTTAACTTTCGAATTGGGTCTGTTGTTGGTGCAGTCTTAAATACCTTAATGGTCCTTGTCGTTTTAGTCTCATTATCGATCAACTTAAACCACGCTCCTGGGTATGGAGATAGTCCACGACAGAAATTATGAACTTGATCTGAGGTTCTGTCGAAAGGGATATAGCAATCATTCTTAAAAATTTTTGGTGCTAATCGAATATTTTTAAATGAATTTTGAACTATTTGTGGCATTGATTCATTCTCTTCAGCCTTAATTTTCAATATACTCGAAAGTGTTAACTTGGCTCCTATATTCATTAAACGAATATAAAGCTGTCCGACTGTTTCATTTGGTCCTATCGATACTCGCTCCTGTTCAATGATTTCGCCAGTGTCAATTTCTCGCTCAATGAAAAAGGTTGTTACTCCAGTTTCTGTTTCTCCATTTATAATAGCCCAATTAATTGGTGCGGCTCCTCGATAGTTAGGTAGGAGTGATGCGTGAAGATTAATAGTTCCCTTAGAAGGCATTGACCAAACAACTTCTGGCAACATCCGAAAAGCGACAACGACAAAAAGATCTGCTTTCAACTTCTCTAATTCACTAATAAACTCAGGGTCTTTTAAATTAGTCGGCTGTAATATTTGTAAAGAATATGACTCAGCAAGTACTTTAACCTCACTGAAACGAACTTTTCTTCCACGACCGGCTTGCTTGTCAGGAGCTGTTATTACCCCTACTATTTCAATACTGGAACTCTCAACAATTTCACCAAGTACGCTTGCCGCAAATTCTGGAGTACCCATGAATACAATTTTAATCTTACTCATTTTATAGATGTTTTGATTTCCAATCGAATTTAGTTAAATAGATAATGGATAAAGTACCTATTGTCCCAAAGTAAATATACTCAACCGACCATACCCAGAATATGTCCAAATCCAGAACTTTAATAAAGATGTACGCGCAGACTATATAAATAAGGACAGAAATACTTTCGATAAGAAAGATGTAACGAGTGTTTCCACTGCCCGCAATAGTATGAAAATAAATACTCACAAAACCGTAGAGTAAAATAGAGCAAAAAATAAACCTTAGTGTTTCAGCACTAGTAGCCAGGAATTCCTGTTCTGGGTTTATGATACTGATTAACTTTTCAGGGTAAAGTAATGCGCCATGAAATAGAATAACTAGAAACACCATGGTCAATAATTGCATGCGCTTTATGATCAAGGACAATGCAACTTTATTGCCACTACCTATATATTGACTGATATAGGTTTTTGTGGCTGCTCCAAACCCAAAAATTGGAACGAAAGCGAGGAAGTATAAAGATCTAAGGTTTTGGGATACGGTTAGTTCAAATACCCCCATCTGTTCGATCCAGAAGAAGAAGATTGTCCATGTCAATAATGCTAGACTTCCTTGTAACATTAATGGAGTGCCAAGTTTGATCAAACTAATGGATGATTTTAACTCAATTCGAAACCCATTAATCATCCCATGTAGTCTTGATACTTTACTAAATAGTATTGCTATGATTAGAATCATTGCACCAACACAATCTGAAATTGTAGATGCAAGTGCTGCACCTTTAATGCCCATCTCGGAAAACCCTGCTTTTCCAAATATGAGTAGGTAATCTAAACCAATGTTTGTTAATGCAATTCCAAGTGCGCTCACTAATACTATAGCTGTTTTTCCAATTGAAATGAAATAAGCAATTATAGCGAGTGATAATACAGATGGAATCATTCCGAACGATCTTATATGAAGATATTCTAACTGAAGTTCACCTAGGTGAAAATTTCGTGTGTTTTCTAATATGAAGTTCGGTAATACAATCCATGAAAGTATTAGTAACATCGACATGAGGACTATATTAATAGCAATGGCACTACCAAATATTTTTGGAAGAAGTTCTTCTTTGCCTTCACCAACTTTTCTTGCCATCAATATTTGCGCCCCCTCGTTCATTCCGACCAATGCCATGAACATAGTTATATAGATCAACCCACCATTTCCAGATGCATCAAATGCTAAAGTGTCATATCTACTTAAAAATGAAGAGTCAGTAATTAGTACGATTGATTGTATGAAAGTTGACGCCATTAGGGGGACAGCAACTTTTAATATGGAACGATAGCTATAATTGAGCATTAATCAACTTGAATTACAAGTCCTTTTAGATATTCTCCTTCTGGATGAAATGCGCTTATCGGATGATCAGATGGCTGGTGTAATTGTTCAAGAATGCGGACATTTCTGTTTGCTTCAATTGCCGCAGCAATGATTGTATTTGTAAAGAGTTGTTTATCTACAACTTGAGAACATGAAAATGTGAAAATTATTCCTCCAGGTTTAATTTGACGAATAGTATTGGCATTTAGTCTTTTATAGCCTTGAACTGCTCTATGTCTCTTCTCTCGATGTTTAGCAAATGCAGGAGGGTCAAGTATAATCACGTCATAGTCATCCTTAAGGTCTTTAATGTAGTCCATAGTATCTGCTAGAATGGAAGTGTGTCTATCCTCAAAATTATTCAATTTAATGTTTTCATCAGTGAGGGCGATTGCCTTTTTTGAACTGTCAAGTGAATCAACGTGACTTGCTCCATTTGCTAGAGCCAATAGGCTAAATCCTCCGGAATAGCAAAATGTATTAAGTACTCTCTTACCAGTCGAATACTTGGCAATCAACATTCGACTTTCTCGCTGATCAATAAAGAATCCAGTTTTTTGCCCAGTTACCCAATCAATATTAAGTTTCACACCATTCTCCATTGCAAGGTGAGGAGTCGTACACTGACCAAACAAATAACCATCTTCATTTTCTGATCGAATAGGCAATGTGTAAGATGATTTTGAGTAAATTGCTATCAACTTAATATTTTTGCAAGATTGAATCGCTTTTGAAACGAGTTCTATTGAATTGAACATACCAATACTGTGACATTGAATCACAGCTACTCCTGCATAGTAATCTACTATTAAACCTGGAAGGCCATCTCCTTCCCCATGTACTAAACGGAAAATAGTATTGTTTTCGCGTAAAAGATTTTGTCTCAACCTCAAATCAACAGCATTCGATAATTTCTCATTGAAAAAATCTTGATTTAAGGGCTTGTCTTCAAAACTCAAGACTCTAACCGAAATTGTGGCATGTTGATAATGTCCTCGCGCTAGAAAATTATCCTTATGATCTAAAACGGTTACAACATCCCCATCGCTTAATTCAGATGTGTCAGAATAAATTGCTCCTGAGAATACCCATGGATGTCTTCTCTCCAATGAGTGTTGCTTGTTTTTACGAATGTGAACTGTTTTTTCCAATTTCTAGAGAATTAAAACCAAAAATACTCCTACTTCTAGTTCCACCATGGTGAAAGTTGATATTTTTACAACAAATTAATAGTTCTATGAATTGTACGGTACATTTTTTACTTCTTAATGATGATTATTCAATTGAGCACGCTGAGGCAAATGGCGACGAAGAATCAGCTATTAATAGAAAGTATGAGTGGAGAGATGAATTGGAAATAACCTCAAATGTCACGAATGTTGTCGAATTAAGTGATTCGAGTTATTGTTTGAAAGGTAGTTTTGAGGATGGCTCAGGTTTCTCGTTTGATATCGCTGACATGCACTTATTTGAGCTTGAAGGTGATTCGCCTATCGTAATTGGTTGCTCTAAAGTTCTTTTTGATTCTGTTTCAATTGAGAAAGAGAATGCTTTAACAGTAACTATTACATTGAAGGATTATGAACCGTTAACAAATCCCGTTCCTGGAATATATATATCAACGGTTGATTTCCCATCAGAATTAGTCAGTTAGATGCTCGAATTGAGAAATATATCTCTATCCTATGATCAGAATTTGGTTCTTTCAAACTTGTCGTTGAAGATTGATGCTGGCGAAATTCTCGGAATTATTGGTCATAGCGGAATAGGCAAGACCTCTATTCTGAAATTATTAGCCGGGTATCTCGACTCAAATGAAGGTGTTGTTTCGTTTGAGAATGAAATTATTGAAGGTCCTTCGATAAAATTAGTTCCAGGTTACGAGGAAATCCAATTGGTTAATCAGGATTTTAAACTTGATGTGTATCAAACCGTATATGAAAATATTCAAGGGAAAATTCTTCATCTGAATGAGAAAGATAGAGAAGATTTAATTGAAGAAGTATTAGATTTAGTCGAATTAATGCCAATTCGAACTAGAAAAGCACATGAGTTATCAGGAGGAGAACAACAACGTTTGGCATTAGCAAGAGCGATTGTCTGTGAACCGAAATGTTTACTGCTGGATGAACCATTTGTGCATCTGGACCAAAGGCTTCGATTCAAAATAATTAATTATTTAGTGCAATTAAACGAGGTTCGTGGAACAACAATTGTTCTTGTTTCTCACGATGGAGCCGAATCAATGGGTTTTGTCAATAGAATGGTTCAACTCAACTCAACTGGTATTGTGAGAGATGATTCTCCGATGAACTTTTTTTATCACCCAGTAGATAAGGTGCAAGGAGAGTTATTGGGGATATTAAATGAGATTAATATAGATGGGAAGGATCATTTATTCCGATCTAATGAATATTCGCTAGACAAAGGTTCAGTAAAAATCGAGGTGAGGTTTCTTCGAGCGATAATTACAGGAGTGGTAGTCTTAAATTATTTCCAGACTCAGAAAAATGAATTAATTGTCCTCTCAAATGAAGGTTCTCTTGATTCTACTAAATCAATTTATATTGAAACGAAATGAGATTCAGTCGTAAAGAGTTAGCCAAATCTGTTTTTAAAGAATTTTTTCAAGAGAGTTCTTTTACACATGGTGCTGCGCTGGCTTATTATGCTTTGCTAGCCCTAGTTCCATTACTTTATTTGGGAATTGCGTTTTTTGGGAGAGTTGTTGGGCATGATACTATGGTTGAAATTATCGGGAATCTTTTAAGTGAACAAATTGGGATAAAGGATATATCTGGAATTCTCGGATTTCTTGATGATGTTGACTTGTCTAGCGGAAATACCACCCTAGAAATATTAGGTTCTTTTGCGCTGTTGTTGTCTGCAACAGCAATAATTAATTCAATTCGTCAAAGTCTGAATGAGTTTTATGATCTTGAGAAAAGAGGAGGAAGTACCAAACGGAAAATTGTACGAGGAGTTGTATTTAGACTCTTCTCGATGCTCTTTATTGCTGGTGTTACTGTAGTTATTGTTGTTTTCTATTTTGCCGAAACTGTTTTTCTTTCCTTTGGGAATGAAATTTTTGAGAACTATGATATCATTAATTGGATCGTAGCCTCATTTGCACAGCATGGAATTCCTATTCTTTCAAATGTTGTGATTTTTAGTTTCATTTTTAAGTATCTACACGATGGTTCTGTTAAGTGGAGGAGATCTATTGAAGGTGCTATTTTGACAAGTGTATTCTTATACATTGGGCAATTGCTGATTAAGTATTATTTATTGAACTACTTTTTCGCTGCAAGCGGAGGGGTGGCTGGTACTATGCTGATTATTCTTGTTTGGGTGTATTATTCTTCACAGATTATCTTCTTAGGTGCCAAGTTTATTAATGTTAAGAGTAGAATGCTTGGTGAACCAATTCAAGTGCGCGATTAAAATATCATCAATAGTTGCTTATATATTAAGAAATGATTACTTTTCCGACATGTAATCGATTAAAATATAGTCAATGGGTATTGCACAGAATTTAAAATTATTGAGAAAAAGAATTTCCAAATCACAGGAAGAGGTGGCAACTGAGCTTGGCTTGACAAGGAGTTCTTATTCAGGTTATGAGAACAGTGTGGCTCAACCAAATTTGGAAAGTTTAGTCCTTTTTAGTGATTATTATAAGGTGTCCATTGATGATCTAGTTCGCAAAGATTACGCAAAACTTAAAGAATCTGAATGGGAAAAAATTGATAAAGGCATTCATGTAGATGTTAAAGGACAGAAATTGCGTGTTTTGACTACGGTTGTAAATTCAAATGACGAGGAGTTAATTGAAATGATTCCTCTGAAAGCAAGTGCCGGCTATGCAGCAGGTTATGCAGATCCAGATTACATAAAAGTATTACCGACATTTCATTTGCCTTTTCTTTCAAAGGATAGGAAGTATAGGTCGTTCCCCATAAAAGGTGATTCGATGCCTCCAGTGGTTGAAGGTTCTTTTGTGGTCGCTGAATTTATCCAAAATTGGATGTCAATTAGAAATGGTACGCCGTGTATCGTTATCACAAAAGATGATGGTATCGTTTTTAAAGTCGTTCATAATTTACTTAAATCAGAGCAAGCGCTTCAATTGTGCTCAACCAATACATTTTACAAACCATATTCAGTGCATGCAAATGATATTCTTGAGGTATGGAAATTTGTGAATTATATCTCACCTGAGTTACCTGAAGTTAGATTAGATGACAATGATCTCTCTAAATCACTACAAACTCTTCAAAAAGAAGTACATGATTTGAAAACTATGCTCAAAAACTAACGGTTTTGATAGATGTCATCTCTGAATTCAATTTCTTCCTCAAGAATTAGATGTCGCAATACTTTTTTTATTGATTCTGGTCGAATGGTAAGTTGATTAATGATTGATTCTATACTAGTAGGTAGTAAATTCTTTACTATAACTTGAAGCTCTTCAAAAGTATAACTGTTCTCTGCTTCCTCTCGACAATTATCACAATTACCACATTTTTTCGCTTCTTGGTCAAAGTAAGTGCTGATAATCATCGAACGACATTGGTTGCTTCGAATATATTGAATCAATGCCCTTAGTTTTTCTGTCTCTAAATCTCTCTTTTTCTCATAAATTTCCGATATAATTGTCAGATAAGTCTCCGGAAGCCTTTCATGAAGTAACGTGATTGTTGGCAGCGAACTTCTAAATGTGACATCAATAACACCGTATTGCTCTAAATACTTTAGCTGCTTATTGAGTTGATTTATGTTGATAGACAAACGATCTGCTAACTCGTTTTCGTGAATTCGAATAAACCGCTCAAATATCCCTGGATAACTCCTAGTTAAAAGAGTAATTAAAGATGATACTTTGTCATTGCCAACTTGGAATTTATACAATGCAGAACTCCCAATAGCTATTTTTAGTCGTGTAGGATGGAAGTTCCCTTCAGAAAAGGCAAGGTCCTCATTAGTTTGCAGAATTTTCAGTGCATAAAACGTTTCTGAAATGCTAAACTCAAAACTTTTTGTGAATTTGACTAAATCAAATTCGTACGATTCATTCTCTCCTGAACCAATTGCAATGTTGAGGAAATTACACACACCATTGTAAATCAACTTGATTTTTTCACGAGTAGGGTATTTTGTCAATAAGTTCATCTGAAGCTGCTCAATGTCTTTTTCTTCCCAGAATGCAATCGCTGTAGCTGCCGTTCCATCTCTACCAGATCTACCTGCTTCTTGATAATAGGCCTCAAGATTTCCTGGAATTTCATAATGAAGAACGGAGCGGACATCACTTTTATCGATGCCCATTCCAAAAGCATTCGTAGCGACCATAATCTTTAGATTGCCTTTCATCCATGCATCGAGCATATAGGATCGATTCTCCGAACTTAAACCTCCATGATAAAAACCAGCACTTAAATTGAATGCCCTCAATTGTTTAACTACTTCCTTTACACTACGCCGAGTTTGACAATAAATTATACTTATTTCGTTTGATCGCTCTTTTGAATATTCTATGATTGATTTAAGCTTGTTATTACTTGCTCGAACTTGATAACTGATATTAGGCCTTGCTAAACTTGAAGAAAATACTTTTGGCGATCTCATTTTGAGAAGGTCGAGAATGTCATCTTGAACAGCTTTTCTTGCTGAAGCAGTATAGGCTGCAATTGGTGCATCTGGGTGAACTTCTCTTAGTTTCGAAATTTCACGGTATGCTGGACGGAAATCGTGCCCCCATTCTGATATGCAATGTGCTTCGTCAACTACAATTAGACTAACGCTCATCTCCTTAAAACGTTCAAGGAATAAGGTGTTCTTTAATCTTTCGGGACTGGTGTATAAGAATTTTACACCTCCAAACCGACAATTATCTAAAGCAATATCAATTTCACGATAACTAAGTGAACTCGTTATAAGTTGAGCTTTAATACCACGAGCAGTTAACTGATCAACTTGGTCTTGCATGAGTGCGATTAACGGGGAAACTACTAATGTTATTCCGTCTAATCCCATTCCAGGAACTTGAAAACAGATTGATTTCCCACCTCCAGTAGGAAGAATTGCCAATGTATCATGACCATATATAACACTATCTACAATCTCCTCTTGAAGTGGTCTGAAGGATTCGTGACCCCAGTATTTTGATAGTATTTCGCGACTTTTTTGCATTAAATGCTATTTCAACGATCAAATCTACACAATTATTTACGGTTCAATCTCACTCAGTTGCTTTGATTACTACGAGATTCTGTGTATCTTCGCGCTCAGAAAGGATCCTATGATAAACGACGAACTCACCATAAACATCGATAAAGTAAAAGAATCAAGAGTTAACCAAGTAGATTGGGATAATCTTCCATTTGGAAAGGTTTTTTCAGATCACATGCTCGTGATGGACTACATTGACGGTGAATGGCAGCAGCCAGAAATCATGCCTTTCGGTTCTTTAAGTTTGCATCCAGCAACTTCAGCAATCCACTATGGACAGTCTGTCTTTGAAGGAATGAAGGCGAATAAGGATGCAAATGGAGATGTGCTATTGTTTCGTCCAGAGATGAATGCTAAACGATTTATTGAGTCTTGTGAGCGAATGTGCATGCCGGAAATACCAGAAGATCTTTTTATCGAACTGGTAAAACGTACAATTGATATTGATCGTAGTTGGATTCCGTCTAAAGAAGGATTTTCGCTTTATGTCAGACCATACATGTTTGCAACCGATGATTTTATTGGAATCAAACCTTCTGATAACTACAAATTCATCATTTTTACTTGCCCTGTTGGTGCTTATTATTCTCAACCTGTAAACGTTAAGATCGAAGAATTTTACACGAGAGCTGCTCAAGGTGGAGTAGGACGCGCAAAAACTGCTGGAAATTATGGTGCTTCACTATATCCTGCCAAGAAAGCTCAAGAAGAAGGTTTTCATCAGCTAATTTGGACGGACGCAGCAGAGCACAAATACATCGAAGAATCGGGCACAATGAATATCTTGTTTGAAATTGATGGAGTTCTAGTTACTCCTTCTGAGGATATGGATACGATATTGCGTGGTGTAACAAAACGATCAGCTGTTGAAATTGCAGAGAGTTGGGGCGTGCCTGTGGAAGAACGAAAAGTAGAAGTTCAAGAGATTGTAAGAGCTCTTCGTGAAGGTAGAGTTACTGATGCTTTTGGGGCAGGCACAGCAGCAACAATAGCTCAAGTAGGTAAAATTGGCTTCAGAGATGAAATGTTTGTTTTACCTCCTGTGGAATCTCGCGGAATTTCGAATAAAATTAAGCAGTATCTGATTGATCTTAAGTCTGGTAAGATTGAAGATGAAATGAACTGGATTGTTCGTTTCTAATTCATTGCTTAATTACTTTATGTCTCACTGCCCCTGCGTGATTGCTAATTTCAATGATATATGCCCCAGCAGCGTACTTGGATAGATTTATTTCTGTTGATATTTCTGAGTTGCTCTCTAGCAATTTTCTGCCGACCTTATCGAAGACAGTATAGGTAAAATTTGAATAAAGCAAATTGGTAGATTCTAGGTGGAGAATATCTCTGAAAGGATTTGGATATATTTTTAGATCCCCCAAATTATTCTCATTAATTTCAGTTGGATTTTCACATTTCCAAGTTTCTGTAAGACGCGTGTTAGTTAAATCAATCCCTGTAGTATAGAATATTGCGGTTAATGAATGAAAGCCAATACCACCACGACGCTTAACTGCTGGAATTGAAGCTAGTTGACTCCAATTGCCTAAAAGTGTATCATATTGCCACATATCATCATACGATTCTCCAATTGAATCTAGACCTGCAACGATTAAGATCTTACCCATTACTGGATACATTACTGAATACGTGCGACCCACACCTGGGAAATTGCTTAATTGAGTCCAAGTATCTATGGTAGGGCTGTAAGAATATAACTCATTATGGTAAATATTGGAAGGACTCCTGCCAAATGCAAGGTATCCGCTTTGACCGTATGATATCCCACTTGCACGCCACAGAGAGTCAAATGGGAAATCATTTTTCATAGTCCAAGTATCATTGGTCATTGAATACGCCCAAACTTCATTTATTGCATCGGAAGTATTAGTTCGCCCGCCAATGATATATGTCGTATCATTAATGGTAAAAAAAGCTGATCCACTTCTGCCTTCTCCTGGTAACGAACTTTGAATTGCCCAGGAATCTGATTGTGGGTCATATTTCCAAAGATCATTTAAAAATACTCCACCACCATACCCTCCAAAAATATAACCGTGAGTAGTTGAAGAGAATCCGCATGCATATTGACGCTCAAAACTTGATGGTAAACTTGCTATTGCTGACCATGAGTTAGAAACCATGTTATATCCGTGAAAATCTCCAAGATCGGTCCATGTCGATGATAATCCTGTTCCACAAAAGGCGATGTCATTAATAATAAACCTTGTTCCATCATCACGAGCACTTCCCGTGAATTGATTCATCGGTTGCCAAATTTGTGAACAAGCTTTTCTACTTCCCAATAATGTTAGAAGCAAGAAAACAAATAGTAGATTTTTGTTAACCCAATCCATAGTAATATATTTCCCTACACAAGTAAACACCTTTTTTGCGATATAATTGCCTGAATTAGTTGAATTATATGTGAATTCGAAAAATACGGACTTATAGTTAAAAGCTTTATTATAAAAAACGGTAAATAAATTGAATATGTCTATATTTGACTATCTAAAATAATTCTAAATAATGAAGATTGTCATCGCTGATAGTAATGAACTTGTACGGTTAGGAATTCGCACTGCGATGAAGAATAATGCTGATACTGAAATTGTTGGAGAGGCATCTGCTAGTGAAGAATTACTTGAGATCATTGACAATTTTGGAACTGATGTTATTGTAATTGATTATACCTCTGACGGCTTTGAAATCGATGTGCTCCCAAAAATACTTAGAAAACATCCTAGTGTCAAAGTATTAGCAATTACTCCTGAACAATCAGCAACTACTCTTGTAAACGCATTGAAACTGGGAGTTATGAGTTATGTTAAAAAAGATTGCTCACTCTCTGAAATTGTTGATGCAGTTAAGGAAACGGGAAAGGGAAATAAATTCTTTTGTGGTCAGATTTTAGAGACTATCCATGAGGCGAACTTGGATGTAGATGATATCGACTTTGATGCATTTTCATGCGAACCTATTATTCTTTCTAAGCGCGAATTGGAAATTATCGTTCTAATTGCTGAAGGCTTTACCAATAACGTAATCGCCGAACAACTGTTCTTGAGTAATCATACCATCAACACACACCGCAAAAATATTATGTCTAAACTTGGTGTTAGAAATACTGCGGGTATTGTAATGTACGCTGTGAAAACGAACCTTATCTCGCCAAATAAATTCTTATTCGCAGGAGAAACGAATGGCTAATTTGACTTCATTCTAATAAAAACGTATATTTCATTGAACCTTATCTGTATTTGAATGTACTTGATGATAAATTGTGACATTATGCGCATTTTAATTGTACTTATATCCTCATTAATTGGTGGTCATCTATTGGCTCAAGCAGAAACTGAGATTCATAATAATTCTATTGAGCCTGCTAAAAATGAATTTAATATTGAAGTTTCAGAAGAAGAGTTGTTTCAAGATTCTATGCTTCTTGATTTAGATGAAGAGGTTAATAGACAGGAGCGTCGAGACTTCAGAAAAGAGAAAGCTTCACGAGAAATGAAGCCAGATAAAAAAAATGAACTACTAGTATCTCCAGCATCAGAAATTAGTATTAATAAGTACGATAGTGTTCATGATGAGTCAGTACCATCTCAAACCCCAGGTGCTTTTGGAATATCAACAGAAGGAAATGCTCAAGATGCGATTATTCCAGTTGTTAGAGGGACAGAGGTGTATACTACGAAGTCTAAAATATTCTCTAAGACGAATGAGCGTTCAAACATGCAGAGACAGCAGCGGTCTCCTTCGTATGAACAGCAGTTGGAGATGGATGCTGCCGTTAACTATTTTGAAATCAATGACCCTTCTTCTTTTGAGTACAATTATTTTAAATACACCGCTGGAAATTATGACGTTTCGCTTTACCCAAATTTGGAAGTAGCAGAATTGGCAAGACCCAATAATTCAGATGTGCATATCCAAATGGCAGGCTATTACATGATCAAGGATGAATCAGACAGTGCTCTCGTTTACATGGATAAGTTGATTGATTCTGAAAGATTAACGACTAATGTGGTTGAGTATGCATCCGATGTCTTACGATCAGTTCCAGAGGAGGGAATTCTAATCACTCATGGTTTCGATGATAGTTATGGTGCCTATTACGCGCAACAAAAAAATGAAATTCGGACGGATGTCACACTAATGTCTCTGGATTTTATGCAAAGTGAATTTTACAGAGAGTCTCTTGAGGATGAAGGATATAAATTACCTAAATCAGAAGTCATAAACGTAGGTTTTTTAAATGCTTTTTGTGCAATGAATGCAGATAAGAATCTGAGTATTGCATTAACGACACCTAAAGAATACTTCAAACCGATGAAGGGGAAGCTTTTTATAGTTGGACTGGTTTTTGAGTATCACAAAGATACGTTCGATAACTTTTATTCGAATGACTACTTGTGGAACGAACAATTTACAAAAGATTTAATAGCCAATCCTGTTGACGAAAAAGGTAAGCAGTTGTCTGCTAATTACTTGCCGATGCTTCTGTACCTTAGAAAAGTATATGCACAAAAAGGTGAGGATGCTAAGAAAGACGAAATGGATCGAGTCACTGATCAGATTGGAGTGCAAAGTAATAAATACGAACAAGTGCAAAAGGTGAAAGCAGCGTACTAAGTGAGGTTAATCAAACCTCAATATAAGTCATTGTCTGACGAGGAGCTTATGATAGCCGTAGGTAAAGGTGATAAACGCGCCTTTGACGAAATCTATGTGCGTTATTCTGGACCTTTACTAGGATACTTCATACGCATGCTCTGGAAAGACAGAGAGAAAGGAGAAGATTTTGTACATGATATTTTTGCGAAAATTATCCGGAAACCTGAATTGTTCGATCCGACGCGTAAATTCAAAACATGGATTTATTCTGTTGCGAACAATATGTGTAAAAATGAGTATAAGAAACAGGAAGTGCGCAAAAATACTTCAAATGGATTGGATACTCACTATACTGTTAGTGATGTTAACGCTAACGTCTTAAGTGAAGTTCAAGATAGTCAGTTTAGATCAGAATTTGAGCAGAGTTTGCAAGACTTGGACGAAAAGCACAGCGGAGTATTTAAATTAAGACACATCGATGGTCTTTCAATTAAAGAGATTGCAGATGTGCTTGCTATTAGCGATGGAACAGTAAAGTCGAGACTGTTTTATGCAACTAAATATCTCGCAGCAAGTTTAAAAGATTTTAATCCCGTAATGAATAGATAATATGGAAAGGGACGTTTTTGAAATAGTAGTAGAAAAGGATTATATAGCCTTATCTCCTGAAGAGCGCATTGAGTTGAAGAACTATTGCAGTACGGAAGAGGAGTATAATCAATTGAAGCGGGTATTGGTTGGAATGAACACCATGGATTGGACAAATCCAAAACCTAAGGATGAAACAAAGGAGAGGCTAGATGTGCTTTTTGCACAATCTTACCCCAAAGCAGCAGTTCCATGGTATAATGCTGCCCTTGTTGTATTGATTCCAAGAGATAAGCCGATTTATAGACAGCCGTTATTACAAATTGCAGCACTTGCATTGCTCGTATTTTTAACGGTACCGTTCTTGCAACCAGAGAATTCGAATTCAAATCAAGCTTTAGTTGCAGAAAATACAACTCAGAAAAGTGAAGAGTTTAAAAATGAGGATCGTTTAACCGAAATTCAGACTGTGCAAGATAGTGAAGTTGCTACAAGAAGTGATGATAATGTCATTGAGCCAATTTCTGATGGTGTCAGATCTAATTCTTTAGCAGCTACTGGTGGTGGTTCAAGCAGAGAGGGTGCGAATGAGTTTGTTGGATTGTCAAGCCCTGAAGCTACTGTTATGTCTGTTCCAGTTTCCAATCATCCAGATGGTGTATTTATAGCTGAAGAGGCCATCGCTTATTCGCTACCTGCGAGTGATCAACCTGATGATGTTATGGATTTATTAACCACAACTTTTTGATTCTATACTATAATTTGAGAACGAAATGTTCCTTTTCTTGATTTGGTCGCCTGGCAACTATTCCAATGCGGAAATGATCAATTGTCAGATGGTAATTCGGATCTTCTACAATAGAGTTCCATGCCTTAAGCATTGACTTACTCCAACGAATATCATCAAGAACAAATAGTGTTTCATCATGCGTGATTTCAGATAGTCGATTCATGTAATCCAATAGAGCATCACCGTCATGATGACCGTCAACAAACACGAGATCGAATTTAATAGAATTCTCTTTTTTTAAGTAATCATCAAAAGTTGAGTGAATGCTTTGAATAGATTTGAGATCTCCTAAATGTTCCAACGCTCTATTTCTTGTATTTTCACAAGCTTCAACTGTGGTGATAAATGCATTAGGGTTTCCAAGTATTAAATAATTAGTTCCAATACCAAGAGATGTTCCGAATTCTAAAATTTTATTCGGTTTATAATGCCTTGATAATTGATAGAGAAGTTTGCCGTACTTACCAAAGGATGAACTATTTCTAAAAATAGCAGATACTTTTCGATCATTTCCCATCCTTCTCGAACCTACGCCGAAATCTTGTATTGTGATGATTGAGTTGTCGCTAGAAATTACTTGCGCTAAATTTTTAATCTCAATTTTATCCGATTCACTAATCGATTTTTTCAAACATACGTCGATATAATCATACACAAATGGTGAATGAATACCGTGTCGTCCTTTAGCAATCCAACGATATTTTATATATTCGAGCGCTGCAATCAATTGTTGCAAATTAAAGAATCTTTTACAATTAAAATGGGGGAGGAAGAGAAGAGTGCGATTTCTGTTCAAAAAAAGCAGGTTTTTGAAATAATACCTGAAGTTGAATTGATTGATGTGTGCTCAATTGGGACTGGGTTAATGACTCTTTCAGATAATCAGAAACATGAGGCTATATTAGCTTTTAAGGAGATTGACGAAGTGATTTCATACTTTATTCCAGCATCTGGATCTGGCTCAAGAATGTTTAATAGTCTTCATCAATTTATTGAGACGAAAGAACAAAATCCCGAAAGTGCTCGTTTTTTTAAGGAACTAAAGAACCTTGCTCTCTATCAGAAATTGCCTCAGACTACTCGTGAAAAATTAGAAAAAATAGATCTTGTTTCACTTGCGCACTACTTCTTGCATGCCGAAGGACTTAACCTAAGTGAAACTCCGAAAGGATTAATTGCTTTTCATCAAGTTGGCAATAGTGTGCTAAATCCTTTTCAAAATCACTCATTACAAGCTGCTAAATTATTTCCTGATGGAGTGAAAATGCATTTCACTGTGGATGCTAAATCCGAAGCTGATATTCTATTTAGTATCAGTGGTGTGCTTGGAGGACAGCTTAATAAATTGAATCTTAGTTTCTCCGTTCAGGACCCGGAAACTCATGCGTATTGTTTCGATGATAATCAAGAATTGATAATTGTAGATGATCAACCGTTGCGAAGACCAGCCGGACATGGGGCACTTTTAAAAAACTTAAATGAAATCGAAGCGGATATTGTTTTAATTAAAAATATTGATAATATCCAACATCCAAGTAGAACTGAGGTATCCAATGATGTTTCGAGATATTTGATTGGTACTCTGAAAGTTTTTCAAAATGAATTGAGAAAGTTAAATGAAGATTTTAGCTTATTAGAATTGAGAAACCTGAATAATAAATATCAATGGCTTTCGAGCGAGGTAGTTGAAGATCTGACGGCTTCGCAATTTATAGAACTTGTTTCACGACCTATTCGTGTTTGCGGGATGGTGAAGAATGAAGGCGAGCCAGGTGGAGGCCCTTTTTGGGTGAAGGATGATCTTGGTGCGACAAAACAAATAGTTGAGAAAGTTCAGATAGCTTCTGATGATAGCCAACAGGAAATTATGTCGGAGAGTAGTCATTTTAATCCTGTATTAATCGCTTTAGCAAAATCAGATTTAGATGGGAACCCTCTAAACTTGGAGAAATATAGTAATCAAGACAAATACCTTAATGTCAAAAAAACATATAAAGGAAAATCAATTTATTTTCGTGAATTACCGGGTCTTTGGAATGGTGGAATGTATCATTGGAACACGCTATATATTGAAGTGCCGCCGGAAGTTTTTAGTCCTGTTAAATCAGTACTAGATTTGTTGAACCCACTTCATAATGAAGCTTAGTGCAGTTTTTGCCGCTTCAATAAGTACTTCAGAAGAACATCATTATAACCTTTTCCTATGTCTGCGGGCATAAAATCAATAGAGTAATCTGCACACTTCATCGAAAGTTCAGCAAAATATGTCTTGATTGCTTCGGTGTACTTCTCTTTAAGTTGACTGGGCTGCAATTTCACTTTCTCTCCCGTTTCCATGTCTACAAACTGATAAGGACGGTTTTCAAATTCAAATTCAACCTCGGAAGAATGATCCACTGTATGAAAAAGTATGACTTCGTGTTTGTTATGTTTAAGATGCTGAAGTGCTTGAAAAAACTCATCCATTTTTGTTGGATCGTCCAGTAAATCAGAGAAAATAATGATCAAACTTCTTTTATGGCAGAGTTCGGCTATATCATGTATAGATTGAATTGTAGAAGCTACTTTATGTTCTCCTTTTGAATAATTCGTCAGTTGTTTTTCAAGCTCACTGTATAAGTAGCGATGATGACGTTGAGAAGACTTGGCTGGAGTGTGAATGTCTAATTTATCCGTAAATAGCGTAATTCCCACAGCGTCTCGTTGCTTTCTTAAAAGTTCGATGATTGAAGCAGCAGCGTAAACTGAGAATTCGAGTTTGTTCTCTGGTTTGTCAACTGGATAAAGCATCGATGTAGAGCAATCAATTACAATTTGACAGCGCAGGTTTGTTTCTTCTTCGTATCGCTTGGTAAAAAGCTTTTCCGTTCTTGCATATAATTTCCAATCAATATGACGTGTAGAATCACCTTTGTTATAGATTCTATGTTCTGCAAATTCGACAGAGAATCCATGAAATGGACTCTTGTGTAATCCAGTAATAAACCCTTCCACGACTTGTTTTGCGAGAAGTTCTAGATTTCCGAATTGGGCAAGTTTATTGCGATTGATAGATTCACTCATTGAAATAAAGATACAAAATTATGTCACTTGTGATTCTTAATGAGCGCGTTTATTAGAACACTCAACATGACAATGATGATTCCTATATCGACAAGAATACTCAAAGTTTCATCAAATAGGAGGAAGCCGATTAGAAATGCATAAATCGCTCCAATATATTGAACTGGAGCAATCACAGCTGCTGACCCTGAGTGAAATGCTCGTGTCAAAAGAATCTGAGCAAGTTGTGTGAATAAACCAATAATCAGCAAAAAAAGCCATTCAATTCCACGGGGGAAAGTAAATTCCCAAAGACACATTAATGTCATCAATGGGATCGCAATCAATGGGAAATACATCACGATTGCTATTGGCGAATCTGTACTTTTTAGCTTGATGATAGCTGTATAGGCAATTCCTGAGAATACTGCTGAGAGAATTCCCATTCCGATCCAAAGTAAGGAAACGTCTTCTAGGTTCGATTTGGAGTTTATTAATTTATCATAAGCAATGAGAGCAATACCAATGAAAGCAAATCCAACAAATATCCATTGAAGTGTTTTAATGCGTTCCTTTAGGATAATCATTGCGAAAATCAAAGTGAATATTGGCGCGAGGTATTGAACCGTTGTGGCAACTGCTAATGGGAGATGCTCGATCGTGTAAAAGAAGATTGTGAGCGCAATTGTACCTGCTAGTCCTCTGATGATTAGCCATTTTTTATTGTTTCCCCAAGTTGGTAGCTTTCGGTATTTAATAACAGCAAAACTGATGATGAATGAGACAATTGATCGAGCTAAAACTAATTCATGCCCTGGGTAATGCTGAATGCCATCAACCAAATCTTGATTCGGCCCAGCTCCCAATATTTTTACGAAAAAGTTAATGATCGCAAAGCAGATTCCCGAAAGAATCATATAAAAAATCCCTTTTTTCACGGTGCAAAGCTAACCATTCGATCGACTAAGATGAACTTGAATGTACTACTGGTGAAATTATTTTGGTAGATTAGCGTTAATTAATCAACGTGAAGAAAACTCTAATCATATTCTGTGTTCTTTGTTCTTTCGGCCAAGAGGTTGTAGCACAATCTATCACCCCAAAATTCACGTATAATGTCGAGATTGGACTACCAGTAGCAACTGCCAATGATTTATTTGATGATGTTATGCAAGGTTTGGTTTCTGTTTCTACTTATGGACAATACGAACTTCCGTTTGGATTAAATTTCGGTGGTGGAATCCATTATTCTTATTTTACTGTTAATGAATTTAGTGTGCCATCTCCTGTTTTTGGAGGTATTCACAGTGGTAGTGCTTTTGGTAAAATTGGTTGGGGGAAATTTCATAATGATAAATTCGCAACGGATTGGGGGATGAAATTTGGATACACACAAAACTATTTCACTACAGATGTAAATAAGACAAACGGACTAAATCCTATTCAAGTTAATTCAAGTTTTACTGAGTTTGTTGCATCGTTTATATTGGCTGCTGATTCACGCAATTCTTACCGTTGGATTCTTGGTTATGGAGTTCAAGGATTTGGATTTCAGCCTTCTCATATTGGTCTAAACTCTAACGAAGGTTACGATCCTGCTGGATTTAATAAGGTTACTCAATATTTTGTAGTTGGCTTTGGTTATACATATTACTTTAGAAATAAAGAAACTGAAGGGGGGAATTAATCTTGTTTTGAAATGAGTCAATTGTCCACTGTGCGAGAAGTATTCAATTTAGAATTATCTCCGAAATTTACCGCAAGCGAAATCAAACTTATCTATAAAACGTGTGCATCAAAGCGTTTAAATCTTTCACTGACAGAATTAATGTTTGCTAAAGATATCGATATTCAGCGTCACGATACCGATTATTTTCAGTCCATTATTGATCGACTACTAGCTAATGAACCTTTTCAATATATTATTGGATCAACGGAGTTTTATGGATTAGAGCTTTTGTGCGATAAACGTGCATTGATTCCACGACCAGAAACGGAAGAATTGGTGGATTGGATTGTGAATTCAATAGATACTAATTTACCTGTTAAAGTTGCCGATGTTTGTGCTGGCTCAGGATGTATCGCGCTAGCTTTAAAATCAACTTTACCGCTTTCAATAATTCATGCTCTTGAGTTCTCCGATAATGCGCTATCACTTATTGAAGAGAATACTTCTTTTACGGACTTAAAACTTGAAATTCTAAAATTTGATGCACTTGGCACTCAATATGATTCATTAGAAAGTGGTTATTCAATTATCGTCTCTAATCCGCCATACATACCTTTGGAAGATGAGATATTAATGCATTCCAATGTACTCGATCATGAGCCACGTATGGCTCTCTTTGTTGAAAATGATAGTCCTTTTGTATTCTACAAGAAAATCAGTGAAAATGGATATAAATTGCTTAAAGATGAAGGGTGGATCTATTATGAAGTTCACGAAAACCTAGCTGAAGGTGTAAAGGATATCATGTCAACGAATGGTTTTGTTAACATTGAAGTGAGGAAAGATTTGCAAGGAAAGGAGCGAATGATCAGAGGACAAAAGCTACCTTCACGGCATGAATAAGAATGAAGCTGTTCAAGAGATTGAACGTCTTTCTTTAGAGCTAAGTGAGCATAATCATTTGTATTATGTTGAGAGTCGTCCGTTGATATCGGATTATGACTTTGATATGCTCTTGAATAAATTGCAGGATTTAGAGGATGAATTCCCTGACCTTGCTTCTGAAAATTCACCTACAAAAAGGGTAGGTGGCGATATTACCAAGAAGTTTGAATCTGTAGAGCACAAATATGCAATGCTCTCACTTTCGAATACTTATTCTAAGGATGAAATTGAAGAATGGGTTGCACGTGCTCTGAAAATGGTTGAAAGTGACATAGAATATGTATGTGAATTGAAGTATGATGGTTGTGCTATTGGTATTCAGTATGTAGAAGGGCAATTGAAACAAGCAATTACAAGAGGTGATGGGGCAAAAGGAGAGAATGTCACAGCAAATGTGCGTACGATAAGAACGGTACCCTTAACGCTGAAAAATGATTTTCCAAAAGATGTTGAGATTCGTGGAGAAATTTTCTTCCCACTTGAAAATTTTCATCGATTAAATGAAAAGCGCAGAGAGCAAGGAGAACCTGAATTTGCAAACCCTCGAAATACGGCTTCTGGAACATTGAAAATGCAAGATTCTAAAGTTGTTGCAGAACGCGGTTTAGATTGCTTTCTCTATGGTGTATATGGAGTTGATGATCAAGCAGAAGGTCATTACGAATTAGTTCAAAAAGCAAGCGATTGGGGATTCAAAATTCCGCCAGTTTCCTTGAGGTATATTGAGAAGACGAGTTCCATAGAGGGAATCATGAATTTCATTCACTATTGGGATGAGAAAAGAAAAGAACTGCCCTTCGAAATTGATGGTGTTGTAATAAAGGTAAATAATTACGATCAGCAAGAAATTCTTGGATTCACTGCGAAATCACCGCGTTGGGCAATAGCTTATAAATTCAAGGCTGAACGAGTAAGTACAATCCTTGAGGAAGTGACCTATCAAGTTGGAAGGACCGGGGCAGTTACTCCTGTCGCAAACCTTAAGCCTGTTCAATTAGGGGGAACAACTGTTAAACGAGCTTCGTTACATAATGCGGATCAAATTGAAAAGCTTGGTCTTTACTTGGGAGATCGTGTTTATGTCGAAAAGGGTGGTGAAATTATACCGAAAATAGTCGGCGTTGATTTGGATGATCGGATTGCTAATAGTGAGGAAGTTAAGTTTATTCATGCTTGTCCTGAATGCCATGCAGAACTTATTCGTCACGAAGGTGAGGTTCAACATTATTGCCCAAATGAAATTGGCTGCCCCCCACAAATGAAGGGCAAAGTTGAGCATTTTATCGGACGAAAGGCCATGGATATTGATGGTTTGGGTGCTGAAACTGTAGATGCCCTTTTTGAAGCAAACCTCATTTCAAATTCAGCAGATTTGTACTCGTTAACTTTTGATCAAGTAGTTAATCTTGAAAGAATGGCTGATAAGTCAGCGAATAACTTAATAGATGGAATTGAAGCTTCAAAAAAAATTCCTTTTGAGCGAGTACTCTTTGGCTTGGGAATTAGGATGGTTGGTGAAACAGTTGCGAAAAAATTAGCGAAATATTTTAAAAGTTTGGATGCCTTGTCAGTTGCTACTCTTGATGAGTTAATCGCAGTGGATGAGATAGGAGATAAAATAGCACTATCGCTTCAAGATTTCTTTCTCAATGAAGGCAGTAGGCAAATTATACAGAAACTAAAAGATGCTGGTGTGCAACTAATGATTGAGGAGCAGGAAGGAGGATCAAATCGATGGGAGGGACTTTCATTTGTCGTTTCTGGTGTGTTTGATGCCTTTTCACGAGATGAATTAAAGGCTACTATTGAACAAAATGGCGGGAAAAACGTTAGTTCAATCTCTAAAAAGACATCTTTTGTTGTTGCAGGTGATAAAATGGGACCATCTAAACTAGAAAAAGCAACAAAACTAGAAGTGACAATTCTTACTGAGCAAGATTTCATTAAAATGATGAACAGGGATGACTAAAACAACTAGCGTCTGGAAATCAATTCGTAGTATTCTTGTGGTGATTCCATTCGAGCAAGCAGACTATGTTAATGATTGGCGTGAGGCAATTAAAAATGCTGGACTAAACGTCCACAATTGCCGTGTCTTATGCATTGTTCCATCTAAAAAAGAGCGATTAGCCATGCGAGAGATGAGCTATATCACATTTATCTCTGAAGATGATTATAATTTCATCGGAAAACTTAAAAATGAAGATGCAGTTAAAATATTTAGTGACAATTTTGATGGACTCTTAGTCGTTTATGAATGCTCAAAGAAAATTCTGAAATCCGTTAAGAAGATGAAATTTAGAATGGATATCGGATTGAATACAGGGAATCAAAGTCGAATGATCAATTTACAGTCAGTGGAGACTTCCCCGAATCATTTGCTTAATTTTGTAAAACAAACTTTAGAAAGAATAACATGAATAACCCTTTTGTAGGAACTGGCGTTGCGCTAGTCACACCATTTAATGACGATTTATCTATCGATTTTTCGGCTCTGAAAAGATTGGTTCGCTATCAAATTGAGAATGGAACGAATTTTTTAGTTGTACAAGGAACTACAGGTGAATCACCAACATTAAGTCAATCTGAGAAATTGGCAGTACTTGAAGTTGTCGCTGAAGAAAATAACGGTGAATTGCCTATTGTTTTTGGAGTTGGAGGCAATGATACGCGTGCAATTGGTGAGGCGGTTAAGAGTCTTCCCGATTCAGTCGATGGCATACTTTCCGTTTCTCCCTACTATAATAAACCACTGCAAGCCGGAATCATCGAGCATTTTAAACACATTGCTTCTTGTACTGATTTGCCAATCATATTATATAACGTCCCAGGTCGAACATCTTCTAATATGACTGCTGCAACAACGCTTGAACTTTCGAATGTAGAGAATATTGTTGCAGTGAAAGAAGCTTCTGGAGATTTTGCTCAAATTATGGAGATCGTCTACGCTAGGCCTAAAGGTTTTGGCGTGTTATCTGGCGATGATGCGATCATTATGCCATTGATTTCTATTGGAGTGGATGGTGTGATTTCTGTTGTTGCTAATGCACTTCCTAGAAAATTTGCGAGCATGATAAAGAGTGCCTTAGATGGTGATTTTGCATACGCAAAGGATCTTCACTATGATTTGATGCCGTCTACAACAATGTATTTTGCTGAAGGAAACCCTGGTGGAGTTAAAGTGTCATTGGAAGAACAAGGATTAATGAAGACGACTATGCGATTACCGTTAGTTCCAGTTTCGAGCGAACTTGAATCTGCAATTCGAAAGGAAACAAAAAGAGTTTTAGCATAATTATGGTAGTAGCAAACGAAATACTTGAATTGGTTGGCAAGTCCGATAAAATTGTCATAACAAGTCATAGATCACCAGATGGTGATTCGATTGGTTGTTCTTTGGGGCTATATCGCTTTTTGAAAGCACTTGGACATGATCCTGTGATTTGTCATCCCGACCCTTGTCCTCCATTTTTAGAGTGGCTAAAAGAAGGTGATGAGATTATCGATTTTGAACAAGATAGTGAACGAGTGACGGCAGAAATGGCAAGTGCGGACTTAATTTTCTGCCTAGATTACAATGGAGCTGGCAGAGTAGGCCGAGAAATGAGTGAATTGCTCGTTAATGCTAAAGCAAAGAAGATAATGATCGATCACCATCCAAGCCCAGATGATTTTGTGGATATTTCTGCATCTCACCCAGATGTTTGTTCTACTTCGCAGTTAATCATTGAGTTAATTGTTAAATCAGATAATTCTAATGTTTTAAATGAGGCAATTGGAACTCCATTATATCTTGGAATTGTAACCGATACAGGTTCTTTCCGTTTTTCTTCTGTAACACCACGAACACATGAACTGCTCGCATTGTTATTAGAAAAAGGCGTAAATCATTCTGTTGTGCACGAGAAAACTTTTGATAACAATAGGTTAGATCGAATGAAATTAAGAGGATTTGCTATCTCTGAGAAACTTGAGTTTATTCCAGAATATGGAGTCGTAATGCTTCCGTTAACTGCCGAAGAACTGGATCTGTTTAATTATCAAAAAGGGGACACGGAAGGGTTGGTAAATGTTGCCTTGTCCATTGAAGGGGCATCCGTGGCAATTTTGATGTCTGAAAAAGATGGCAAAGTGAAACTTTCTTTTCGGTCATTGGGTACAATTAAAGTGAATGGACTTGCGAAAGATCATTTTGAGGGTGGTGGACATGCAAATGCCGCTGGAGGAATAACTTCTGATTCGATCGATGATACATTGGCAAAGATTAGAGGACTTGTTCCTACATATTTTGAAAAAGTAAATGTATAAATTAGTAATTGCGATAGTATCTTTGGGGCTTTTTTATGCCTGTAGTGAAGTCGAAGTAGAGGATGCTCCGAATCTTGCGGATAGCTGGACGAAGAATAATTCCTCTGACTTGGGACGGAATATTGCGATTCAAGAGGAAATTGACATTAAACTTTACTTAGAACTCCATAAGAACTGGGAAATGACCACCACAGGTAGTGGACTTCAATACTTTATCTATGAAGAAGGTGAAGGGCAATCACCAAAGACAAAGGATATCGTGGAGGTTGAATATTCAATCTCACTGCTAGATGGAACTGTTTGCTATTTGATGCCACCGGATGAGTATACCGAGGTGAAAGTTGGTCAAAGTGAGGTCGAAACTGGTTTGCAGGAAGCATTGAAACTCATGAAAGTGGGAGATAGAATGAAATTGATAATACCAAGCCACATTGGTCATGGAATGCTTGGCGATAGAGAAAAAATTCCACCATTAACTACATTGGTAGTTGATATTCGCTTACTCGATATAAAATGAAAGTGATCAAATCAATAAGTCTGTCTTTTCTGTCTTTGTTGACTGTTGGAATTCATACATCTTGTAATCCAACAGGTGTTAAGGAGAAAGAATCTTCCAAGGCTTCAATTGATGTCGTTAATGTAGATCCAGAAATACTCGAAATTGATCAAACAAAAAATGTAGAAGACACGCTCACACTTGATAACGGAATCCGAATCAAATGGTTTGAGCATGGCGATGGTGAATCTCTTAAATATGCTGAACTCTACGCTATTGACTATCGTGTTATGATAGATGATGGGGATATTGTGGATGGAAATCATCTACTAAAAAAAGAATCAATTCCATTTATGATTGGCTTTGAAATTCAAACCAAAGGATGGGATATTGCTCTTAAGAACCTTAAAGTTGGCGATTTTGCTGAAATTTTTATCCCAAGTGAACTAGCTAGAGGTGAAAAAGGAATCAAAGACTTAATCCCACCGAATGCAAACAATATCTTAAGAATAAGAGTCCTCAATAAAATTGAACCAGATCGATCTATTGATGGAAATAAAGTATGGATTTTTGAAAGTAATGCGTCGAATACTCTTGGCTTTGATGACAGTCAAGAACTTATTTTTCATACAATTACATCTTCTCAGTCAAATCCACGTTACGTGAATTCTTTTATGGATGGAAGACCCTTTAGCATGCATTTAGCAGATTATGGTGTCGTTCCAGGTCTTAAAAAAGCGTTAATAAATGCTAAAAAATCGGATAGAATGTTTGTCTTTGTGCCTTCGTCAGAAGCCTATAAGTCAAAAGGTTATCTTGATGTAGTTAAACCAAATGAAGACATCCTTTACAACATGCTAATCATGGACGTAATAGAGGACTAGTTGAATAAATGCTTACTTTTGTGAGCGAATAATGAAGTAGAACCGAAGAAGAAAAACAAAACTGTTATGCGTTATCTCCTTGTACTTACCTTACTCACCATCTCACTGACATCTTTTGGGCAACATGTTATCGATACAATTCGTACCGATGAAGGGACGTTGCTTGTATTCTCCAACCGGACTTGGGTTTATATGGAAGATCAAAATTTTGATGGAGTCTTGAATGATCGTTTGAGTATGGAAATTAAAGAAGATTCAACACTCAACTATATTAAGACTTGGAACAACGATGTTTGTTACACTTCTCAGTTAACAAATGATCTATCTAAATTGAAAGATACTATATGGTTGTGCGTGCAAGATTCAATCGGAACTGAATTTGTAATGCCAGTAGATGGTCGGATTACTTCTCGCTATGGATATAGAAGAGGAAGAAATCATAATGGTACTGATATTGATCTGAACACTGGCGATACAGTTGTTGCTGCTTGGTCGGGGAAAATTCGTTATGCAAAATACAACGATGCAGGTTTCGGAAACTTAGTTGTGATTAGACATCATAATGGCTTGGAAACTTTCTATGCGCATTTGAGTAAACATTTGGTTGCACCGAATCAAGAAATTAAAGCCGGTGAACCAATTGGATTAGGAGGGAACACTGGGCACTCTTATGGTTCTCACTTGCACTTTGAAGTTAGATTTTATGATGCACCTATGGATCCAGAACAAATCATCGATTTCAAAAAGAAGGAAGTGAAGGATGAGAACCTAATGGTTCATAAAGGCTTGTTTAGACCAGGTGCTAAGGCAAGATCTAATGGCGGAACAGTTGCTGCTAAATCAACCGCAACAGGCTCAAGTAAATATTACAGAATTCGCTCTGGAGATACGCTAGGAGCAATCGCAGCTAGAAATAGAACAACTGTTTCTAAATTATGTCGATTGAATGGTATTCGTCCAACAACTGTTTTGCAAATTGGACGCAATCTTCGCATTAGATAGTCGCTATTAATTTATCGAAATCGATTTCCACGTTATACTCTATTAACATTTAGAAACGGATAATTGTTCTACCTTTGATCCCAATGAAAAAAATAGCTTTTTTACCCTTACTTCTAGTGCTCGTGGTGCTTTCGAGCTGTTCAGAATACAGTAAAGTCCTCAAGGAGGATGATTACGGACGCAAATTTGAAATGGCGAATGATCTTTACGAAAATGAGCCTACAAAAGCAACTCGAAATAAATCAATCGGACTATATGAGCAAATTTATCAGCGTATGCCAAAGCAAGGCGAAGGTGAATTAGCTTATTTCAGAATTGGAAAGGCGTATTATGATAACAATGACTATTACATGGCTGGATATTATCTTGGTGTGTTCCCTCAACGTTTTCCTTATAGCCCGAAATCAGAAGAAGCATTATTTCTGAGCGCTATGTGTTCGGTGAAAAATTCTCCAGATTTTTCGCTCGATCAACTCGAAACTGAGGTTGCAATTAATAACCTTCAACAATTTGCTAATCGTTATCCAAATTCACCCTTGGTGGATTCATGTAATGCGATTATTGATGGATTACACTTCAAACTTGAAACAAAATCCTACGAAGCAGTCATGCTTTACTCTAAAACAGAAAACTATAGAGCTGCGGTTAATTCTGCCCTTGTTTTTGCCGAAGATTATCCAATGTCTATTTTTAAAGAAGATGTTCAATTCACTCTAGTTAGTAACTCTAACTTCCTCGCTAAAAACAGTATTGAGACTAAAAAAATGGAAAGAACAGAGGAAGCTATTGAAAGATATACTACCTTTGTGGCTGCATTTCCAGAATCATCGCATTTAAGTGTGCTTACTTCAAGTTGTGATGATATGAAAAAGTACTTGAAAGAGTTGAAAGAACTGGAAGAGTAAAAAGAATTTAAGTAGAAAATATGAATTTTAAAAATAGTACAGCAGAGAGATCTACAATTACACGTGATACAGTTGAACTGGAAAAGCATACGGAAAACATCTACGAATCTCTCGTGGTGATATCTAAGCGATCTAATCAGTTGAGTGTCGATTTGAAAATTGAATTAACGGCTAAACTTGAGGAATTTGCTTCATCTACAGATAACTTGGAGGAAATCTTTGAGAATAGAGAACAAATTGAGATCTCTCGCTTCTATGAGCGTCTTCCGAAGCCAGTTGCAATGGCAATCCAAGAGTTTTTGGAAGAAAAAGTATATTATAGAGATCCAGAAGAGAACACTGAAGCATAAATACAATGCAAGGGATGCGTGTTCTTCTCGGTATTACTGGAGGAATAGCTGCCTATAAAGTTGCATTCCTAATAAGATTGTTGAAAAAATCAGGGGCAGATGTCAAATGTATTTTGACTCCTGCCTCTTCTGATTTTATATCTCCTATAGTAGTCTCTACTCTTTCTGAAAATCCAGTTGGAATTGAATTCTGGAACAAATCTGATGGTACCTGGAATAATCACGTTGAATATGGATTGTGGGCAGATGTTTTTGTAATTGCACCCTTAACGGCGAACACGCTCAGTAAAATGGCAATAGGAAGTTGTGATAACCTATTACTTGCAACGTACTTATCCATGAAAACAAAGACAATTGTTGCCCCAGCAATGGATTTGGATATGTATGCTCATCCAACTACCTCAAGAAATATCAAACAGATAGAGCAAGATGGTGTGGAAGTTATTCCGGCGGAGTCGGGAGAATTAGCAAGTGGACTGGATGGCACTGGAAGAATGGCTGAACCGGAGACAATATTTGAAAGAGTTCAGGCATTTTTCACGAAGAATCAAGATCCAAGATTGGCAGGAAAGCATGTTCTTATAACCGCAGGACCTACACATGAGGCAATTGATCCTGTTCGATTTATCGGAAATTACTCAAGCGGAAAGATGGGATATGCAATCGCCGAACAATTCTTGGCTGAAGGGGCAAGGGTGACACTTGTTTCGGGACCGAGTAAACTTCAGCTTGTTCATCCAAATTTAACGTTGATTCGTATAAAATCGGCTCAAGAAATGCTCGAAGTTGTTCAGAAGAATTGGAATGATTGCGATTTTGGTGTTTTTGCCGCAGCTGTTGCTGATTATCGTCCTGCGGATGTTGCAGAACAAAAAATCAAGAAATCTTCGGGAGAACTGACTATTCGATTGATTAAAAATCCAGATGTTTTACTTTGGGCGGGAACGAATAAAACAAAGCAAATAGTTATTGGATTTGCGCTAGAAACCAATGATTTAGAATCGAATGCGCAAAAAAAAATAACCAAAAAGAACCTAAATTTCATTGTGATGAATACCCTGCAAGATGAAGGTGCTGGTTTTGGGTACGATACAAACAAAATTAGTATCTTGGATGACCGCAATAATACCGTGAGTTTTGAGTTAAAAACAAAGACAGAAGTTGCCAACGATATTGTGGCCTATTTGAAAAAATATATTTGATGAAAAAAAGATTAGCTTTATTCCTTATATCCTTTATCTCAATTGGTGCGAAAGCACAAGAGTTAAATTGTCAAGTTAGTATCATTTTTGATACTAAGCTAGAGGTGACTAGTGTGGAAAAAGATATTTTTAAGCAGCTGGAATCAGTTATTTATGACATGATGAACACAACTAAGTGGACGAATGATAATTTCGAAGTGGAGGAGCGAATTAATTGTAATCTTCAACTTCAAATCAATTCAATTCCATCTTCAGGTACTTATGCTGGCTTCATTCAAGTTCAATCTTCGCGCCCTGCGTTTAACGGAAGTTACAATACTACGGTATTCAATTACCAGGATGATGACGTTCAATTTTCATTCTCTCGTGGAGCGGCTTTAATTTATTCTGAGAACCAATTCCGTGATAATTTAACCTCATTGCTAGCTTTTTATGCTTATTTCGTCATTGGAATGGATTATGACTCATTCTCATCGGATGGAGGAACTCGCTATTTCGAAAAGGCTAGAGATATTGTCTCGTTGGCGCAATCTTCGGGAACTCCAGGATGGAAATCAAACGAGCAAGGAAAAAGAAATCGCTATTGGCTAGTTGATAATATTTTACATGAACTATTTGCTCCCTTGAGAGATTGTAATTACTTGTACCATCGAAATGGGATCGATAAAATGTACGAGGATAAAGCTACAGCAAGAAAAGAAATATACAGCGCATTGAACAAATTGATTAAAGTTGTTGCGGCTCGACCAAACTCATTGAATTTATTGAATTTCATAACGGCAAAAACAAATGAGATTAAAAATTTATACGAAGATGCGGAAGTAAGAGATAAGAACAATATTGTAAATCTTCTCAAACGAATTGATCCCACAAATTCTTCGAAATATCAAGAGATACTCGGCTAATGATTTCTTCTTTAAGAATAGAGAACTTTGCCTTAATTGATGAAGTTGATATTCAATTTACTTCTGGATTTACAGTTATTACAGGTGAAACTGGTTCGGGAAAATCGATCCTGCTTAATGCACTTAGCCTAATTCTTGGTGAGAGAGCTAATTTTTCAATCATTGGTGACCGAAAGGATAAATCAGTTGTAGAGGCAGAAATTGAGGTCGCAGAATTCAATCTTGAATCATTTTTCACTGAAAATGAACTTGATTACTTCGAAAAATGTATTGTCCGTAGAGAAATCTCAAAACAAGGCAGATCAAGAGCATTTATCAATGACACACCAGTTCAATTGAGTACGCTTCGTGCGTTAACATCTCAATTGGTACACATACATTCTCAATACAACACGCTAGAGTTGAAAGATTTGTCATTTCAACTAAATGTATTGGATATCTTATCTGGTAATAAAGCTAAGGTTGATGAATTTCGTTCGATTTACATCAAATTTGAGAAGGATTCCAGGCGATTAAAAGAACTGAAAGAGAAATTATCAGCTTCTTCATCCATGGCAGATTACAACGAGTTTCAGCTTGCGGAGCTGAATGAATTGCGGTTGGACGTTGTCGATTATGATAAAATTCAAAATGAATTGAATTCTGCCGAAAATATTGACGATATCAAGCTTTCCTATGATGAACTTAAGGAAGGATTGAATGGTAATCAAGGTGCGATTGAAATCTTGCAGGCCCTGATTGCCTCACTCGCTAAAAGCGCTCAAATTGATGAGGGAATTAAAGAATTGCATGATAGGGTTGAGAGTTCATTGATTGAATTAATAGATGTCGCTTCTGAAGCAGAGAGTCGGTTGGGAGAAATTGACATTGATCCAGTGAAACTCTTAGAGCTTTCGGAGCAGATGAATTACTATAACAAGGCAATTCACAAACATAATTCACGAAATCAAACAGAATTAATTGATTATTGGAATCAGTTGAAATCAACATCGGTTGATGATGATGAATTACAGAAGGAAGTTAATTTGCTTGAAAATGATTTAATAGCTCGTAAAGAGAATCTTATCGAACGTGCTGACTTGCTGCATGAAAATAGGTTGTCCTCTATACCTAAGATTGAAAAAGAACTTAAAAATGCTCTTCAATCACTTAAACTAGTTGACACTGAGCTTGTTTTTCGATTAACAAAACTGGAAAGCTTAAATGAAACTGGCATCTCTAAATTAGAGATTTTTTTTAGCCCAAATGCTGGAATAGAACCTGTTCCTGTTCATCGAGCAGCAAGTGGGGGAGAACTGTCGCGTGTGATGTTAGCACTTCAAAGCTTGATCTCTGCCAAAACGAAACTGAGAACAATTTTCTTTGATGAAATTGATACAGGAGTATCTGGAGATGTTGCACAAAAAGTTGGAGCAACATTGACAAAAATGGGAGAGGGGATGCAAGTTATTGCGATTACACACCTTCCACAAGTAGCAGCAAAAGGTGGACAACATCTTAAAGTTACGAAATCTGTTATTGATGGAAAAACAAAATCCTTTGTGACACAATTATCCTTGGAAGATCGTATCGAAGAAACTGCCCGCTTAATGAGTGGTGATCAAATCAATGCTGCGGCGCTTGAAAATGCAAAAGCATTAATGTCATAATCGTATGGAATTGATGCTCCCATTTCCTGTCGTCGCTTCTCGAAGTAAAATTAAACATGGAGATGAAATTATTCTCTTAGGAAGTTGTTTTGCAGACTCCATGACAGAGCATTTTCAGAAGAATGGTTTTCTGACAATTAGTAACCCTTTTGGGACTGTTTTTCATCCCTTAGCGTTGGCAGATGTTATTGAATCGTCAATTAATGACGATAAAAGTGTCGAGATTTACCAGAAGAATGATTTATTTTTCTCTTGGGATGCATCAAGTAAGATTTACGGAATGTCAAGCGATGAACTTGAACAGAATGTTACTAATGCAAGAAAAGCATTCAAAGAGTGCTTGGTATCAGCAAGAGTTTTGGTGATTACATTCGGCACGAGTTGGGGGTATTTTCACACTTCATTGAATAGAGTAGTAGCCAACTGTCATAAAGAGCGAAAGGAATCATTCAAAAAAGAATTGAGCGAAGTCAATGAAATGGTTTCAAGATGGCAAAAAGTGCTTTCCCTTCTTAATGCTCTCAATTCAAACTTGAAGGTAATCTTCTCTGTGAGTCCTGTTCGGCATGCTAAAGATGGATTAATTGATAATAACCGAAGTAAAGCAAGATTGATTGAGTTAACACATCAGCTGTCTGAAAGTTCAATGCCAGACTATTTTCCTTCATACGAATTGGTGATAGATCAATTGCGCGACTACAGGTATTTTAAACGGGACATGGTGCATCCGTCTGGTGTTTCCGTAGAACATGTTTGGAATTTTTTCCGTGAAACTTATTTTGCGCAAGAAACAAAATCACTCGCAGAAAAAGTGAATAAAATTAATCGATCCCTTGAGCATATACCACTTTATCCAAAGTCAAACGATAGTATTTTGCATGCTCATCGTACTTTAGAGTCAAAAAATAAATTGAAATCAGCGTATCCTCAAGTTTATTGGATGTAAGTGTTGTGTTTGTCTTTTTCTACGGCACCTAATCCATATTCGGCTACTAGTTGTCATCTCTCATCAATAAAAGTAAATCATTCATCACAGCTCCTTTTGTCGCAGCATTCATTTCTCTTTTATGGGCTTCGATTATTCCAAGCTAACCGCCTACTCTGGGGTGTATATTTGAATTAAAGACACGAAAACCTCAGAACAATAAGATTCAATATTTAAGACAGTTAAACTGAGGAAAGAGCACTATTCTTGATTTTATTTGTGATTACTACGAACAGTTTAAATCAACAGGCATTAAAAAAAAATAACGGAAATTTAACCTGAAACTACAAGATAAGGTAACCTCGAACCTGCTTCTTGCTCTGACAAGACTTAATGAATCATCTTGTTAGATAAAAAATTCAGTAAATTGACACTCACTTTCTGTTGCATATTCTTTGGGCAGAACAATCTAAAAGTAAAACTCTACATTATTAGTTAGGTTAGCATAGACACCAAATTTCTTTAGTGTCCGAAAGTTTCCCTTAACTACCTTCAATGAAGGTGTAATTTTCTATAAGATTTTATCGGACAGTAGTGGGTGTAAATGTTTTATTTACATCGATATCCTTTTCTTTACTATCCCATTTGAATCCTCACCAACTTCTTCTTTGTAATCGACATTAATCCTCTAACTTTGTACTATGGGTAAAATCAAAGCGATAATCGTTGATGATGAGCAGTGGGCAAGGACTGTTCTCACTAACTTATTAGAGAAGGGTTTTGATACTATTGATGTGATTGCAAAATGTGAGGATGTTGTATCGGCAGTGGAACAAATAAAATTGCTTCAGCCTGATGTTGTATTTTTAGATGTCCAAATGCCTGAGTATGCAGGATACGAGCTTGTAAACTTCTTTGATGAAATCAACTTTGAAATAATTTTTGTTACAGCATTTGATCAATATGCAATTAAGGCGTTTGAACTGAATGCTGTCGATTATTTGGTAAAGCCAATTGATCGCAAAAAGCTGGCACTTTCAATTGAGAAACTGAGTGATCGCCTAGAGCAAAAAAACGGACTTGAAAATTATCAGGATCTCCTAAGGTCAATAAAGGATAAAAGATGCACTAAAATTGTCCTTCCAGAATTAGGAAATAGACGAATTATCGACCTGGATACAATTATTGCAATCAAAGCAGATGGCACCTATTGTCAAGTTCATCTCACGAATGAGAAGGTAATCACAGTTTCAAAAACACTCAAATATTTTGAGGATCTGTTGGAAGAGAATAGTTGCTTTTTTAGGTCACATCGATCTTGGATAATCAACCTAAAGCACATTGAGATATATAATAAAACAGCATGCACCATCACTATGACGCGTGATATAAAAACAATAATCTCACGTAAAAAAAACGTAGATTTTGAATTGGCAATAAAAGAATATTGAGACTATTATTTGGAACTAGTTTAGTAGTTATCTGTGTTTTTCTTCTAAACGCTCAACCAATTTATGCCCAAGATCCAACACACTTTTTTATAGGAGAAGACCAGTTCGCTAATACTGATATTTACACCCTACTTTATGATGATACTGAAGAGGTTCTCTATGTAGGTACAAACGATGGTTTGTTTATTTATCGCCAGAACAGGTTTATTCGTTTCGCTGCTTTAGAAGGACAAATGGGTAATTCTTTTTTCGACTTGAAAATGAATAGTCGACGGGAGATTTTCTGTGCAAATTTAAATGGCCAGGTTTTTAAGATTATTGATGGGAAACTTGAATTATTCTATAGCCTTGATTTAGATGATGGATTCAAGTTGTTTAATTATTTCATCGATGGTGAGGATCGGATAATCGTAGTCTCGAAGTACGAAATCAGATCTATTGATGTTAATGGACATGTTGAAATCCTCTTTGATTTAACTAAATTGAAAAATGGAGAAATTGAAGCCATTGAGGCTGTAGAATTTGAGTACTTTATATGCCGACAAACCTCTGATGGTTGCCTTTACCTTTCGTATAACAATAAGAAAACAGTACTCAAAATTAAGGATCTGAAACTTGAAGTAGTGGAAATCTCTTCCTCAGGAGACTACACTGATCGAGCGGATTATTTTGACATTGACTCGAAAGTGTTTGGAATTCTCGATGAGCAAAATAGAATTGTCAACGTTGAAGAATCTATTCAACTAGGTACGAAGTTGCGCTTTAAAGAGCGTTTTTTTTCATTAACCAAATCAGAATTAATTGGTTTGGATGTAAAAGGTGGGGCTAGGATTCTGGCACTAAGAAATGACACACTCATTGAGCAACAATCAATGTTCTCGAGCGAGTTCATTGCTGCAGTAATCTCTAATCAAAACGGTACACTCTTTCTAGGAACCTTTGGGAAAGGGATCATCGTAATTCCCGATAAAAAGGTAATTCAGCATCATTTGAATTCTTTACTTTTGGGAATTGAAACCACACCAGAAAATGATGTTTATCTATCTACTCGGGAAGGAGAAATCTACAAGTTCGACACTGAAATTCATCTAATTGATAAAATAAAGGCAAATGTTGACGATGTGTTTTACGTGCCTAGTAATTTCAAGTTTGAAAATATCCAAGAGGAAAATATTATCTATGAAACCTACTCGTCCTATTATGTTGGAATTAAGGATGTGTGTTTAATTGATGAGAATAATGTGATCATCTCAGGATTGAATGGTATTTACTTTCTATCCAAAGAGAAGGGAAGTCTACGTGTGAATGTCAATTACCTTGATTCAAGAGGTCGTAGTGCTTCTGTTGTTTGGTCGCCTGAAGATCAATTGATCTATTTCACAACAAATCGAGGTGTTACGTTCTGTCGCGCCGACCATACTTCAGCAGATAGTAATGAATACTTAAGTTACAGAGGAAGGAAGTTTATTGCGAATGATTTGGTGCATTCTAATGATCGCCTTTATTGCGCGACAAGCGAATTCGGTGTTCTGATTTATCAAGATAATAAACTTGTTGATAGAATATCTATCAAGAATGGATTGAAATCAACTAACATAAAGAGCCTAATGGTTGATGGTAATGTTCTTTACCTAATTAGTACTGCTGGTCTGCAATGTTATAATTTCATGAAGGGGCAATTCATTCATTTAGGCATTGCGGAGGGAGTTATTCCAGAGAATATTACAGATTTCGCGCTGAGTAATGATAAGTTATGGCTACTAGAGAAACATAATTTCTACTCGATAGATATCTCTAGTCCAATTAAAGAAAAAATGATCTCTCGATTGTACATTGACTCTCTACAAGTGAATGATGTATTAGTGAATTATAAAAATTGTTTTGAGTTCGCACATAATGAAAATAAGATCAAATTCTTCTTCGATTATCGTCACATAGAGTCCAAGTCAGAAACAACAATTCTATATACACTTGATGGATTTTATGATGATTGGAAAAGCATTGAAACATCTGAAAATGTCATTGAATTTCAATCACTCCCTGTCGGAAATTATACATTTAAAATGAAGGCGCAGTATCGGGGTCAAGAAACGGAAGTGTTTGAGTATAACTTCACAATATCACCACCTTATTGGCTAACATGGTGGTTCTACTCGATTATTGGCTTGATACTAATCGGGCTCGCTTTTATTATCTTCAGATATAGAATGAGCGTCATTCAGAAAAAAAATCGTGAATTACTAGAGAAACAAGAATTAAGAACGAATGTACTCGATTCTGAATTGAAAGCGTTGAGATCACAAATGAATCCACATTTCATCTTTAACTCCCTCAACTCGATTCAAGGATTAATTCTAGAACAAAATACAGATGCTTCTTACGATTACATTGTACTTTTCGCGAACTTAGTTCGAAGTGCATTGAATTATTCAAATCAAGACTTCATTCCGATGCAAAAAGAACTCGAATTTCTGGATGTGTACCTGAAATTAGAGAAACTTCGATTTGGTGATGAGTTCACCTACACAATTCAATCTGATATAGACCAAGAAATTGAGGTTCCATCATTAATTGTGCAACCTTTTATTGAAAATGCACTTGTTCATGGATTAATGCACAAGAAAGGAAAGCGCACAATTTCAATTAATTTTGAACTCAAAGACACCTTACGCTGTATCATAATTGACAATGGTATAGGGCGAATGAAAGCGCAAGAAATTCAAGAAAGGCAAGGAAGAGAACATGAATCTTTCGCCCTACAAGCGATTGAAAGTCGCTTAAAAATATTAAGTGCCAAAGAAGGATTACATGCTGAATTTATTACAACAGACTTACATGAAAATGGCATTCCATCTGGAACGATGATTGAACTTGTAATGCCTTACAGAGATTCGTTCTAGTTCATTCAGCACTCTTGCCCTACATCTCATTCTTTCTTGACCTTAGTTTTTACTGTCTTCATAGTGAATATCCCAGCAGTTATTCCAGTGAGTAATCCATCAACAAATTTAGTTTTCGTCTTGATCATGTAATTACCATTAGAAGGAGTTGCAGTTTGTCCGTCGTTAATGTTGACTAACCCCCAGAATAACCACATCTGTTTGGATTTATCATACGTTTTTTGAGGTCCTTTATCCTTTATTGGTCCATCGCCTACTGTAAAATGAGCTGTGTAACAAGATGAAAATAACAAACTGATTGAAACAAGAGCTATTAATGCTTTGGTTTTCATAGTAATTGGTTTTAAGTTGACTCAATGTAATAATTAGTAATCATAATAGCAAAATAAATTGCCGCAAAATAAATTTAAGACCAACTAATTTGCACAACCTTCTTAGTCAATCTTGTCTCGTGTAAAGTCGACTTGTAGTGCCTAAAATATTCCTTTACTTGTTCATTTTGCCCTTCACGAATTGGATTGCTATTTCTAGCAATGGTTGGATTATCATTGAAGTCAGAAAGAGCATTAATAATTTAATTAAAAATAAAAATGATGAAAATAGGAATCAGTTTAGTCTCACTAATCGTTGTTGTATCTAGTTCCTTGGCGCAAGTCGTCAACATCCCAGATGCTAATTTTAAAGCTTACTTAGTTGGAACTTCAGCAATCAATACAAATAGTGATGCTGAAATTCAGGTTAGCGAAGCGAGTTCATATACTGGGGGTATTTATTGTTCGTCGCTCTCAATTTCAGATTTAACAGGAATTGAGGCCTTTCCTAATATTGTAGAGTTGAGGTGTGATGATAATTCTCTCACCTCTTTAGATCTAACGGTAAACACAAATCTACAAGGTAAT
>JAJRQK010000030.1 GCA_024280295.1 Bacteroidota bacterium
GCCTGTGTGTAATCACCCAAATTTTTATGGATAACCCCCAATCCATTCAAGCAATTTATCTGTCGTGAGTGATTATCCAACTGAGCATAATACTTTTCTGCTTCTCGATATGACAATAGAGCTTCATCCAAACGATATCCAGCTCTCTGGTATTGAGCCAATCGGTAAAGTGCATTTGCGAGTTCAGCTCGGTCATTGAGTGATCTTCTTATTTCTACAGCTTCTATTTTCTCTGCAATTGCTTGTTCATAATTCAATGATCGGTAATAAAACACAGCGAACGCATCGATGACCTCAACTTTTACACTTTTGGATTGACCTGCTGCTAGAGATCGTGCAATTTTAAGATGGCGAAGTACATCCTCTTCCGATTCTGATCTCTTCGAAATCTCAAGAGTAATGCGCACCTTCCCACGAACAGAACTACTATTTGTAAGTAATTGATAGAGGCTATCTAATTCCTTGGTTTGAGCAAACGAACTCGAACATAGAAAAAGTCCAAAAAACAGTATATAGAATGGTGTTCGCATTTGACTTACAAAGTTAAAATAATTATCCTTTTGAACGACTGAATACAAGCAAACTAGTAAGCAGAGAGTCGACAGGCTATTTTAACACTTTTCATTGCCGTTCGTCACCATATTGATTTGAATCCACAATAGTTTTTCCGATTTTTGTGCAAATACTAAAGTCAATGCCTCGGTTACTTATTTTTCTCTTTCTCTTATCTACCAGCTTCAACTATGCACAAGAGACTTGCACAATTAGTGGCACTATAACAGATACTTCTGATGGTGAGACTGTTATTGGAGCGAAAATTTACATTCCATCCATTAAAAAAGGCGCTATTACAAACAATTATGGGTTTTATTCACTAACCGTTCTTTGTGGCAAATATGACATTGAATTTCGGGTAAGTGGACGAGAAACAGAGAAAAAAACGATTAATCTAAATGGAGATCTATTACTTGATTACGAAACAGGGACAAATATACAAGCCATTGATGAAGTGATCGTGAAAGGAAATGCACTGGATAACACCAACAGTACTAAGATTGGTCAAATTGAACTAGATATCGCAGAGATTAAGACACTTCCAGCTTTTATGGGTGAGGTTGACATTATCAAAGCAATTCAACTCCTTCCTGGTGTTTCATCAGCAGCAGAAGGCGGGCAAGGTTTTTATGTCCGAGGTGGTGGACCTGATCAAAACCTTGTTCTATTAGATGAAGCGGTTGTGTACAATGCTGCTCATCTATTTGGATTCTTTTCCGTTTTTAATGCTGATGCAGTGAAAAGTGTAAACCTAATAAAAGGGGGGATTCCTGCAAATTTCGGTGGTAGAATGTCTTCTGTTCTTGAAGTCAACATGAATGAGGGAAACTACAAAAAGTTCAAAGTTAAAGGAGGAATTGGCGCCATTTCTTCCCGTTTAACACTAGAGGGCCCACTAAAGAAAGATAAAGGATCATTTATCATATCTGGACGAAGAACCTACATTGATTTAATCATGAAAGCTGCGATTCCAGATTCTTCTCCTTTCGCAGGTTCAAGTTATTTTTTCTATGATTTTAATTTGAAACTGAATTACAAACTAACTAAGAAAGATAAAATTTTCTTTAGTAGTTATTACGGAAAAGACGAATTTCAATTCGGGAACAAAGATGATGGATTTCAAGTGAAAATGCCATGGGGAAATGCAATCGCATCGTTAAGATGGAATCATATTTTTTCGAGTAAACTATTTATGAACGTCACTACAACAATGACGGATTACCTTTTTAGTTTTGGATCGGAACAAGATCAATTTCGATTTGAATTGAAATCTGGAATTCGAGATTATGGTGGAAAAGTAGATTTTAGTTATTTCCCAAATCCTCGGCATCGCATGAAATGGGGACTGAACTATACATATCATACGTTTACACCAACGAGTGTCTCAGCATCCTCTGATGATGTCGAGTTTGACACAGGAATTGCCCAAAAGCTATTTAGTCACGAGTCAGCTGTTTACTTTCTAGATGAGGTTGATCTAAACGAGAATATTCGTGTAAATATGGGGCTTCGCTATAGCACATATCAACATGTTGGAGCATTTACACGCTATGTTGATGGCGGGATTAGTCAACCAGATTCGACAATCGTTTACGATAAGGGCGACTTAATAAAATTCTATCAAGGACTTGAGCCAAGAGTTTCAATGCGGTGGTTACTCCCAGATAACAGTTCAATTAAAGCAGGTTGGACCTACAATTATCAATATGTTCACTTAACATCATTATCTGCGGTTTCTCTACCAACAGATATTTGGTTTCCAACAACCGATATTGCTAAACCTCAAAAAGGATGGCAAGGATCGCTTGGTTATTTTCGGAATTTTAATAAAAATAAATGGGAGACATCCGTGGAAGTATACTATAAGGACATGCGCAATTTAATTGAATACAAAGAAGGCGCACTTCCGTCTGATAATGTAAACGACAATACTGATAATCTTTTGACCTTTGGTAGAGGATGGAGCTACGGTGCTGAACTTTATATCCGTAGAACTTTCGGTAAATTAACAGGTTGGATTGGTTATACTTGGAGCAAAACTGAGCGACTTTTCGAAGATTTGAACGATGGATTAAAATTCCCTGCAAAATATGATCGCAGACACGATTTATCCATTGTAGCGAGTTACAAATTGAATGATCATTGGAACTTCAGTGCTGCATTTATCTACGCGACAGGTAATACGCTGACATTGCCTACTTCATGGTACGTTCACGGGCAGGATCTTCTTTTTAATTATGGTCACCGAAATTCAACACGAATGGCACCTTATCATCGATTGGACATTTCCGCAATTTGGTATTCGAAAGCGTATAAAGAAAAAGAAGATGAAAACGGTAACATCGTCAAGGTAAAAAAACGCATGCGCAGTAATTGGGCATTTTCAATCTATAATGTTTACAATCGAGCAAATCCATATTTTTTATACGTTGATAACGACGGAGATTTCCTTCAAGGCAATTTTGAAATCTCTGTAAAACAAGTTACCTTATTCCCGATTATACCAAGTGTGACCTGGAATTTTGAATTTTAGCACTTAATATTATGAGTAAATCAATGACATATCGACTCGCATTTCTAAGCACTTTACTTGCACTTTTTTTGTATCAAATAGTTGTACAAAAGAAGTTACCATTGACATACCTGGCTATGAAGAACAATTGGTCATCGATGGTAGAATAGAGACTGATGCTCCACCATTCGTGTTGCTTTCAAAGTCAAAAGAGGTTTACGCATCAACTGATTTAGAGGCATTTTTAAACAGTTTCGTATCAGGTGCTGTTGTTATAGTTGCAAATGGCACGACAACAGTAACGCTGACTGAAATTTGTTCCGACAACCTACCTCCTGGGACTGAAGAATTAGCAGCATCTATGTTCGGTGTAGCCGTTGAAGATCTTGCCAACTATAGTTTATGTGCTTACACATCACTCGACCCTTCAATTTGGGGGGAAGTTGGAAAAACATACACGCTTACGGTAAGCTATGAAGGTCAAACTTATACCGCAAAAACGAGTATTGTCGCACCCACATCTTTTGATAATTCATACTGGAAATCAGATGGAGACACCCCGAATTTAGGATATTCATGGGTAACCTTGACTGATCCAACAGGAACTTTTGATGCCTATAAATGGGAAGTGAAACGTATTAATTTGGATGAAAACGGAAATGAGGTAGATCAATCTTTTATACCTACACACAACCCAGTGTTTGATGATGAATTTTTCGATGGATTAACGTTTGATTTTTGGTACGAAAATCCTTTCGCTACTGGAGCAGGATACACCGAAGAAAGTCAATGGCTCTATGCGCAAGGAGATACAGTAGTAATCAAGTTATCTAAAATGGATGAAGCTCTGTACGAATTTATGGAAAAGAGATACACGCAACTTCAGACCGCAGGAAATCCATTTGCAACTCCAACGAATATCCCAAACAACATTGAGGGTGGAGCACTTGGTGTCTGGGCAGGTTATTCTCCAAGCTATGACACACTTGTTTGCGAGCCGTAAGATCAAATAACAATTCCGTCCAATTCAAATTAAATCAATTAATGAACTCGAAAAATTTACTCATTGTTTTCGTGAAGAATCCTGTGAAAGGAAAAGCGAAAACTCGACTTGCGGCTACAATTGGACCTGAAGCTGCACTTGAAGTTTACAAGGAACTTATTAGCATTACCGAACGAGAGACATCCGCTGTTCAAAATTGCGATCTACACGTCTATTTTTCATCTGAATGTGATGACACCCTATGGTCAGGAAAAAATCAATTTATTCAAAGTGGAAACGATCTTGGAGAAAAAATGTTTGATGCATTTCACAATGGTTTTGAAGTCGGATATAAAAGAATTGTTGGTGTAGGCTCAGACTTACCAGATCTATCTGCTGAGGTAATTTCAGAAGGATTAGAACTACTAAAGTCTAATGATGCTGTCTTCGGTCCATCCGATGATGGCGGATATTATCTAATTGGAATATCTAAACCAACACCATGTATTTTCGAGAATAAACAGTGGAGTACAGAAGGATTGCTAGCAGAAACACTCCACGAACTAAAAAATAAAAATCTATCTGTCGGACTCCTAGAAGTTTTGAATGATGTTGACACCATCGAGGATCTTCGAGCTTCATCATTGGCCACTAAATTTGCCGAATTCACTTAATCAATTCAATCTTATGAAAATCATTATCTCAATTTTCGCTGTTACCGCACTACTTATTTCAGGTTGCACTAGCACAAGTCAAATCAAGATTTCTAACATTGATGACGAACCCATTTTTCATGAAAATGATGAGCAATTTGCAGATGTCTACAAAATTCTAGATGGAACATGGAAAGGAGAATTCCTCATTTACAAGGACACTAATTTAGTGGATAAAAAGAGCGTTGATCTTGAAAATTTAACAATTAAAAACATTGAATCTCCATCTCTCACGCTAATCAATTCAATCGACGTTACTCAAGTCTACAGTTCTGAGACTCCTTATTTTCAGCGCGTCACGATTACAGATGTCTATAAAATTGGAAAAGAAGTAGTGAGCACGGGAGTAAATAAAATTCAAGACGGAGAAGGGTGGTGTGTTGTTCAAAAACCAGATGAAATGGTAATTCACGGAGGAGTATCCAAAGGTGAGAGCACAATTATTTGGTCAAGAGATGAAAAAACTCCTCTCAAGGTAGAGTACTTCCAAGAAACCGTTGGCGAGAAATACTACGAGATTATCGGATGGGGTTATTACAAAGGAGATGACACCGATTTAACTCCAAAACTTTGGTTTTATAGTAAATATGAGAAACAGTAATAGATAGCTCCGATTCTATTTGCGAAATATGCAAATGCTATCTAATCTCATGCGGACATCAGCTCTGAATTCGATGCTTTCGGTCATAAATTTGGCCTATGGAAAAGAAACCATTTAGTGACAAAATTGTCATAATCACGGGCTCCAGTAAAGGAATTGGAAAAGCAACTGCAATTGAACTATGTAATCAAGGTGCCAAAGTTGTACTCAATGGTAGAAATGCCAAGAACCTACAAAAAGCGATCACTGAACTTTCGAAAAAGGGCTATAATGTCTCAGGATTCGCAGGAGATATAACCAATGAAATTGACTGCAAAAAATTAATGCAAAGAGCAGTTAATGTCTATGGCCGCATCGATGTCCTCATAAATAACGGGAGCTTGACGATGAATGCCGCCCTAACCGACTTGACACCAGAAATTTTTCAGTCCGTATTCATCAGTAATTCGATGGGATCAATCACTCCCACACTTGCAGCAATTCCCTACATTAAGGAAACGAAAGGAAGCATTATCTTCATTTCAAGCTTGGCTGGACTCCAAGGAATGCCATCTGCATCTGCTTATAGCGCTGGTAAAATGACATTGACCGCATTTTGGCAATCGTTGAGGATTGAACTCAGTTCAACGGGGATCCATTTTGGAATTTGTTTCGTCAGTTTCACCAAAAATGATGATGAAAAAAGAATGATTTCTTCAGGCGGGGAATTAGTAACTGTTCCTCATCGACCAGCGTTTATTCAGCAGACTCAAGAAAAGGTTGCTAGATCAATTATTAGCATGATTCGGCGGCGAAAAGCTAAAATAGTACTCTCTCCAATTGGAAAAATTACAGCTTTTCTTATTCGATTTTTTCCGAGATTAGTTATGTGGATTACAATAAAATCACAAAAAAATAAGATCCAATCAGAAGTTTGTGAATAAACAACTTTGAATTATTTCTTCACAACCCTAACAACATCCTCGCCCATTTTCACAAGGTAGATTCCTGAAGCAAGATTCGACATCTCACATAAATATGTGGTTGCGCTAACTCGTATCATTTCGATTTGAGAACCTAATTTCTGTCCGCTAAGATCGGTAAAAACAGGAATCCCTTCGATTACATTTGTTGATGTAATTCGCAACTGGTTTGTAAATGGATTTGGGTAAGTTCGAACCGAGCTAATTGCTTGCTCATAAATCCCCACAACTGTTGGGTCAACAGTTCCGCCGATGTTTATATTATCGATCATTGTAGCTGAACCACTTAATGATCCTCCAAAATTAGCATTGTATTTATGACTACCTTCAATTGTTAATGTAAAAACAGTTCCGTCGTAAGCCGATAAATCAAACGAGTAGTTTGTAAACCCAGGATCATCTGTAAAAGAATTTTCAACGCTAATTACATTATTAATTTGCACTCCATTGACAAGCACTCGTAAGTTTGTATAATTATCGTTAGAAGTCCTGATTTGCCGTTTATCGAAATCAAGTGAAACACCCAAATATCCTGTTGCATTCACACACAAAGAAACTTTCGATTTGTAATACGGATTCCATAAATCGTCAAAAGCTGTGGCAGTTGTTGGAGTTTTAAAACTAGGACTTGTTGATGACAATTCTGTACCGTCCATTAACATTCCATATGCACCTGCTCCAGCAGCAACCGTACTTACTGTCACTTGATTCTTCCAACGGTTTGCAATATTGAAAATATCAATATCTGTAGTTCCATTTTCGAAATCATTGGTATAAGGAAGGTCAACAGTTCCTACGGATATTGTTTTCGTGTATGCTGATGTGAATCCCAGTAAATCTGTGGTAACAAGAGTCACATCATAGATTCCAGGAAGCGCGTATATATAGGACGGTGATTCTGCGGTAGAGGTTCCCGTTCCATCACCAAAATCCCAAGAATAAGTATCACCTGCTTCAGATGCGTTGTAAAAGTCAATTGCTGTGACATTGTAGCAATCCACAAGTGGCATCACATAAAAATAAGCGTCAACATCGATTAAAACAGTAGGCCAATCTAAATAAGTGCGCTCATTTTCAAGTGTCCACAAAATTCGATCATACTGTTCTTCGGTAAAATCCACACGACATTCTTTTGAAGCATAAGACATAACATTTGTAACCATTGGATCATACAATTGTCCATTCTCATCCGTCACAGTTCCATAATAATTACATCCAGAAGAATTGAAGTTTGATCCTCCACTTAATCTTGGGTCGGCTGGAGTATCGCACAACAAATCACCTTCAGTGGAACAATCAGAACCATCCACCGCCTCATCACCAAAAACAGTTGAATGTGTATGGTACAAGCCTAAGTAGTGACCAACTTCATGCGCCAAAGTACTTCCGTTTTTCATACACGAGGTAGCCTGCATTACAAAATCAAGCCCACCAGGAAATTGTGCATGACCACAAATTGCACTACCTGAAGAGTTAGACACAGTATTTGCAACATAAATATTCATCACATTTGTAACTCCATGGGCAGCATCTAGCGAGTTCATTTGCGTTTTATTGTAGTCGTAAAAAAGAGTCTCATCAATGTAATTTATCGCATCAACTTGATAAAAATGAATACTAGCATTGATGTAGAATTTATTAAGACGTTCAAATGCTCTAAGACAATCTGCTTCTGAAATCCCACCAGTACCTGCATCATTTCTCAAAATATGAAGCTGAATTGGCACATTAAATGTAGTTGTACCGTATGCTTTTTCAGATAAAGAACGGTCTTGCCAGCGCTGGTTATACTCCTTTAATCGATCAATATTAGAATTATCGATTTCTGTCCCGCAATTTTTTATTTGGGCATTTAAGGAGAATGTAAATAGGATTGAAACTGAAAAGATGAGCAGTGATTTCATAATGCAATGTTGTTAGTTCAAGCATTAAAAGTACAGCTATTTTGGAAGGATTCAAATAAATGAAGCTTAGGAAATTTGAGTCTCAATTCTACTTAACCTATATTCCTATAGTGATGGGTAAAATTAAGCGTTGTCTGCTCCCATTTAATCCACTAATTGCATCCTCAATTCTAATGTTTGGTAGTTCCCAAAGAATTCGTTTCATTTCCCGCAACAGGTATTCGCATTCCAGTTCACCAGAATAATCCACAGTGGGGTTGTAGAGTAAACCATCATCACCAACTTCGAATGCCATGCGAAAATAAAAATTGCTTCCTTGTGAAAATAAAACTTCACATTGAATCATTGCAGCCCTTGAAATTATGACATGACTTACAACATACGCTTCCAATTCCTGTGAGTTTTTAATGAAAACTGATTCATCAGTAATGCCAAGCGTGGTGTCAGATATATAATCTTTCCATCTATTATCCATTAAGGATTGAGTAGGTAAAATAATAAGAAGTGCTGTATCATTTTTCGCGGGAATTTCTGAAATTGAGATCCTTCGAGAATCGTAATCGTCTGCTGAGACATAATATTCGTACTTCTTTTTGTGCTTTTTAAGAGCTACAACCTCATCTGTATAGTTGAAGATTGGCTTTAAAGAATTAATCGCGGTTATAGTTACATCAGTTAGTGAATCTCCCGTTTCTGCATCAATGAAGATAAAGTAGCGATCCTTTTGTGCGAAAGCTTGAAAACTCAAAATGGCACAAATAAAAATGAAAACTAATCGTGTCATAGTATGCTAAGAACATAAATCATGCCCTTCATTTTAAAATGGTTCAATTAGTAATAAACTTTATTCTGTAAATAGTTCTCCACGTAGTCCTTCACTCCCTCCTCCAAGGAAGAAAATGATTTTGAATAACCAGAATTAATCAATTTCGACATGTCTGCTTCAGTGAAATACTGATATTTATCGCGAATATCTTCAGGAGTATCAATAAATGAAATTGCTTCCTTCTTCCCCATCGCTTTGAATGTGTTTTTTGTCAAATCTAAGAAAGTTCGTGCTTTTCCAGAGCCAAGATTATACAAACCTGATTGAGGCGAATTCTCCATGAGATAAATGCAGACTTCAACAACATCCTTAACATAAACAAAGTCGCGTAATTGTTCCCCATCTTTAAAATCAGGATTGTGCGATCGGAACAATTTCATTGCATCGGTTGAGCCAATTTGATTAAACGCATGTAAGATTACCGATGCCATTCGGCCTTTGTGATATTCATTCGGGCCGTAAACATTAAAAAATTTCAGTCCTGCCCAAAATGGAGGGCATTCTTCTTGATCAATTGCCCAAATATCAAAGTCATTCTTAGAATCACCATAAGGATTGAGCGGTTTCAATTGATCTATGATTTGATGATTATCTTTATATCCGAATTCCCCTAGACCATAAGTTGCAGCAGAACTAGCATAAACAAGTGGAATAGTTAAATTGACACAAGCATTCCAGATGGCTTTAGTATAATTAAGATTTAATTCATCAAAAATAGAAGTATCAAATTCAGTTGTATCTGTTCGCGCACCAAGATGATAAATGAAATCAATTTCAATTTCTGAATCGTACAGCCAATCAATAAAGTCTTTTCGCTCTACTTTTTCAAGGATCGATTTACCTTCAAGATTACCGTCCTTTTCTGTTTTTGAAAAATCATCAACTGCGATAATATCAGAATGCCCAGACTTGTTCAAACGACTTACAAGGCAACTGCCAATAAAACCTGCAGCTCCAGTTACAACAATCGTTTTCATAAATTTAATTTAGAATAAGCCGTTGATTTCGGCATCAATAGAGTTAATAATCGTCCCTAAATCTTCGTTATCTTCAGCAAAATTGTTATTATCCACATCAATGATCAGCAGTTTGCCTTTATCATAGGTTGAGATCCATGCTTCGTAGCGCTCATTCAATCGTTTCAAGTAATCCAAGCGAATACTTTCTTCATAATCTCTTCCACGGCTTTGAATCTGATTGACCAATGTCGGAACACTTGCACGCAGATAAATCAACAAATCAGGAGATGAAACAAATGAATCCATTAAGTTGAAAAGTGAAAAATAATTTTCGAAATCACGAGTTGTCATTAACCCCATCGAATGCAAATTCGGAGCAAAGATGAAAGCATCTTCATAAATAGTACGATCTTGAATAACTGTTTTCTCCGTTTGCTGTATTTCTTGGATTTGCGTAAATCGACTATTCAGATAGTAAATCTGCAAGTTGAATGACCAACGTTGCATATCCTCATAAAAATCATTAAGGTAAGGGTTTTGCTCAACATCCTCGTAGTGTGGAGTCCAGTTAAAGTGCTTCGCAAGAAGCTTTGTCAGTGTAGTTTTTCCTGCGCCTATATTACCAGCAATTGCAACATGCATATACGTTTGATTTTGGACTGACTAAAGTACTAACTTTGATGAAAATCGCAACTCTTATTCAAGGAATTGCAACTCAAACTTATGAACAGTTTGAGGCGTTCTAAGGAATATTGCTTTATTTGCAATTCTGAACTCAAATACATCCTCGACAGGCAGAGCAATTTCTACAGACTGTTCTGATCGTGTCGATTGCAGTACAAGCGTATTGTTGATAAGTAAAAACAGTGAATTCCCAACAACTTCAAACTGATCAATATTTTCGCGAGAATAGAAATCAACAAAGGAACCATAGATGTCAAATTGATAGATCCCACGATCCGAATCGAGGAGGAAAAGTCGCTCATCTCGTTCTAATATTTGAGTTACTTCATTCACTTCAAGAATTCCAGCCAAATTTTCGACGCTGACACTTGGAATGTCACTCGAAAAAACAAGTTGCGTTAATGTAGAGTTTAGTTGATCAAGTACCCAAATACGATCAGATTGACTAGAAGAACAAATTAACGATGCATTAATGATGTCCGCATCAATTAGTTCAATACAATCTTGATAAAGTGAAAGTGTATTATCAAAAAAACAAAGAGTTTGCTGCTCTTGAGAAAAATGGACCAACTTCATTGTGTTAATTGGTTCAAGAGTGGACATTCCACCAGAAGATCGAACACTTTGTGTAAAGCGAATTTTCCCAGTCGAATCCATTTTATCAATCGTTTTACCATCGGAAACGTAATGATTCTCCAATCGATCAATGTTCCACACACTAGTAGAATCAAGTTTAAAAGAAAATTTCTTCACCCATGAATAGTTGAGAGAGTCTTGCGACACGCCTGAAAATATCAAGAACACAAATACTATAATAACACTACATTTCATATAACCACATTCTTCGATATAACAAGCAATATTTGTTCCACGATTTGCCGATCATTTGACAAGCGCGGAACTTTGTTTTGACCTCCAAGTCGACCAATTGATTCTAGCCAAGTATCTAAAGTACCATTTTCCACTGTATTAATCTTGGGAAATTGAAGTACCATATCTTTGTATCGCTTCGCGTCGTAATCCGAATTAACTTTCCGTAATACTTCATCCAAGATGCGGCTAAAACGATTGATATCCTTTGGATAGTGCACAAACTCTATACACCATTCGTGAGCTCCTTTAGATTTCCCATCCATGAAAATAGGAGAAGCCGTGAAATCTCTCACCACAGCATTCGTTGCATTGCATGCTTGAGCAATTGCACACTCAGCATTTTCCACTATGAGTTCTTCTCCAAACGCATTGATAAAACTCTTCACTCTTCCTGTTACCTTAAATCGATAGGGAATTGTTGAAGTGAATTTTATAGTATCTCCTAAAATATATCGCCAAAGCCCACCATTTGTAGTTATTACAAGAGCATAATTTACACCGACTTCAACATTTTCAATAGAGCATATTTCTGTAGATCCTTTCCCTTTATAACTCGACATAGGAATAAACTCATAGAAAATTCCGTAATCGAGCATTAAAAGCATGTCGTTAGAGTCCGCTAGATCTTGAATACCAAAAAACCCTTCAGATGCATTATAGGCTTCGATATAATTCATTGAATTATCTGGGATTAACTCTTTAAATTGAGCACGATATGGATCGAAGTTTACTCCACCATGCATAAACAATTCAAGATTCGGCCAGACTTCTTTCAAATTTGATTTCCCTGTTATTTCAAGTACACGATTTGCCAGAACCATTGTCCAACTAGGAACACCTGCAATGCTATGTACATCCTGAGTAGCCGTAGACTCAGCCATTCGATCGATTTTATCCACCCACTCACTCATCAAAGTGATTTCTTTGGTAGGGACACGGCGGATTTCAGCCCACCATGGCAAGTTCTTCACAATTATCGCCGAAAGATCTCCAAAATAGGAGTCCTCAGATAAATGATTAATTTCTGCAGATCCACCAACTGCTAAATGTTTGCCACTGTACAATCTTCCATTTGGGTGATTATGATAATACATTGCAAGAAGGTCTTTCCCGCCCTTGTAATGACAATCCATGAGTGATTCCTTCGTTACAGGAATTAACTTGCTTCGTGAAGAAGTAGTTCCAGAAGATTTCGCAAACCATTTTGTATCCATTGGCCAAAGTAATCCTTGTTCACCAGCCATTAACCGATCAACCCATGGTTTTACGTCTTCATATTCTTGCAGTGGAATTTTCTCTTTAAAAGACTCGTATGTCGACAATGAGCAAAAATCGAATTTTTTTCCATATTCAGTTTGCGCACCAAATTCCAGGAAGCGATTAAACACCTCTTCTTGAACTTCAAACGGGTATTTTCGGAATAAGTCAATTTGATGAATCCGTTTTTTCATTACCCAAGCGAAGATTGAATTAAACGGCATAGTGATTTTTTATGTTCATTGATATCCTTTCTTATCTTGGTATTAAGATACAATTAAAATTGTGAAAAGTATGAATCGAATCTATTATCTATCACAAACTATTGGCATTAAAAAATCCTGATCATCGCAATGCAACGTCAGGACAATAGCATGATTTACAGATATTTTTATCCGAAGAAGAAAATACCCAGCGTGATTGATAACAAAATGATTGTTGCAATTGTCCCTAACGCTGCTGTTGAGCTTTCAAAAAAATTATCTGGCATGATTTCTTATTTTAGATCAAAGGTAGAAAAAAAATCTATTTGCTACAATCTCCAAGTTTAAAAAAGAATGGTTCTAATGAAGTTTTGCTTGCACTAAATTGATAAACTCTTTTCGCGTGGATTCATTAGTCATGAAGATCCCTGTAAAAGCACTCGATGTTGTTACAGAGTTTTGTTTTTGTACTCCTCTCATTTGCATACACATGTGCGCGGCTTCAATTACAACAGCAACACCTTTAGGATTAAGCGTACGTTGAATACAATCCCGAATTTCGAGGGTTAATCGTTCTTGAACTTGTAGTCGACGAGAGAAGGCATCTACCACTCTTGGGATTTTACTCAATCCAACAATTTTTCCGTCAGGAATATATGCAACATGTGCTTTCCCGAAAAATGGTAGCATGTGATGTTCGCAAAGTGAATACAATTCAATATCCTTCACAATCACCATTTCTGAATACTCTTCATGGAAAATTGCTTGACCCATAATAGCATCCGGGTCTTGCTTATAACCTTGAGTTAGAAATTGCATTGATTTCGCAACGCGTTCGGGTGTTTTCAAAAGCCCTTCACGGTTTCGATCTTCACCTAATTCATCAATTACTTTTTCGTAATTTCGCTTTAGGCTTTCTGTGATTTTATCGTCGTATTCGTAATTCATGTAAATCAAATTCTTGTTATTCTACGCGAATGTAATTAGTAAGGTTCGCTTCCACCAAAGTATTCAACGAAATTATTCTCAGTTTCGATCAACTTAATTTTTGCCAATTCACCACCTGCAATCATAATAGAATCCTTAATCTGATCCCAAATTTCGATGACCATATTTTCCGTAGAAGCAAGTTTCCCTGCCATAAATGGTACATCTAGGTTTAAGTTCTTGTGATCCATTGGTTCAATCACCTTATCCTTGATAATTTGACTTAAATCCGTTAGGTTAATTACAAAACCCGTATCTGGATTCGGAACACCTTTTACAGTTACAAGAATAGTAAAGTTATGCCCATGCCAATTGCGGTTACTGCACTTCCCGAACACTTTCTCATTCTTCTCGTCGGACCAATTCTCATTCCAGAGTTTATGAGCCGCGTTGAAAATCTCTCTTCTAGTTATATAAACTGACTTCACAATTGCTAATTAGACTACAAATATACACATGACTTACAAACCGAAGATTGATTCTCTCAATTTAGACTAAAACTCACGATGTAATTGTAACTTTACTGCATGGAAGAAGAACGGATCGATAAGCTTTTGATTCAACGAAAACTCATAATAACTAGAGCGCGAGCGGAGAAACTTATTCGCGAAACAGGAGTTAAAGTAAACGGAAAGTTGATCACAAAAACGGGGAAAAGATTCCCCTTGGATTGCGAAATCGAAATGATCACAGAGGAAATTCCGTGGGTTTCAAGAGGTGCATTTAAGTTAATCGAAGCATTGACTAAATGGAGTCCTGTGATTAAAAATTCCATCATTATGGATATTGGAGCATCAACAGGAGGGTTTACCGAAGTTCTTTTGCAGAAAAATGCTAAAAAAATATTTGCAGTTGATCTTGGAGCAAAACAACTTCATCCTCGAATTAAAGAAGACAATCGAGTTATTAATCTGGAGAAGACACATGTACGAGAATTAACTTCCGCCATCATTACAGATCAATGTGATGGTTGCGTAATCGCTATTTCATTCATTTCATTGCAAAATATTTTTCCTTTCTTACACACATTCATTCAACCCGATGGGTTTGTGATTGCATTAATAAAACCTCAATTTGAAGTAGGTAAGAAAAACATTGGAAAAGGAGGAATTGTAAAAGACAAGAAACTCTATAAAACAGTCATTGAAGACATTAAGAGTAGCGCACTTCTTAACAATTTAAGCTATGTAGATCACATAGAGTCACCGATTTTGGGAAGTGACGGAAATCGAGAATTTTTGATGTTTTTAAAACGAGTTTCAAATTAAATTCATCACAGACGAATTTTCTTTCTTAGAATCATTCCAAATAAAGAGTTTTCGTATCTTTGCAACATGATTAAAGACCAAATCCAACTAACATTTGACGTTCAAAAGATTAGAGATGACTTCCCGATTCTTCGACGATCGGTTTATGGAAAAGATTTAATCTACTTTGATAATGGTGCTACTTCACAGAAACCGCAAGTAGTGATTGACGCTATCAACGAATATTACACTGAAAATAATTCGAACATTCATCGAGGTGTCCATTATTTGAGTCAACTTGCGACAACTCAATATGAAGAAGCTCGCAAGATCATCCAAAATTACATAAACGCATTGCTTTCGGAAGAAGTTATTTTCACAAAAGGAACAAGCGACGCAATCAATTTGGTTGCCTTTTCATTTGGAGAAACACTTTCAGCAGGAGATGAAATTATTATCTCCGCAATGGAGCATCATTCCAATATTGTACCATGGCAAATGATGTGCGAGCGAAAAGGATGTATATTAAGAGTGATACCAATTGACCAGGAGGGTGATTTGATCATGTCCGAGTTCGACTCAATGCTAAGTTCTAAAACAAAGTTAGTTGCTGTGACCCATATATCCAATTCACTTGGAACAATCAATCCAGTAGAAGAAATCATTGAGAAATCACATAAATTTGGAGCTAAGGTACTCCTCGATGGCGCTCAAAGTATTCAGCACATGCACGTAGACATGCAAAAATTGGATTGTGATTTTTATGCCTTTTCAGGGCATAAAGTTTTTGGGCCAACAGGTGTTGGAGTTCTGTATGGAAAGAAAGAAATATTGGATCAAATGCCACCCTATCAAGGAGGGGGAGATATGATTGCAAAGGTCACGTTTGAAAAAACAACCTATAATGAATTACCACACAAATTTGAAGCGGGAACACCAAATATCTCTGGAGGAATTTGCTTAGGAACAGCAATTCAATATCTCTCAAAGTTAGACATACAATCGATTCAATCACATGAACAAGAATTAGCAAGTTATGCAGAAGCAAAGTTGAACGAGTTCGAAGGAATGCGAATAATTGGAACTGCGAAGAAAAAAACGAGTGTAGTTTCATTTATAGTTGATGGTATTCATCCCTTTGATTTAGGAACTTTACTTGACAAACAAGGAATTGCAGTTCGAACAGGGCATCATTGCACGCAGCCATTGATGGACTTCTTCGAAATTCCAGGGACAATTCGCGCTTCATTTGCGTTTTACAACACGAAAGAAGAAATAGACATATTCATTTCAGCTGTAGAGCGAAGTTTAACTATGTTAAGGTAAATTTGCACGATGACATTAGCAGAAAAGGAGCAAGAAATAATTGATGAATTCGCCATTTATGACGATTGGATGGACAAGTACGAGTACATTATTGAACTTGGGAAAGACCTTCCAAAAATTTCAGATGATAAAAAAACAGATGACCGCCTTATAGAAGGATGTCAATCAAGAGTATGGTTAGCTTTGGATATTGAAGATGGAAAAGTGAAATTTTCAGCCGATTCAGATGCTATCATCACTAAAGGAATTATCGGTTTGCTCATTCGAGTTCTAAATAATGAAACGGCAAAATCTGTAGCAACAGCAGAGTTAAATTTCATCAAAGAGATTGGCTTACACGAGCACTTATCCCCTACGCGGTCGAATGGACTAGCAAGCATGGTAAACAAAATGAAAATGAGCGCATTAAAATCATTATAGATGTCGAATTTAGTAGAATTAGAAAACAAAGTTATTGCGATCATTAAGACCATTTATGATCCAGAGATTCCAGTCGATATTTTTGAGCTAGGCTTGATCTACGAAGTGAAAATAGATAAGGAACATAACGTTACCATTGAGATGACGCTTACTTCACCAAATTGTCCGGTTGCGGAGACGATGCCAAAAGAAGTTGAAGATAAGGTAAAAAGTCATCCAGATGTAAATGATGCGAAAGTTAATATAGTATTCGATCCACCTTGGGACAAAGACATGATGAGTGAGGAGGCTATGCTAGAACTCGGTTTTTTATAAACACAATCAAATTATTTACTGAATGAGAAGAGTTGTAATCACAGGAATGGGGGCATTGACTCCTATTGGAAATAATCTAGAAACATTTTGGTCGAATTTAAAGATTGGCGTGAGCGGAGCAGCGACAATTACCAAGTTTGATGCATCCAAGTTTAGAGCACAATTTGCCTGTGAATTAAAAAATTTCAATCTAAAGGATCATTTTCACGTCAAAGAGCTTCGAAAATACGATCCGTTTTCGCTCTATGCACTTTATGCGGTAGATGAAGCATTGACAAAAGGCAATATTGACTTCGACACTTTAAATCGGGACCGAATTGGAGTAATCTGGGGATCTGGCAATGGCGGCATTCAAACCTTCCAAGACCAAATGAAAGAATACTGTGAGGGAGACGGAACACCTCGCTTCACACCATTCTTCATTCCAAGAATTCTTGTAGATATTGCATCGGGAATAATTTCAATAAAGTATGGGTTACGAGGAGTAAACTTCTGTCCCGTATCTGCATGTGCAACCTCAAACACAGCCTTAATCGAAGCATTTAACTACATCAAGTGGGATAAAGCCGATATGATTATCAGTGGAGGATCAGAAGCAGCAATTACAGAAGCAGCAATGGGTGGATTTGCATCAGCACGTGCACTTTCTATGCGGAATGATGATCCAAAAACAGCATCTCGACCTTTTGATGTAAACCGAGACGGTTTTGTTATGGGCGAAGGAGCAGGAGCAATGATTCTCGAAGAATACGAGCACGCAAAGAAACGTGGAGCAACAATCTATGGCGAAATAGTCGGTGGAGGAATGGCTGCAGATGCTTATCATTTGACAGGGACACATCCTGACGGAGATGGTGCAGTTCTTGGAATGAACGAAGCAATGCGTGAAGCTGGAGTTACCGCCAAAGACATCGACTATGTCAATATGCATGCAACTTCTACCCCTCTGGGAGATAACAGTGAACTTATTGCTGCATCACGTGTTTTCGGAAAAGATTCAAACGTGTCAATTTCGGCAACAAAATCAATGACGGGACATTTACTCGGAGCAGCTGGAGCAATTGAAGGAATTGCTACAGTTCTAGCACTAAAAGAAGGCATCATCCCTCCAACGATAAACACCGAAGAAGTAGAACCAGAATTTGCAAATCACTTCGATTTCCCACTTGGAACCGCTAAGAAAAAAGAAATGATCTACGGAATGAGTAATACGTTTGGTTTTGGTGGACACATTGCATCTGTGCTATTTAAAAAATTCGAAGAGTAATTGTGAATCCCCCATACATCTTCCGAAGTGAACGACTAGGATTTCGAGATTGGGTCGACTCAGATATTCCTCAAATGATTGAGATCAGTGCGAACGAGCAGGTCATGGAATTCTTTCCGTATGTTGCCACACCAGATCAAACGCGCACATTTATTCTTAAAATGCAGGAAATGCTTGTTAAAACAGGATTCTGCTATTTTGCGGTGGATCGACTTGATACGAATGAATTTATTGGATTCATTGGCCTCTGTGAACAAGATTTCGCAGTCGATTTTTGTCCATGCATTGATCTTGGCTGGAGACTATCACCTAAACATTGGGGAGTAGGATTTGCAACAGAAGGAGCAAAAAAATGCCTTGAATATGCTCATCAGCTGGGAATAAAAGAGATCTTATCAACTGCCCCAGAAGTAAATGTGAAATCAATCAATATAATGCAGAAGATTGGCATGAATGAACATATTAAATTCAAGCATCCTAGACTTGTAAACAATCAGTATTTAATAAATTGCGTATGCTATTCCAGTAAGGCAAATTAAAACAATCAACTGATTTACAACACCTAACAATTCGACGAATCCTTAACCCAGGTAGATCGACACAGTTTGTTGCCCGTTCAAAAAATCTGTAAAAAGCAAGTTCTAACCATATTTACAGTACCTTTGTAGTACAAAACTAGAGGAGAAATGGGAATACCTGTCGTGAAGTTTAACGAGAAAGATCAACCTGAGTTCTTTCGTGAGGCAAAGAAGAGAGTGAATGCGTATTTTAAAGAGAATAACATCTCAAGATATGCCAACTTTGGAATGTACTTCAAGACATTCTTTATGGTCGCCCTTTACATCACCCCGCTAATTCTTATGGTAACTGGCGTTATTAACTCCACAGGTGGTGTTATTGGAATGTGGGCCATCATGGGGTTTGCTGTTGCTGGAATTGGTTTAGGAATCATGCACGATGCTAATCACGGCGCATATTCACGGAGTCATAAAGTAAACAGAGTCATTGGTTCTGTACTTTACTTAGCAGGAGGATATCCTCTTAATTGGAGAATACAGCATAATGTTTTACACCACTCATTTACCAATATTGATGGATTAGACGAGGACATTGAAAAACAAGGAATCGTGAGATTTTCACCAACACAGCCAAGACGGAAATTTTTTAAATTTCAGATTTTTTATGCGCCACTTCTTTACGGTATTTTGACGCTTTATTGGTCAACCGTTAAAGATTACGAACAAATTGCGCGCTACCACAAACGCGGGTTACTTGAAGCACAAGGTGTAACATTTAAGCAAGCAATTTTTAGAATTATAATTAATAAATTGGCTTACTACGCAATTTTCATTGCTCTTCCAATCATATTCACCCCTGTCTCTTGGTGGGTTGTGGTTCTTGGATATTTGTTAATGCAATTTATCGCCGGAATGATTTTAGCATTGATATTTCAAGCGGCTCACGTTTTGGAGGAAACAGAATTCTACGAACTTGACGAAAATAGTAGTGTTGAAAACAACTGGGCAATTCATCAGATGAAGACGACCTCTAATTTCGCGCCTAAAGGATATTTATTTTCGTGGTATGTAGGAGGACTAAATTATCAAGTAGAACATCACTTATTTCCAAATGTTTGCCACATACACTACAAGCATTTAGCACCAATTATTGAAGCAACAGCAAAGGAATTCAATGTTCCCTATCATTCACATAAAACATTTTTAGGAGCACTTAAAAGTCATTTTAGTTTGATTCATTCTTTAGGTACAGGAAGTTATGACAAACGAATTAAAACTACTAAAACGGCGGCAGCTTAGATCTTCTGAGCCTACTAATTTATGGTTCGTATTAGATTACAATTCATCAGCCAAATAACGTGCTGTATGTGAAACGTTTTTCGATTTCTTTACAATTGACTCAGGCGTTCCAGAGCAGACAATCTTACCTCCTGCTTTTCCTCCTTCTGGGCCAAGATCAACAATGTAATCTGCAACTTTCACAATATCGAGGTTATGCTCGATAACCAAAACGGTATTTCCCTCATCTACCAATTTTTGAAGAACTGCTAGCAGCATTTTAATATCCTCAAAATGTAATCCAGTCGAAGGTTCATCTAAAATGTACATCGTGTTTCCTGTCCCTCGCTTTGAAAGTTCAGAAGAAAGCTTAATTCGTTGCGCTTCACCACCCGAAACTGTAGTTGATGGTTGACCCAATTTCACATATCCCAATCCAACGGAAACTAAGGTTGATAAAATTCGATTGATCTTCGGAATCTTCACAAAGAATTTTTCAGCGACATCGATCGTCATGTTTAATACATCACTGATTGATTTTCCTCGGTAACGAACCTCTAATGTTTCTCGATTGTAACGTTTTCCGTTGCATGTTTTACATTCAACAAGAACATCTGGAAGAAAATTCATTTCAATAACCTTCATTCCACCACCTTTGCAGGTTTCACAGCGACCTCCAACAACATTAAACGAGAACCTACCAGGTTTATAACCACGGATTTGCGCCTCTGGCAATCCCGCATAAAGAGATCTAATCTCATCAAACATCTTTGTGTAGGTCGCAGGGTTTGAACGAGGTGTTCTTCCGATTGGACTTTGATCTATCTCAATTACTTTATCCAGGAACTCAATGCCTGAAATAGACTTATATGGTTGAGGTTTTTTAACTCCTCGGTATATTTCTTTGAGTAAAATTGGGTAAAGCGTCTGATTTATCAAGGTTGACTTCCCACTTCCCGAAACGCCCGTAACACAGGTCATCGTACCAAGTGGAATCGTTAGGTTCACACTATCTAAATTACGTCCAGACGCGCCTTTTAAAATCAACTTCTTACCATTTCCCTTCCTGCGTTTCTTAGGAACTTCAATCGATTTAACTCCTGTTAAATACTGATTTGTCAACGAATCTTTATCCGTTAACTGTGCAATTGGTGATGCATTTACAATTTCCCCGCCGTGAACACCTGCACCAGGCCCAATGTCTACAACAAAATCTGCAGCTAAGATCATTTCTTTGTCGTGTTCAACAACAATCACCGAATTTCCAGTATCACGCAGTCGTTGCAAGGATTTAATCAGTCGAGCGTTATCCCGCTGATGCAACCCAATTGACGGTTCGTCAAGAACATAGAGTACATTGATCAGTTCGCTTCCTATTTGAGTAGCCAATCGGATTCGTTGCGCTTCACCTCCAGATAACGTCTTCGCAGATCGATGAAGAGACAAATAAGTTAAGCCAACTTCAACGATAAATCCAAGTCGTGCGTTTATTTCTTTCAAAATTTCAACGGCTATTTTTTTCTGAATTTTATCAAGATGATCGTTTATACTTTTAAACCAATCACTCAAGTCGGAAATATCCATTTGAGCCAACTCACCAATATTTTTATCTCCAATTTTAAAATAGTGAGCTTCCTTCTTTATTCGGGTTCCCTTACATGTTGAACAAGTCTTCCGATTCATGAAACTTTGCGCCCAACGTTGGATTGCAGCTGAACTTCCTTCCGAGTGTCGAGAAATAAAGCTAATGACCCCTTCAAAGCGAATATTGCGTCCTCTAAGTGTGTTGTCGATGCCTTCATTTCCATACAAAACAACATTCATTGCATCAGAATCAATTTCAGCAATTGGTCTCTCAAGTGAGTATCCAGCTTCTTCTAAGAAATCACGAAGCTTCTCAAAAATCCATTTTTTCTTGTATTCACCAAGTGGAATTATACCCCCTTTCTTGATCGATTTGGAAGTGTCTGGAATGATTTTATCAATATCAACTTCAGAAACCTCACCTAATCCGCTGCATGATTTACAAGCTCCATAGGGCGAATTAAACGAGAAAAGATTCGGTTCTGGTTCTGGGTAACTAATCCCACTCGTTGGACACATCAACATCCGGCTGAAATGACGAACATCTCCAGATTCGAAATCCATAATCATCAGTGACTTACCACCGTGTTTCATTGCGAGAACCACATCATCATAAATTCTTTGGCGATCCTTTTTAGAAACAAATAATCGGTCAATAACAATGTCCACATCGTGAATCTTATACCGATCAAGTTTCATTCCTTTAACTATATCCTTCAATTCTCCATCCACTCGAATTTTTGTAAATCCTTGCTTTTGAATTTGTTCAAACAATTCACGGTAATGTCCTTTTCTTCCTTTAATTTTTGGAGCAAGAACAATCACCTTCTTTCCAGAATACCCATCAATGATGAGGTCAACAATTTGATCATCAGAATACTTAACCATTGCTTCTCCTGAAACATAAGAATAGGCAGTACTTGCTCGTGCAAACAGTAGACGCATGAAATCGTAAATCTCAGTAATTGTCCCGACTGTTGATCTTGGTGATCTCGAAACTGTTTTTTGCTCAATAGAAATAACAGGGCTTAATCCATCAATTTTATCCACATCAGGACGCTCCAATCCGCCCAAGAATTGTCGCGCATAAGCTGAAAACGTTTCAATATATCGGCGTTGTCCTTCAGCAAAAATGGTATCAAAAGCCAAAGAAGATTTCCCGGAACCGCTCAAACCAGTAAAAATCACCAATTGGTTACGTGGAATTTTAAGATCTACATTCTTCAAATTATGCTCTTTCGCACCGTAGATTTCGATATGTTCAAGTTTCTTCATTCAGATTTCAACAGTTCAATGGTAAATGATTCAGAACCCGAAACTGTTAAGGTATTTCCAATTAACCAAGGATTAAGAACTTTAACGATATGAAGATTCGATCCATTTTCAATTGCCCAGTCAGCCAAATTCGTAATCGATTTATTTACAGTAACAGACCTAACATCAATAGGATTATACAGTTCCATTTTAGAAGGAAAGAAACCGTATTCTTCAGGATTCTCCATCAATAATTTCAATGCCATAATTCGAAAAACATAGCGTGAAGTTTCATTATTCAAGTGAAGTTGAAAAAAATTGTTGATTCCTTGGGTTTTGACGTATGACTTCAAGCCAGTAACTCCGCAATTATAAGAAGCGGCTGACATGATCCAGTTATCAAACTTGCGGTTCGCATCCTTCATATATTGACATGCAGCACGCGTACTTTTTTCCACATCTAATCGCTCGTCAATTTCACGGTTAATTTTCATTCCATACTCCTTTGCCGTTGCTGGCATAAATTGCCAAAAACCTTTAGCACCTGTCGGACTCGTTGCTTGTCTTAGAGCACTTTCGATAACACACAAATATTTCAGATCATCTGGCATTCCTTCTTCCTTCAGTATTCGTTCGATCATTGGGAAATATCGGCTTGCTCGTTCCAATATTTGAACTGTAGAGCTATGGTAATAAGTATTTACGATGATCTCCTTATCCAATCGTTCTTTGATGTCGAAATTGTCAATTTTAATACCCATCTCGAACAATTCAAGTTCTAAAGGAATTTTTGGGTAATGGTGATCTACCTGTTCAGTGGTTCTATTTATTACAATATCACCCTGTGACTCTTGATCACATGAAAACATCAAAAATACAAGTGTGAAAATGTAGAAAATACGCATACTACGAAAGTAACAAAGTTGTCCTACTTTTTTGGTGGAGCGGGGTACTTTATTGTATTTCGGTAGAGCAAAATAAACACGAAAACAATGTAGGCTAGAAAAAACAGTACTGGCACAATTGTATTCAATTTGATCAAGTTGACCATAGCAACTGAAAATAAGGTCGCAAATAATCCAATAACAACGAATACAATCCAAACTTTCAAGTCTTTCATTCCAGAATAAACCAAATGATGAGTTGTATGATCTTTGCCTCCTACCATAGGTGATTGCCCACGTTTCAGCCTATTAATAACCACAGTCAGCGTATCAACCAAAGCAGGTGTAAAAGCCACGGCCGCGACACATATCCCCAACCACGAATGTTGTTCAAGTAGTGTACCTGAATTGAGTAAGAACTCCATTGAAAAATAGGCAACGAATAACCCAACGAATTGGGATCCAGCATCTCCCATGAATAATTTAGACGGATGAACATTCATTGATAGGAATCCAAGTAAAGCACCTAGCATTGAGATCAACAAAAGTGACCAAATATTAGTATTAAAATCAAAGATCAACCAACTTGAAAGCAAACACGCGCTGAGAATAAAGAAGGAAGTTGTTCCAGTGATTCCATCCATATTATCGAGCATATTAAGCGAATTCATAATAAGAATTACCCAAACAATGGTCAAGACTCCATCAATATAGGTATTATCAAACAATTCAATTCCAGAACCAGTGACCAAAAATATTACGCCGCACAATATTTGAACAGTTAATTTCATTAGTGGTTTCGTATCGTAAGCATCATCAGCTAATCCCATAGCAAAGGCAAGAGATGCAGCTAGAAACAAACCTACATAACGAGCATTCTGAAAAATATTGACTTCATCAAAAACAATTGAGTATGCAATTCCTGCAAAAATGAAAACAACAAAGAGACTCACACCTCCCAGCGAAGGTTTGGATTCACTACTCCATCTAACAGTAATATCATTCTTGTTTCGAATCCCCAAAGAGCGGGAAAATCGTAGGAGTAAGATGTTGCAAACAAATGAAATTACGACACCCCCAATCATAAAACCTAGCAATTGTAGTATCTTAACCGTCACAAAACAAGTTTAAATTGAGTGGCAAATGTACTAAATTCTTCACCAATTTGATCTTTTTCGGAGATGATGGGATTGGCCGCCTCCCAGTGGATGTTCAAATCAGGATCATCCCAACGCAAGGTTCCCTCAGAATCTGGAGAATAATTATTAGTGCATTTATAACAAAAAGCTGTATCCTCCTTTAAAACGACAAACCCATGTGCAAATCCAGGCGGGATCCATAATTGCTTACGGTTTTGCTCAGATAATTCAACAGCTATGTGTTTCCCATAGGTTCGAGATCCTTCTCGAATATCTACAGCAACATCAATTACTGCTCCTTTACTTACCCTCACTAGTTTGCCTTGCTCATAAGGTGGATTTTGAAAATGCAGTCCTCGCAATACACCCTTTTTAGAAACAGATTGATTGTCTTGAACGAATGAGTATTTTCCATTTGTCGCTTTATCGAATTGATCTTTATTAAAACTCTCAAAAAACATTCCTCGATCATCCTCAAATGCACGTGGCTCAAAAATCAACACTCCTTCGATTGAAGTTTCAGTTACCTTCATTTTCTTTTAAACTTCTTTACAAATTTACGTAAACGTGATTCAGGTTTGGGCCCACTAATCATCGCCTCATCAGTATAGGTTTCGCCATATCCGTAACCGTATCCATAACCATATCCGTAACCACTTCGCTTACTTGCCTTAGCACCGTTCAAGATAACGTTTAGAGATTTTAACTGCTTAAGATCAAATAATTCTTGAATTCTATGAGCGAAATTTCGTTTGGAATAATGAGACTTGAAGATGTAAATCGGAATATCTGCTTCAGTTAAGTTCCGTATTCCATCAGATACAAGTCCGATAGGTGGATTATCAATAATAACAACATCGTATCGTTCCTTCAATTCACTAATAATTTCTTGAAACCGTTTACTTAACAATAATTCTGATGGATTTGGAGGAATTGGTCCAGCGGTAATAAAATCAAGATTCTCTAATTTTGAATGCTGCACACAGTCATCCAATGTTGCCTGATCAACAATCAAACTACTCATTCCTCTAACGTTTTCTGCATCCAAACCTAAGTGAACCTTTGGTTTTCTCAAATCTAAATCGAGCAGGATTGTTTTCTTGCCAGACATCGCTATAATTCCTGCTAGATTTAAAGCAACGAATGTTTTTCCTTCTCCAGAAATGGAAGATGAGATTGCAATCGTCTTGTATTCGGGGTTAATGTAACTAAGGTTGGTTCGCACTTTCCTCATCGCCTCTGCCATAACAGACTTTGGAGCATCAGAAACGATTAATTGAGAATACTCTAGTGTACTTTTAAACAAAGGGATCGCACCTAAAATCGAGGCTTGTTCCGGAAGAATTCGCTCTAAATCCTCCACCATATTAATCTCGTTGAACATCAAATATTTCAAGGTTAGAATACCGACACCAATAATAACTCCAAAAATAATAAAGGAGAGATATACAAATCTTGAGTTAGGTGCTACAGGAGTTAGATTCACCTTAGGTTGAATCAAAATACGATTAGACGAAGCATAACCTGCGTCCGAAATCTCATATTCCACTTTTTTTTCAGCTAGAAGCGTAAAATATTTTTCATTTAGTGCCTGGAGGTTTTTTAGGCGATTGAACTCCATTCTTTTCTGCGGAAGCTCAAATGACTCTCCTTTCTTTTCACTTATCTTATCTTGTATTGCCTTTCTATTTCTAGCCAAACGAACCTCAATAGCATCAACACTCCGATTAATGAGCATCATTTTTGCTTCAATTTTAGCGTTTACGGATCTAATCTTTGAGTTTTCCGATGTAGCACCGCCAAATAGTAGATCTTCCTTTAACTCTAAAAACCCTTGTAATTGCTGAATATGAAGTAATAATGATTGCTCGTAAGACTGACCTAGTAAATCGGGTAATAGCTTATAAGTTTCCAATCGATTGGGATTATCACGCAACTTATCTCGAATAGCTAATAAAGATCGATACTCTTCATTGGATTCAAAGAGTTGATCTTCCAATCGAGCTAGGTTCTCACTCAAACTTAAACCTTCCACCTCTGGGTCTGTTAATCGTGCCCCCCTCTGGAAAATCATCAGACTATCCTTGGCAATTTTCACTTCATAAGAAAGCGAATCCAGTTGACTATCGATGAAACTCAGAATATTCTCGGAACTTCGCCTACTTTGATCCTCATCAAAAATGACAAAAGTCTTAGATACCGCCTCAACGATGTCGTGGCATAATTGAGCGTTATGTCCTCTGAATGAAATTCCAATTGTTTTCGCATTTGGATCAATCGCTGTGACTTGTAAGTCTTTGATCAGCCTAGCAGATAGTTCAGCTCGACCATTGAATACAAAAAAGAGTTCATTATCCTCTGAAACTTTTTTAAACTTACCCGGATCTGAGGTTTTGACCACAACATCGAAATCGCCATTCTTTATATGCTGATTCAGTTTCCCACCTATTCTTTTTTCCTGACCATCCTTTTGGTAAACCAACTCAAGCTTATTCCCCGACACCACATTGACCTGTATTTCTTGATTAATTAAGAGAGAATCGAATAGATCATAAGGCTGAACATTGAAAGAACTTTCGAGGTATTTCTCTTCGGTTAAAATTTGTCCACGTGTATAAAGGCTAACATTGAGATTGAGTGAACTTAATGCTTTATCAAAAAGCAATTCTGAACGTAACAGTTCAACAACCCCTGAAATCTCATCATCCTTAGTATTAATATTTTCAATATCGATTACTTCGGCAGCTTTATCCGTATTTCCTAATTGCAGAACCATTGAAGATTCAAAAGTAGGTTTGGTATATCTCAAATACAGGAATGCGAGCAATCCAAAAAAGAAAATAAAAAGTGTAGGCCACCACCAGTAACGCTTAAGGATCGTCCGAAGAATTAGCGGGTCGTATTTTGGGTTGATAATTATACTCATCTCGTCTTATTTGAAGAGGCTTAATGCAGAAATAATAATAATCGCACTAGATAGGAGGGAGACGATTGGGACTATATCTTCCGCGATTTCTTTTGATAATTCAGGGGTTGGCTCCACATATATGTAATCATTTGCCTGGACGATCATGTCTACATATTTTAGCCCATCCATCGTTGATAGATCAAGCTTGTAGATAACACGTTTTCCATTTTCCTTTCGCATCAGTTTAATTGTATTCGCCCTACCTCTATCTGTTATTCCTCCAGCTTGAGCCAAAGCTTCCATCAGTGTTGTGTTTGAGTTTAGAAGTGGTATCACTTTAGCATCCGAGCCGTTTCCAGGGAACACAATTACCCGTTTATTGGTAACGTTGACTTGAATAAAAGGTGAATCATACTGTCTTCCATACTTTAAAATTAATGTGTCCTCACATTCATTTACTGTTAAACCTTTCACTGAGACCATCCCTATAATCGGGAGTTTCACCTCTCCATTTGAGCGCACAGTATATTCTACAGCTACTTGAGGTACTCTAGGAGATGTGCTTAATCCAGAAATGTCTTCAATTATTCTCGCTCCATTATTGGTTGTAAGTGTAAAACTAATTTTATCGTCAGAAGAAATTCGATATTCTTCAAGAGGAGTCATCGGTATGTTCTCAACAACAGTAGTATCACCCTTCACTTCTTTAAACATCAAATTGCTATTCACCCCGCAACTTCCAAGCATAGTACTCAGAATTGTTAACAAAAATGTGATACTAGCAAATATTTTCATGTTAGCCCTTTTTATCCAGTAGTTCCTTGTAATAACTGTCCATATTCTGGATTAGTGTTCTGTACTGGAATTTATCTTCTACGAACATCCACCCTTTTTGTGACATTTTAGTACGCTTTTTTTCATCTTCACATAATTCGAGTAGTCGATTGACGTATAATTCCTCATCATTAACAGGTATAACATAGCCCGTTTCACCATCTAACATTATATCTCTAACTCCACCTACATCAGTAGTTATTATGGGTATATTTCCTGCTTGAGCTTCAATTAGACTCACTGGTGTTCCTTCATTTTTAGAGGTCAAACACAAAATATCCATTCCAGCATTAAAAGTTCCAATATCCTTTATCCATGAGGTCATCAAAATTGCATCGAGATACTTTGAGTTAAGCTGATCAACTTGCTCTTCAATCACCTCACGTTCTGATCCATCACCAACAATAAAAACTCGAAGTTTTTTAGTCGTTTGACTTAACACTTGATCGATAACTCTAAGAAAAAATAGATGATCCTTGATTGGAGCTAGCCTTCCCACTATTGCTATTGCTATTGTAGCATCATCTAATCCAAATTCACTGCGTGTTCCCTTACGAGCGGAAATTGACTTCTCATAAAATGGCTTTAAATCAAACCCAAGAGGAATTACAGAAATTTTATCTTCTTTACAAATAGAATGTTCCTTGAATAGTTCTTGCTTCTGAGCATTTGAAATTGCAATTATCCCTGTCGATTTACGCGCCAAATTTCGTTCAATTGCTTTAAAAATTAACGTTTTTGCCTTTCCAAAGTAAGAATGAAAAACGTGACCATGAAAAGTGTGTACGATTACAGGCACTCCACATGAATGCGCTGCTTTTCTCCCAAGTGCTCCTGCTTTTGAAGCATGTGTATGAACTATATCTGGTTTAAAATCTCGAATGATTGCCTTCAGTTTTGAATAGGTCTGACGGTCACTTTTTAAGTTGGGTTGGCGAACCATCTCCTTGATTAGAACAGGTTTTACACCATATTTCTCCACTATAAATAGCGAATCAGATTCGCCTTCTTCAGGCAATCCACCAACTAGCATAGTCTCATAATCATCTCCAAGGAAGGCAGTTAAAAACGTAGCATTGTATGTTGGTCCACCGATATTGAATCGGTTAATAATTCGGAGTATTCTAATTTTCTTCACGTAGTAATCTCGTCTATTTTGTCAATTTCACACGACTATTGAGTAGACGTTGTTTAAAAGTTTTCGTTATTTGGCACATTCATTGTCGTATTGTCCTCAAATTTACGGTAAAACACGCGATGAAGATACTAAGTTCAATTCTATTTGTATTAATTCTAACTATTAGTAGCGCGATAGGGCAGAATAAAGTTCAAGTGTCCATTAATCAATTCGCTAGTTCTCAAGGCTTAGAACAAGCCAGTGTTAGTTTTCAAGTAATTGATCTTGCCACTGGAAACTCTGTTGCATCTTTCGATCCAAGTCGAGTGATGCCAACTGCATCGACCGCCAAACTTTTTTCGACAGCAACGGCACTTGAAATTTTAGGAGAAAACTATCGCCCAAAAACACGCATTTATTCAGATGGTGAGATTGATTCGGTTGGAATGCTCATTGGAAATATATGGATTCGAGGTGGTGGTGATCCTTCATTGGGGAGTAAATATTTCACAAAAAAAGCAAATCGAAAAGATTTTCTTTATGCTTGGGCAGATAGTCTATTGAAAAAGGGAATCAAAATGATTAACGGATCTGTAATTGGTGATGCGTCCGAATTTGGCTATAATGGAGCTCCAAACGGTTGGAGTTGGGTAGATATGGGGAATTACTATGGCGCAGGACCTTCTGGACTAACGCTATTTGACAACCTTGTCGAATTTATTTTTAAAGTTCCATCTGCTATTGGTGTGAAATCTACCATAACTTCTATCTCTCCATCGGTGCCAAACATGACGTTTCACAATTACGTTACCTCATCTTCTCGATCGGGTGACAATGCTTATTTCTATGGCGCTCCTTATTCACTAGATAGATTTGTTACTGGAGTTTTGCCTCGTGGAAGCGCCTCTTTTGTTGTTAAAGGAAGTCTTCCTGATCCAGAGTATCAATTTGCCTATGAGTTAACTCAAGTCCTTCAAGAAAAAGGAATTCAAGTCCTCGGTGAAATCAAAACAGCTCGAATGATGGAACTCAAAGGGTCAAATAAATCGTATACAGCCAAGAAATTGCTATTTACTCATCTAGGGCAAACAATTGGGAGAATTATAAATAAAACGAATGAACGCAGTGTCAACCTATTTGCCGAACATTTGACATGCCTTGTAGGATATGTGAAAACTGGCAATGGAAGTACAAGCAGCGGATTGCGTGAGGTTGAAAAATATTGGTCAAGTAAATTTGCAACGGCTGGAATGCATGTAAACGATGGCAGTGGGTTATCAAGAATGAATGCGATCTCTGCGGATCATTTCGTAGGTCTTTTGAAGGCAGTTAGAAATGGTAAAAACGGCGACAGGTTTAAATCATCACTTCCAGTTGCTGGAGTTAGTGGAACAATGCGAAATATTTGTAAAGGGCAATCCGCTCATAATCGAATGGCAGCCCAAAGTGGTTCGATGACACGGGTAAAAAGTTATGCCGGTTACATAACATCGACAAGTGGTAAAGAATATGTTTTTGCACTAATCGTGAACAATCAGACCTGTTCATCTCGAACATTGGTTAATAAAATGGAGGTGATTTTTAATAAAATCGCAACACTTTAATCAAGTTCAGCATCGAGGATTTGTTGCCAAACTTCAGTAGCTGTCATTCCCGATTCTTCGATCATTTTTGGGATGATACTTTCGGGTGAGAACCCTGGAATTGTATTCACTTCAATAATAAAAGGAACACCATCAACGAGCATAAAGTCAATCCGCACAATTGAGCGACATTGTAATAACAAGTAAATCTCAGATGAGATTCGTTGAACCTCAATTGTAAGCTCATCGCTTATTCGCGCTGGGGTAATCTCTTGCGAAAGACCTTCGTATTTGGCTTCAAAATCGAAGAATTCATTTTCGGTCACAATTTCAGTTAACGGAAGTGTCTTAACTCCATCTTTAGAACGAAACACTCCACAAGTAACCTCGGTACCATCTAAGAAACCTTCAACAATTACCGTTTCCCCTTCTTGGAAAGCAAACTTCACTGCTTTTTCAATTTCGCTCGATTCATTTGCCCTAGAAATTCCATAGCTAGACCCAGAATCACAGGGTTTTACAAAAACAGGCAATCCAAGTCGATCCGCTATTTCTATTCCCGTTGGTGATTTAGTCGAAGAAGTCAAATAGATTGAATCTGCGACATTGAGTCCGAATCCTTTAAGAAATTGGTTGCAAAACCACTTATCGAATGAAAGTCCTGATGCCAAAGGACCAGAGTTTAAGTATGGAATGTCAATCATATCAAGGTAGCCTTGAATTTTACCATTTTCTCCAGGATCTCCATGAATATAGACGATTGCAAGATTAACTTTCTGATTTTGGCCACCAATGTCATAGCTAAAACTTCTTTCATCGAAGGGTAATTTTTCATCACCAACTTCAATATACCAACCATCCTTAGTTAAATGAATCAAATTCGCTTGATAGAAAGCAGGGAATTGGTCGCGGATTGTTGTTGCACTCTTCACAGATATATCATACTCCGAAGAATATCCCCCACAAATGATCCCAACATGCTTCATACTTACTTTTTTCCACTAAAATAGAAAGTGCAGTCTCATATTTGATAGCCTCCGCAAAAAGTTATCAGCATTATTGATGTGAACACAACTAATAATGTGGATAACATGCTCTTTAATCTATTCTCATTCACTTCAAAATATACTATATTTGACCACTCTAAATTAATCCATTTCTCGCCATGCAGAAGTACATTCTAGTTCCAATTGTTCTATTCTTTTCGAACATTCTCTTTGGTCAAGCTACACTTTTTACTGAAAACTTTGAATCTGGAGAAATCTGGACAACATCAGGAGATTTAACGCCAAATACTTGGATCGATGATGCTTGTGCTGGAAATGGAGCAACTTTCATTGGAACAACTAGTATGTACATCACTTCTGGTGGAACAATTCCTGGATGTGGAGCAACGGGAACAGAGCAACATTCGTATGTCTCTGCACCTGCAGCAACAATTTTTGAATCTGTTATTTATCACACTGTTGATGGCACTTGTGCATCTAGTATAACCGTTAATTTTGATTATCGTATTGATGGAAATATTGGATCGGATTTTGCTGAGTTAGTTTATTCAACGGATGGCGGTGCGACATGGACTGTAGTGGGAGGAGCGCTCTCTATATCTTCTGCTTGGACAACTTCAACAGTTGCCCTTCCAGCCTCACTTAATGGAACAACATTTGATTTGGGATTTAGGTTTACTTGCGACGATGCCTTAGTTACCGGGTCGCCTATTGCGATTGATAATATTGTGGTGACTGGAATCGATATTATAAACCCAGTATTAAATTGTCCAGTATCTGTAGATTTGATCGTAAATGGAAGTTGTCAAGCCATTTGTCAAGATTATACTAAGATCGCAGGAGTTTCAGACAACTGTACCGATTCTGTTAATATACTAGTTACACAAGATATACCCCAACTTACCGTCTTCTCAACTGGACCTGGAGGATTCGAAATCATTACCCTAACAGCGACGGATGAATCAGGAAACACAACTCAATGCATGATTACAATCAACATCATTGACACTGAAGCGCCTGTCCCAACTTGCCCTGGAGATACAACTGTTGCTGTTGATGCTAACTGCGATGCATTGGTCCCAAACTACACAAGCGGAATTCCTGCTACTGACAACTGTACAACTTTTGGAAACCTCGTTTTCAGTCAGACACCTGCACCTTCATCTCTGATAAATGGAGCTGGTGTTACAACACCAATGACGGTCACTGTTCTCGATGAAGATGGTAACAGTACTGTTTGCAACTTCAACATGATTTCAATTGATACACTTGTAACTCAAATAACTTGCCCTGCTGATACTGCCGTTTATGTATCTAGCACATGTGATTATATCATTGCTGACTATACAGGTGTAGTCGTCTTAGTTGATAATTGTGATCCCATCGCATCTTTGACATTGACGCAATCACCGCCAGCAGGAACACTAATCACTTCAAACCAACTAATTACCATGACCGTTACAGGAGGTACGCCTGCAATTCCTCAAACTTGTACGATGACGGCTATACTTTTCGACACGATATCACCAACGATTCTCTGTCCTGTAGGAGTCAATCAATATGTTGATAATTCTTGTACCGTTGCACTCGCTGATTACACATCAGCAGGAGGGATTATCGTCGAAAACTGTCCTTCTGGAGTTATTGTTACTCAATTCCCTGCCCCAGGAACGCTTGTTGGAGTTAACCCTTCAGAATCGATTACGTTAGTTGTTATGGATTCTGCTGGAAACGCAGGCGCCTGCGTCTTGGTGGTTTCAATTATTGATACCCTTTCGCCATCTGTAGTATGTCCAGCTACTCAGTTGGAAAGCGCAGATGTGAGTTGTTTAGCTACTCTAGGTGATTATACAGGTTTGGCTACTCCAACTGATAATTGCTCTGTTCTTGGCTCTATCACAGTGACTCAATCTCCATTACCGGGACTGGTAATTGCAGCAACACAATTGATTACGCTTACTGCAACGGATGAGTATGGCAATGCGAATACTTGCACTTTTAATGTTGAGTTAAATGACGTAATTGCACCAACAATTACCTGCCCAGGAACACAAACTGTAAGCACTGATATTGGGTGTGATTACACCCTTGCAGATTTCACTTCGATGGCTCTCGGATTGGACAATTGCTCACCAAGTGCATTGTTAAGTTACAGTCAATCACCACTTCCAGGCTCACTTTTACCACTTGGAACTAACTCTGTAACAATAACTGTTCAAGACACATCTGGAAATAGTACGATGTGCTCATTTGATGTAATTGTACAAGATCAGGTTAATCCTGTATTTACAACGTGCCCGCCAACTCAACTAGCATATTTAGATGCTTCATGTCAAACTCAATTAGGAGATTACATAAATCTCATTGTGGTTTCTGATAACTGCTCGTTGCCTGGAAACATTACATTGACTCAAAGCCCGGTGAGCGGAACTTCAATTACATCTCCCACTCTTGTGACTATTACCGCAACTGATCAAGCAGGAAATTCTGTGAATTGCCTATTCAATGTAGTTCCAAACGATACAATCCTTCCATCTGTTGTTTGTCCTACAGACCAAAATGTAAACATTAATGCCAGTTGTCAATATTCTGTACCAGATCTCACGGGGTTAGTTCTGGGAACAGATAACTGTTCTGCACTTGTGAACATGACAGTATCACAAAACCCAGCTGCGGCATCTATTTCTAGCGGAATCACACCTGTACTAATTACCCTAACGGATGAAAATGGAAATTCCACAACCTGTATTACTAATCTGTTGCCAATCGATACTGTTACCCCAACAATTACTTGTCCAACCCCAATCACTGTCAATAACGGAATATTATGCGATTACACACTGACTAATTATGGGGGCGCGGCTACGATAGTGGATAACTGTCCAAGTTTTACAATTTTGCAAAATCCAGCAGCAGGTACTATTGTGAATCCTGGAACGACACAGATAACACTTGATGTTGTTGATGCCGGAGGTAATATTGCTTCATGCACTTTTGATTTAACTGTTATTGAGAACGAAAGTCCAGTTATTAGCTGTCAATCAGATACCGTTTCCTGTGATCCAGTAATGTTTTATACCCTACCTACCTTTACCGATAATTGTTTTGCATACTTGAATCAAATTGATTCTACAGGTTACACTTTAGGTAGTACATTTCCAGTTGGAATAACCGTGATTGAATATGCAGCAATCGATTCATCTGGAAATTCACAATCCTGTACATTTAGAGTAGAGATTCTTGAATATCCTTCACCAGCAATAATTCCTCTTGACACAATCAATTTGTGTGGCATTACAACAACACTTGTAAATGCAGATTCTATTATTTCTGGAACAGGAACTTGGACACTATTATCGGGACAAGGTTCTGTAAACAATCCAGCAGCTAACTCTACCGCATTGAACGGATTAGGCTTTGGAACTAATGTTTTTGAGTGGGCTGTGAATACAGCATCCTGCGGATCTTCATCAGACACACTAGTAGTAATCGTTTCTCAAGCACCAATCGCAACTAGTATCTCTGCGGATTCAATATTTGCCTGTGCATCCAACAGTGTGAATTTAATCGCAAATGCACCAACTTTCGGAACAGGGATTTGGACTACAAATAACGGGGCGATTATTTTAGATTCTTCAGATATAGCAACTACATCAACACTTATTCAAAGTGGTTGGCAACAATTTAATTGGACTGTCACAAACGGTAGTTGTCCATCAGAATACGACAGTTTATTCGTTCTTTACACAGGAAATTCAAGTGCCTACATTTCTGATTCCGCAATTTGCATCGAAGACGGAACGGTTACTTTGACATCTGATTCACTTATTAATGGACAATTTTCATTCTGGCATTTCACAACTGGAGGAGGAACAATTACCAACCCATTTAATGGAACAACCATTGTTTATGACCTAGAAAATGGTTTAAACACTATCATATACGATGTCGCTTTTAATGGATGTCCAACATATAAGGACACAGTTACTGTAATTGCAAGTATATGTAATGAATTCGAGCCTGTATTCCCAACAGTCATTACCCCCAACCTAGATGGTAAGAATGATTTATTCGAAATCTTATATCTTGAATTACTTTACCCAAATTGTCAAGTAACGATATTTAATCGATGGGGTTCAGTTGTCTTTGAGTCGAATGGGTATGCCGACCCTTGGGATGGGACATTTAAAGGTGAACCACTGCCAATGGGATCCTACTTTTTCAAAATTCAATTGAACGATTCAGAAGGGACGATTTACACAGGTGATATAAGTATCATTCATTAATACGACGAGACATGAAAAAAGAAATGACAATCCTTCAATCAATCGCAGCATTTTTAATCGTATTCTCCCTAAATGGTTTGAATGCACAACAAGAGAGTCACTATATTAATATTGCCAATAATCCATTTATTATAAATCCAGCAGCAAGCGGACTAACCGATGTGATGCAACTAGAACTTACTTCAAGGGCACAGTGGATCGGCTATGGAAATGGTCCAAGAACAATGATTTTAAATGGATATGTTCCTGTTAAAATTGGAAATTCAGGCACAGAAAGAGGCGAATACAATGAGGAGGACAAAGCTCTTTTCGAATCACCAGAAAGATCAGTTGGGCATATTAAACATGTACTTGGAGGTAAAGCCATGCATGAGTCTATTGGCCCTTTTTTGAAGACTACTATACAAGGAAGTTATTCGATACACTTACCATTTTCGAAGACCTTAAATATATCAGCAGGACTCGGACTAGGTTGGAGTAATCTGGGAATTCAAGAAGATCGCGTAGTACTATTTCAAACGGATGATATTTCTTATGCTCAATTTCTCGGAAACACTTCTTCACAAAACATATTAGATGCAAATGCTGGGGTCACACTTTATGGGAAGAATCTATTTTTAGGAGTCTCAACCACTCAATTACTAAAAAACACCGCTGAATTTGCAGATGTTGTGACAGAAAGTAATTTTAATCGCCATTATTTTTTTATTGGAAAGTATCGTTTTCAAATGGGAGATGTTATGAGTCTTGAACCAAGTTTTGTAGGTAAAATTGTGAAAAACAGTCCGTTTTCGGCAGATGTTGGAATTCGCGCAAACTATAAAAATAGTGCTTGGATAGGTTTGCAGTACAGGACAAGTAATGCCATTACGGCACAAATTGGTGCTAACATTATTAAAAACTTTCACATAGCTTATGGCTATGAATATGCTACAGGACCTTTGCGAAGTGCAAGCAACGGAACACATGAAATACAAATTGGATTCTACTTAGGAAAAAACAGTCGATCAAGTAATCCCTCGAAATTAGACTCTGGAGAAGAATAAATTATGTTATTGATTGACTCAAATAGTTATTTTTACGCTTTGAAAAAATAGTTCAATGCGTTTAATATACTTCTTATTATTTATCTCCCTTCCTTACTCATTAAGGATAATGTATCCTCGTTTGCGTAAGCAAAATTCACCAAAAAAATGCTTAGGAAGCACCATTTATGTAAGCAATCATGCAGCTTCTTTTATGGATCCACTCGCTGTTGCTGCAATGAGAATGCCGATTGTATTTTTCATGACGCGATCAGATGTCTTCACTCCAATTAGCAAGCCATTATTATGGGCATGTCAGATGCTCCCTATTTACCGTCAACAAGATAAAGATGACACCAAAGGGAAAAATGAAGCCGTTTTTAAGACCTGCACGCGCATATTAAAATACGGTAGAAATTTGTTAATTTTCGGTGAAGGATTTACAGATGATACGTTCATACGTAGATTAAAGCCTGTAAAAAAAGGTGCAATCCGAATTGGATTTATGACGCTTGAAGACTTAAAGTGGAAGAAAAAAATCTACATCGCTGCTGTTGGCTGTAACTACTCGGAACCTAATAAAATGCGAAGCGATCTTCTCATTTCAACATCCGATAGAGTCTGTCTTAATGATTACCGAGAGGCATTTGAAGAAAACCCTAACAAAGTCATCAATGAGTTAACCAAAATGGTTGAGAAAATGATGCAGGAGCAAATTACGCACGTCCAAAAGAAAGAAGATGCTCCTTTCCATGAGAACATTATGAAGTTGACCCGAAAAGGGATGAATGCTGAGAATTCTGATCGTTCTCTCTCACTAAAAAAGAGATGGCGTTATTCACAAAAACTAGCCAACTGGCTAAACACAAAAGACGTTGAGGAAGATGAGAAATTATCGGCAGTAAAGGAAGAAGCGGAAGGATATTTCAAATTAATCAAGCGTTTTAAATTGGAAGAACGGTTAATTTTGTGGAAGATCAATAATCCGAATGGAGGCAGGATGAGAGAAATACTGATGATGGTTGCTTTATTTCCAATTGCAATTTTAGGAGTTATACATTGCGCTCTGCCCTACATTTTGGTCAAGCGATTTGTTGAGAAGACATTCCGGCGAAAGGTTTTCTGGGCTTCGGTAAAATTAATCTTAGGAATGTTGGCTCTAGGCATTTTGAACATGCCACTCATTTGGATTATTTATTATTTCATTTATCCAAGCTGGTTAATTGCGATTGGCTACTACTTATTAATTGGACTTTTTGGGCTTGCTGCTTATCTGTTCGTTTTAAACTTGAAGGATTTTAAAAAGAAAGGAATCATACAGAAAACAGACATCAGCAAGTTTATTGCAAAGCGTGAAGTACTTATTAGCAATATGAAGGACGCTGTTCCAAGCGAATTTCATTAACGGAATTGAATTTTTGCGTTCCTGATTTTACGGAAATCACAGTGATTTGCAGACCTTAGTGGTTATTGATTTAAATAAGCGACTTTAGGAGCTCTTTTAGAATCATAGAAATCACTTGGGTGCAAGAGTTGTATTGGAGGAAAAACAGGAAATTCTAGGTTTTCGAAGTAAGAATGATCTAGCACCCAAAGACGAACTATGCTCGACTTCTAATCAAGAAGATCAATCCAATTCCAACCGCAACGGAGATTAGTATATTGAGAATGGCAAAAAATGTATTTCCTTGATCAAGCAATTGAAATGTTTCATTGCTGAAGGTACTAAATGTGCTAAATCCTCCGCAAAACCCGACGATTAATAATGGCTGAACCCATGAGGTTTCTTCATTTTGAGGGTTAACACCAACGACCAACAAAGCAAGAATTGCACACGCAAGAATATTGGAAAGCAATGTTCCTAAAGGGAAATTAGTCTGCATCAATACACCAACTCCTTTGCCAACTCCAAACCGAGCTAGACTTCCTAACCCCCCACCAAGAAATATGTACAAATAAGTCATTGACGTTCAATCTTCTTAGCAATAGTAAGAAAAAGAACTCGATAAACGGCGTAAGCAACCAATGAACCAAGCAGTGCGCCCACAACAACGTCACTCAAATAATGCACACCAAGGTATAACCTACTAAAACTGACTAATACTGCAACACAAATCAACAGTGGTCGCAACCAACGTTTAAAGCTTCTTAAATAGAGTACCGAAAATGTGCAAACCGCAAATAGATTTGCAGCGTGTGAAGAAACGAACCCAAATTGACCTCCTTTGTACCAATTTTGAGCATCAATTTGATAGAAATGGAGTTGATCAGCAATCAGAAAATTATGGGACGGACGGTAACGCTGAATAACTTCCTTAAAGAGTTGTGTCGAAATCAAATCAGCTAATCCGATTGAACCTACAGCTAAAAACATGAAGAGGATTCCAATCTTCCAACCACCTTGTTTGATTGCTAGCAATACTAACCCAACATACAATGGCATCCAGGTAGCTTTAGCAGAAACAACCCACATTACCTCATCCCAGAAGGGCGTATTCCATCCATTAACCATGAGCACGATTGCTCGATCGATGGAGTCTAAATACTCAATCATCGTTGAGCATTTTCCAAATCATATCGTTGAGTTCCACAAGTCCTTGTTGAGCAACTGAAGAGATAAATAGTGTTTGAACATCTGTTGGAAGTTCTTGTTGAATTTCTGCTGTGAGTTCTTCATCAAGCATATCAGATTTAGTAATCACCAAAATCTTGTCCTTATGCATTAATTCAGGACTATACTCATTCAACTCATTAAGTAGCACACGGTATTCCTTCTCAATATCGTCACTATCAGCAGGAACCATAAATAACAGACCCGAATTGCGTTCAATATGTCTAAGAAACCGAAGTCCAAGTCCTTTACCTTGACTCGCGCCTTCGATAATTCCAGGAATATCTGCCATCACAAAAGATCGGTAATCTCTGTATTTTACAATTCCTAAATTCGGTCGGATTGTTGTAAATGGATAATCAGCAATTTCAGGTCGAGCGGCAGATACGACTGACAGCAACGTACTCTTTCCTGCGTTAGGGAAACCAACCAATCCTACATCAGCGAGTAGTTTCAATTCTAAAATCTTCCAACTTTCAACCTTTTCGCCTCCAGGTTGCGCGAATCGTGGGGTTTGATTTGTTGATGACTTAAAGTTATTATTCCCAAGTCCACCACGACCACCTCTTTGAATGATTTTCTCTTCGCCATCTTCAGTGATCTCAAATAAAATTTCATTTGTTTCCGCATCGCGAGCAATCGTTCCTAATGGAACTTCAATAATTGCATCCTTACCTTGAGCTCCACTTTTCAACTGTCCTGAGCCATGAACCCCATGTTCAGCCTTAATGTGTTTATTAAACTTTAGGTGAAGTAACGTCCAAATTTGCTTGTTTCCGCGTAAGATTACATGCCCACCCCGACCTCCATCTCCTCCATCAGGCCCACCTTTTGGAATGTATTTCTCCCTACGGAAGTGTGCAGACCCCCCACCTCCATTACCTGAGGCACAGTGAATCTTTACGTAATCTACGAAGTTATCCGAAGCCATGATTTAGTGTTATTTGTCCGAAATAAAATGCTTCGAACGTTGAATTAATTTTTACAGATCATCTACTGTATCGAAAAGACGTTCAGTGATTTGATTCATAGTTCCAACGCCATCAATTTTCACCCATTTATCTTGATTCTCGTAATAGTCCTTAACAGGTGCTGTTTCATTTCGATAAACGTTGATACGCTTTTGAATTACTTTAGGATCTGCATCATCAGGTCGACCGCTTGTTTTTGCTCGATTTGCCAAACGCAATTTCAATTCATCCTCATCGACGTCTAATGAAACCATTGCTGTAATACTTGTATTTTCACTTTTGAGAAATTCATCCAAAGCACTTGCTTGTGCCATAGTTCGAGGGAATCCATCAAAGATAAACCCTTTTGCATCATCACGGCTTACAACTTCTGTCTTAAGCATTTTAATTGTCACCTCATCAGGCACTAATTGACCTTTATCCATGTATTTTTTAGCCAAAACACCAAGTTCGGTTTGATCCTTAATATTAGCACGGAAAATATCTCCAGTTGAAAGGTGAACAAGTCCGTAATGTTCCACTAATCTTTCAGACTGAGTCCCTTTACCTGCTCCTGGAGGTCCAAATAATACAATATTTAACATTTTTCTAGGTCCTTTTTTAGGTTCACGAATTTGATAAATCATATCAAAATTTCGTCCTTTTTGATCGTAATCTAGTCCATAACCAACAACAAATGCGTTAGGAATTGAGAATCCAACGTAATCGGGTCGTTTTTTACCTGTAAAAGCATCTGGCTTATAGAGAAGCGTACACACTTTAATCGATGCCGCATTGGAAGTTTCCAGAAGGGAGATTATCTTATCTATAGTCAACCCTGAATCGACAATATCTTCAACGATCATTATATCTCTACCAGTTAAATCTCCGCTGAGTCCGATCAATTCATCCACTCTTCCTTTTGACTCAACCCCTGAATACGAACTCATTTTCACAAATGACACTTCGCAATCTATCGTTATGTTTTTCATCAAATCGGAAGTAAACATAAATGCACCGTTAAGCACCGAGAGAAATACTAAATCCCCGTCTTTGTAGTCTTCACTGATTTGTTCCCCGAGCGTTTCGATTTCTTTTGCGAGCTCTTCTCGTGTTATAAATACTTCAAATGATTTGTCTAGAACCTGAATCACAGTAATGCGTTTTGTTGTGCAAAAATAAGATTTTCTTGCAGAAACTATCGAATTTAATCTAATGAGAAAACAGTTATAGCAAAAAAATGAATATATCTTTGCAACATGGAAAAGGAACTGGTTGGTATTAGACAGCGCTTAGGTATTTTAGGAGGCGGACAACTTGGCAGAATGTTAATTCAAGAAGCGATAAGTTATGATGTTCACATTGATGTGATGGAGCGCACAGTTGAGGCACCAAGCTCTATCATTGCTCACTCCTACACGGTTGGTGAAATCACGGATTACGATGATGTTCTAAAATTTGGAAGGGATAAAGATGTGATTACCGTTGAAATAGAAAATGTCAATATCGAAGCACTCAAGGAGCTTGAAATGAACGGAGTTAAAGTATTCCCTCAACCTCATATTTTGGAGATCATTAAAGATAAAGGGCTTCAAAAACAATTTTACATCGATCATAACATTCCAACATCGTCGTTTGAACTCACATCAAATTCGACAAGTATAGAACACTACAAATCAAAAATCCCATTCGTACACAAGCTTCGTACTGGTGGATACGATGGGAATGGAGTACAACTTATTCGTACAAGCAATGATTTAGGTAATGTGTTCGAATCCGACTCAATTTTGGAAGATATGATTCCTTTTACTAAGGAGTTATCAGTGATTGTTGCACGAAATGAAGCTGGTGAAACTGCGGTTTATCAAACTGTAGAATGTGAATTCAATGACGCAAATATGGTTGCCTTTTTATTCTCACCTGCTGAAATTGACATTGACACTGAAAATCGCGCTACAGAACTTGCAGTATCCGTGATAAATGCTTTCGAGATAGTAGGGCTTCTAGCTGTAGAACTATTCTTACTCCCGAATGGCGAATTACTGGTAAATGAAGTTGCACCAAGACCACACAATAGCGGACATCACACTATAGAATGCAATATTACCTCTCAATTTGAACAACATTTACGTTCAATTTTGAATCTGCCCCTAGGTGAAACTGAAATGATTAGAAAAGGTGCTATGATTAACCTTTTGGGGGAAGCCGGCTACGATGGGCCTGCAAAATATGAAGGGATGCCGGAGGCACTTTCATATCCAGGAGTACATGTTCACCTCTACGGAAAAGCTTCAACAAGAGGGAATAGAAAAATGGGGCATATTACAGTAACAAATTCCAATCTTACAGAGGCAAAAAATACCGCACAAAAAGTATTGGAGACTGTTCGAGTGATTGCTTAATTAAATAACAGTCCATGAATTCGGTTGGATTAATCATTTTATGTATTTTGATCTTCCAAACAATCACGATTATTCTACTTTGAAAGCGAGATTTCTTTTTTTTTCTTTTCTGCTAATCTGCGTTTGCTCGCATGCACAACTCTTAACATTCAAGAATTTTTCTCACAAAGAAGGCTTGAGCATGGGAGCTATCAACTGTATGAACCAATCTGATGATGGCTATCTTTGGCTTGGAACAGATGGTGCCGAACTTATTCGATTTAATGGCAAAAGCTTTGAGGAGATACAATTTAAAGACCAAGACAACAACCATCATATACGAAGCATTTCCTTTGAAGGGAAAGATGTTCTTTTCAGCTCGCAATTCAAAGGGTATTTCCGTTATTCTCAGCAGAGTGGAAAAATTACCCCATTGATTTCGAAGACTCACCCTATTGGAGATCGATTAGAACTTGTTAAACACAATGAAACTTATTATTTTATTGGTACTCGAGGGATTGTGTGTAAGAAAAACGGAAAAGAAAAGTTTATCAAATCATTCAAGGGTTCAATTCCACTTGTGATTTATCAAAAAATAAATACTGACCACAAAGTAATTCTAACAACTAATCAAGGAAATTTTTGTCTCGAAAATCAAAAAGTGACTCTGCTTTCCGATTGGTTAAATTTGCCAAGTGAAGTTGTTAATCGATTTAGATTTGGTTATCAAAATCAAGGTAAATTCACCCTTTTTGAACCAAGCTGTAAGAACTGGATTGAGGCCGTTTTTAATTCAAGTGGTAAGCTTTATTCGGTAAAAGAATATCACCAAGAAACCCGCCTTTCAGAAGATGATCCCGTTATTGGATTCTCCTTTAATATAACTTCAAAGGCATCAATCCTGCTAACAGCAAAAGGTCAATTATTCGAACTCAATAATTTAAAAAGAGAACTAGGGTTGATCGTTCACAACTTCCTCAAGCCATTTAGCAGCCCTCTGGGAGTTTATGCTGATCTGAATGGTGATTACTGGGTGAATTCAGATCTAAAAGGAATCTATAAGGTGTCCGAAGAACCTTTTACAGGAGTTCAATTATATGACATTTTTACATTTGACAATGTTTCGTTCCCATATCAAACATCTGATATGCGAATTATCATAAGTACCTTTGAGGGCAAAACATATATCTTAGAAAATAGCAGGTCAAAAGAGCATACCACATACGATTTCCAACTATTTGGTGCTGCTAACATGAATGGAGCTGTTTATTTTGCCACGGATAAAGGTATTAAGTGCTACCAACCCAATAAACCAATCAATTTCGAATCAGTGATTGATCCTGGAAATTCAATCTCATTCATTTTCGCAGATGAAGAAAATATATGGTATGGAGTTCGAAGTAAGGGACTATTTCGATACAATACTAAAACAAAAGAGAAAACGATATTCAATAACCATCATGACCTTCCTACATTTATTTACACTGCGCAACTCTCGCATGATCAAAAATCTATCTACTTTGGAACTAACAACGGTATACTACATTACAGTAAGTCAACGGGTTCTTTTTCACCATTAGTTTACAGTGGTCAATTTGGAAGCTACTCTGGCGTATCTGCAAAAGACACTTTTGGTAATATTTGGTTTACCTTAGAGAAGGGAGTATTAGTTATCACACCCAATACAATTAAAGTTCATAAGAGTAACGATTATCTTCCAACGAACCTTATCTATACCTTGAATGGGGATCTTTATGGGAATCTTCTCATGGGCACAAATAAAGGTCTTACACTCTTAAAGGTTAATCAAGAAGGAAATATAGTTAGATCGACCACATACGATTCAGAATCTGGCTTCATGGGCTACGAAACCCACATGCGATCTCAGTTTCAATTCGAGAATAACATTTATTTAGGAACAGTAGAAGGGATCTTTGCTGTCGATACTCGGATTATTGAAAATCTCACTAAGCCATTACGACCACTCATTTTTGACATTTCAAATGAAGGGGTTAAAGAGGATCTGAGTCAAAACCCTAACATTTTTCGCTTTAGATTTCAAGTGAATAACCCAAAGAATGAAAACATAATTTATCGATATAGAATTCGTGAAAAGAGTCTCGAATGGCAATCACTTGAACAAGAAGATGTTATTCAGATAATTGGATTATCGAATGGAACTTACACACTTGAAGTTGGTTCTTCCTATGATGGGAAGTTATTTAGCAAGGTAACCTGTCATCATTTTCGAGTAGTACTGCCATTCTGGAAATCAACTTGGTTTTTTATCGCATTGATTACCTTTGTAGTACTCATCAATATTTTTCTTCTTACTTACGGTAAAAAGTACGACTCTTCCAAGTTTTTAAGCACAAAAGATACCGAAATAGCTTTGCGGATGACACCAGCAACACTAATGTTTTCAACTATTATTGTTCCTGGATCTCAATTTATTGCAAAAATCCTTAATATTGAATTCCCTCTTAATTTAGGTGGGACCTTACTCACAGGATTTATATTACTGGGACTCTATCTGATTTCACTTAATGCTAAAAAAACTGGACAGACACACCAATACAAATACTTGCTAATCTCCGCACTATACATTACGACAACTTTCTTTATTTGGGAAATATATCGCTCTAATATTCTACCATTTCATTTAATAGCAGTTATTTTATTAACCGCAATTTCACCTTATATATTGAGTAATGTCCGATCCACAATTATATACGCGCTAATCATATTTCTAGCAATGTCTTCCATTCTACTATTAGTAGAAGAACCCGTTTATTCAAAATCTTATGTTTTGATTGCTGTTATTAGTGCTTTAAGTGTGATGATTTTTAATAGCTACTTGCGGTACAACTCACTTGAAAAACTCCTCTTCGTTTCAGGAATCATTAATCAAGGTAACTTCCCTGTTGTTGCTTATCGCGGAGACGGTGCAGTAACATACGTGAGTGAGAACATAAAAAAGTTCATTGATGTTGATCATGATGAACTCCTAAACAGTAACATCTCCTTACTTAATAAGTTTTCACTTTTTGACGAAAGTTACAAAAATGTAGATGTCACCAAAGGACTTAAAGAAGGTGATAAATACTTAACTCCAATGACAGATTCTGAACAAGGTGTTAGTTGGATGGAATGGTCTTATAAGAAGTTTTCAGGAAACAATCATGTCATTATAGGGCAAGATGTCTCGGAGAAAATTGAACTACAAAACACCTACGAATTACTTGTCCAAAATGTAGAGGATCTAATCTACACTTTAGATGTTCAAGGAAATTTTATTTTTGTCAACAAGGCATTCACAGAGAAACTAGGCTATTCGAAAGAGGAGCTCGTTGAGATGAATTCTCTTGATTTTGTTACTGACAAATACCGCTTAAAGACTCAAGAATTTTATACGACTCATTTCGAAGAGCGCAAAGATTCCTCCTACATGGAATTACCAATTCAGGCAAAATCTGGTGAGATTATTTGGATTGGGCAACACGTTAATACAATCTATGCGCCTGGAACAAAAAGTTATGTTAATGGATATATCGCACTAGCACGTGATATAACTGAGCTTCGTGAGCAACAACAAGTGATTAAAACTCAACGCGACGACATCACTTCAAGTATCAATTATGCACGGAAGATTCAAGTGAATTTACTCCCGCACGAACATCAATTTACGGAGAACTTCAACAGTCATTTTGTTCTATACCGGCCAAAAGACATTGTCTCAGGAGATTTCTATTGGGTCCAAAGAGTTGACGGTAAATTAGTGATCGTCCTTGCAGATTGTACTGGACATGGAGTGCCAGGGGCATTTATGACACTACTAGGGCTTAATATGTTAAATAGTATAGTTCTCGATTCTCGATTGACTGAACCTGGGATGATTTTAAATGAACTTGATAAACGTTTGGAGAATTACTTCCAAAAACAAGTTGCCACAGAGAAGATGAATGATGGGATGGAACTCACTATTTGCGTTATCGATGACCACTCCGAAAATATCGCCTATGCTTGTGCTGGCTCAAGGTTCTTAATTCATAATGACAATGGCTTTACGATGTTCAAAGGAAATAATGAACACATTGGGGACTCCAAATCAGAAAAATTTCCAGGCTATTTAACTCACTATACAATCTTCAATTCAACGGATTCACTTTACTTATTCACAGATGGATTTCAAGATCAATTTGGTGGAGTAAACAATAAAAAATTCTCTTTCAGAAGATTACTGGAACTTTTCGAATCTAACGTGAAGATGTCGCTTCCTGAACAGCGAAAAATGATTGAGTCTGAATTTGATGCATGGATGGGTACACAACCACAGACTGATGACGTTGCTGTAATTGGTTTACAAAGAAAAGACGTTTAAGCATCTAATATCTCATCAACCATACGTACTTTTACGTCAAAAAAAATAATTATGAAAGTTTGCCGAAGAGAAACATTTAACTCTGCACATCGTTTGTTCAGAGAAGAATGGAGTGATGATAAGAACAAAGAGATTTTCGGTAAGTGCAGTCACCCTAACTATCATGGTCATAACTATGTTTTAGAAGTGTGGGTTGATGGTCCAATTGACCCAATGACTGGTTTTGTAATCGATTTGAAGATATTAAAATCACTAATCCACGAACACATCCTTGATCGATTTGATCATCGAAATTTAAACCTTGATTGTCCTGAATTTATTGGTATCATTCCAACAACCGAGAATGTTGCTGCTGTAATTTGGAAGATATTACGATTAAAATTGGATAACAAATTCTCGCTTGAAGTTCAAATACAGGAAACAGAGAAAAACAAAGTTCTATACACAGGTAATTAATCCAATGGCTAAAAGAAAATCATTTTGGGAACGTTATGCCTACTCACAATTGTCTGGTAACGTGAAATCTCAAGAAGCAGAACAGTTGTTTATGCTCTCTGAGAAAGAATTAACTGCTCTACGAAAAATTCGCATTTCAACCTACTTGAAAGTTGGTTTTACTGGAGCATTAGGTGTTTTACTCCTCTACACGCCTTACCACCTTTTTCAAGAAACACTCTTCCCTTCTCGTTCCGTTTGGATCCCTATCTATGAAAATCACATCGAACTCGAAATTGAATTTATTGTTTACAGCATCCTGTTGGTTTTCTTAGAAATATGGTATTTGACTTATGTCAACGTGAATGCAGTAAGTGCAATTGCAAAAGCATGTGGTTCGCCTAACGAAGATGATGATAACTTTGAGGAGAATCTAAACTCACTCATTAACGTTGGTCTCCAAAAAAAGCAGAAGAATCTCGCAAAAATTGGAATCAATCCATACGAAGGCCTATCAAAATGGAGCGTGACAATATTTCAGCTTCTTATCAAACTGAAGGCAACAATTAGTGGTTTTCTTTGGAAGCTATTAGTAACAAAATTACTAGGTAGGTATGCATTCAGAATGCTCGTAGATTTACTTGGAGCACCACTATATGCGGCATGGAATATTATCGGCTCACGGAAAATAATGAACGAAGCCCGTGTTCGTGTGATGGCACCACCACTGATTTACAAATTCACAGAATTATTATACGATGAGTTCAAGGATGATGATAATTTTCGAAATGTTATTTATGCAACTCTCCAAGCGATCTCAACTTCAAAACGATCATTTCATTACAATCATTTTCTTCTTGCGACAGCTATTCTAACGAAATTTGACGTCGAAATTAACGAAGAACCTAGCTATGACGAAGATTTCCTCGAAAAAGTTGATGAATTAGATCCTGCGGTACAAAAAGCTGTCGCAAAATTACTCGTATTTGGAATTATGATTGATGGCGGATTGTCTCGACGAGAAAAAAAATCACTCTTAGAATTAAAAGAGGATAACGTACTCCCCTATTCTATTAAGGAAGTGAAGGTTTGGTCGATTAGCTATTTTGAAGGTCGTGGATTAGAAGACTTCTTTGCTAGATAACTTAAGTTCTTGGAATAGAACTTTCATACTGACTTCCATATATTAGACTAAACTATTTAACATAGTCCTGTTTGTGAACCAACATATACTGATCACTATCTAATTTTATATACCCTTGATCATAGCAAAAGACATACTTCGCACCCTTCTTTGTGACGTACACATTTGTGAAATAATGGAAGTTAAACCCCTCTTCTGCCATCGTTATTCCATCAACCGTTATTTTCCCTTTCGGATTTAGTTCAATTAGAATTCGTCTATTTTTTCGTAGAATATTATTAATCCGCCGAATGTATTTCGTGGCATCTTGATTCAATACATTATTAAATGTGTTTCGACAATAATCAGAGCAAAATTTCTGATCCTTTCTGCCCGACAATTTTTGCCCACACTCTTTACAATTTCGAGTTTCCATGCTCCATAAATTCAAATAATTAACACAATTCGCAATACTGAATCACGCATAACAATGTTAACATTAATTAACAGCAAAACCAAGGGTTTCAGAGCTTATCTTCACATTTTTGTTAGTTGATTAGAACTGTATGGAAGAAACATCAAGCAACCCAATGAATCCGGCAGAAGCCCTGCGGATAGTGAGCGAAAAAATTCAAGTTGAGACTAAAATTATCAGCCTTTTGCGCGACGAATTTTCAAAAGTTATTGTCGGACAAAAATACATGCTCGATCGACTGTTGATTGCATTATTGGCAGACGGACATATCTTACTGGAAGGAGTTCCTGGTTTAGCAAAAACATTAGCTATCACAACCCTCGCAGACGCAGTGAATGTTGAGTTTAGTCGAATTCAATTTACGCCAGACCTATTACCTGCTGATGTTACTGGAACACTTATTTACAGCCAAAAAACAGAAACTTTCACAGTGAGAAAGGGTCCGATTTTTGCAAATTTCATTCTCGCGGATGAAATCAATCGAGCTCCAGCAAAAGTTCAAAGTGCTCTATTAGAAGCCATGCAAGAACGTCAAATAACTATTGGCGACGAAACATATCCTTTACCAAAACCTTTTCTTGTATTGGCAACGCAAAATCCGATTGAACAAGAAGGAACTTACCCGTTACCTGAAGCTCAAGTAGATCGATTTATGCTCAAAGTCTACCTTGATTACCCTTCAAAAGAAGAAGAACGATTGATTATTCGATCAAATGTTAGTCAATCTGGACTTCCGAAAGTTCAAGGAATACTAAACCCAGAAGACATTGAAAGGTGCCGAGGATTAGTCAAAGAAGTCTACTTAGATGAGAAAATTGAGCAATATATCGTGGACATTGTTTATGCTACGAGAGAACCATCCCAATTTGGATTGGATTACCTCACCCCAATGATTTCGGTCGGTTGTTCGCCTCGCGCAAGCATCAATTTGGCACTAGCAGCAAAAGCATTTGCATTCTTACAAGGTCGTGGCTTTGTCATCCCTGAGGATATTCGAGCCATTGCTCCAGATGTAATGCAACACCGACTAGGATTAACCTATGAAGCAGAAGCAGAAAATGTCTCCGCAGCTGATATCGTAAGTAAAATCATCAACAAAATTGAAGTGCCATAAACGCATTTTCAGTCAATACTTGAATGGAAACAAAAGAACTCTTATCTAAAATTAGACACCTTGAGATCAAGGCAAAAGGACTTACCCGACATGTTTTTTCCGGTGAGTATCAGTCTGCTTTCAAAGGGATAGGAATGACTTTTAGTGAAGTTCGAGATTATCATTTTGGAGACGAGGTTCGGACTATTGACTGGAATGTAACTGCTCGTTTCAATGAGCCTTATGTGAAAGTATTCGACGAAGAACGAGAGTTATCCGTGATGCTTATTATCGATGTCTCAGGATCTGAAGATTTTGGGACAGGAGAGAAAACAAAAAAAGATATTGCTTTGGAAATGACGGCAGTATTAGCGTTTTCGGCAATCAGCAACAATGATAAAGTTGGAGTAATTTTCGTTTCTGACAAAATTGAGCGCTATATCGCACCTGGAAAAGGTAGAAATCATGCTTTATTCATACTTCGTGAGTTCATTGAATTAAAACCTGAGAATAAAGGTACTGATCTGAATGAAGCTTTGAAATTTTTCAGAAACACCCAGAAAAAGAGAAGCATTGCTTTTGTTATCAGTGATTTCATGGATGAAAATGATTTCATGGAAGGTCTAAAAGTTTCTCGTAAGAAACATGATATGATTGCAATTAGACTCTATGATGAATCAGAGAAAACACTCCCAAGCGTTGGAATCATTCAACTATTCAATGCAGAAACGGGACAAACTACATGGGTCAATTCAAATAGCACCGCTGCGAAAGAAACTCACAGTACAAATTTCAAAGAGTTCGAGGAAAAACTATTTAAAGAGTTTAAAAAATCTGGAATCGATTACGTTTCAATAGCAACAAATGGTGATTACATTAAAGCACTTATTCAACTTTTCAGGAACCGATGAAACAGTTGATTTTCATATATATACTCATCATCGTATTCGCTCCATTTGCAAGTAGTCAGCAACTTTTGGTTGAGCTATCTGATGATGCAATTCTTGTTGGAGAACCAACTACACTAAAATTTACGGTCAAAGCGAAGGATCAAGACTCTATTAGGTTTAGAGCAAAATTAAATGAGATTGAAGCTCGCTCAGTAAATCAAAATGGTGGTCTTTCGTCAGATATACTACCGCTTGAAATCATCTATCCCTTTGTTGATACCTTCATCTTTAATGGTGCAACAAAAAAATGGAGAGGTGAATATGTGGTCACATCATGGGAACCTGGAATATTTGTCATTCCTGGCGCAACGATTCTCATCAACGATTCATCATTCAGATTCAAAGACATCACTTTAGAATGCACACTCACTGCGAAAGACACAACAATGGATCTCTATGAGATTCGTGAGAACTATGCCCAGATTCCAGAAAAATCATTTTCATTTACGGAATTTATTTCTGACAACTGGTGGTGGCTAACACTCATCATCGTTGGAATACTCATATTCATCCTAATTAAGAGACGAAAAAATAGAGCTATTGATGATTACCTTGAAGAAATTCGTCCTTTGTCTTTGAAAGAACGAACTATCCTTGCCATTGAATCGTTAGATAAAGAAGAGATGTGGGCGAAGGGTAAATTAAAGGAACATTTTATCGAGCTATCTTATATTTTGCGCTCTTATTTAACAAGTCGCTACTCGATTTCGTTACTTGATAAGACAACATACGAGATAAAGCTTTTGCTAACTAAGAAAGGACTTAATGCAGAAACGGTTGATGTTATAGCACGCATTTTATCTCAATCTGACATGGTGAAATTCGCCAAATCCGAGCCTGACGCAATTGCTATTTTACGTCAATCAACGCTTGCAAAACAAATAATCGCTGAAACCAGCCCATTAGACTTTGACAATGTTGACTAATTGGAACATACGATTTTGGGAGTATGAATTCTCCTCTTCAGGTTGGCTCTGGCTAATGTGCATCGTTCCTGTTGTGCTATTAATCATCTATCGTCTTGAGAAAAATCGCAAAGGAGAAGTAAAATACTCTCGTACAATTAAAGATCAAGAAAGCATTGGGTCTCATTGGGTGTTAAGACTTCGCGAAGTTAATTTGCTCCTCTATGGTATAATCGCCTGTCTTTTAATTTTTGGCATGGCGAATCCTTACCGCTGGGCCGATTATGACGACTACGACAATGACTACAAAGATGGTATTGATATTGTGATTGCAATGGATGTTTCTGGATCAATGCTTGCTATGGACTTCCTTCCAAATAGATTAGAGGCCGCAAAAAAGGTTGCAAAAGAATTTGTTGATGGACGAAAGGGAGATAGAATTGGACTTGTAGCTTACGCTGGGGAGGCCTTTACAGCTTGTCCGCCAACCTTGGATTATACAATCTTGAAGAAGCAGATAGACGCGATTAACGGAGATTACATAGAAGGGGGAACGGCAATTGGAATTGGATTAGGAACAGCTGTCACACGTCTTCGCAGTGATAGCTTAAAATCAAAAGTGATTATCCTATTGACTGATGGCGTTGACGGAGGAAGCGAAATTTCACCAATTATGGCGGCTGAATTAGCTAAAGTCAAAGGAATTCGAGTCTATACCATCGGAGTTGGTAGCACAAGTGATGCAGAATCACCAGGAAGTACACCATTCGGATTAAATTTCCAACCGCTTGAAGCCGAAATTGATGAAGTTACCTTGAAAGAAATAGCAAACATTACTGATGGTGAATATTTCCGAGCCACAGATGAAGAGAGTTTAAGGGAAATCTACAAACAAATCGAAAAATTAGAAAAACGAAAAATGGTGAATCATCATTACAAACCAGAACCACCATCAAACCCTATGGGTTTTCTTAACTGGGCTTTCGTTCTAGCAATTCTCTCTTGGGGGTTAAATTATTTGGTTTTCAAATCGAATGAATAAAGAGAAATACATATATCGTCTTAAGCTGATCATTTCAGGAATTTTAATCTGGGAGGTTATATTTTGGGTGCTTTATATCCTATTGATTAACGCTTTCGGATTATTTAGTGATTCATTCGCAGGTGAAAAGCTTGCCTACAAAACACCTGAGGTTCTTAGATTACTCTTCTTTCTAATTCCAATTATTGGCTTTTTTCTATACAACATCATTCAGAATAATAAAATGGCGGAAAGAGCAAGCCCAACGATTGCTCGATCCTATTTGCGACCCGTTTCTTCTATGAGCGCATTCTTGAAATACTTTTTCTTTAGAAATGCTTTTGTTTTCTTAGTAATTTCAATGGCACAGCCTATTTTTGGATCGAGGAAAGTTGCAGGAACAAGTGAATCACTCGAATTGGTCATTGCTTTAGACATTTCAAATTCAATGAATGCACTCGATATTTCGGATAATTATTCTCGTTTAGATATTTCAAAACGTGCAATAAAACAGTTGATTAATAATCTCCACGGAGAAAAAATCGGAATTTGTCTCTTTGCAAATAGTGCATACGTCCAGCTGCCTGTCACAAATGATTATGGAGCGGCTAAATTATTCATTGACGACATTGAAACATCAATGATCAGTAGTCAAGGAACCAACATTGATGCTGCTCTACAAGTATCAATAGGCATGTTCTCGAAACAAAAAACAACAAAGGGAATCATACTCATCACGGATGGTGAAAACCATGAAAACAGTCCTAACGAAACATTAAAAATCATCCAAGAAAAACAAATTCAACTCAGTGTACTTGGCATTGGAACAATAAAAGGTGGGCTTGTTCCAAAAGACCCAAAACGACCTGAAATGGGTTATAAATCCGATGCGCGAGGGAAAACGGTTTTGTCAAAATTAAACGAGAAATTCATTCGGTCTATTGCACAAAAAGGTGGAGGTAAGGCGTCTATCACTTCAAGCGAATTCCCGAATCTTTCTACTTTATTAACAGAAATTAGTCAGATGAAGCGAACCAAAATTGATAATTTAGAGTTCGATATTAAGCTGGAACGTTATCGAGTGCCATTGATGATTTCAATTATCTTCTGGATCGCCTTCCTGCTTTGGTCTAGACGGTATGTAGGCTTTTTTGATAAATTAATTAAACGATGAAAACAGTATTTATTTTTGCAATTTTACTGCTCAGTTCAATAGTAATTGGTCAGGATGATTCTTGGCGTGATTCACTAGATGTTGCACGAAAAGCGTACAAGAATGAGAACTATGGAAAGGCACTCAAATATTACGAATCTGCCCAACGAAAAGCTCCCAATGACATCGATTTATCTGATGAGATGGCTCAATCAGCTTACAAAGCACGAGAATTTGAGCGAGCAGAGAAAATCTATCAGCAAAGTAGTAGCAGCAATAAAGACAAAGCAAAACGAGGCGATAATTATCATAATTTAGGTAATTCACGAATGCGGCAAGAGGATTATCCTGGCGCAATTGAGGCCTACAAAGAATCTCTGAGGAATAATCCAAATGACGATCGAACACGCTACAATCTATCAGAAGCAATTCGTCGTTTACAAGATCAACAGGAGAAAAGTCAACAGCAAAATCAACAAGAATCAAAAGACGAACAAGATCAACAAAACGAGAATAACGGAGATCAAAATCAAGGTGATGATCAACAATCCGATCAACAAGGGCAAGGTGACAAACAGCAAGATCAGAAGGATGGTAATTCTAACCCCAACGGGTCTAAGCAAGATGGAGAAGGGCAACTACCAAATCAGATGGTAGAAAGAACTTTGGATAATCTTGCCCGCAAAGAAGCTGAAACAAAGCAACGAATGAGAGGCGGTGGCAGAGCAGGTAAACCTTCAAAATCAGGAAAAGACTGGTAAATCATGTTAAATCGAATTCTCTCCATACTCTTTCTTCTTCTTTCATTTGCTAGCACTGCTCAAAAGAAACAAGTAGTACTTAGCGTCACTCCAAAAGATGCTGAAGTTGGAGAGACAGTAGTTATAACAGTAGAAACGAATATCAAAGGGGAAATTGCACTAGATAACCTACCAAGTTCATTTAGCTACGGTGCAAGTTCAGGAAGTCAAATGTATCAGCGCATGGATTATGGCACTGGTAAGGTCATCACTTTTTACAGCATTTCTCAATCTGGAGTAATCACAAAACCTGGAACTTACAAAATTGGACCAGCATACGTGAAAAGTAGAGGACGAGCACACGCTTCCAACACAGTAAATTTAACGGTCTCCAAGAAAACACCGATGAGCAATGGCACTATTACTCAAGCGATGCTCAATGAGCCCGCTTTTGGTGTAGTTCAGACGAGTAAATCAACTATTTACGAAGGAGAATCCGTTGTTGTTTCCGCAAAAATTTATGCGAAATATCAGCCAACAAACATTTATAATTACAACTCATTTGTTCAAGCTAAAGCATTAGAGTCACACTCGCTTTCAAGGTCTGTCAGACTAAAAGTACATGAAGAAGTATTTCGCGGTATCAATTACTTTGCTTTTGAACATGATAAACACGTGGTTTTCCCCTTGGGAACTGGTAATTTCGAATTTGGACCCTACACCGTAGATGTTTTACAAGGACCAAATGGATATACCGTTACATCAAATAATATTGCCATTAGAATTAAGCCATTGCCTCCCAATCCACCGAGTGATTTTATTGGCGGAGTTGGCCAATTCACAATTGAACGACAATTAGATACAACTGAAATAAAACAAGGTGATGTATTCGTCATGCTTATTATTATTGAAGGTACTGGAAACATTCAAAATATATTGGCACCAACATTGCAACTTCCAAAAGGATTCTTGATTTATGGCGATCCTGTAGTTTCCGAAAACATTACGTATGGTGCCCGCGGTGCAGAAGGTATTGTATCCTATGAATACAATGTTCAAGTGTCTAGTTATGGAGAGCTGAAATTTCCTACAACTACTGTGAGTTACTTCGATCCTGATATCGAACAATATGTGCAAGTTGGAACAGAAGAAAACACTATTAAGGTAACGCCCGATGAAAACTTTATTACTTCGGAAAATTCGGACAAATCAAATTCGGACGAAGCATTATTAGAATTAATTCCAGAATTACGCAAGAAAAAGGAAATTCGATTCAAAGATACACTCTATGGGTCTCCTGTTTTCTGGTCAGGAGTAAGTGTTCCGGTATTATGTGCATTCTTTTTCTTAATTTTCACACGGAGAAGAGAGCAAAGCTCTGATAAAATTGAAGCACGACAAATTATCCGTCAAAAGGACAAGGAACTAGGTGACTTTGTGAACAAGGGTAAATCGTTGATTGAGTCAGATCCAAATGACGAATTCTTTTCAAGTATAGAAGCCGGATTAAGAAAGGCATTTGAGGTAAAAATGAACGTTCAACAAGAGCGGATTTTAGGCAAAACCGAAGTGTCCGAATTTTTAACATCATCTGGCGAAATTGCATTGTCTGATCGTGTACAGAAATTATTTAGAACCTGTGAAGAATCTCGTTATGCTTATGGAGCAATGGACGGATTACGCAAACCTAGTTTTGATGAGTTCACCTCCATTTTAAAGGCCCTGAAACTATGAGAAAATGGATTGTTCATATTTTCTTAGCCCTGCTACCATGGACTTTATACGCAGGATCAAACTTTGATGAAGGAGTCAAGTCATTTGAAAAAAAAGAATATGAAACTGCGATCACAAAATTTCGTACATCACTTAACGAAACTCCAAATGACATTGCGTCCTACTACAATTTAGGACTTGCTTACCACGAAACGAAATCATTTGGAAATGCGATATGGGCTTTCGAAAAAGCACTTAAATTATCTCCATCTGATGCAGCTTCCAAACAAGGAATCCAACGAAGTTACGCAGCTCTCGATCCGAAGTTTAAATGGGAGCCGCAATTAAACCGGCTAGAATCGGCTCTTTATGGCTTTTCTGGGAGTACTTGGTCAATTATCGCGATTATTTTCAGCATATTACTTGCTTCTGGAATAGTTCAATTTGTACGCACTAAGAATTTATCGAGTAAGCGGTTGTATTTCGCTCTATCTGGATTATACTTGTTCGTCTTAGTCTCCAGTGTAATTATCGCCATGGGATCTACTTATTATGCAATTTCAAATGATTATGTAATCGTCACAAAAGACAGTATTGTAACCTACACGAGTTCAAAAAAAGAAACCTCTGCAAAATTGTTGGAAGGTGAGCGACTCTTGATGATAGACAGGGCTAAATCTGGAATGATTAATGTTTCTTCTGCTTCAGGAGACACTTATTATGTGAAGTCTACAGATGTTGCGTTTATTTGAGAGTTGGCAGTCATGCAGCTGTGTGGAGAACCGTCGTGTTGCTTTTCGGGGTGTTTATGATGCTGCACCAAGAATAAGTCAACTAAAACAAGATGCTTTTATGTGCAGAATTTGCTCCGAATGTGAGAGCCAAACAATCGATTTCTATTACGGGTTAACTTGAATGTTGCAACAGTTTTATAGGTGTGATAACTCATTCACTGA
>JAJRQK010000031.1 GCA_024280295.1 Bacteroidota bacterium
TCACTGTTTCTTCCCATTCTTTTTTAACTACATCCAAGTTAGGCGTGATACCCGATTCTTTAAGCTTTCTATCTATCTCATTTTGAAAGAAAAGTTCATCTGTATAACGCCAAAGTGAATCTAGCGAATTTTGTATTCTATCTTTAGATTCTTCAGTGCCATCACCAAGACGAATCACCCATTCTGCGGAATGCTTCAAGTGATACTTCGTTTCTTTCAATGACTTCTCTGCAATTGCGGCAAGATGAGAATCGCTTGATTTTGTCAAGGCGTCAAACAAAGGTTTTCGATACGCATCAAACAAAAACTGACGCATCATAGTCATTCCAAAATCGCCATTTGGCTGTTCCACTATGAGCGCATTTTTGTAGTCTCGATCGAAACGCAAGAATGCAAGATCATCTTCAGACCGACCTTCCCCCTCAACTTCAGCTGCATACTTCAAAATATTTGTTGCTTGACCTACCAGGTCGAGCGCAATATTTGTCATCGCTATATCTTCTTCAAGGATTGGACCGTGTCCACACCATTCAGACAGTCGATGACCTAGAATTAAACTATCATCACCCAATCGGATTAAATATTCAAATAATGGAGTCATTTAGTTTCAATTACATGTGTTCAATTCCGTCTGGAACTTCGTAAAACGTCGGATGTCTATATACTTTAGAATGTGAAGGTTCAAATAACGAATCAGCCTCCGATGGATGCGAAGCATGAATACTATTTGACTCAACAACCCAAATACTGATACCTTCAGACCTTCGAGTGTATACATCTCTTGCATTGTCTACTGCCATTTCTGCATCCGCAGCCCTAAGGCTTCCAACATGCTTATGATTCAATCCTTGTTTACTTCTAATAAACACCTCCCAAAGAGGCCATTCTTTATTTACCATTGTCTTTTTTTATCTTAGGATGCCTTTCTAGCAGCACGTTTTATTGCATGGGCATTTGCAGCCTCACGCACCCACATTCCATTTTCCTTAGCAATCCTTCTAGCATCGACACGTTCCTTATTGCAAGGACCATTTCCTTTTACAACATTCCAGAATTCATTCCAATCAATTTCTCCGTAATCGTAATGTCCTGTTTCCTCATTCCACTTGATATCTTTGTCGGGAACTACAAGTCCTAAAATCTCAATCTGTGGAACTGTTATATCAACCATTTGTTGACGCAACTCATCGTTTGTATGGCGTTTAATCTTCCACTTCATCGACTGTGCTGTGTGTTTAGATTCTGCATCATTTGGACCAAACATCATTAATGAAGGCCACCAAAAGCGATTCAGAGCATCTTGTGCCATAGCCTTTTGTTCAGGAGCCCCATTTGCAAGTTGAACCATAATCTCAAAACCTTGTCGTTGATGAAATGACTCCTCCTTACATACTCGAACCATTGCGCGAGCATAAGGACCATACGAGCAACGACAAAGAGGAACTTGATTCATTATGGCAGCACCGTCAACTAGCCAGCCAATAGCCCCCATATCAGCCCACGATACTGTTGGGTAATTAAATATTGAAGAGTATTTCGCTTTCCCAGAATGGAGATCATCAATTGTATCTTCACGATCTGCACCTAATGTTTCGGTTGCACTGTAAAGATATAATCCATGTCCCGCCTCATCTTGTACTTTTGCCAATAAAACAGCTTTTCTTCTCAAGTTCGGCGCTCGTGTAATCCAATTCCCTTCTGGTAACATCCCAACAATTTCAGAATGTGCATGTTGCGAAATTTGACGAATCAATGTCTGCCGATAATTGTCTGGCATCCAGTCGTTCGGCTCTATCTTGATGTCGTTATCAATTTTCTCTTGAAAACGTCGTTCTAGCTCCTGAATATCGAGTTCTTTCATAAGGGGAATTGTTGCTCTACAAAATTACAAAAAATCCTTGATATTATTGAATGGAAAAACACAGTAACTAGTTATGAAAATTGCTTAAATTTGGACGCAAATACCAATACAATATGACACCGAAATTTCATTCGTTAACCATCAAAGAAGTTCAAACGGAAACGGAAGATACTGTATCAATTAGTTTTGAGATTCCGAATGACTTGAAATCTGATTACGAATTTAGTGCAGGTCAGTACTTAACATTAAGAGCCGATATCAATGGTGAAGATATTCGCCGCTCCTACTCCCTTTGCAGTTCAATGAGTCAAGGAGAATGGCGCGTAGCAATAAAAAGAGTTAAAAACGGAAAATTTTCGACCTTTGCCACGAATAATTTAGCAGCTGGAGATAGCTTGGATGTTATGACACCAATGGGTAATTTCACTTTTACACCCAATGCTGAAGTTGAAAAATCGTATGTATTATTTGCTGCTGGATCAGGAATTACACCTATTATCTCAATTGTAAAGACAATTCTTGAAAATGAGCCGAAATCTGATGTTACCTTATTTTACGGTAACAAGCAAATTCAATCTGTTATTTTCAAAGAAGAAATTGAAGGCTTGAAAAATGAGTTTATGTCTTCATTTCGAATTGTTCACATCATGTCAAGAGAAAATCTTGGCTCACCCTTATTAAATGGGAGAATTGATCTAAACAAAGCGAATGAATTATTTGAAGCATTCCTTGTAGATTCAGCTCCGAATCAAGTTTACATTTGTGGTCCTGAGCAAATGATAATCGACGTGAAAGATTCAATGATATCAAAAGGAGTTGCGCCTGAAAAAATCCATTTTGAATTATTTACAACGACTGCGGTAGAAAATAATAAGAATAATAATGTAACCGATACTCCTAAAGTAGCATCTAATGTTTCAGTAATCATTGATGGAGACACTTTTGATTTACACTTAGACTCTGATGGTGAGAGTATTCTTGATGCAGCAACTAAAGCTGGTGCAGATTTACCATTTGCGTGTAAAGGTGGTGTTTGTTGTACTTGTAAAGCAAAAATTTTACAAGGAACAGCAAGTATGGATATCAATTATGGATTAGAGCCTGATGAAGTGAAATCAGGTTATATATTAACATGTCAAGCACACCCAACAAGCGATCAACTTGTGGTGTCTTATGACAATTAAAACTTAAAGATTTGTTTAAAAAATTATTTGGGAAAAACGATAAAGTCAAAATGCCTAAAGGATTTCATTCAATTGAAATATTGGCAATAACTAAGCTAACTTCTGACACAGTAAAGGTAGAATTAGATATTCCTGCAAATTTGAAACCACTTTTTGGTTTTACTCCGGGGCAATACCTTAACTTCTCTATTACTGTAAATGGTTCTGAAGAACGTAGGTCCTACTCGATTTGTAGTGGACCTAATCAACCATTGGCTGTTGCTGTAAAAGAAGTTGAGAGCGGTACTGTTTCAAAGTGGTTCAATAACGATGCTGAAGTTGGCAGTAAATTATTTGTAATGACACCTGAAGGCAATTTTACTCGTCCAAAGGAAGTCAATTCAATCATCGCTATTGTTGGCGGGTCTGGAATTACACCAGTAATGGCCATTGCCAAAGCGACTGAAAACTCAGATAGAAACATGCAATTATTCTATGGCTCTAGAAAAGAAGATGGAATTATCTTTAAAGACGATTTAGATGCCTTGACGAAGACAAAAACTTCCTACTACTTAAGTGATGAAGAAAAAGAAGGATATGGAAAAGGTCGAATGGACAAAGATGTCTTTTCGGCAATTATTAAAGCAGATCTTACTATCTTAAAATCGGATGGTTTTTTCATCTGTGGGCCAGAAGAAATGATTGTCGGTATAATTAGCGTTCTAGAAACATTTGGTGTTGACAAGTCGAAAATTCATTACGAACTTTTTACGACACCTGTATTGTTGAAATCTGAATCGGATTCTCAAGCAACTGAATTTTCTGGAGAAAGTGAAGTAACAGTAATCCTAGACGATGAAGAAATTTCATTTAATCTAGCAGCTGATGGTCTTTCTGTTTTAGAAAAAGTAAATAAGGAAGGATATGATGCCCCCTACTCATGTAAAGGTGGAGTTTGTGCAACATGTAAAGCACGTGTAATTGAAGGGAAAGTCAATATGACAATCAACTACTCTCTTACAGATAGTGATGTAGAAGAAGGATATATTTTGACATGCCAATCGCATCCTGCAAGTGAAAAACTCAAGATCACTTATGATGACTAAGTCGATTGTAGTTGTAGGAGCAAGTCGCGGGATTGGTTGTGAGGTTGTAAAGCAACTTGCCACTAATACAAGTTATTCAATTCTTGCGTTGTCTCGAAATGTTGACAGAATGAATACTACTTTTACAGGATTAGCGAATGTCACTTGTGGCAAACTTGATCTCGGAGTTGAAAATGTTAAGGAACAGTGTGAAAAATTGTTTTCTAAATTGGAATCAATTGATATTCTTATTAATAATGCTGGATTACTTGTCAATAAACCATTTGGTGAGTTAACGCGGAAAGATTTAACATCCTCTTATTCAGTAAATGTACTTGGGGTAATGGAAACCGTTCAAGCAGCACTTCCGAAAATGAACAGAGCACACATTGTGAATATCAGTTCGATGGGAGGATTTCAAGGATCAGTTAAATTCCCTGGGTTAACAGCATATTCAACATCCAAGGCCGCACTGTGTAGTTTCACAGAGTTATTTGCAGAAGAATATAAAGAATCATCAATCACAATGAATTGCCTATGCTTGGGTGCTGCTCAGACAGAAATGTTAGAAGAAGCATTTCCAGGTTATGAAGCCCCGGTTTCTGCATCAAAAATGGCAGAATATATTGTAGATTTTGCCTTGACTGCAGATCAATGGTTGAATGGGAAAATTATTCCTGTTTCGCTAAGTACACCTTAATTGAAAAACGATTTTTGCGTTAAGGATAGGAGAGGTATCCTTTTAATACTATAGATGAGCTTGTCGAAAGCTATATTTTAAAAGATTTAACGGATAGCTTGACCTTCTTAGGGAACGCCCACACTCCCACTTCGTTCTAGCTTCTGAAGAGAAAGAAAATCGTCTTGTTACTTTTATTGTTTGTAACATTGTATATAAAAACAACCGCTTTTTTGGCAGCAAAACGAAATATCACACAACTCTCGGAATCTGAAGTAATTGTCCTTGCAAAAAAGGATCAGTTCTATTTTGGTGTGTTGTACAATCAATATTTCGAGCAAATTTTTCGTTTTGTGTTTAAGCGACTCGGTGGAGATGAAGAAATTGCGGGAGATGTCACTCAACAGACCTTTATTAAGGCCATGGCTAACCTTGAAAAATATGAAGATCGAGGTTTACCTTTTAGCAGTTGGCTGTATCGTATTGCTCAAAACGAGGTTTCGATGCATTTCCGAAAGTTGAAGAAGAACTTTTCTGTACCTATTGATGAGAATCGCATTGTGGAAGTTGCAGTAGAGGCGAGCTTATCAACAGAATATATGACTGCCGATCAGCAGGAGAAATTGATTGAAATGTTGAACGAGTTGGACACAGATCACTTAGATTTAATCGAACTGAGGTTCTTTCAAGAATTGAGTTTTAAACAGATTGCCGATATCTATAAAATCAGTGAGGCGAACGCCAAAATGCGAACTTATCGTATTTTAGAGAGAATTAATAAAAAGTGGAAGAACGACGAATGAGAAAGTTCACGTTAAATAAAGACAAACGGGATTTAAATCCAACTGAAGCACAAATCAAGCGTCAGAAGGACTTTTCACGTCTTCACCATGACTACGAGAAATTAACGAAACGAGGGAAAAAGCCATTGTTTCGCGATCCAAAAATGTTTCTTTTCTTGTTGGTGATTGCAGTTATAATATTATTGGTGTTTTTGGGAGAAATATAGGACTCATCATCATTAATTACCGTCTTATTGAAATAAATCGAAATGTATTACCCAATTCTATTCTAATCTTTTCGTAACTTGAACATCTATTGCAGTTTATTGAAGAATTTAAGAGCATATTCGATCATCTTGACACTTTTACTGAGTACTTCTGTCCTCGGTCAAGATATTCATTGGTCGCAATTTAATGACAATCCTGTTTTTCAGAACCCTGGTAATACTGGTCAATTTGATGGCGATTATCGATTTATCGCAAATTACAGAGACCAATGGCGAAGTGTAACCGTTCCATTTAATACCGTTTCAATTTCAGCAGATACTCGTGCGAGCTTTAATAAAAATTTGGGCATTGGTATCTTACTGTTTCACGATGTGGTTGGAGATGGAAAGTTTAGAACTATGGAGGCTCAATTAAATATGTCCTACATGCTCAAATTAACAGCTGACTCAACTCATTCGATTCGACCAGGATTTAATATAGGACTAAATCATCGTCAATTTAATGCGAATCAATTTTATTTCGATAGTCAATTTGATGGCGTTCAATTTAATCCCGCGTTATCAACAAATGAAAATTTTCAATCTCAACGACAGAGTAATTTTTCTATAGGAATGGGAGCAATTTACCAATACTACCGAAATGATCGATTTAATTTCACTGGAGGTTTCAGTGTATTCAACCTAAATAAACCCAATCAAGGATTCTTCGGGTCTGTTGTTGAAAGAGACATACGCATGAACTTTTTCGCTAAAGGAATCTATAAACTCAATTACGATTGGGATTTAGTTCCTGGGATTCAATTCAACAAGCAAGGAGCCTATCGAGAATTTCTAATCGGTTCCAGTGTTAAATACACGTTAGTTAATCGATTAGGAGAATACAGAGCATTGTATGCTGGTGCTTTCTATAGAAACAGAGATGCCGCATACTTATCGATTGGAATGGATTACCAAAGTTGGTTTTTTGGAGTAAGCTATGATGTCAACTTTTCAAAACTAGTTCCTGCAAGTAGATTAAGAGGAGGATTGGAAATTGCCATTCGCTACATCATGCATCATTTTAAACCAAAAAAGATCGTTCATAGAATATGTCCAGATTATATTTAATTATTGTGTTTACTTGTTCAAGTTGGGTGTTGTTAGGTCAGAACAACCTCTCAAAATACTTGGATTTTGCCCAAAAGCAATATGACAAGGGCGATTATTTCTATGCACTCAAGTATTATAAGAAAGCAATGGAACTCGATTCAACAGCTGTTGACATACTCTGGAATTATGCGGAGACTCTTCGTGCGTATAAGGACTATCGAAATGCCGAATATTATTATGCAAAAGTCTATGATCGGGAAGAGGCTTCAATTTACCCTGCAAGCATATTAAACTGGGGCTTAATGCAAAAACAAAACGGGAAGTATGCTGAAGCCATAGCAACTTTTAAACGTGCGAAAAAGAAGTACTATAAGGATAAAAAAGGATATTTGTATCAGAAGTCGAAACGTGAATTAACAAGTACCATTTGGGCAAAATCGGCACTGATAGATACCGCTGATGTAATATTTACCAGACTTCCAGAGACTGTTAATACAGCTAATTCAGAATTTGGACATGGAATCTACAACGGAGAACTCATTTTCTCAAGCTTGCGAGCAGATTCAATAAGTGCTGCTGAAGAAGTTTACGCCCCCAGTTACACGACATCACTCTATCGAAGTAAGAAATCAGATCTTAATTTTGAAGCATCAGAAAGAATTAAAGACCTGTTCATCGATAATTTGAATACGGGTAATGGTAGCTACTCGTTGGATGGAGATCGTTACTATTTTAGTCTTTGTACGGAGCGGAATTTCGAATACACTTGTAAAATCATGGTTGCCCAATATGGAAATGGTCAATGGTTCGCGCTAGATTCCTTAGGTACTATGATAAATGAACCAGGAACGAATACCAGTATGCCTTCGATTGCAGAATTGAAAGGAGAAGAAGTTCTGATTTTCGCATCAAATCGAAAAGGTGGAAAAGGTGGAATGGATATTTATACCAGTAAAATTCGAAATGGAAACCAATACGGTAAAGTTCGCGCAATAAAAGTTTTGAACTCACAAGACAATGATGTTACCCCATGGTGGAATCCTCAAGAAAGTAGATTATACTTTTCATCCACGTGGTATGATGGATTTGGTGGATACGATGTATTCTATTCAAACTACTCAGCCAAGTTTGAAAAACCAATTAACGTCGGATTACCTATAAATAGTCAAGCAAACGATCTTTATTATTTTAAAGATTTGGATACTGGCTACATAACTTCGAATAGACTGGGTGTCCTTTACAGTAAAAACCCAACGTGTTGTAGTGATATTTTTAGCCTAAAACCACCTATTGAAGTTATTCCTCCCACTCCAGAAGAAACATTAGCCGATCTGAATAAACGATTGCCAGTTACATTGTACTTTCACAATGATGTCCCAAATCCCAAAACACGAGATACAACAACCACTGTCAATTACATTAGATCATACGATGAGTACACGGCAATGATTGATCAATATAAAAAAGAATATTCGGCAGGTTTAAGCGGAACTCGTTCCGATGATGCAGAAGAGGACATTGATAATTTCTTTGTTGAATATGTTGACAAAGGTGTTGCCGATTTAAAATTATTTAGGACGCTACTTTTGATAGAATTAGACAAAGGATCGAAAATCAATATTACAATTAAAGGGTTCGCAAGTCCATTAGCCAAGACCGATTACAACGTGAACTTGACAAAGAGAAGAATTAATTCGCTTATCAATTACATGCGTGAGTATGACAATGGAATTTTTGTGAAATATTTAGATGCGACAGCTGAAAACGGAGGAAAAGTAATATTCTCGCACGTTCCATTTGGCGAATACACAGCTAATCAGTTAACGAGCGACAATCCGAATGATGTACAGAACTCTGTTTATTCCAGAGCAGCAGCTATTGAGCGAAAGATTGAAATTCAAAGTGTTAGCTATTTAAATAATGACGAACAATTTGCATTGACGACTGAAGGCCCAGTAATTGATATTGGAACGACCAAGCATGGGGAATCAATTATGGGTAAATTTATTGTTGAGAATAATTCTTCAAGTTCAATTACAATCTCTAAAATGCGAATTCCATGTGATTGTGTCACAGCTGAGATTTCTAATAAAGAACTTGATCCAGGTGAATCCACAGAAGTAAATATGACGATCAACAGCGAGGATCTCATTGATTTCTTTGTCAAATCAGTCTATTTGGGAATTGAAAACTCAGATGAAGAACTTCGTTTGTACATGTCTGGACAGATCGAAGAGTAGCAAACCTCAATTTATCCTAGGAATATCGTAGTTTTGCGGGAAGAAAATACCAGCATGTCAGAAGATATTGTAGAAACAGTTAAATCCTCAAAGCCGCGTCTTAAGTTTATCGATATGGCTCGATCTCTGGCAATACTGCTGATGATTGAAGGTCATTTTACTGGAGCTGCTCTTGGTTCTGAATACCGGAATTACGAATATTCTTTGTTCAAAGTTTGGCATGTTGTACATGGGTTGACATCTCCACTTTTCTTTACAGTAACCGGAATTATCTTCGTTTATCTATTAACCGCCGATAATAAAGTAAGTTTTCGCGGCAATATCCGTGTGAAGAAAGGTCGAAAGCGTGTATTTCAACTACTCTTTTGGGGATATGTGATCCAATTTAATTTGTGGGTATTTGGTAAGGACATTTATTATGGAACAGGATTCCACATGAACTGGTTTTATGCATTTCACGTTTTACAATCCATTGGAATCGGGTTGGCAATTGTAATCTTAATCTATGGTTTCTATAAACTTCTGAATTTCGGTAAAATTCACTGGTACTACCTCATAGCAGGATTAATCATGTTCGCTTTTTATGCGGTAATGAAAGATCATATTTTACTTGACAAGAAATTAATTGAAGCAGGTGCAGATCCAAACTACTGGCCAATAAATGCCCCAGCTTTCATTCAAAATATGTTTTACGGAAAATTTTCCGACTTTAGTTTCGTACGTATGTCTGGATACACCATTTTAGGAGGAATGATAGGCGCGATAATTCGAAATCAAGAGCATCGAGTTAGAGAATGGTGGTTTGGAATTCTTGTTATTATCATAGGACTACTCATTTCAATATTTATTCGTGATGTCTTTATTTGGATCGATTGTTTCACTGAGTGGATTGGTTTAACAGAAAGAGGGGTTTATGAATTAAACGCTACTTCAATATCACGTTTTGGACAAGTTGTCGTATTAATTGGCTTGTTAATACTAGTCGATAAATACGTGAAAGTTAAATCTGGATTATTTTTAAAAATCGGGCAAAACACTTTCCCAATTTACGTTGTTCATGTTATGATATTGTATGGTGGTATCTTTGGATTTGGACTGAAACCTAATGTGTTTGATCGTGACCTCTCCCCGATTTTAGCAGTCACGATTGCAACAACAGCAATTGCTTTTTTCATACTTATGGTCGCTTACATCGAGCCACTTCAAAAGTTATATAACGGAATTTTGTATAGGCTAAGATTGAAAAAACGTCCGTAACTAACCGAACTAGGCTCAAATGAATTAATTATTGCGTTTATTTTTTTGCTCCTCCTCGCGTTCTTCCCTTCGTCTTCGTCTTCGATTTTCGACAGCGATAAACACAATTCGGTAACTATAAATTCTAGCTTCCCCACATTCATTTGTAATATGAACTTTGACTTGACGTGGTTCCGATGTATCGAAAGTATGAGAACCAGACCAACTTTCGGATGTGTTGCTATCTCCAAAATCCCACAAAACAGAAGTTGCGTTAAGATAGGATGCTGAGTATTCGATACGGTAGTGTATCTCATCATTAGGAAGTTCAACAATTTGTGTGTCAATGACTATTAATTGTCGATCAAGTTTATACTCTGCACGTTTCTTGTCGAGAACATTTGTAACCGTATTCTTTATCACTTGGGCATCCTTTTCATTAACAATGGATAGGTTTTCACTTGCCTGAATACCAAATATGGATTCAAAAAAGGTATTCGCTATCAAATAAGAACCGCTATTACTCGGATGAGCACGATCATCAGCGTATAAATCTATTGAGGTAGTATTCTTCACTTCTTTCCAGACCATTCCAACAGGAACAACAGGAACATTGAAAACCTCACCTAGATAAGAATAACCTCGCTCAATACTATCAGCCATTTTAGCGTAGGAATTTACTTCTTCTCGTTCGTTGTAACCATCTTCATAGCCCCAAGTCATGTAGAATAATACATTGGTACACGCATTATTATCGTAGATTGCTTGTGTAATTTTAGACAGAAAAGGAATGGTTGCAGTATCAATGTATTCAGGCTGAAACGAAAGTTCCCTACTGTATCCTTGTAAGATAATATAATCCCATTTCCGTTTGTTAATCGCTTCGAACATATCAGAACGTTCAGAGTGTTCATGGAAAGAAGCACCAGATTTTGCACTTTTCTCGACCAAAACATTCATACCAGCCTTCTTTGCAATTTTGCCGAACATTTTTGGCATGTCATGCATGTGTGTATAGCTATTTCCAATAAAAAGAATTTTCAAAGCAGGAATAGTATCAGCGGATGCACTACCCGAAGCAAACAAAGAAATAACTAAATTAAAGAATCTCTTAAGCATGAATTGTCTTATCGAATTGCGTTTTGTCATAGTCTAAAGCATCTGTTCTAGTTACTATAACTGCAAAATCTGCACCAATGTTACATTTTTTGCTGTGCATGCTTAATTTTTTTCGCAATTTCCATCAATTCATCTTGAGATAAGTTCAATTTCTTATTCGCGAAATTCATATCTGACAAGGTGTTCATTGGAACTAAATGAATGTGCGCATGAGGCACTTCAAGTCCAATGACAGATATTCCAACTCTGTTACATGGGTAGGCAATTTTAATTTTTCTTGCTACTGATTTCGCAAAAATCATCATTTCCCCTAAAAGCTCATCATCGATATCAAAGATGTAATCAATCTCACTTTTTGGGATCACTAAAACATGTCCGATTTTAAGTGGCATAATATCAAGAAAAGCTAGAAATTTCTCCGACTCTTGAATCTTATAGCAAGGGATGTCTCCTCGAACAATTTTTGTGAACAGCGTCGTCATTAGCGTGAGATTTCAATTATCTCGAAATGAATAACACCATTTGGCGTGTTAACATCTGCTACTTCTCCAACAGACTTCCCAACCAAACCTTGACCGATAGGAGATTCAATACTAATTTTCTTCTCTTTTAGATCTGCTTCATTTTCGGCAACTAATGTATAGGACATTTCCGCGCCGTTAGAGACATTTTTCATCTTAACAGTTGAAAGAATGTAGGCTTTTGAAGGGTCAATATCTGAGTCATCTATAACACGAGCTGTTGACAATACGGTTTTTAGTTTTGAGATTTTCATCTCTAGCAACCCTTGAGCTTCCTTTGCTGCATCATATTCAGCATTTTCTGATAGATCTCCTTTATCTCTAGCTTCAGCAATTTGCGCAGTTATAGAAGGGCGTTGAACCCTTTCCATATCACGCAATTCTTGTTTCAGTTTTTTCAGACCCTCTTCTGAGTAGTAGTTGATCTCTGACATAATCTTAGTTTTATATAACAAAAACAAGAGAGCCCAAACGGACTCTCTTGACTAATTCAAATATACGAATATTCTTTTTATTTCAAGCTAATCGTAGCTCCAACAGTGTGAATGACACCAAATACACCTGCAAAACGCACAGCATATTCAATTCCAAGCGCACTTTTATTTTCTCCAACTAATGCGTCTACAGAGAATCCAGCAGTAGGGCCAACTAGCGCATTCGAACGATTCTCTAGGCTGAAAAGATTCTCTTCATAAACAAAACCACCTCGTACGTTAAATCCCATTTTTTCAGTTGTCATCCCGTAATCTAATCCTAAGCGGAACTGATCACTAGAGAATGAATTTGCTGTAAATCCAAGAGCAAGGATTAATTTGCTCGATTCATCAAAGATAAAATCATAAGACCCACCCATTGACAGAAGAGATGGTATCTCAAAAGTAGCCGATCGTTGTTCTAAAGTTGCTGTAACACCTGTTTCAACAAAGTTAATCTGTTGAGCCAAGCCATCACCTTTGAAGCGCATAACTGGACCAACATTTTTCAATGCTATTCCAAACTTAACTTGATCCTGCTCTCCAGTTACGTAGCGAATTCCTGCATCTATTGCAAGTCCTGTTGCTTTCAAGTTAGATATATTCTCTGAAATAACTTTAAAGTTAATTCCTCCATAAATAGAATTCGAGAACGTCCGTGCATATCCAACATTAAATACATTAGCACGCGGAGAGAAGAAACCAATATTTCCTTCAGGATTTGCTACAGTTGTGATTGCAATTTCACCAAAATTAAGTGATTGAACACTTACTGCTATTACAGCATCTTCGGAGATTCTCTGAGCAATACCTGCGCTATTTAATGCAATACCTGCAGTACCCAACCAGCTAGTATAGTTGAATTTAATTTCAGTTTTACTCGTAAATGCTAACCCTGCAATATTAGAGAATGTAGCTTCCAAACCTCGAGTAGAAGCTATTCCTGCATCTCCAATAGCCGAACTTCTCGCCCATGGGTTGATCAATATGTGACCCGCACCTGCTGATCCAACACGATCCTCGTTTCCTGCACTAGCAGTGAGTCCAGTAACCATGGCAACACCAAGTAATACTATTTTTCCTATTTTCATCATTGAACTATTTTTCAACTAGTTAAAGTCTGATTATATACCTTGTAAATCCACCTGCCGAATTCCTCCAAAGAATTTGACTATTTTTTCTCCAATATCAGGAACATCAATATGAATAATATACACGCCTCCAGCAATTGGAATTCCTTTGTGGTTATTCAAATCCCAATCAATTGATGTAATTGGGCTATCCTTTTTAAAGGTACGAATCAATTTCCCATTTGCTGAGTAGATTTTCACCGTACACACTTCTGGTAGATTAGTAATTTTTACACGTGTATCAAGTCTATTCCGCTCATACTGCGAATAAGCATAATATGGATTCGGAACAACATTAATAAGATCTAGCGCACTTGCTAATTGAGTGTCACTACCTATTTCAGTTGCAATATCATCCATACTCCAAGAGTACATAGGAGCACCTCCATTTTGACCAGTTGCAACAAAGTTTTTATACTCTTTATTAATACGTAATCTCATTCGGACATCTGTCTCCAATAGCCCATGTCCCGGTTCTAAAAGAGGATATGAAATCCATGCTAAGTTTTTGTAAACTCTTTTATTGGCGTTACTATTATTTGCTTCTAACAAGAGCATGTCATTATAGAGAACATGTGTTGCAAGATTAGAAGAAATATTTGGGATGTAAGCTGGATAATCAAATCCGGCAAAAAAATTGTTGATTTCCTTCGTATGATATCCCCAAACATAAACCGCATGCATCCCTCCCATTAATGGAGTTCCAACACCATCAATTATTCGGTCAGTAGGATTCCAGATCATATCAGAACCATTCTCACCACCAAGGAATGAATTTTCACCAAACGCCATATATAAACGAGCACCACTTTCGATATCAATGGCATAGCCAGGGAACCATCCCATACCCGTACTAGTAGGATCTACATTACCATTCACATCAACACTAGGACTTTTTCTCATTTCACCAGGTTGCGCACCTCCAATATTTAAAGCAACATCTCTTCCCAATTCAATCACTGGACAGCGCGTCCATTTAGATTTATCGCTAGTAAACACAATATCTACACTAGGCAAGAAAGAAATCGATGCATCTGATTTGGTAAGATTTAAGATTGCTGATTCACTAAGGTTGAGATAAGCCATCGGCATAAAATCAGACTCAAAGCCAACCATTTTGTGAGGAGCAACAATTCCTCCAAGAATGCGACTGTAGTTTTTACCTTCATCCCATGGAGAAGGTTGTGCACTATTGACAGAACTCCATGTACCTCCATAATCGGAATAATTACAAGGATCGAAATAAGAAGTTCCACCGCAAATATTTAAAGGATCTGCACTATCATCATTTGGAATAAAAATACCCGATCGAATCCAGTTAGTTGGAAAATAACTATCATTATCATTTACTCCAGTAAGCCAAATTTTTGAGCTATCTGAAAACTCAAGACTTGAAGAAATCATATCTGTAGTCAAGTTCTTTCCACTACCAGCCAGACCTTCAGGAAGGTAATATAGATTCTGATGAATTTTAACTGACACCCCCCATTTAGCAATTATTTGTTCATTATCAAAATCAATAGAGAAATCAGAATGAACAGAATCCATTAAGTTTCCACCTTTAGAAGAGTACTGGTAGATTACCCAACTTGCAGTATCCGTTCCGTTATTATTACTAGGACTATAATCAATAAATTTACACTCAAAATAACCTCCAACAACATTTAAAGGATCCACAACTTTGATATCTATTGGGCCTTTTCCATATTCATAAGAAGGCGTATCATAAAATCCTGTATTTACAATTGCATTTACAGATGCTTGAGTTAACTCTAAGTCACGATTTCCATTTCCGTATCCATCTAATCTTGTTATGATTGGACTAGATCCATAGCTCACATTCTGAATTGTTCCTCCAGCTTCAAGAATTGGATTATGAGGAATTGCAGGTACAGATTGAATCGCCGTTCCATCAAAACTCAATCGAGATGAGATATAAGGAGTCTTCTGACCATCGAGCGCAGCAGGATCATTAGGATCAAACTTCTTAAACTCATTGTGAGCATAAGCTACAGCAATATAATAATATGTCTTATGATTAACCAATGTACGGTTACCCTGTGCAAATTGATCTTCTGTCAATAAGAATGAATGACGAATGCCATTATTTTCTCCATCCACTTTTTCAACAGGAATATCTAATCCCAAAGGATCATCAAACTCATAGTTAATTAAACGATCAATTTCATTTTTAATATCACACTGAGCGACAAGTCTAGATTTCGTTGCATCATTAATATCTGCAACACCAGCCTCATTATCGATCATTTGATAAATTTGATATCCTTCAAAAGTATAAAATCTATCTACCGTAGGATCAGTTATATTCACCTTATCTTCTTGGTGATAAGCTTCTAGAAAGTTACTGGAAGATAAAGGATTCTCTAATATAAGTACTAACTGATTTTCAAGTTCTTGAATCACTAACTTAGGAGCATCAGGTGGCGAAATAATTGCAAAGCAAGCATCAAAAAGAGCTTGCGCTTTAGTATCTGCAGTTAAAAGTGCATCTACCGATCCAAATAAAGTTCCATCCGTTCCTCTTCCATATACAATACCTACAGTAATATTATTGACTGCACCTGGTGTAAGAGTAAATGGTCCAGCAGATTGTACAAAACGGCGATCAGCAGGAGCATTTGAGTTTGTATTCTCATCCCAATCAAAGCCAGGCTCAACTCCACCAGTTCCCCAATTCAGCGGATCAGAATCGCGAGGGTACATATAATCAGTTTCAATATTAGTAACTCCAGGAGAACCTATTGAACCAAGACCACCATAGTATGTCAACTCTCCATTTGCCCAAGTTCCTCTCATGAAATTATAGTATTCAGAGGCATTCACCGGATCACGGTAAGGGTAGGCTGTACCAGAACCTGTATAATAAACAAATCCACGCATACCGAATCGCTCATTATCCACAATACTATCTCCGTACCCAAGACCAATTCCACTATACACAATACCGTTATCAGCCAATGCTTCGCTAACCGTAGGTACAATTAATGAATCACCAACTGGATCATAGTACGGACCAACATTATCCTTTCCATCAGAATCTTGATAAGGGCCTTCGAAAAAATCGACACCCACAGCAGGAGGATTTACTCCATAAGATGGTCCGCCCGTGCCATTATCTATCAAATTACCATTGTAAATATAACTTAAACCTCTTGACACATCACAACCGACATAATCATCAGCAAAATTACCAATATCCGCATCCAAGTATTGTGAAAAGTACGTATTAAACAAGGTTTGCGTTCCTCTATTTATTAACTCATAATTAAAAAATGTCATTCTATTCACTTCATCGCTTGTTGCAAATGAAAATGCTTGAGCTCTAATTTCCATTCCTATTGGCTCACCTTGAGACTCCGTATGAATATTGCCCTTATCATTAAAAACCCACCAATTTGTCTCATCACCAAATAACGATATGCGTCTATCCACACCACACTGAATATCATCGCGTCCCAAAATATCATCGTACCATGGAGTATCACCAGCAGATGGGTCATAAACTCCATTATTATCAAAATCATAAAATGGAGCTAAGTAGTAATCCTGCGTAAAGAAATCACCATGAGCAGGCCAATTGTTAATACGGTTCATAACGTCAGCAGAAGGCTGAGAAACTTCATCACAGCCCTCACCACTCATATCTTGATCACAATTCCACCAAATAGTATATTGTATAACTTCAGATTTACGAATCGTATAAAATTTATCATACGCAACACATACATCTACATCGATATTTGCTTCCCCATGAGCACGAATAACACCATCGCCAACAGGTTGATTCGGATTATAATTTGAAGATGAAGGATCAACAGTTAACGGTCCTGGCCAAAAATCATTTCCAACATTTCTAAAGGTTAAACCCGCGAGTTTTAATTGGCCATTAACATCTGTCCCTCCCATCCAGAGTGCCCCAGCGTAAATAACGTGTAAACCACTTCCTCTAGGTATTTCGTAAGAAGCATTACCCGCAGCTCGATCTTGGAACATACTTCCACCTTGCTCAATTAATGCACGGACATCGTTGAATTCCATGAAAAGTTTAGCGGTTGCTGGTGCACAACTTGCACCTTTTGCTTGATTTACTGGATTCTTACCCTGCTTATTCGATTTAACATCCGTATTTAAGTAAGCAAAAGAATTATTGGTCCAAGCAAATGAACTTAATCCAATTATTAATGCAATAATTTTATTTTTCATAATAATTAATCTAAGTAATAACTAAAAATCAAATTTCACACCTAAACGAATTGTTCTAGGCGAACTAATATTAGAAGGATTAGCAATTTTGAGATTGTAATAATCAATAAATGATTGAGTGTCTGTTTGATTTTGAATAGAAGACTGACTATTTGCAGCAGCAAGATATCCATCATCATCCCAGTTTCCAGTAGCACGATAAACATTAAGGATATTAAACTGGTTAAAAAGGTTTGTGACACGAACGTATACATTCAAGAAGGCTGCTTTCTTCCTTTTGCTATCATCTTTTCCAAACTCAAGATCAAAAGTTCTATCTACTTGTAGATCCAATCTATAAGACCAAGGCAATCTAGAACCGTTTTGCGTACCATTCAAAGTAGCACCATCTGGATTAAACTGTCCCTCATTTGAAATATTTACTTGATCAGAGTATGGGGATCCAGAGTAGATATTTGAAACTAAATTTGCACCTGTATTAGCAAAGAGTTCGAAATCTTTAATTCTTGGCCCATTGTAATCTTTTCCTTCACCATAACGATAGTCCATTGTAATTGCAAAAGCATGACGCTGATCAAAAGAATAAGGTACAATTGTTCTCAAATTAGGCAAACCAGCATTGATTAAACTTGCAGCAGAAGTTGCATTCGACCCAGTACCTTCAGCAAATTGCAAAGTATAATTTGCTCTCAATCGCAAATTCCCAGTTCTACGCATGTCGTATTCAACTGTCATCCCTTTCACTGTACCAAAATCACGATTCCCAAATGTATTATAGGTAGCAGGGTATGCTTCAAACACACTCACTAATTGAACATTATCTCGTTGTTCTCTATAGAAAGCCGAGATTTTTAATGAGGATGTTTTCGTTAATACTTGTTGAAAACCAATTTCATAATCTACTGTCTTTTCAGGTCTCAAGTTCGAATTCCTAACAGTTCCTGTTCCTTGCTTAATAAATTGGTATTGATAAGGGTCAAATCTAAATCCAGAAGTGGGTCGTTTAGTTAAGACATCATAATGAGCAAAAAATGCTGCCTCATCCGAAATCGGGAAAGAAAAGGAAACACGAGGCATCACATTAACTTGCGCAGAATAATCTTCGAATGCATCCGCACTAGGAGTATCTTGACTTGGATTAAGAAGCCAAGGTTGGATTCCAGTTGGACCTTGAATATCTTGAGGATTCTCTATTTCAATTCCATTTGCATCGTACCAAACATTTCCATTTCTAAAGCCATTAATTGCATTAGGGTTATTAGCATCATCAACATATACAACATAATCTTCTCCAATCGTTTCAGGAATTGAAATCCAAGAAAGAGATGGGTCACTAGATAATTCACTTCTTGCTTCTGATACTGTACGAGCATTAAAGAATAAATATTCATCCTTTAAGACGGGTTGATTTGCATCAAACACATCAACACGAACACCAACATTAAAGACAATATCCTTAAAGGCAAATTTATCCATAATATAGCCCGCCATATAAATTGGTTGAAAGGCTCCAACAAAACGTTTGTAATTTCCGTTTTCATCAAACTCGTTAAAATACTTATTAATATCTGTGGTACCTTTCACCTTATTTCCAGCAGGATCATACCCCCAATAAGAAACATAAGCATTCCCTTGGTTCAACAATTCATCAGGTGAAAACATGTCATAAGAGAATATATTTGGATCAAATTGATCGATATCAATAAAATCAGATCCAGCACCTCCTTCTCCAATAAATCCATTTTCAAATAAATACTCTCTTAAATTGTAATCAAAGAAAGATTGATTGTCATTATTTTGAACACCTCCATAAGAACCATTTCCTAATCCTGCAGCATAGCCAGTATTTAATCGCTCATACGTAACTCTACTAAATGAACCAGAATCAGTATAATACCCCGTTGTATTATCGAGTTCAGTAATATGAAAATTGGTAAGTAGTCGTGCAATTGTCCATATTGAAATTGGGCCATTATTTGCACTTGCACCAGATCTCCAACCCCTATCCTTCCGTTGCTCAAATTCAAACCCTAAAGAGATTGCGTGATCTCCTATATTTACAGCTCCAGATCCTGTTACACGAAACTGATCGTTTTCAGTTTTACGGAAGAAATTATATGGTGACCCAATGTTGTCCCAAATATTATATACATTTTGTGGGGAATCTCCATTTCTCAAGGCATTACCTTGCTGAATTTGCAGTAAAGTTTCATAATTCCCTTCTGTTTGTCCAGCATAGATATCAAAATACTGAGAAGTTATTGCTGCAAGAGCCGAGTTAGTCTCCGAAGGTACGAAGTCAACCTCAATATCTCTAAACCCATTATGAATATAAGTATTTGTACTATCATTAAACTCATAACTTGGACGCCTCGTAGTTGTGTAAGAACCTAGATGTCCATAATTAAACAAGTTAAATTTATGTTTCGGATCAAAATCATCTCGAATTTCTTTAGAGTAATCAATCATAATACTATAATTGGCACTCTTAATCTTAGAGCTTGAACCTTCTTGAGTATTAGAAAACCGCTGCGTCAACCTACCAAAGACACGCCAATCTAGTGTTTTAAATGCTCCGAAATTCGAAAAGTTCAGTAGAGAATTCCTATATGAATAAGTATTTCCTCTTTGATAATTTAACGACCCTCCAAACGATAGATTAACAGATGGTCCTGTATTAACATCAACTTTACCTTGAACTGAAATGTTGGTATTCTTAGCATTCATTCGCCATTTGACTTGTTCGAAATCATCCGTACGCAAATAGTTTGCACTATATGTTGTGGCCGAACCATCAGATGTAGGACGTAGTGGATTTGCGAGCAACGAATCACGAACATCCTTCTTGATTCTCCATCCGCCGCCATTAGCCAACGGGCGGTTATCTAGTATATCAGTTAGGTTAACAGAGACCAAAAAACCTAATCTCGGTTTAGTCTTCTTACCCGTAGAATCCTTTTGCATCCATAACGGACCAGAGAACAATCCTTCTACTAAATTATAACCATAGCTATCTAAACCAATTACTTTTCCGTCGTACCCATCAGGATCTTTGCCACTCAAATAGAATCCAGAAGATACTACTTCAGCACTACCAAAATATCTAGAAGATGGTCCACGAGTTGTAACAGAGATTACCCCACCAGTCGCATCACCGTAGTTAGCAGGAAGCCCACCTGTAATAACCTTCACTTCTTCAATCGCAGATTTAGGTAGATTCACAGATCCACGAACTTTAATACCATCAATATAGTAATAAGTTGCATCTGATCGAGACCCACGAACACTTAGGTCACCTGAGTCTTCGTTTATATTAACCCCTCCTACTGTACCAGCTACACCAGCAGCAGAACGAACTGGCAGACGAGCAATATCCTCTCTAGTTATTGTCGCTCCAGAGGAAGCACCATCTCTATTAATAAGAGGCACTTTATAAGCAACAACAATCACTTCATCAACCTCCATGACATCTTTGGCCTTACCAATATTCAAGTCATCAAGGAATGTTATTTGATCAGAACTAACAATCACTCCTTGTAATTCTTGTGGCTGGTAACCTTCTATCTCATTCCGAACAAGAACGTCATACGCCCCTGGTGAAATTGAACTAATTTGAAATTTACCATCTTCGTCGGTATTAGCACCTCCTTTAATGGTCCCATCTTGTTTAATAACCACCTGCGCATAGGCTACTGGCGTCTTTGTATCCGAATCAGTTACAATCCCTTTTATAGAGCCCAAACCTGATTGAGTATACCCATAAGATACTGTAAGCAAGACGCCTACAAATAATAAGGTAAGTTTTTTTAACATAAGTACAGTTTATTTAATTATACTTTTTCCTCCTAGAAAGCCCGTAAATATAGAAAAAATAAGAATCAATTATTAATTTGTTAAAAAAAATTAAAAAATCCTCACTTAACTTTCCTTAACAAAAGTAGGGAGTTTATTTGGAGTTGGTAATGTGATATTAGCACAAATTCAGCAGAATTATACAAGTCTAATTCAATTCGACAAATATTTGTTCTTTTGTAGTTCAATTATGAAGGTCAATTCACATGAAATAAAGAGTAATTCAACCGTGATTCATTTAATGGATTATAATGCATTCAATCCGATGGAAAACTTGGATCAACTCACCAAACAAGAACAACAAAGAATGCTAAGTTTCGCTCATACTGGAAGACGCAGAGAATTTGTTGCAACTAGAGTATTACGTCATCAGTTATTCGGACTGAAAAACATAGAATACACTAGAGTTGGCGCACCATATATTAAAGGAGAAGGGTACATTTCAATTAGCCATTCCAAAAGTCTAGTTGGTATAGCCGTTAGTCAAAATTACAAGATTGGACTTGATCTTGAGACACCTCGTGATACCATTCTCGAAGTTGCACCGAAATTTTTATCCAAGATCGAAGCGCAACAATTTGATATAACAGATAAGGCTGAGATCACTAAAGTGTGGTCATGCAAAGAAGCGCTTTACAAGCTCGCAGGACGAAAAAAGATCATCTTTAAAACTGATTTACTACTTAGTAAGGATGAAATAAATAGTTGGAATGGTCAAATTGTCAATCTTGACCATGACTTGTATGTGAAAATGGATATCTTTGAGTATAATAATACCGTTGTTTCAATCAATTCAGGAGCTGTTGATAAAGTCTTTAGAAATATATAACCAAATAAATAAACGAAAAGGGCAAATAGCAGTTCTTATAGATCCAGACAAGTGTGCTAACAAGTACAAATTGTTTGAATTACTAAAGCGTGCTAAGTTTGCGAATATTGATTTCTTGTTTGTTGGTGGCAGTACTGTTTCGCAACACGATTTTACAGAAGCAGTTGAGTTTATTAAAAAGAACTCTAGCATTCCTCTGGTTATCTTCCCTGGAGCCTCACATCAAATTTCCAACGATGCCGATGCACTTCTCTATCTGAGTTTAATCTCTGGTAGAAATCCCGATTTCTTAATCGGTCACCATGTACAATCTGCCCAAGAAGTTTTTGAAATGGATGTCGAGGTTATACCTACGGCATATATATTGATTGATGGAGGATCTGCCTCTTCAGTTGCATACGTTAGTCAGACGACACCTATTCCATCTGATCATCACTCTATTATAATGAATACTGCTAAAGCTGGAATACTTCAAGGTAAGCAATTAATTTATCTTGATGCTGGCAGTGGAGCTAAATATCCAGTACCATCTGAGGTTATTTCTCGGTTACAAGAACTAAACCAACCAGTAATAGTTGGCGGGGGAATCCGAACTCGAGAAGTAATTGAGGAGTTACATGATTCAGGTGCTAATGTAATTGTCATTGGGAATCAATTAGAAGAAAACATTGATTTTTTACTTGAAATACAGGACTTCATAAAAACGAATGTTACCAATTAAAGATCGAGTCAGTCTACAAATGAGTTTTCGCTAAAATTCAGTTTTAGTTCAAAAATTATTCTTAGATTCAACTTATGCTAATAAAACGAATTGCAAGTTTTTCTTTTGCTGTCGCCTTTCTTATGGGAATCATACTGTTCACAGGATATGGAAGACAATATATCTCATTGCCAAATGCCCGTATTGTTTTTATGATTTCTGGAGCAGTTGCACTAGTTTTAAATCTCTTCACCTTCCAATCAAGTAAGCACAATACCGTTTTCAGCTTTTTTTATTGGGCTGGAAGCATTATTCTTTTCACAGGCTTGATTTTTCAGTTAATGGCATGGAAATATAGCCAAACCATAGTTTTTGCAGGACTTGGAATCACTGGCATATCATTTTTTCTAACACCCGATTTAATGGACCAAAAAAATGATGAATCAGAACTACTTGATCGCCCAGAAGATCATACATAAACAGCTTTTAGGGACATGTCTAAACTTTGAAAACTATGAGTGAGAGCACCAACAGAAATAAAATCAACACCAGTTTCAGCGTAACTTCTTATAGTTTCTAGCGTTATCCCACCTGAGGCTTCAACTTCATAACTAGACGGAATTAGCTTAAGTGAGTTTTTAATTCTTTCAGGCGAAAAATTGTCCAACATTATTCGGTCTACATTGCCAACGGCTAGCACTTGTGTAAGTTCATCTTCATTTCGGACTTCAATCTCAATTTTCAAATCCTTTCCAGTTGATTTCAGATAATTGTTTGCATTCTCAATCGCCGCTTTAATTCCACCAGCATAATCAATGTGATTATCTTTCAACATAATCATATCATATAATGCAAATCGATGGTTATGTCCTCCCCCTATTCGTACAGCCCACTTCTCCATATACCGAATACCAGGAGTAGTTTTCCTTGTGTCAAGCAGTTTAGCCTTTGTCCCTTCAATCAATTTAACGATTTCATTCGTTTGGGTGGCAATCCCACTCATTCGCTGCATGAAGTTCAGCACCAAACGTTCAGTTGTTAGTATTGAACGTGATGCTCCCTTAACTATAAAGGCAATGTCTCCGTATTTCACTTCATCACCATCTTCAATTAATCGCTCAATCGTAAGATTTGAGTCAAATTTTTTAAATATCATCTCAGCAAGATCAATACCAGCAATAATACCATTATCCTTAACGATCAATCTTGCTGTCCCAACGCCATTCTCAGGTACACAAGAAAGTGTTGAGTGATCGCCATCACCAACATCTTCAACTAGAGCCGTTTCAATAATTTTATCAATCATAATCCTAGATTTCAATAATGCACTACTATCTTTCAATGGTCAAGCTTTCAATTTTGAATTTTGAGTCTGATTTTTTGAAATACATCACAACCCTAAATTTTTCATTCTTACTACTTACGTAATTTGCAATAGAAAAAGTCCCATTTGAATCTTCCCTGCCTTTAAATGTATAATTGAAAGTTCCAGCAGGGTGTTTAGCGAAGAAATTCTTTAAGACCAAGGTAGCCTGAGAATGACTGTATGCACCTTCCTTACCTAAAATATTGATCAATAATTTTTCTTTCCCCAATGCAACAATTCCACTTGCATTGTTAGACTCAAAAGACTTTTCAATCATTGAATAGGGGATATCCGTTGATAGGTTTATCGAAAAGATAATAGATGTGATTACTGAATAAACAAGATTCATAGCTAATATTTTCACAGTAAACTTACAAATATAGTGCCGAAAGAAAAATTAAAACGCTACAGTTTTTTCAATAATTTTACAGCATGAAAATCAAATTAATTTGTGTCGGAAAAACTACAAGCAACTACTTAATTACAGGTGAAAATGAATACCTCTCTCGTCTCAAGCATTATTGTCAAGTTGAAAAAATTGAAATTCCTGAGTTGAAAAACGCAAAGAAAATGAGAAAAGAACAAATAAAGAAGGAAGAAGGAACTCTAATATTGGAGAAAATTAATATTAGTGAACAGATAATTCTACTTGACGAAGGCGGGAAATCGTATACATCTATTAATTTCTCAAAACATCTTCAAAAAAGACTGAATCAAGGGGGTAAATCAATTGCTTTTGTCGTTGGAGGCGCGTACGGATTCTCAGCTGAAGTCTACAGCAAGTCAACTGGCAAAATAAGTTTATCAGAAATGACATTTTCACATCAAATGGTCCGTTTGTTCTTTTTAGAACAACTCTATCGTGGGTTTACCATTTTAAAAGGCGAACCTTATCACCATAATTAGCGTATGTAAATCACGGCATAGCCTACTATTATCAAATAAAACTTAGACCGAATTTTGAAAACAGATTATTTAGCTCCAACACAAGTCCTGCCCGCTCTAATGTGGATGCTTATCTTGCTTGTCATTGCTCATCTGTATAGAAGTTCAAAGCAACATGATGTAGCTTATAAGTACTTCCTACCCAACATATATTATAAACTTGGGGCAAGTTTAGCATTCGCTATATTCTATGCTATATTTTTTGGGGGAGGTGATACTGTTGCCTATTATGATGGTGCACTTGCTTTAAACAATTTATTGCTAGACTCACCCGGAGATTACTATCACCAAATGGCAAACACACCAGATTGGAGTTATTACGCCGTTGACTTCACTTCAAGAACTGGATATCCACCAAGTTGGATTTACAAGGAGCCAGAAGGATACTTCGTTTGTAAAATACTCTCCATATTTACTTTCTTAACATTCAAAAGTTATTTTGCTGCCACCTTTATTATCTCATTCATCACTGCACTAGTTAGCCATCAGCTTTATCGCTTAACTTTAGACATGAAGCTCTTCAATACTCGGTTTTTAGCATTTGCTGTTCTTTTCATTCCATCTGTTAATTTTTGGTGCACAGGAGTATCAAAAGATGCGATAATATTAATCTCTCTTCTTGGAATTACCTATCACTCGTTTCGATTAATATTCCCGAAATATCGAAATAAACTAGTTAATTGGTTAATGATTATTATATATGTTACCTTAATATATAATATTAGACCATTTACTTTGATCCCAATAGTATTGCCACTACTTTATGCTTTGAGTGCTAGACTGCTCGTTAATATTGGGATGAATGACTTCTTGGTTTCATTCACCCGAACCACCTTTTTGCTCGCAGTTCTTTATTTCGCAGGCTCATCTATCTTCAACCAAACTGAAGAAGAATTACTAGAAAACAACAATTTGGTCCAGCAAGCACAAGTAATACAACAAGATTTTCAGAACAATACAACCTATGGCGATAAGCGCTATGATCTAGGGAATGTTGAATTCTCAGGCTCTGGATTATTAAAAGTAATGCCTTCAGCAATTCTTCATGGGATACTATCTCCTTTCATTTGGCAAGCGATGAACGTCACATTAATACTAAATGGACTAGAAAGTATGCTCTTCATATACCTATTCATTATATTTATGAGGAGATCTCCATTGCGTAAGGTCGCATTTATAAGGAAAAACGAATTTTTAACCTACTCAATTATTCTTGTGCTAATCCTCGCATTCCTTACAGGACTTACTTCAGGATTGTATGGGGTTTTAGTACGAGTGAGAGCACCACTTTTAATATTTACAATGCTCATTCTTATAATTGACTGGAGTCAAGTTGACCTCCAGACAAAGCTGAAAAAGAAGAATAAATCGAGTGAATTTAGTCGGCAAGCTCGAATTGTTGCTTCAAATCTTAAAACGGGCGTAAATGATACATCGAATACAGGAGATTAATGTTACCATAAAATCATCAGCCACACACCCTTTGTAATAAAAAAAGGCCTCTAGTCCAATCAACTTAGTCACATATATTAATCAAAACAATTCTTATGCCACAGGCAGAAAAAATCATAATTAATTTATTACCTCGATAAGTTTCAGTATTTTGCCGTCTAATAGCATTAAAATTCAGTCCAATTGGAATTAGTTGTAGAACAAATTACTACCGAGAATTCGGTTCAGCTGAAAAAGAACAACACCACAGACACTCACTCTAAGTGTCCGTTGTGTACATCTAAAAAAATCAACAATTTACCAAAATTCAATGGCGCAAAATTAGCTTCTTGCAGTGAATGTTCTTTTGTTTTTTCGGAGAGAATCCCCACTGGTTTTGAATTAGATCAATTCTATTGCAAAGACTACGAAGTAACTAGTTTTCTTTCAAAAATTACAATCGCGCGTTACAACGAATTGTTGGATCAATTCGAAAAACATAGGAAGACAAATAGAATATTAGATGTTGGCAGTGGTCATGGATTCTTTCTTGAAACCGCAAAGAAACGTGGATGGAAAGTTTACGGTTCAGATTATGCTCCTGGTTGTGTTAAACTCTGTGAAAGTAAAGGAATAGAAATGCATAGCGGGACAATGACTCCCGACGCCTACTATCCTGAAATGTTTGATGTCATTACATCTTTTGAAGTTTTAGAACATGTCAATAATCCAAATGAGGAGCTTGGATATTTAAATACGTTCTTGCGAAAAGGTGGAATCATGTATGTAACAACACCGAACTTTAATTCTGTTCTTCGCTATAAACTTGGAGAGCAATACGATGTAATAAATTATCCTGAGCATCTCACCTATTTCACTCAAAAGACATTGATCAAAGTATTCGAAAAAAATGGATTTGAAAAACAAAAAGTTCGAACTACAGGATTAAGTTTAACTCGTTACAGAACAAGCAAAGGGAAAAGTAATCAAGAATATGTTTCAGAAACATCCGATGATGAGATTCTACGCCATAAAATTGAAAAACGCTGGCACCTGCGAACGCTAAAAAGCACAACAAATTGGGGACTTAACCTACTTAAAGTTGGCGACAGTTTAAAAGGAACTTTTATTAAACGATAAAAGAGCTAGCCTCAAATTTTTTCCCTCTTCTAAAATTCATACTTTTACCCACATGTGTGGTATTACTGGGTTTATTGATTTCAGAAAAACAACTTCCGAAGAAGAACTTTGTAAGATGACATCGTCTATCTCGCATCGTGGACCAGATGGCGAAGGGATTGAACTATTCAATAATGAGTTGGCACAAGTTGGATTTGGACATCGCAGGTTGGCTATTCTAGATCTAACTGAACAGGGAAAACAACCGATGCAATTCGAACATCTCTGGTTATGTTTCAATGGCGAAATCTATAATTTCCAGGAAATAAAAAAAGATCTAACCAATCTTGGACACTCGTTTCAAGGAGATTCTGATACTGAGATGATTCTACATGCCTATCTTCAATGGGGGAAGTCATGTTTAGATCGATTTATTGGAATGTTCGCATTTGTAATTTACGACACGAAGCAAAATCAAGTTTTCTGCACAAGGGATCGGGCTGGAGTAAAACCATTTTTCTATTACTGGCATGATGGCCTATTCATGTTCTCTTCAGAGCTTAAGTCCTTTCATGAACACACTAGATTTCATAAAGAAATTGACAGAGATGCCGTAGCTGCATTTCTTCAATATGGTAACGTTCCAACTCCACACTGCATTTTCAAGCATTGTAAGAAGATTAAACCAGGTCATTCATTGATGATTTCTCTTTCGAATAAGTCTATTGAGGAAACAAAATATTGGGATGTTTATGATGCGTATAATGAGCCAAAACTTGATATCTCGTATTCTGAAGCTAAAGTCGAAACAGAATCACTTTTACAATCTGCATTTGAATACAGAATGGTATCAGATGTCCCGGTGGGTGTGTTTTTAAGCGGAGGATATGACAGTGTATCTGTTACAGCTCTCTTGCAAAAAGATCGTACGGAAAAACTAAAAACATTCACAATTGGAGTGCCTGATTTAGGATTGAATGAAGCACCTTATGCCAAGGAAATTGCGGCTCATTTAGGGACTAATCACACAGAAATAACTTGTACCTTAAAAGACGCTTTGGAATTAATCGAAGAGCTTCCATTCAACTACGATGAGCCTTTTGCAGATTCTTCGGCTATTCCAACAACTCTTGTGAGTAAAATTGCTCGACAAGATGTTACTGTAGCTTTAAGTGCAGATGCAGGTGATGAAATATTTGCAGGCTACAATCGCTATGATTACATGGCCAGATACGGTGCCAAATTGAATAACATCCCAGGCTTTGTTCGGAAATCAGCAGCTGCAACAATGCGCGTTGTACCTTCTGAATGGATTCCAATTTTGAAGAATAAATACAACTTCCATAATCGCTATGAGAAGCTAAAAAATGTACTTCGCGATCCATCTGACCAAAACATAATGTTGAGTTTGAGTCAACAATTTACTGACGATCAAATGAAGCGAATAATGACATCTCAATTCGAATCATTAGAAACTGCCTACTCCAGTACACAAATGAACGCTGAAAATAGAACTTCGCTAGCCTATATGATGGCAATTGACTATCAAACTTATTTGGTGGATGATATAATGCAGAAAGTTGATCGCGCGACAATGTCGGTCGGACTTGAAGGAAGAGAACCGTTTCTCGATCATCGCATCATTGAATATGCAGCTCAACTTCCCGACGAATTCAAATATAAAGATGGAATCAAAAAGCGAATTCTACGTGACATTGTTCATCAATACGTTCCTCAAAAACTACTTGACAGGCCAAAGATGGGCTTTGCAATTCCAATTGCGAAATGGCTTACAACAGAGTTAAGACCAATGGTTGACGACTTCCTTTCAGAGAAAAAAATAGTGGAGCAAGGTATTTTAAACTGGGAGGAAGTTGACAAGATGAAGCGAAAATTTTACGGTGGAAAGAAAGAGTATGACACCAAGATTTGGTATGTGCTGATGTTTCAAATGTGGTATACGAAATGGATGTAATGCGACCCGATTATCCAAAATAAACCACAAATCAAGCTTCCTTAAATCTTAAAAAGCGTTATTATTACGAATTGAATAGAAATCAGCTCCCAATCAAGAAAGTTCTATACATATCATACGACGGAATGACTGATCCACTTGGACAGTCACAGGTCTTACCTTACATATCTGGATTAACCCAAAAAGGCTACGAATTCCATTTAATTAGTTTTGAGAAAATGGATCGGTTTCGAAAACATAAGAAACATATCCGAAATTTTTGCGAGAAGAATGATATTAACTGGCACCCTCAGGATTATCAAATTGATGGTGGGTTAAGGAATACGATTAAGCAAGTTCGAAAGATGAGTCGAGTTGCACTTTTTCTGCACAAACAGCACAATTTCAGCATTATCCATTGTCGAAGTTATATTTCTGCCTTAGTAGGATTGAAAATGAAGCGAAAGTACGGATTGAAATTTATATTTGACATGCGTGGATTTTGGGCAGATGAACGAGTTGATGGTAAAATCTGGAGTCTGTCTAGTCCAATTTACAAAACAATTTACAACTACTTCAAACGAAAAGAAATACAATTTTTTAATGAATCAGATTACACAATCTCTTTGACTGAAAATGGCAGAAATGAGATTCTATCATGGAAGGATTTCCAAAATAATCCACCAAAAATAACGGTAATTCCCTGTTGTGTGAACTTAGCTCTTTTCGATCCATCAATAATTACCGAAAAGAATCAAAACGAGCTCAAAGAATCTATCAGAATTCCATCAGATGCATTTGTACTCGGATACGTTGGTTCTATTGGCACATGGTACATGCTACCTGAAATGTTGGATTACTTTAGGTGCCTCCACACTTCAAATCCCAAAGCAGTATTTTTGTTTGTCTCAGGTGAGAACCCAGAGATGATCAAGGCTGAAGGAAAAAAACATGACATCGATCCTGATCTCATTTTTGTTACTTCGACCCTCCACTATCAAGTTCCATTATATATTTCCATTTTCGATCATTCTATCTTCTTTATTAGAGCTTCCTATTCTAAAAAAGCTTCTTCGCCTACTAAACAAGGTGAAATAATGGCGATGGGAGTTCCTTTAATTTGCAATTCTGGAATTGGCGACACGGATGAAATTGTCCATAAATACAATTCTGGAATCGTGATCAATGAATTTTCTGAGGAGGAATACAACAAAGAAATTGCAAACGAAATTCAACTTGATCCATTAGAAATAGCCAAAGGAGCGAAGGATTATTTTTCACTGGAACAAGGTGTGGAAAACTACCTAAAGATTTACAAAGAAATAATGACTTAAGTTAAAAATTAAAGCAAATTTAGATCAAAAATATATTGTTTAAAGCGTACGATTATCCTTAACTTCGTTGCGCTAATCATGCAGATTAAACTACATCAATGAAAACATTAGTTACCGGAGGAGCTGGATTTATTGGAGCACACGTCGTGAATGACTTAATCAAAATGGGACATGAAATTGTGGTTCTCGACGATTTAAGTGGAGGATTTGAAGACAATGTAAACCCTAAAGCAGAATTCGTACATGGATCAATTACCGATTACGATCTAGTTCTCGCTTTATTTGACAAACACGAATTTGAATATGTTTATCATCTTGCGGCTTATGCAGCGGAGGGTTTAAGCCACTTTATTCGAAGGTTCAATTACGAGAATAACTTGCTTGGCAGTATCAACTTAATCAATGCATCTGTGCTTCATAAGGTCAAATGTTTTGTCTTTACATCTTCAATCGCGGTATATGGTGCAGCAAAACCACCAATGACAGAAGATACGTTTCCACAACCAGAAGATCCTTATGGAGTAGCTAAGTTTGCGGTTGAGCAAGATTTAAAAGCTGCTCACGAAATGTTTGGATTGAACTATATTGTTTTCCGTCCACATAACGTTTACGGAGTTTATCAGAACATAGGAGATCGTTACAGGAATGTAGTTGGTATCTTTATGAACCAGTTGATGCAAGGGAATTCACTTACTGTTTTCGGAGATGGAATGCAAACAAGAGCCTTTAGTTATATAACAGATGTCTCGCCAATAATTGCACGTAGTATTGAGGTAAAAGAAGCATATAACGAAGTTTTCAACCTTGGTGCTGATAAAGAATATACAGTAAAAGAATTAGCAGAAACCACAATCCGGGTGATGGGAATGACGGAGCCATTGAAATTTCTTCCAGCTCGAAATGAAGTTGTTCACGCCTTTGCTGATCACTCCAAAGTGAAACGTGTATTTGGAATTGGAGATTTCACGACACTTGAAGACGGCTTGCAAGACATGGCAGATTGGGCACATTCAGTTGGAGCAAGAGAAAGTAGTGTTTTTGATAACATTGAAATTCTTAAAAACCTACCTCCTATCTGGCTTCAAACTGACAAATAATAGAAATTAATGCCGAAAGTTTTATACGTTGGTGCTCACCGAAAAGATCGATCACCGAGTCAACGATTCCGTTTTGAGCAGTACATGGACTTCCTTTCTCAAAATGGTTTTGAAGGTGAATTATCGTACTTGATAGAAGCTGAGGATGACAAAAAATTCTACAGTCCTGGGAATTATTTTTTCAAACTAAAAGTATTCCTAAAAAGCTTAAAGAAACGTAAGCGAAATATTAAAGACATTGATCAATACGATATCGTTTTTATTCAACGCGAAGCCTTTATGACTGGTTCAATTAAATTTGAGACGGCATTCGCAAAATCAAAGGCTAAAGTTATTTTCGACTTTGACGATTCAATTTGGTTGAGCAATGCATCTGCTGCGAATAAGCGACTAAGCTTCATGAAAGATGCTTCTAAAACATCTAAAATAATTGCGCTTTCAGATATGGTTTTTGCTGGAAATCAATACCTCAAAGATTACGCTTCTAACTACTCGAAAAACATAAAAATAATTCCAACAACGATAGATTTAAATCAATATTCACGTATTCAACATGAACCAACTGGGAAAGTTTGCATTGGTTGGAGTGGATCTGTGACAACAATTCAGCATTTTGAATTTGCAATTCCGTTCCTACTCAAGATTAAAGAGAAATATCAAGATAGAGTGGAATTTAAAGTCATTGGAGATGCGAACTATTCACACGAAGCATTAAACATTGACGGTATTGGATGGAGTTTTGAGAATGAAATCAAGGAACTTTCGCGTTTCGATATTGGAATAATGCCACTACCAGATGACGAATGGGCAAGCGGAAAATGTGGTTTGAAAGGTTTACAATACATGGCACTTGAAATCCCAACGTTGATGTCACCCGTTGGAGTGAATACAGAAATCATTCAAAACGGTAAAAATGGTTTTTTAGCTACCGAAATTGATGAATGGGTTGAGCATCTATCCACACTTATTGAGTCTGAGGAATTGCGCAAGAAAATGGGGGGAAATGCGCGAAAAACAGTTGCAGATAAATATTCAGTTGCATCACAACGTGACAATTATCTGAAATTATTCACAGAAGTTTTAGAAGGTAAATCAATCTAATAATGAAGCTGCTTTTTGCCACATCCAACTTAAACAAAGCTAAGGAAATTGCGGCTCTTGTTCCAAAAAAATATGAACTCCTCACCTTACACGACCTCAATTTAACTGAAGAAATTCCAGAAACTGCCAATACACTTGAAGGAAACGCCTTGCAAAAATCAAATTACATCATTGAACACTTTTCACACGATTGTTTTGCAGATGATACTGGACTCGAAATAACCGCTCTTAACAATGAGCCTGGAGTGAGGTCTGCTAGATATGCTGGAGAAGATCGAAGCGATGAGAACAATATGGAAAAGGTTCTCAATAAATTGAGTGGGGAAAAAGATCGAAGTGCTCGATTTAGAACGGTGATTTCGCTTGAACTAAATGGCAAAACGTTTCAATTTGAAGGAATAGTGAACGGTACTATTAGAACGCAAAAATCTGGAAGCAATGGCTTTGGTTATGATCCTATATTTGAACCTGAAAATTGCGGTAAAACTTTTGCCCAGATGACTATTACTAAAAAAAACAGATACAGCCATCGTGCGCGAGCGTTTGCAAAAATGATTGCATTTTTAGAGAACCAGTGATCTTCATCAACACACTTTCGACAAGGGATAGCAGTGGCATCCTTTTCCCAACTCAGACTTCGATTATGCACAATAGTTGACAGGGAAAGATACAACGGATAGCCCGACCATGGAACGACTCCAGGAGTGAACAGGGATGCCGCCAAAAATTAATTAATAATCATACTACCTAATGGTCTAACACTGCCATAGGATAGAACTCAAGTCGCAGCAATAAATTCAATCTAAATTATTACAAACACTAGAATATTTAGTCTGCTTTGATCATCGATAATTACTAGTAAAATCGTATTTTCGCACTCGCAACAATTACGTTGTAAATTGGAAACTAGTATCATTATGGCATCACCAAAAATCATTTACACTCTTACAGATGAAGCGCCAGCATTGGCAACAAAATCATTTTTACCTATTGTTAAAACATTCGTTCAAGCAGCTGGAATTTCGGTTGAGACGCGTGACATTTCACTCGCGGGAAGAATCATTGCTGCCTTCCCTGACATGTTAAATGAGGATCAACGTATCGACGATGATTTGGCGAAACTTGGTGAATTAGCGAAAAATCCTGATGCTAACATTATTAAACTTCCAAATATTAGTGCTTCAGTTCCACAATTGATCGCTACAATTGAAGAACTTCAGACAAAAGGATATGGAATTCCTGACTATCCGGAGGAGCCAACAACTGATGAAGAGAAAGCAATAAGATTACGCTACAATAAATTAAAGGGAAGTGCAGTAAATCCAGTTCTTCGCGAAGGAAATTCAGATCGTCGAGCACCAAAAGCTGTTAAGCAGTACGCTCGAATGAATCCACATAGTATGGGAGCTTGGTCTTCGGATTCAAAAACACATGTTGCTACAATGGGGGAGAGTGATTTCCACACCAATGAAAAATCAGTAACATTATCAGATGTAGATTCAGTTCGAATTGAATTTACAAATAACAATGGATCGACAACTATCTTAAAAGACAACCTTGCACTGTTGACTGGTGAAATTATTGACAGTACTGTATTAAGCAAAAAAGCACTTTTAGCTTTCTTAGAGAGAGAGATAGCTGATGCAAAAGATAAAGGAGTTTTATTATCGTTGCACATGAAAGCAACAATGATGAAAATTTCTGATCCAATTATATTCGGTCATGCCGTGAGTGTGTTCTTCAAATCTGTTTTCGACAAGCATTCAGTTGTATTAGATGAAATTGGAGTAGATGTAAGAAATGGATTCGGTGATTTGGTCAGTAAGATTGAGGAACTTCCAGCGGACAAGCAGGCAGAAATTAATGCTGACATCAAAGTCTGTTATGAAAACGGACCTGATTTAGCAATGGTTAATTCTGATAAAGGAATTACTAACCTTCATGTACCAAGTGACGTAATTATTGATGCTTCAATGCCTGCAATGATTCGTACATCTGGTCAAATGTGGAATAACGCAGGAAACCAACAAGATACCAAAGCTATTATTCCAGATAGCTGTTACGCTGGCTTATATCAAGTTACAATTGATTTTTGTAAAGAAAATGGTGCTTTCGATCCTACAACGATGGGAACTGTTCCGAATGTAGGCTTAATGGCTCAAAAGGCTGAAGAATATGGATCACATGATAAAACATTTGAAATTTCTGGAAACGGAACGATGCGCGTAATCAACTCAGCAGGAACGACACTTTTAGAACATTCTGTAGAAGACGGAGATATTTGGAGAATGTGTCAAGTAAAAGATGCACCCGTTCAAGATTGGATAAAACTAGCAGTATCACGAGCACGAGCGACAAAAATGCCTACAATCTTCTGGTTGGATGAAAACAGAGCACATGATGCTCAAATCATCGCGAAAATAAATCAGTATTTGCCATCGCATGACACTTCAGGATTAGACATTCAAATTATGTCGCCCGAAGATGCAACAGCATTTACTTTGAAAAGAATTAAGGCTGGAGAAGATACAATCTCAGTAACAGGAAACGTATTACGTGATTACCTAACTGACCTCTTCCCTATTCTAGAATTAGGAACTTCTGCTAAGATGCTTTCGATCGTTCCATTAATGAATGGTGGTGGATTATTTGAAACAGGAGCTGGTGGATCTGCACCTAAGCACGTTCAGCAGTTCACTAAAGAGAACCACTTACGTTGGGATTCATTGGGTGAGTTTTTAGCACTTGGTGTTTCATTAGAACATCTTGGAGAAAAATACGACAACAAAAAAGCAGCACTTATTGGAAATGCTTTGGATGATGCAACTGAGAAATTATTGAAAAATAAAAAAGGTCCATCACGAAAGGTAAATGAACTCGATAACAGAGGAAGTCACTTCTATATTGCAATGTACTGGGCTGAAGCTCTAGCTGCGCAAAATGAAGATGCCGAATTAAAAACTCAATTTGAAACATTAGCAAATGACCTAGCAGCAAACGAAGCTAAGATTATTGAAGAATTAAATGAGGTTCAAGGATCACCCGTTGATTTAGGAGGTTATTACTTCCCGAATTCAGATAAGATGATTGCTGCAATGCGACCTAGTGAAACGCTCAATAATTTGATCTCAGTTACGGTATAAGAGTCAAATGTTTTTTTAAGTAAGTTTAGTAAAAAAGTAAACTATGGTATTAAGATTATTTCTATTCGCTTTTTCAATTGTTACTTCGTTAACACTTTATGCCAACTCTGGAATTAGTATTGGTAAAACCATGGTTGTTGTTCTCAATGAAAACACCAGAGAAATCACAGTACACACCAAAGAAAAACTGGAAATTATCCACAGACTGGTTCTGCCTAAATCTGGATCAATTAAAAGTATCGCCCTGTCAAGCGATGAGTCTAAAATCTGGTATGTTGTTGGTGAAAAAGCTATCTGTGTATCTACTATAAACTGGAAAGAAGTAATTTCAATTTCAGGAGTTAACTCCTATAACTTCCGTTTAGATAAGCAGAATAAACATCTTATTCATTTCAGTGGTGACGAAAAAATGTCTGCTGTAGATATTTACGATTTGAATACCGCAAAAATCACTGCCCGTGTTAAAGTGAAATTTAGTGACTTTTTAGAATCAATAATCTACAACGAGTCGACTGGGATGCTCACCATGTTAGGAACTAAAAAGGATGATAAATCTGAAGTGCCAATGAAAGGAGATGCTGATATACTCTTTCCTGAAACAAAAGAAGATGTCAACAAAATGATGCATCACGATGGCAAAACAAGTCAGTTTACCATATATGATGTTCGGAATAACGTAGTTATAGTTAACAAAAGAACTTTTTATTCTCCCAATTTTTCAACTTCGCTTGAAATGATTGGAGAAGAATTGTTCGCGGTTACCCAAATTGGAACCTGTAAAATATCAGAAGGTCATGAATTTACAATGACCTCCCTTATCGCTACAAATGTTTCAGACTTTGCAATCGCTGATACAATGATTGCGGGTGCTACAGGATTTACTTTTTTCACCTACACTTTAAAGGATGACAAATTCACTGAATTCTATGATGATGAAGTAAATGAACTCTGCCTACAAGCGGATGCCTCTGCCTTTGACAAAGGTGATTATTATATGTGCTACGAGAACACATTATACCGATTCAAAGATGAAGATGGCTTTGGAGTTCAATTCGTTAATGTTGACATTGATATTAGTTTAAGTAGCACTTAAATTAAAGTGAATCTATCTTGCTACCGCAATTTTTAAGCGTTTGCCCTTAATTTTTTGTCCGCGAATATTTCGAAGAAACTGGTCACACTTTGATCGCTTAATTGCTACATACGAGTGACGATCTTTAGAATCAATAATACCAATATCGTCTTTCGCTAGTTGGCCAACTTTGGCGCAAAAACCAACAACATCAATTTTACCAATTTTATCCTTTTTCCCACCACCAATATAAATAGTCTCCCATTCAGGAGTTGGAACGGGACCGTAATCAGGCGTCATTATATTAGTTGGCTTTTCTATATACATTGGCAATTCAGCCTTGCTAGAGAGGAATAAATAAGAAAAACCGTGTTCGCCCATTCGTGCTGTTCTACCTTTTCGATGAACAAATGCCGATTCACTTCCTGGATATTGATAATGAACGATATGCCTTACATTTGGAATATCCAACCCCCTAGCACCAAGATCTGTACAAACAATTGTATTCGTGGTGCCATTTGAAAATTTAATCAACTGACGTTCCCGCATTTCTTGTTCAAGCCCACCGTGATAGATCGAACAACGAATCCCATTGTGATCTAATTCATCTTGCACAGTTTCGCAGACTTCCCGATAATTGACGAAAATCATGCTTTTCTCCATTCCAAATGAAGCAATCAGCAATGTCAAAGATTCCAAATTGCTTTCTTGAATATTTACGCCATATTCAACAAGATTGAGTTCTTCATCGTCTTTAATTGCATCAATTATAGTTGGATTTTCAATCCGAAGGAACTCAGGAATATTCTCCAATCGTGTCGCGGAAGTCAACAAATGATTCTTCAATTTCTTTAGTTGCTCGTAGATATCCTCAATACTATCAAGGAAACCAAATTCCAAGCATTTATCGAACTCATCAATCACGAGAAACTCAACTGTTCTTAAATCAACATTTCTTCTGTAGATGTGATCTTGCAATCTTCCTGGCGTTGCGATAATCAATGCTGGTGCTTCAGATAAACTATTTCGTTCCGACTGGACAGAATGACCTCCATAACATGTTGTTACTTTGAATCCTGTTTTCAGCGAGCGGAAAACATTCTCAATTTGCAAGCAAAGTTCACGCGTTGGAGCAATAATTAATGCTTGAACTTCATTCGCTTTAGCTTCATCTAATCGCTCAATAATGGAAAGAAGAAACGCCAATGTTTTCCCTGATCCAGTTTTTGAAAGAAGAATGACATCATCACTCTTGTAGAATGAATTCAAGCATTGTTCTTGAATTTCTAATAATTCTTTGAACCCACCAGATTTTAGCGCGCGCGATATTTTCTTATCCATATAAAAGTGTGTTCTTGAAATCTAAATCAATTTCAATTAGAGCATTTCAATAACTCCAGCTGCTCCCTGTCCAGTACCAATACACATTGTGACAACTCCGTATTTTTGCTCACGTCGCTTCAATTCGTTCATAATTTGAACACTCAATTTTGCTCCCGTACATCCAAGTGGGTGACCCAATGATATTGCGCCACCATTTACATTGACAATGTCAGAATTTAATCCTGCTTCACGAATTACAGCAATTGATTGCGATGCAAAAGCCTCGTTTAATTCGAATAGTGAAATATCATTTTGAGTCAACCCTGCAGCTTTAATCGCCTTTGGAATTGCATCAATTGGTCCAATTCCCATTATTCTAGGATCAACACCGACAACAGAATAAGATGCGAGTCGAGCTATTGGTTCAAGGTTTAGTTCCTTCACCATTGATTCTGACATAACTAGGCAAAATGCCGCACCATCAGAAGTTTGAGATGAATTTCCCGCCGTTACAGATCCACCATTTGCGAAAACAGGGCGTAAACGTGCAAGTCCTTCAGCTGTGCTCGCTCTAGGACCTTCATCTGTGTCAACGATATATTTTTTCTCTTGTCGTTTTTCGTTCTCATCTAAGAAAATATGCTCCACTTCAATTGGAACGATATCATCCTTAAATTTCCCCGCTTTGATCGCAGCAATTGCCTTATCGTGTGAAGTTACTGCAAAAGCATCTTGCTCTTCTCGCGTTACTCCATATTTCTCAGCAACAGCTTCAGCAGTTAATCCCATTCCCCAATACCATGTTGGATTTTCTTTCCCAACTCGAGCATTTGGAACGATTCGCCATCCTCCCATTGCCATTGTCGACATAGATTCAACACCACCCGCTAGAATACAACTCGCCATTCCTGCTTCGATTTTCGCTGTAGCAATCGCGATTGTCTCCAAGCCTGATGAGCAGTAACGATTTACCGTCATCCCTGGAACCTTATCAGTATCAAGTCCCATCAGCGAAACCATTCTACCGACATTCAATCCTTGCTCTGCCTCTGGTGTTGCATTTCCGACGATCACATCATCAATACGTTCCTTATCCAACTGAGGAACTTGTTTCATAATATGCTTCACAACATCCGCAGCTAAATCATCTGGGCGGTAAAATCTAAATCCACCTCGACCAGCTTTCCCTACTGCCGTTCTGTAACCTGTAACTATATATGCTCTTTCTTTCATAAGATTAGATATTAAGATGAACAGATAATAAGATTTCAAGACTTGACTAATCTTCGAAACTTAAATCCATTTTACTACCATCGCTTTACATTCAATATTTAATTATTTTACTAGAAGTCTATTTCACGCCCAGTTCTTAAGTCTTGAAGTCTGGTTATTTAAACTAATTTCTCAATACTTTTCCTGTCTTTACAATGCTCTCCAATCGTTCCAATGTTTTGCGTTCAGTGCAAAGTTCCATGAATGCTTTTCGCTCTAAATCGAGTAAATATTGTTCAGAAACGACTGTGTTTTGCGATAAATCCCCTCCGCAGAGGACAAAACCTAGTTTTTCAGAAATTATGCGGTCATGTTCTGACATATATTTCCCTTCTAACATCGTATTTGCTCCAACGTAGACAATTCCTAAGCCTTCTTGTCCAAGAACAGTGATATTTTTCTCTCTTTTTGGTGCTATGTAGCCCTCGTTCACCATATTGATACACGCTTCTTTTGCACGTGTCAATTGTTGCTCACGGCTAACGACTACCTCATCAACTCCTTCTCTCAAATAACCAAGATCGAATGCTTCATAAGCTGAAGTTGATACTTTGGCTTGCCCTACAGTTAAGAAACGTTCACGCAATCTATTGATTCGGATATCACCAGTATGAAGCTCATCTGATAGTCGTTTTGCGAATTCTTTTGATCCACCTCCACCAGGAATTAGGCCGACTCCAAATTCAACTAATCCCATATAGAGTTCAGCATGAGCGACTACCTTATCGGCATGCATTGAAAGTTCACATCCGCCACCGAGTGCCATATTATGTGGAGCTACAATCACTGGAATATTTGAATATCGAACCCGCATGATTGTATCTTGGAATGATTTCACCGCGAAGTTCAACTCGTCGTAATCCTGTTCAATTGCAAGCATAAAGATCATTCCAACGTTTGCTCCAGCCGAGAAGTGTCCGCCAGTATTTGAAATCACCAAACCACTGTAATCTTTTTCGGCAAGATCGATCGCTTTATTAATCCCTTCGATTACGCCACCACCAATTGTGTTCATCTTGGTGTGAAATTCGAGATTCAAGATTCCATCTCCAAGATCAACGATTGTCGTATCTGAATTCCCCCAAACTTTATTCTCAGATCGCAACGTCTCCAACATGACAAGACCTTCAGTTCCAGGAATGCTGACGTATGATTTCGATTTAGTGTCGTAATAACGTTTTTCGCCTTTCTCAATTTGGTAGAATGAAGTACAACCAGCATCTTTCATTTCTAGAATCCAAGCAGCTGCTTTTTTATCATTTCCAGCAATCAACTTTAATCCTTGATCTAATCCGAGAATATCCCAGGTTTCGAATGGACCTAATTCCCAACCAAAACCAGCTTTCAATGCATCATCTATTTTGTAGAGATCATCAGAAATTTCTGGAAGGCGATTAGAAACATACGCAAACAAGCTTCCGAAGACTTTTCGATAGAAATCACCTGCTTTATCTTGTCCCATAAGCAACATTTTTGTCCGTTGCTTTAGGTCATCAATTGGTTTAGCCATGTCTAGTGTAGCAAATTTCACACGTTGCTTTGGACCGTATTCCATTGTTTCAAGATCAAGAACTAAGATTTCACTCTTGCCTTTATCGTCTTTAACTTTCTTATAGAACCCTTGCTTCGATTTAGATCCAAGCCAGTTATTCTCAACCATCTTTGTGATATAATCTGGAAGTTCGAAAAGATGCTTCTCTTCATCATTAGGACAATTTGCTTTCAAGCCATTTGCGACATGCACTAATGTATCCAATCCAACTACATCACACGTTCTAAATGTTGCTGATTTTGGTCGACCTATAATCGGGCCTGTCAATTTATCAACTTCAGAAACCGTTAGGTCAAGATCCTTAACCGCATGAAATAGAGCCATGATAGCGAAGACACCTACTCTATTGGCAATAAAGGCAGGTGTGTCTTTACATAAAACTGTTTTCTTACCAAGGTAGCGTTGACCGTAGTCCATCAAGAAGTCAATTACTTCAGGATTTGTTTCAGGTGTTGGAATAACCTCCATCAACTGCAAATAACGCGGAGGATTAAAGAAGTGTGTCCCACAAAAGTTTGCTTTAAAATCATCACTTCTTCCATCCAACATCATGTGAATTGGAATTCCTGATGTATTAGAAGTTATCAATGTACCAGGAGTACGGTATTTCTCAACATTCGTGAATACTTGTTGTTTAATGTCGAGACGTTCAATCACCACCTCAATTATCCAATCGCACTCTTTGATTTTGGCAAGATCATCGCCAAAATTACCTATTTCAATTCTCGAAGCAAATGCTTTTCGATAGATTGGAGATGGATTTGATTTTAGCGCAAACTGAAGTGCATCATTGACAATTCTATTGCGGAATGTCTTAGATTTTTCATCTACACCTTTTGCTTTTTCCTTCTCATTTAACTCTCTTGGAACGATGTCAAGCAAAAGGACTTCACATCCAATATTCGCAAAATGACATGCAATTCGAGACCCCATGACTCCAGAGCCAAGGACTGCTATTTTTCTAATGTGTCTATTCATTAATCGAAGACTTAATTTGTAATTTACTCAACTCAAGGTCCACAGATGCATCAAGCTTTACTGCCACCTCAAAAAATGTTTTTAGTTTTCCGTTCGGAATGCTTTCCATAAGCGTATGATTGAAGTTAAGTACAAAATCACGTGCTAATCGACGTTTCTCTACTCCTTCATCAGTTAAGAAAATAAGTACTTTTCGTTTATCAATATCGTCTGATTTACGATAAATAAGTCCCTTCTCCTCCATTGCTTTTAAAGTCCTGGAAAGACTTGTAGGCTCCATGCCCATTTTCGGCCCAAGTTGTGTACTTGGAGTTCCTTCTTTATCTACATTTAACAATATAAAACCACTTGAGATCGTCATATCGTACTCAGAGGCTTTTTGATTGTACATTCTTGAAAACTTGTGCCATAAATGTCTTATCACAAAGTCAACCAGAAATTCTTTCTTATTTTCAGTCATTGTTAGGGGTGTTGTTACTGTCTTAAAAGACGCACAAAAATACTAAAAAGTTTTATGCAGACATAATAAATTAATTAAAAAAGAGATTGATAATTAGAAGGCAAGGAAGGTTGTTGTTTTCTTACCAAGTTTTTTCTGAGATATGTACAGTACCTTTAAATCTTGAAACAATTTTAGCTTCTTGATTGAAGATACTTACGGCATAAATTCCGATCGTCTTCCCTCTATATACTTCAGTGCATTCTACAGACAAATTGTCATTCGGGTAAACGGGGTTTACATGTGCAATTGACGTCTCAATACTCACGCATTTCAATCCGTGCGCATTTGCTGAAAAAGCTAAAGCAGAATCAGAAAGTGAATAAGTAATTCCACCGTGAGCAATGTGGTGTCCGTTTAGCATTTCATCTCGAACAGCGCACTTCAATTTACACGCACCTTTTTGGATATCAAAAATTTCAATTCCGAGCCAACGACTGAAAGCATCACCTTTCATCATTTCATCAACAATATCTTTTGGCGACATTTATAATTTAATTGCAGTACTCATCAATGAAATCATCGCAAGCATTACGATAAATAATTGTGTCGCAGTATCGTCATCCAAAGAAGTTCCATCGATATCTTCAGTACTCACTTCAACCATCATAAAACGCGTTAAATCTGGCTGATCATTAAATTCAATGATTGCCTCCTCATCTTCCTGTTTGAAATATTGATCAAGCACATCAAAAAAAGGTTCTTCAAACTCATCAATTGAACTTTCGTCGATTTGATTCAATAAAACACCCTCTTGAACAAACGCTTCAGAGATCAAGCAATAATAATAAATCAACAAACCCTCTAGCTTATCATTCTCATACTCAGCAGCTGCTGACATAACATACCCCAAAAGAATAGGTTGAGCTAAGGCATAAGTTTCCGCAACCTTTTCTAAAGCATCTTCATTAAGGTTGTCAATCTTCTCGATTGATTTTTCAATACTGCTTAAACAGACTTGTTTCATGCTAATTGTTTTAGCAAAAATAACTAATTCTTGGACGAACGATCCTCTAATATCTTGCAATTCGATTTTATCATGTCGATCACATCAATCAGTTCATTATCTTTGGGAATCGAATAAATATAACTGATATGATGAAAAAAATCCTTTCTCTAATAATAATTGCACTCATTGCAACAACTTCATTTGGACAATCGACCGAGTTAACACTTGAAGAGGCTGTAATGGAGCAATACAGAAAATTCGCTCCAACATCCTTGATTATGTTCAAGTGGATTCCCGAAACGGTTAATTATACTTATTTAAGTGAAAACTATCAAACACTTATGAAAGCATCTGTGAAAGATAAATCAGGTGAAGAGTGGATTCGTATTCAAGACATAAACAAAGCCTTGAATTCAGAATTATATTGGTTCTCTGGAATGAAATGGAAAAATCAGCATGAATTTTGGTTAAATGACGGTCACAATTTCTACATCTATAACACTGAAGATGAGAAAGGAAAAATACTTCATGGACTTAATGATGATGCTGAAAACGCAACCTTCCATGACGGAACAGAGAACGTTGCTTACACAAGAGATAATAATATCTATCTTCATACTGGAATTGGCCTGAAAGTTATTGTAACAGACAATGCCGACAAAAACATTGTATCCGGACAGGCAATTGCGAGAAGCGAATTTGTAATTACAAATGGATTATTTTGGTCTCCAAGCGGAAGTCATTTAGCCTACTATCAAAAGGATGAATCCAAAGTTCATGATTATCCATTACTGGACATCACAAAAACACCTGGAGAAGTTAGTTTTGTTAAATATCCTATGGCTGGACAAGATTCTGAAAAAGCACGTGTAGGTATCTACAATCTCTCTACACGCAATACTGTATTTATTTCAACGCGAAATGGAGAAGAAAATTACTTGACAAATTTATCATGGACACCCGATAATAAATATGTTGTAGTAGCGGAAGTAAATCGAGATCAAGATCAGATGTGGTTAAATGTCTACGATGCAGAAAGCGGCAAATTTGTTCGGACACTTTTTGAAGAAACAAGTGATAAATGGATAGAACCTGAGCATCCTGCATTCTTTCCAAATGAAACTTCAAATAATTTTGTCTGGGTTTCTGAAAAAAATGGATACAACAACCTTTATTACTATGATTTCGAAGGGAAACTCATTAAACAGCTAACCGATCATAAGTTTGTTGTTAAAGGCATTATGGAGTTTAGCAATGGTAATCTTTTCTATACTACAACAGGTGAACGCTCACCACTAGAAACTCAAATCTATTATGTAAATCTAAAAGGGAAATCCAAAATTCTAACAAGAGCAAATGGCACACATAACGTTGCTATTTCATCTGATGGTAAATACTTCCATGATCATTTTTCGAGTCATGATAAACCAAGTGAAGATTGGATCATCAACCTAAAAGGTAAGATTGTTACTAAATTGAAATCAGGAGAAACGTTTTTATCAGATTACAATATTGGCACAGCAGAAATTGGTTCAATAACAGCGAAAGATGGTACAAGATTGTACACTCGACTCATCAAACCAAGTAATTTTGATTCTTCTAAAAAATATCCAGTATTAGTATATGTTTATGGCGGTCCTCATGCACAAATGATTACAGATTCATGGTTGGACGGAGCAAGTTTATGGATGTATTGGATGGCAGAACAAGGCTATCTAGTTTACACAGTTGATAACCGAGGATCTGCAGAACGTGGTTTCGCTTTTGAATCTCAAATTCACAGACAATGCGGAACGGTTGAAATGGAAGATCAAATCTCTGGGGTTGAATACTTAAAAAGTCTCGATTATGTTGATGGCAATCGTCTGGCTGTTCATGGTTGGTCTTACGGCGGATTTATGACAACTTCATTAATGCTTCGCGAAGCAGGAACATTTAACGTAGGAGTAGCTGGCGGACCCGTAACAGATTGGAAATACTATGAAATCATGTACGGAGAGCGATACATGGATCGTCCAGAACAAAATCCGAAAGGGTATGAAAAAGCTGCACTTGCTACTCATGCCAATAATCTTGAAGGAGACCTATTACTAATCCATGGGACTTCTGATGATGTAGTTGTTATGCAACATAACCTCACCCTTGTGAAGAAATTCGTAGAACTTGGAAAACAGATGGACTTTTTCCCTTACCCGATGCATAAACACAATGTCCGAGGAGGAGATCGTGTTCATTTGATGACAAAAGTATTGGATTATATATTGGACAACAATCAATAGTTGAACTTCTTATAAAACCCAGCATATTGAAAAATTACACTTAGTGCATTTAACTTATACTGATTTGTTACCAACCAGTAAAGCCGCAATATTGAAAACAGATAAAGCATTAGATATAGTTTTGGAGTTCAAAGGTCAGTCTTTAAAAAAACAACTTTCTGAACTGAAACTAGATATGATAGGTAAAAAAAATCAGAGATTCCTGTCAAATCAGAACTTTTTGATGCAGCACTAGTTGTAAAAAAAGCAAGTGCTCAAATTAATGAAGTAGTTCACTCAGTTGGAATAATAAACTCTATTTCAGAAATACTTGGTGAAGAAGAAATAATCACAAATCTTTCACTTGCTGCTGGAGATGAAGGAGATGGTTTTGACTTAGAAACTAATAAGCGAATAGCCGAATTTAAATTCTCTAGGTGGCAAGAAGGAGGCTCAAAAAATGGAATGAGAAAGCGTCATATTTTTGCAGATTTTGCTAAACTCACCATCTTGAATACGGATAAAAAGAAAGAAATCTACGCTTTAAGTGCAGAAAAAATAATCAACTATTTCAACGGAAAAGCGAGTTGGGAAAAGGTTCTATCTAAAAGTGGTAATATACAATTTGAACTCAAAGCATACTTAAATGAGATAAAAAAACCTGAGCTAAAAACATTAAAAGATATTTTGTCTGTTTCGACTGTTGAGATAATTGATTTAGAAAATGTATTAAATAAAGCCAATTGGTAGGACACTCCAAATCCATGCTTTCGTTTATGAAGCATCAGAAGCTTAATCACTTCTTCTTGCAAAACTAGCTAACTCGGAAATTACTATCTTTAAGTCAAAGGTATAAAGACGCACACCATTTTACCTTTGATCGTTAGCAAACATTTAGAACAATTGAATAATGAAAAAAATAAATATCGTTTTAATATTTGTGCTGACACTATTTTTATATGCATGCAATTCCAAAAAAAAACAGAAATCAACAGATACTAAACTATCACCTGAAGAAACTTCAGGCGTTTACGATCCAAACATGAAAGAATTCTATTTTTCAAGGCAGAGGAAAGGTGAGGCACCTAAAACGTATACTATTCAATATAAGAATGGTGAATGGAAGGAACCAATCATTGAGAACCGTATGATGGATGGATTTATTTCTCCAGATGGCAATACCATGTACTTAGGTCATCAATATATGGAACGAACAGCCTCTGGATGGTCTGAAAAGAAAAGTTTAGGCCCACAATTCGAAGAAATTCCTATTATGCGTCTTACAGTTTCAAAGGCACACACCTACGTTTTGGATGAACGAGATTCAATTGGTACGATTCGGTATTCTCGATTAATAGATGACGAGCGTGAAGAACCGAAAGCATTTGGCAAAGAAATCAATGTAGGAAAATGGACTGCTCACCCCTTTATTGCACCAGACGAAAGTTATTTGATCTGGGATAGTGAACGAGCAGGAGGATACGGTGAAACGGATTTATATATAAGTTTTCGCCAGAAAGATGATTCTTGGGGTTCTGCTATTAATATGGGAGAAGACATAAACACCGAATACGAAGATGGAGGTGGCATTGTGACGACAGACGGAAAATATTTCTTTTTCAACACCATAAATTTAGGTGAAAATTACAACGAAAGCCAAGCAGATATTTTTTGGGTTAGTGCAGAAGTCATTAATAAGTTAAGAATAATTGATCGTGAAAAATAACGATAAGATTAGCATTTATATTTTTGATGATCATGCTACACCTGTGGTAACAAAGTGTATAAAACATAGCTTGTAAGTGTTAAATCGCAAGGTTTGTACTTAATGATAAAGACCATTACCCTCTACCATAATTTTTACTCAAAGTTGTTTATGATTCTTTGCCTGTCTTCACTTTGTTTATCATTCTTATGGAAAATCTCAACAAAGATTATTTTATCTTCTTCTTCGAAATGAGCATATATTAAACGTAAACCCGAATTAACCCCTCTCCCTTTCAAGGATCTACAAGCAATTTTCTTTACTTTTATTACACACGCTTCCAAATCTAAATTGTCAATACGAAAACTAAATGGAGGCCTCGCTTTAGGTTTCTTTTTTAAAATGGTTTTCACTTCAAATAAATCGTCATTGAGAGTTCTGTATTTTTTTAAGAGCTTTTTTAAATCTCCTTTAAATTCTGCTAATTCGTCAAAGGTCATGCTTGCTCAATTTCATCACCATAATTTCTTACGGTATAAGGCGTTTCTCTGTAAAAAGCTAATTCATAGTTAATACCTTTACCTTCATCGGTAACTTCCCATGGTAAATCCTTGTGAGAATAATTACTTATTGCAGCCGCAGACCAATCACTCATTTGTTCAATAACCCTATCAAGAACTTCTGTTTCACTTGCTTTCAATTCTTTTAAATCTGCTTTCTCTAGTGGGAGGTAGCGCGTTTGAGGATAACCATGATATTCGGTTTTGATCCGTTTCAATGTTCCTTCCTCAATCATTTGTTTGATGATTGTATTTAATTTTTGTGGAACAGGACCAAATGGCAATTTTCTATATTCTGCACCTGTTAAATGCTCTTCATATAACTCGTAATAATTGAAATCCGAAAAATATAACAGCTTATAGAGAACTGTTTCTCCAACATTTGGTTTCCCTGCACATTTTTCTAAAATGTATAATAACACATTTTTGAACTTATCAACCTTTAAATTAGGTACAGAAATACGTTCTTCATCTATGTTAGTACTCTTTTGTTTCTTATCATTAATTTCTGGATGGATCTTAAAATCGTCAGACATAAAATCATCTAATGAGAATTCTAATTCCATCGCCAACATTTGTAATTCAATAATATTAACGCCCCTATTTCCTAATTCAATTTGAGCCAAAGATGGGCGAGAAAGATTAACATTCTTTGCCAAATCTTCTTGTGACAAACCCTTAATCTTTCGAAGCGCAGATATTCTCTGACCAATCTGTTTTTGTGATAATTTTGCTTTCATACTGATTTACCTTCCTTAATATATCATAAAGATATTGAAATGTTTTAATATAAAACAAAATGATGATCTAATATCTATCAATTGTGATTTTTTCCCGAAATCCATCCACATTTTTAATGTCCCTCGAAAAAACCAACTGATAGACCAAAACTTGTCAACCTGACTTCGATGGTACTTGTAAATTCAGTATATTTGATCACCAAAACAGGAGCAACTAACTATGGCATCAACGGATACCAAATCGAATAAACAAACACTGAAGACGTCTAAAAAGACATTACTTGAGGCATTTCGCTTCATGTCAACTGCAAAAACGTTAGCTGAAAAATACGAGGAAAACAAGGAAGTTACTGCAAAGTATGTTCACGCAACATCTCGCGGTCATGAAGCTATTCAAATTGCCTGTGGAATGCTACTGAAACCTCAAGATTGGGTTGCTCCTTATTATCGTGACGATAGTATTCTTCTCAGTATTGGAATGACTCCCTATGAGTTAATGCTACAAGTCTTCGCAAAAAAAGATGATCCATTTTCAGGCGGTCGGACTTATTACTGTCACCCATCTCTCAATCGAAATGACATGCCTAAGATTCCGCATCAATCCTCTGCGACAGGTATGCAAGCAATTCCAACTACTGGTGTTGCAATGGGGATTCAATACAAAGAAATTCAAGGATTAGCAGAAGACTTTAACGGAGAAAATCCAGTTGTGGTTTGCTCCCTCGGAGATGCAAGTTGTACAGAAGGTGAAGTTTCTGAAGCTTTTCAGATGGCAGCTTTGAAGCAATATCCAATCGTTTATTTGGTGCAAGATAACGGCTGGGATATATCGGCTAAAGCTGAAGAAACCCGCGCTCAAGATATTACAAAATACGCTCAAGGGTTTAACGGAATTGAGGTTCGAACAATAGATGGAAGTGATTTTGAAACATCTTACCAAACACTCGATGAAGTCTTTAAGATTGTGCGTAAAGAGCGAAGGCCATTCATAGTTCATGCAAAAGTTCCGTTGCTTGGTCATCACACTTCGGGTGTTCGAAAAGAATGGTATCGGGATGACTTGGAAGAAGCGACAAAAGATGATCCTTTTCCGAAACTTAAGGACTTGATGCGCTCTGCGGGAATAGGCGAAGTGGATTTGATCAATATCGAGGCAGAGGCTAAAAAGTTGGTGGATACAGATTATGACAAGGCACTGAACGCTGATGATCCAGACCCAACTTCGATTACAGATCATATTTTCGCACCAACACCCATTACAGAAGAATCTGGAGAAAGAGAACCAAAAGGAAAGAAAAAGACCGTCATGGTTGATTCTGCCTTATTTGCTGTTCGTGAATTAATGGAAAAACATCCTGAATCGCTTTTATATGGACAAGATGTTGGAGGTCGTTTAGGTGGCGTTTTCCGTGAAGCAGCAACGCTGGCACAAACATTTGGAGATGATCGTGTTTTCAATACACCAATTCAAGAAGCATTTATTATTGGTTCAACTGTTGGTATGTCTGCCGTTGGATTGAAACCAATTGTAGAAGTACAATTCGCGGATTATATATGGCCAGGATTGAATCAACTATTCACTGAAGTGAGTCGTTCGTATTATCTGTCTAATGGGAAATGGCCGGTGAGTTGTATCATTAGAGTTCCAATTGGAGCGTATGGTTCAGGTGGACCTTATCACTCATCAAGTGTAGAATCAATACTGACAAATATTCGTGGGATTAAAGTCGCTTATCCATCTAATGGTGCCGATTTGAAAGGATTGATGAAGTCATCTTTTTATGACCCAAATCCAGTTGTAATTCTTGAACACAAAGGATTGTACTGGTCGAAGATACCTGGAACAGAAGGTGCGATGTCAATCGAGCCAGACGAAGATTATGTTGTTCCATTTGGAAAAGCACGAACTGTACTTGAAGCGAATCAAAAAGCTATTGATAGTGGTGAATCTTGTGCGATTGTAACTTATGGACGTGGAGTTCATTGGTCGCTTGAAGCTGTTCAAGAATTTGAAGGTCGTTGTGAAATCATTGATCTTCGAACGCTCAATCCATTAGATTATGACGCACTCAATGAAGCTGCACAAAAGCATGGAAAAGTTCTACTCGTAACAGAAGAATCCATTGAATCGACGTTTACATTGGGCTTGGCGGGAAGAATTCAGCGCGATAATTTTGAAGCTCTTGATGCTCCAGTAGCAATAGTTGGATCAGTTGATACTCCTGCAATTCCATTGAATTCAATTTTGGAAGCAGAATTATTGCCAAATGCTGATAAAGTTAAAGATGCGCTAAGTAATTTGCTCGATTATTAGGGCGTTTTAACAGGCTTTACGCTGTATCTTTTAATCATATAATCGCATACTTCGACTGCGCTCGGCATCCCATTTTATGATTAAAAGGATGTCGCTCCTATCCTTAACGCGGGTTTCGCTAGTTAACACACTCATTAATAATTGATTGTCATCCATCAGCCCATCTACTGTCCAATGTGCACTATCATCCCTTAGCGGTAAGTCATCAAGATCTAGCAAATTCGATGAGAGACTTGAAATCATTACAATCTGCTTGTCTCAATGAATTTATATACTTGCTGCGAACATCGCTTGATGCCGTTCGTCTACCCCACGAAAAGACCTCTCTTCCGAAGAGATTCTGAACCAATACATCAGCCATCAATCGACTATGTCTACCATTTCCATTTGGAAAACAATGAATACAAACTAATCGATGTTTGAATCTTATCACAATTTCATCTGCTTCAAAACTCTCTTGTTCAACCCAAAAAAGCACATCATCAAACATTTTTTGCAATTCAGTTGGTATATTCCATTTATCAACACCTATATTTTTATTTGTCCGTCGAAAACTCCCCGCCCAGTCCCAGACCTCACCAAACATCAGCTTATGTAATTTTTTCACAAATGATTCTGTTAGCAATTGTACAGAAGAAAGTTTTTTCGTCAGCGTCCAAAGAATCGCTTGTTCAATATTTTTCTGCTCAAATTCATCCAGCTCACTTTGTACTAAGATTGTTTGAATTTTCAAGCCATTCTTTTCATCCTCATCCAACGGAGTCTGCCCAGGAAGATAATTAAACACTAAGCCCATAGTGCTTTCGGAAGTTGATTGATTAATTCTATTGTTCGCTCATTAATCGCATTTTCTATTCTTTCTTTGGAGTTTTCCTGCCCTTCAAGCTTCATGGTCCAAGATGTACGCATGACTATCTCAGTCGCTAGTCTCCTAGCCTTCCTTTCTATGAGTTGATCTAACCCTTGATCCTTTGGCAAAAAGCCGTACACTAAAGTCATATCTAAAGCTTCAGCCGCTTCTTCAAGGGAACGTAATGTTATTGAACCTTTCGACTCTCGTTGCTCTAAACTTCTCACACTCTGTTTAGTAATTCCTAGTTTAGTTCCTAGCTGCTCCAAAGACATTCCAAAAGAACGACGAATGGACTTCACCCATCCAGATTCGGGATTCGTAACATTTCGAAGTGATTCAAAAGGTTTCATCCTGTTATTCAACTGATCAATATGAAGTTTTTGTGTGTTCATAATATAAATATAATACTTAATATTACATTTACACTATTTTAGTAATACTATAATAATACTATAATAATACTTTTTTTACTATTAATCTAAATATATCATTAATGAGCATTCATCAACCCATCTACTGTCCAATGAGCAGTATCATCTCTTAGTGGTAAGTCATCAAGATCTAACTTGAGAGTTTCCAAACTTTTAATTACCCCATTATCACTCCATGTGAATGCAATCAGATTTTTTCGATTTTCAACAAACAATTGAAGATCAACATCCTCAAATTTAATCGAACGGGATGACTCAGATATTCGAATACTGTAATCCTTAAAATTACCATCAACTGACTCTATGATGAAATAACCCTTTGAATGAATGTGAATTCGTCTTATGGTTGAGTCTCCTAAAAACGCAGCATCTTGATTTTCCACTTGATAACTGCCATAATAAGGGATAGCACCATAATCAATACCAGAAAAACTTCCTTGATCAATATAAGGCGAGAGTAATTCTAGTGCGAAAACAAAAATAATTCCACCTTTTAATGCACGCTTTAAAATTGGTTTCAAATTCAAGGTAAGTTCTTGCACTTCAGTCGATTTACCATTTGTGAAAAAGATTCCAATAAGAAAGTTGTACCAAGGATAAAGAACAAAAGCAGCAAGTAAAACCAAATAGAGCGACAGCATTTTGACTGTAATATCAAATCCGACATTTATTGCGAAAACATTTATCAACACTCCAAGACCTATCAATGCGCCAAATAATCGGGTTCGTTTCCAGAGTAACAAAAGTCCTGGGAGAACTTCGATAAAGCCCATGAATGTATTGTAACTCGAACTTGATCCCATTGTGGACCAAAATAAAATATCCTTCGTCAATCCACCAACTGGTGTGAAAAGAGTGTTCGGTTCTGGTTGATAGAATTGAAAGTGAAACAATTTATCAAAACCATATTTCAGGAGGAAAAATGCGAGAATGTATGTGCAAGATCTGTGGAGAAAGAGTTGAATTTGAACAGCGCTTAATTTTGATTGTGTCCGTGCAATAAAGGCCAAAATTAAAGCAGCAAAAGCTAACACCAACATTTGAATATAAAGCGTGGCAGCATCTGATGTTGTTGCCTTTGCTACCAATTCTAAATCAAAAATAGATTCACCCAACCATTTGGCTAACGGATAAAATGATTCTGTGATCCAAACACCAGGATGAGGAATTGTGCTAAAATTAAAAGGCAAACTCACTGTAAAAAGGAGCATCCAAAATCCTAGTGTATATTTAACAAGTTCCTTCACCAATCCCTTTTTCTCGAACTTACTAATTCTTTCTTGATTGTAATTTCGGGAAAATAAGATAGATCAGATAGGAAAGTCCGATAAGCGCAATAAACCAAGGCATGCTGTTTTGTTTGTCCAATCTTTTCTTTTCAGACTTTGAGAAACCCACAAAAACAACGTAACTAGGATAAAGTTCTTTTAGCTTTTTGAGGTCATAATCATTCTCAACAAATACTGGATGATCACAAAACGTATCGCGACCATGCCAATTTGCGTCTTCAATAATACAACCATTTCCAATATAGATGATGCTATCAATACTCCTCGAAGGCAGTCCGTAATTATCATTTTCAGTTGAAAATTCTGAACTTGAATGACTACGCGCAGCAATAATATCAGTTTGAGCGGTAGTTGACCCGGCGGTAATAAACAATAGGGCGAAAAGCGTTTGTTTTATCATGATTTTACTTTTTTAGCAGTTAATTTCGGGAAAAATATATAACTGGTATACCCTATTAATGATATAGCAACATACCAAGGAATATTTGAATCATCCGTTCTACGAGAAGTCTTCTTCTCCTTTTTATATTTATCGAAGCCAACAAATTTGACGCTGTTTGGGAAATACTCCTTAATTCGCTTCACATTATAATCAAGTTCTATAAACAGTGGGTTGTGACATGAAGTATCCCTAATAATTCCATCACCGTAATACCATTCTTTTGACTCAATGATACATCCATTTCCAATATATTCTATCTTTTTCAGTTCAGAAGATGGCTCATCTATTCCAAAATTCCCACGATCCAAAGTAACAGAAGAATGAATCTCTCTTGCATGACTTCTGGTTGAAATAATATCAGTTTGACCAGAAACAAATAGGCCAAGAGTGATCGCCCCAAAGGAAAGAAGTAGTTTCATAATATCATATTTCTCCTTTGTACATCTTACCGATTGATTCGTTCAATGTAGAACCGTTAATTCTAAACGATTTTGCGCTAGGGGTTGGAACGGCATCCTTTTATGCACGATGGCTGAACGCAGTTGAAGTCTGAGTGCATAAAAGATATAGAGGAAAACCCGCCAGAGCGCCCTAGTCTATTAACAAATTGAGGCGCATAACATTATAACTTATCCATCATTTGTATTTGTGCTAGTTGTAATTTAGAACTGGCAAATTATGTTCGCATGAAAATAAAGCAGACAACAGTAGAAGAAATAGCAGCAATAATCAACTGCCCAATAATTGGAACTCCAGACCAAATGGTAACTGGAATTAACGAGATTCATCAAGTTGAAGCTGGTGATGTCGTTTTTGTTGATCATCCCAAATATTATGACAAAGCACTCAATAGTGCAGCAACGATAATTATTATAGACAAGGAAGTAACTTGTCCTAAGAGGAAGTCACTTATTATTTCTCAAGCTCCCTTTGATGACTATAATAAGTTAACGCGACATTTTTCACCTTACAAGCCTCAAACTACTGTAGTTGGAGAGAATACAATAATTGATCCTTCAGCGACTATCTATCCAAACGTTACAATCGGGCATAATTGCACAATTGGCAAAAATGTGACTTTGTATGCTGGAGTGGTAATTGGAGATAAATGTATCCTAGATAAAAGTGTAATAGTAGGTCCAAATACGGTAATTGGACATTACGCATTTTACTATAAAAAGAAAGATTCAGGTTACGACAGAATGCATACTTGCGGAGGAGTTCATCTTCACAAAAATGTTGAAATTGGCGCACTTTGTACAATTGATGCGGGTGTTTCGGGAATGACTGTCATTGGCGAAGGAACAAAACTTGATAATCAAATTCAAATTGGGCATGATACGACAGTTGGCAAGCATTGCTTAATGGCAGCAAATGTTGGTGTTGCAGGATGTGTTACAATCAAAGATAATGTGACGCTTTGGGGACAAGTTGGATGTGCCAGTGACGTTACTCTTGAAGATGGCGTGACTGTACTTGCTCAATCAGGAATCGGGAAAAGTCTCGAAGCTGGAAAGACCTATTTTGGAAGCCCATGTGATGTTGTTAGAGTGAAGTTTAGAGAATTAGCCGCAATTAAAAAATTACCTGAATTAATCGAGAAAATCTAAGATGAAGGACACCTTGATCAAAAATCTTGAAAATCAAATTGAGTTTAGAGACTTTAAGCTCAATTCGTTATTGGAGGTAACCAAGGCCATCAATTCGAATCGGAGCGTTGAAGAAATCACCCATTTATTTGAGTTCATTATAGGTGAACAACTAGGATTCGATCGATTTGTCCTCTTCCACAAACAAGATGAGTGGACTTGCCTTTCGCGTGTTGGTTACAAAGGAAAGATCTCAGGCCTTGATATCGAGAAAGACCTAAGTAGGTTCAAAGAAATCACAATTATTGAATCCTCAAAAACGCAATTACTCAATGATTTTGATGTTATCATCCCTGTTTTTCATGACAATCGAGCATTGGCATACTTGTTAATTGACAAAATAGATGTAGAATATCAAGGGAGGTATGAAAGCTCTTATCAATATACAGGGTTCATACAAACGCTGACTAATATTATTGTAGTTGCGATTGAAAATAGACGCATGGCACATCTTGACATCCTGCAAGAACGATTCAAGAAGGATTTGGAAGTAGCTTCAACTATGCAACGCTTGCTCTTTCCTAGCGATCTCCCAACGAATAAGCGAATGGATATTTCTGCTCGTTATACTCCACGACATGAAGTTGGTGGCGATTATTACGACTTTATTCCTCTTGGAGATGATGAGTACATCATTTGTATTGCTGATGTTTCAGGAAAAGGTGTTTCAGCGGCAATGCTAATGGCCAATTTTCAAGCAACAATTCGGACATTGTTCCAATACCAGCGTTTTGATATGGAGCGCCTCATGAACGAGTTGAACAAAACGGTAATGAACAGTGCAAAAGGCGAAAAGTTTATCACCTTTTTTATCGCGCATTACAATGCTGGAACACGGAAAATGTCCTATGTAAATGCAGGTCACAATCATCCATTCATCACCAATGGAAAATCTGTCGAGAACTTAGATCAAGGGTGTATTGGGCTTGGAATGCTAGAAGAACTTCCATTTATTAATGTTGGAGAAAAGGAACTGAAACCAAATACAACAATTGTTCTTTATACAGACGGTGTTGTTGAGCTCGAAAATGAGGAAGAAGAATTCTTTGGAGCAGATAGACTGGTGAAACTCGTTAATAGTTACTACCCGCTTAACATGGAGGATATGAATAGTTTGATCTTCTCTAAATTGGATGAATGGAAAGGCCCTTTAGAGCTTGTAGATGACACGGCGATCTTTAGCTGTCGGTTTTTTTAGTTCAAAATATTCTCTCTACGTTATTATTAGGTAAAAGCATCGCTGTTTGCAACCAAGTAATTATGATTACTAGACTTTTTGGTAACTGATTATATCTAATAAATCAAGACTTTTTATAGTGCTTTAATTTCTTGAGTAAAGGCATCAAAGTGGTTTTTCCTTTCTCTGTCAAATATGGTTTATATGGCAGAAAAGCAACAGAGATAGCCTGCTCTACTTTTTCCTCATCAGATAATTGAGGTTGAAAAATAGCCAACTCCTGTTGCCAATAAGTTGCCAACATATTTTGACTAAAGATAAATCCATTTAGATCAGGTAGAATATGTTTTTCAAGAAACCCTTCGCTCACAAGATGTTGGAAAATCTGAATACCATGAGCAAAGTGATTTGCAAAAGTTTTCTGAGTATAATCCTGAATTTCAGGAATCGTAGTAACAATCTCTGCATATCGTTTATTGAACATAAACTTAAATTTAAGCTGTATTGTAAATGTGCTATACATCATACGATGAAAAGCAATCAGAGAATTGGGAGTTCGACTTTTTATTATGTTCTGTATCTCTTTATTAATAGCATCGATTAATTGAAGAGATAAGGCATAAATTATGTCATTAGTAGTAGGGAAATGATAATTTAAATTTCCTACACTTATTTTTAATTCTCCTGCGATATCTCTTTGAGACACATCTTGAATTCCCTTTTCGTTGAACCGCTTTAAGGCAACTCTCAGTATCTTATCTCTGGTTTTCATAATTCAAAAATAAAATAACAATTAGGGTTTCGTCCTAAAATCAGAAAAAAAATTATATATTTGGGCGTTGCCCTAATAGTATAAATCAAAGAAATGTCATAATGGATAAAGTAATATTGAATCCAATTTCAGGAGAAAAGGTGACTTTTTTAAAAGAATCATCCGACACAGATGGAGAATACAGTAAAGTACTGGTGGAATTGGAACCTTTTGCCAAAGGCGTACCTAAGCACTACCATATTAATTTCACTGAGGAGTTTGAGGTTTTGGAAGGTGAGATGATGGTGAGGGTAGGCAAAGAAAAAAAAACCCTTAAAAGTGGAGAGAAAGCTCTTATACCAATAAACATGATTCATGCATTTCGAAACTATACTGATCAGCATGTAAAATTTACTGTTACTCTTAGACCTGGTAGTGTTGGTTTTGAGCGTTCCATTCGAACTTTGTTTGGACTAGCAAGAGACGGTAAATGCAAGAAAAACGGCTTACCAAAGAGCTTTGTTCATTTGGCTTTACTAGCAAAATGGGGAGAAGGAATGGTTCCTTGGCCAATGTCTATTCTAGTGAAATTGCTAAATAAAAAAGCTGACAGAGCAGAAGTTAATGGCAAATCTCAAGAATTAATAGACAAATATTGTTCTTAACAGCGATCACAGTATCAATAAAAAAAACATACAGCTATGAATAAAAGTATATTTAAAATAGTAATAAGTTTAGGGGCAATTATTCATTGGATTGGAGTTGTTATAGGTTTAACGAATCCTAAAATACTGGCAGAAGAATTTGGAATACATTATAGCCAAGAATTCCATAAGCTGATACTACATTTAGCCTTGTTTTTCTTAGTAGTTGCAGTATTCTATTCACTGTCTGCATTTTGGGCCTTTAAAAATAAAATTGAAGGATTTCAAATAGGGATTGTTATCGGTGTAGTTACGATTGTATGTTTTGTTATTGATCTTCTACTAATAGGCAAAGAAATAGACTACTTGCTTTTAGCAATGGGAGTGCTTACCACTTTAACTGGATATTTAGCATTTAAGCAATCTAATGGGAAGAATACCTAATTGGCTAAAACAATTTTCCGAGGTACAACGCAAAAAGTGTAGCACCTCGGAATAGAATAAATAAGAGGCCTTTCTCCACCCTGTAATTCGACTATTTTCCATAAGGCTCAATACAAAATACCACTTTATAGATAACCCCCATTCCGAATGCCAATGAAAATGAATTAAAAAATCTCCATGCCCGATCCCCAAATAATTACACCCAAAATTGAATTCTAGAGAAGAATCAGCAGGAATATAATATAAATCGAAACATTATATATCGTTCCATTTGGTCATTTGAACGTCCTTTTGGACCAGTTGAAATAATCAAGTGAAAAAAAAATCGAATTCAGCATTTTCACTACTTTACAATAATATTCTCCAGATCTGCGCAACTAAGAAAGTAACGATAAGTCCGACAATTACAGGCAAAACAGAAGCGACCACTGTCCATTTCACACTACGTGTTTCTTTGTAAATTGTATAGATAGTTGTACTACACGGGTTGTGAAGCAAACTAAAAAGCATCACATTAACTGCTGTCAACAATGTCCACCCACCTTCCTTTAAAATATCTCCCATTGCATTAAAAGAATCTAACTCAAACATTACTCCAGCACCTTCTCCGCCAGAAATTCCTGTAACCATAATTGTAAGCATCAATATAGTTGGAATAACAATTTCATTAGCTGGAATAGCAACGATATAAGCTAAGAGAATGACACCATTCAAGCCTAGCAAAAAACCAAACCCGTCCAAAGCATGAATGATCCAAGAAGCAATACTTTCATTTCCGACATCTATATTCGAAATTAACCAAATAACTGCACCAGCAGGTGCTGCAAACACAATAGCACGCCATAAAACAATGAGTGTTCTATCTATTAATGAAGTGTAAATAGTTTTCCAAAAAACAGGTCGCCTGTATGGTGGCAATTCCAAATTAAAGGTGGAGACTTCTCCTTTTAGCATTGTTTTTGATAATGCCCAAGAGAAGAAAAACATAAAAAAGATACCAAGAACTGCAATGCCAATTACAGCAGATAAAGAGACAAAACTTGAATAAGACTCTGGCACAACTGCCCCAATAAAAATTGTAGCCAATAGTATTTGTGTCGGCCAACGCCCATTACATAGTGAAAAATTATTGGTGATAATGGCAATCAATCGTTCTCTAGGGCTATCGATAATACGCGTAGCAATAACTCCTGCCGCGTTGCAACCAAATCCCATGGTCATTGTTAATGCTTGTTTTCCGTGGGCACCAGATTTTTTAAACATCGTATCCATATTAAAAGCCACTCTTGGTAAATAACCAAAGTCTTCTAAAAGCGTAAACAACGGGAAAAATATCGCCATTGGTGGTAACATTACAGCAATTACCCATGCAACTGCCAAATACACACCGTCGAATAAAAATCCATTTAACCACCAAGGCAAACCAACGCTCTCCCCAAAGTTTTTTAATATTGGATGCGTAATATCTAGCAACAACTCGGATAGCAATCCAGATGGATAATTTGCACCAATAATAGTAAGCCATAATACAACTCCTAAAATGAAAAGCATAATGGGAAATCCCCAAATTTTACTTGTTACAATTTTATCTATGTTAACATCCAATCTAAATCGAGATTTTTTGTTGGTATATGTAACTGAGTCTTCTACAATTTTGGACGCATCAGCATAGATGCTTTCTGTTAAGTTATCGTGGAAATCATCACCAATTTTCCAACGCAATTCTTCAGATAATGATATAATTCTATTTATCCTTTTTCTATTCATTTTACGCAATTTCTCCATTTTCTAGTGCTTCTATAATTTGGGTATCTCCTTCTAAAAGTCTAAAAGCAATCCACCTGCTGTTAGAAATATTTGGGTATTCCTTCTCAATTTCTTCACTTAAAACCTGAACAGATTTTTCAATATTATTTGGTATGTTTTTAATATTATAACGTTTACATTTAATTTTTCCGTTTGCCAATTCACTAATGGTTTGAATCAACTCTGGAATTCCATTTTGTGACCTTGCGACTGTTGGAATTACAGGTATTCCCAGATCCTTAGACAACGTCCTTGTATCGATTTTAATATTGTTACGACCTGCTTCATCCATTAGATTTAGGCATAAAACAGCACTACTTGTGATTTCCAATATTTGCAACACCAAATTCAAATTACGTTCTAACCTACTCGCATCTACGACTATTACCGTAACAGTTGGTTTCCCGAAAAGAATGAAATTTCTTGCTACCTCTTCGTCGTTTGATGTAGAAAGCAAGGAGTAGGTTCCAGGCAAATCTATCAACTTAAATTTCTGTTGTTGGTATTCAAAAGCACCTTCGGCTCTCGTTACAGTTTTCCCAGGCCAGTTCCCTGTATGTTGCCTCAAACCAGTAAGCGCATTGAAAACTGTACTCTTACCTGTGTTTGGATTACCAGCAAGTGCAACCACAAAATCAAAATTAGCAGTTTTAATACCTAATTTCTTAAGCTCCCCAACATTGAAGTGAATACAATTATCACACGTATTATTCGCCTTGCTTTCCATTATTTTTTATCAGAATTTTTGACGCTTGCTCTTTTCTCAAAGCAATCGTGGTTCCTTTAATTAAATACGCTTTCGGTTCACCTAGAGGGTTTAATAAATCGATCTGAACTTTTGAATTTTTCACGAAACCTAAGTCTAATAATCGCCTTCTATTTTCTCCTCTACACTCCTTCGAAAGACCAATAATACTAGCAGTTTCATTAAGCTTCAAACTTGATAAACGAGCAATATTGTCTTCATTTACATTACTGTTTTCTAAAACAGAAATAGTAATGTTCCCAGCAACTATTGGCGGCAAGACAAACACTTCACCTTCAGAATGAAATACAACTCGCTTTTTATTATTTTCAATTACACGAATAGTAGAATAAATGTGAATATTCTCAGCCAAAATTTGATTGTAAATGATCTTAGGTTCGTCTTCAATATGAATAATTTTACCAATGCAGTTAACTTCAAATGAAGATAGAGGGATGCCCGCTTTTTTAGCTATTCTGCCACTATTTGTTGGAATAGGATCACCGTGTGGATCAAACTTTGGGTTCCCTAATAAAATGGCGAGTTTATTAATTTCCGATGTATCTAATTCGTGTTCTTTTTTTTCAGCTCTTTCGTGCCACTCTTCTTTGTGAAATCCAGTTTTTTCAGACAAATATTTCTCCCATAATCGGTGCGCTCTGATAATTTGTAAAGCGTATTCATTTCCTTTAGCAGTTAACTTATAAGTATCTTTTTCAAGAAAAATCAATTCACTTTCCATCATTTTATTGATACTATCAATGATAAGAGTACTTGAAAAATTTAAAGAATTTGTTAAATCATTTGTTGTAATTGAGTTGCTAGCTTCTTGATTGTGATACAGAAATTTTAAAACATCCTCAAGAATTGTTTTACCTTTTTGTTGATATGAATTTTTAAGTAAAGTGTAGATTCCATTTTTCGGTCTAAAAACAAAAAAACACAATAGACTTCCAGCTAAAAACACCAGTAGTGCAGTTATTGGATTGTAAATCATCTTTTTAAGTATAAATTTTGAACCACTCCTTCGGAAATACTAAATTGTTTATCATCAATCTCTATGGTAATTGAGTTGTCAAAATCTTCTTTATCGATCACCTTAATAGAACAACCAATGATTATGCTGTTTTTGGTTAAGAATTTCAAAAACTTATCTGAATCATTTCTTACTTCTACAAAAACACCTGTATTGCCTTCTTTTAATTCATCAAGACAAATTGTTTTAATTCTTGTAAACTCTCCATTTTTATTCGGAATTGGTTCACCGTGAGGATCCGTAGTAGGGAAATTTAAAAAACTATCTAGTTGGTCAGTCAATTTTTCGGATTGAATGTGCTCTAATTGTTCAGCAATTTCATGTACTTCACTCCAGGAAAAGTTTAATTTTTCTACAAGAAATGTTTCCCAAAGTCTATGTTTTCTAATTACAGAGAGAGCAATCTCCCTTCCTTTGGAATTTAACTTTACACCTACATATTTCTGATAAATTAAGAGATCTTTTTTTGACAATTTCTTTAGCATATCAGTAACCGAAGATGCCTTAGCACTCAATTTTTCTGCAATCAGATTAGTACTTACTTCAGCATTACATTTTTGCTCTAAAGCGTAAATTTCCTTGATGTAATTCTCTTCTGATTTTGTAGGCATCAATAATTATTTATACAAATATAAATATATATTTAGTCATGCCTAAAAATTTGACTCTTATATTTGTAAGGATAGCTGAAGAAACCCTTCAAAGTACCAGGCAACTATCAACCAATCGAAGTAATTCGGGTTACTAACATACGAAACAAAAATGAATCGTTGTATCCAAATAACGCAAGACTACGAACGCTCGTTGCATCAGAAATCATCCTTTTCAGATAAGATGGCGATTTATGTTCATAGGATTTTATGCAAAAAATGTCATCGTTACATGAAAGATAGTCGTACACTCGAAAATTTGATCGCAAAACATGCAAAAGAAGAATTTAGCATTGCGAGTAAGTTTTCAAATGATGAAAAGGAACGATTGAAAGAAAGACTTCGCGCATCTTAGACTCCACCTTTACTCTTTCTTGAATAAAGAAATTCCTAAATCGCGAATAAAACATAATTTAGTTGAATAGAATTGACCACTATAAACACATTTTCTAAGAAGTACTATTCACCAAAGGATTCATCTAAAGACCTAACTGTGAAACGGGAGACTGGTTATCGAAATATTCAAGTTTACTTTAATGAACCATTAGTCTACACAATTGGGCAATCAGGACCATTGATGGATGGCATTAAAGTTAGTGATGATGAACTGGGTAATATCAAGTTCGCATTTTCAGTTCAAAGACCCCATGTACTCGAAATAAAGGTCAATAACAACAAATACAAGAAGGTCAATAAACTAGATTTAGGATATAACGACTTGATTGCTATGTTTTCAACCTTAGCTGTGATGGTAGAAATTGAATCACGGTTTAAATTTCAGTCTTCCAATTTTTTCCTTTCTACCTAAGACAGAATAGAGCCAAAGTTCGCCAGTTTTGGTGTTTACACTAAATAGTTTTGGCATGACTAAGGTATTACTACTTGTTTCATTTATGAATGTCTTTCGTGAAGTTTCACCTGTGTTCAAATCAATGGAGGCTAGCGCAACAGCATTTCTTTTTCGACCGTAATTTGCTGTGTGAAGTCGTTCTTTATCAATGAAATCACCTTCTTCTGTGTAATTTCGAATGTGGTCATTAAAGATGAAGTAAACGCGGCCGCTATCAACAAAACTTTCAAAGCTACTGTAAGGTCCACCATCATTGATAGATACTTGATACTTTCTGATTTTAGTTACCCAACTAAATTTCCCTTCGGAATCAATTTTATAAGCTATTATATCATTATAGTAGTACATATAGACGTTCGAAGATTGCCCTGTTCTGCCATCCATGTTTGATTGCACTTGAACATAGTATTGTTCCATTGTTCCTACGATACTTCCATCCTCCAAGAACGTGACATTTCGCATCTTGTAGTTGTAAAGTTGAGCACCTCCTTTCCCGCGTTCTTCTTGTTTAGATGCTTTTTTCAGTGCTCTTTCTGACCATCCTTGCGTGATGAGCTCCTCATTAAACTCTTGAAATCCTTGCCCGATAATTTTTTCTGTTTTTAGATTAACGCGTTGATGAAAAACTCCAGAAACTCCAGTTTGCTCTTTTTCGCCATAGATTCCTGTGAGCGAGAAAATATCGTTATCATCAGAATACATCGCCATTGCTACAATACGTTTTCCATCTAAATCAAGTTCGAAATCTTGTAAACCTTCGTCGTCGGTAATGTGGTAAATGTGAAGCGATTTAAACTCAATTTGCATGGAGAAAAGTCGTTTTTTTTCCACTTCAATGTATTCTGAAAGACAGATAAAATAATCACCTAAATTTGAAATGTGGTGCTCATGTATTTTGGATAATTCAGAGGAAAAAGGAAGTCTATACTCACCATCATTTACCAATTCAAAATTCTGATTAAAAATTTTAAATCCATAAATATGCCGTTCTTCCTTCTTGCCGGGAATTTGCCATACGACTCCCATAAACTTACCATTAGCCGAAATTTTAACATCAAACGATCCTTTGCCACGGTTCTTATTTAATTCGTAAGAAGCTAACGAAATGGGATCTCCATCTACCTCTAACTCATCGGTGAAACGCTGCATGTAGAAAATGTTCTTTCCCTCTTTTTTATCTGAGAGAAAAGTCACAAAGCCTTCATTGAAGACACGAGCGCCTTCAAAATTGGCCACACTTCCATCTGCAACTAATTTTATTGATAAAGATTGAACCGTTTCTAAATTCTTATGCTTGGATGCTTTGTAGTGACCGAAAACTCTACCTCCTGACCAGCGGAGAGCATAGAATTCATTTTCAATTCCTGGCAAAATATAAAGTAATGATCCTTGCTTACGTTCCAGTTTTCCCCATTGCACTTCAGGACCTTGAGATTTCCCAATAAAAGAAACTGAAAGAGCAAAAATTAGGCAATAATAAATAGGATGAATCATAAATGAACATTACTTATCTTCTAAGTTACTCAAAAAAGCTGCCAAAGTTGTTTGCAGGCCTTATAACTTAGCAATTCTCTTTCTTCTAGTGCTTTTGCGATAAATACTTAGTCGACTAGTTGGATACCAGTATAATTTTGCGGTGATATTGCCATCAACTCTTGTTTTAATTCGTCAGAAATATCAAGACTGTCAACAAATTCGTGAACGGAAGATTTTGTGATTGAAGTATTTGTTCGTGTCAATCCTTTTAGAGCTTCATAAGGTTTTGGAAAGCCTTCTCGACGCAGAATTGTTTGAATTGCTTCAGCAACGACAGCCCAATTTTTTTCTAAATCAGCCTCGAACGCATCTTTGTTTAATAATAACTTATCAAGTCCCTTTAATGTAGATTTCATTGCAATGAAAGTATGTCCCATTGGCATTCCTATCGTTCTTAGAACAGTTGAATCTGTGAGATCTCGTTGTAATCTTGATACAGGTAGTTTTGCAGACAAATGCTCAAACAAGGCATTCGCTATGCCTAAATTCCCTTCTGAGTTTTCAAAATCGATTGGGTTTACTTTGTGCGGCATCGCTGAAGAACCAACTTCGCCCTCTTTTAGTTGCTGCTTGAAATATTCCATGGAGATGTAAGTCCACATGTCACGATCAAGGTCGATAAGAATGGTGTTTATTCGCTTCAAAACATCAAATAGGGCCGCAAGATTATCGTAATGTTCAATTTGTGTTGTTGTTTGAGATCGAGATAATCCTAGAATATCATTTACAAAGTGATTCGCAAACCCAACCCAATTGTTGTCACTGTATGCAACGTGATGAGCGTTAAAATTGCCTGTTGCTCCTCCAAATTTGGCCGAAAACGGAACTTGTACTAAATGATTCCGCTGAACTTCTAATCGCTCTACGAATACCTGGATTTCTTTTCCTAGTCGTGTTGGGGATGCTGGTTGACCGTGAGTTTTTGCTAACATCGCGATATCTTTCCATTCTTTGCTTTGCCCACGTAGAGTTTCAATTACTTGACCTAAGAGTGGGAGGTACTCATTTTGTACCGCATCTCTCATTGATAAAGGCACTGAAGTATTATTAATATCTTGGGATGTTAACCCAAAATGGACAAATTCCAAATACTTTTCTAGTCCTAGATTCGTCATTCGATCTTTTACGAAATATTCTACTGCTTTAACATCGTGATTGGTTACTTTTTCAATATCCTTAATCCAATAGGCATCTTCCTCCGAAAAGTTTGTACAGATTGCGCGAAGGTCATCGTATTTTTCACGAGGAAAATCAGTGAGTGCTTTCACACCGCTTTCAACCATTGCAATAAAGTATTCTACCTCGACAATTACTCTGTAACGAATTAATCCAAATTCTGAAAAGTAAGGTTGAAGTTCAGAGGTTTTTGAGTGATATCTTCCGTCAATAGGCGAAATTGTTGTCAATGGACTGAAATTCATAGCGCAATTCAATTTAAAGGTGGAAAAAAGGAAAGGGTAAAGATACAAAAGCCTTGCGAATTAGTTGTTCTGAATACAGCTTTTGACTTTTGTTTGATTATTTTTATCCCGTGCGATTTTTCAAGAACATGGCATTTGGCTTTAGAGCCTATTGGAAGGCGATTCGATTTTTAATTGAACACCGCCTTTATTGGTATATGTTGATTCCCGCAGTATTGATGTTGATCATTTACTACCTTGGATCGCTCGTGCAGAATCATCATCTGCAACCAGATGTGGAGACAACAAATGACATTGTTTGGTACGTATTTTACCTTATGATTGAGATTTCTGTTGCTTTGCTACTGATGAAATTCGCGAAATACCTCGTTGTTGTATTGCTGTCTCCATTGCTGTCACATCTTAGTATGAAAGCTGAATTTATCTTAACAGGAAAGACGTACCCGTGGAATTTTAAACAATTGGTTTCTGATGTGAAGCGTGCAATGCGAATCGTGATACGAAACATGATGTGGGAGTACTTCTTCTTCATTATAATATATATTGTCGCTGCTATAGGTTGGAAAGATGCCCAGTCATCCCCGATTTTCTACCTTACCTTTTTGATTGGGTTTTATTATTATGGCTTCTCATTTATGGATTATATTAATGAACGACGCAGATTGACAATGGATCAAGGTATTATGTTTGTAAGAAAAAACCGTGGCGTTGCTGTAGTAATAGGTGCAGGTTATTCTATAATGATTCTTGTTCCTGTGGACTTATCAGCGCTTTTTGATTATTCTTCGTTTGGGGATAATTTCGGATCTGCCCTTGGACGATTATTCTTAAACTTATTCTTATGGCTCTGTGCATCGCTAGCACCAATTTTAGCAATCCTTGCTGCGACTATTGTTATGGATGATTTGGTCGATTTAAGTGCAAACGAATACTCGAAAATTGAAGAAGAAGAAGAGGTAGAAGAATGATAATTGACTGTCAAACAGGAATTTTGTCTTATTTTTGCACGGCATTTGCATAGAGTGTCACTGAACAAACATAAACAACTATGAAATTTACTTTATTAATTGCAATTCTATTAATATTCACACCAGACGCCTTTTCATCTGTTCAGCCAACTGATTCGACTACGACTGTTATGAATAAGGCAGCGGCAATTATCTTAATTGAAGAGGGCAGAACAATGTTCGCAGAGGGAAAAATGAAAGACGCACTGATCAAATTTCGATTATCCTCTGTAAAAGATCCGAACAACTGGAAAGCTCCTTATTGGATTAGCCAGTGTCACTATGGATTGAATAACTACGGTTACGCATTGAAATATGCACAGATTGCAACGAAACAAGGAGGGGAAAAAATTGACGATGAGATTCATTTTATTCTCGGAACTTGCTATCATCGTCTTGGTGAATTAGATAGCGCTTTAACAAGCTACAATGAGGCTTTTGTTACATTGTCTAAGCGTAGGTCAAGTGAACTTCTTATTTCTCACCTAATTGAACAGGTTAATTACGCTAAAAATGCTCTTGCTGCGAACACTGCCGATTACAAACGCCGAAGAATTGAAGGTCGCGTAAATTCGGGGTACGATGATTACAATCTTGTGATGGCAGATGGCGGGAAATCACTGTACTTTACATCAAGACGCAGCAATACGACAGGTGGTGGAATGAATCCTGATGATCAGCGGTTTTTCGAAGACACGTATAAATCAACCTATGATGCAGAGATGGGCGAGTGGGATGATGTAACGAATGAAATTGGTAAAATCAACTCAGATGGATTTGATGCACTCAATTATATATCACCAGATGGATTGTATGCTGTGATGACACTAAATACAACAGCACTTGACATTAAAGCAAAAAAATCTACGAATGGCTCTGATATTTGTGAACTTAAAATGAGTAACAAAGGAATTTGGAACACTCCGAAGATTATTAATAATAAATCAATTAACACTTCATATTTTGAAGGTTCGGCAACTTTAACAGCTGATGGAAATACAATGTATTTCGTAACTGATCGAAAAGGTGATAAAAGTTCAACCGATATCTACATGGTAGAGAAAGTTGGAAAAGGATGGGGGGAAGCAAAACCTCTTCCAATGACCGTTAACACAACAGGCAGAGAAACTACTCCGTTTATCTCTCCTGATGGCAGATATTTATTCTTCAGTTCAGATGGACATGAAGGAATGGGTGGATTGGATATCTATGTTGTGGAAAATCAAGGTGCAGAATGGGGAACGCCTATCAACCTCGGCGCAGGAATCAATACTGTGAATAACGATTCTCATTTTGTTTACCTTAAAGAAATGAAAAAAGCATTTGTTGCTGGATACGAAATTGTAGGAAACAAATCGAGTTTGGATATTTATGAATTCGACATGAAGAACTTTATTATTCCAACTAAATAAGATTTATTTATGGAATAATGTCATAATCGACATCTTAAATAACACCACTTACTGTGGTGTTATTTTATGTACAAAAACTCGATTATGAAACAGTTAATATTATTTCCCGCATTATTCTTATGCCTTGTTGTAACCGCTCAAAAGGAAACATCTGAGGCGTCAACAATAGATAAAGTAACGGTATTCTTTCAAGGAGCGCAGATTGCAAGATCTTTCAAAACGAATCTCGAAGCAGGTAGACAGTTCGTGATTTTTAAAAAGTTAACCAATTTTTTAGACCCGAATTCTGTTCAAGTTAAGGCAACGGGTGATCTAACGATTTTATCAGTTGGAATGAGAAAAAACTATGAGGACTTGAAAATGAGTAACTCTGAAGTAGCGGAATTGAGAGGCGAAAAGGAAAAATTAGAGCGTGAAGAAGGACATCTTGGTGATGAATATTCAATTTTAGAGTTCGATAAAAACTTACTCTTAGTCAATCGCGAATTGCGCGGAAATAATGGTCTTTCTATTAATGAGTTGAAAGAAGCTTATGTGTTTATGCACAAAGAACTAAGTCAGATTACAAATCGACAATCAGCAATTCAAGATCGATTTGAGGAAATTTCTAAATCAATTAATCACATCGAACAAGAAATAATAAGTCAACGAAGTCGTCCTGTGGTTAATTATTCTGAAGTAGTTATTGAGGTTGATGTACACAGTTCAACATCTACAGAGTTTTTCACAAATTACATATCTCCAAATGCTTCATGGAAACCATATTACGATATGAGGAGTGATGGAATTGGAGAACCTATGAGCCTGGAAGCTAAAGCACTCGTCCATCAAACTACCGGAATTGAGTGGGAAAATGTCAACCTAGTTCTCTCTACAATTGATCCTTATCAGAGCACGAAAGAACCAATTTTAAAACCTTGGTTCATTGACTACAATAATCAACCACAACAAGTTCATCATCAGGCTAGAACTGTTCCAACTTTCAATTATATTGGACAGAAAATCAGAGGAGAAGTTATTGATGCTGAGACCGGAGAGCCAATGCCATTTGCAAAGTTGATGTTTAATGTAGGTTCACAGATTGACTGTAATACTGATTCAGATGGGAAATTTGAAGTCATTGTTCCTCAGAGTGGAACTTACCTTACAGCAAGTTTTATGGGTTATGCGAATAGTCAATTACCTGTGAATACGTCTTACCTAAAATTCTTTCTCTCCGCAGATATAGTCGCAATAAATGAAATGGTAATAACTCGCAAAGACATTGCACAAATGCCTATGAGGATCAATGCTGAGGTGATGAGTATAGATGGGATTTCCGTCCGAGGTGCTAGAAGTCAACGTATAAAATTGTTCGGTAATAAAGTGAAAAGCGCAAATATTGCCAGTACAGCAAGTGTTAACTACGCTGGAACTGCACAAGCCACTGTAGTTCAAAAAGCATTGCGAGTGGAATACAGAATTGAAAGTAAGTTCACCATTCCTTCAGATGGACTGAATCAGCGTATATCAATTTCAAAACACGAACTACCAGCAAATTATGAGTACCATTCAGCTCCTAAATTGGATGAGTCGGTTTATTTGGTAGCGGAGGTTTCTGGTTGGGAAAAATTGAATTTGCTAAATGGCGAATCGAATTTATATTTTGATGGAACATATATTGGAAAGACGCATGTTGATGCTAATTCACTCCGTGACACTTTAACATTTTCACTAGGGAAGGATAGCAAAATTCAAATTAACCGTCAACGCATTGTTGCAAACAGTTCTAGTCGAATATTTGGTCTTCGCCGCAAATTTGAAGTCCAATGGGAAATCAATGTTCGCAATAATGGAGGAGCATCAATCCCAATCGTGATTAAAGATCAATTTCCTATCTCGAAGAACTCTGATATCAAAATCAAAATGGGTGAGTATGAATCAGCTGATCTAGATGATAAGACGAAAATTTTGACGTGGGAAACAAATTTAGCACCTGGAGCAAAGAATACGTTTACGTTTGATTACAAAGTCGATTATCATAGAAAGTATATCCTTTATATTGAGTAACTCAAGTTACCAACCAAAGTTACTTTGAGCCCGTTCTGATTGGACGGGTTCTTTATTTCCCGTTTTTTTTTTATCAGCATGCAGCGTTTTCTAGTTCTTGAGTCTCTACATAAGTAGAAACAAAAAACTAGTTATTATGAAAAACACAATCTTACTTTCTTTAACTTTATTAGTCTCCTTTTCTGGAGCCTCACAAGCTATTTGCAATGCAGATTTCACAAGTTCAACGAGTAGATTCTCCGTAAACTTCACAAACACATCAACAGGTACTATTCAATATTTTTGGGATTGGGGATGGGAACACGTCTACATCGATAAACCCAGTTCACTCCTATGCAACTAGCGGAACTTATACGGTTTGTTTGACCGCAACATTCAATGATTCGATCTCATCTTGTACAGATTCAGCATGTTACGGTGTTACTGTTATAGATAGTTCTGGGATGTCATGTAACGCAGACTTCACTTTTACAACCTTCGGAAACTTCACTGATTTTACAAATACTTCATCAGGAACAACGAATTATTTTTGGGACTTTGGAGATGGAAACACTTCCTCATTGACTAATCCGTCTCACACTTATGTAACTAGTGGAACATATTATGTTTGTCTTACAGCAAGTATAAATGATTCTATAAATATTTGTAGCGATTCGATCTGCTATTATGTTACTGTTATGGATAGCTCAAAGTTGGTTCGGCTTGTAATGCAATGTTCTCTGTGTCATCTGGAATCGGTAACGCAGCATTTACGAATACATCCAGTGGCTCTAATTTAGTTCACAGCTGGAGTTTTGGAGATGGATTTACTTCCACAGATACGAACCCGACACATTCATACATGCTAACAGGAACGTATGTTGTTTGTTTGACAATTACTTCAATCGATTCATTGAGTCCTTGTACAAGTACTTATTGTGATTCCATTTATATTTCAACAGATAGCACAACCGCAGGAATTTCTTCGGTTGAGTTAACGAATTTCACCCTCTTTCCTAATCCAGCACAAAACGTAGTCAATATACATTTCGATGAAACTTTTCATGGAGAAGTTCAAGTGGCAGATATTATTGGGCGTGTTATGACAAATCAAGTAGTTGATGGAAATAACGCGAAATTGAATATCTCACTACCCATCAGGAGTTTATCTGATTAAGGTGGTAGATAACAACAGTCCCTCAATTGGTTTAAAAAAGTTCATTAAGGAGTGAACACTTTAGTAACAGTAGTAGTAGTAGTAGTAGTAGTAGTAGACTGATTAAGGAGGCAGTTCGAGAGGATTGTCTTCTTTTTTCTTAAGTTTGATTTTTTCAAACTGATAACCTCACTAAATGAATGTGATGAGCCTATGATTGAAGAGCATGAACGTAATGTGAATATGTCTTTGAAAACATCTATTTCGACACTCTGTTTTAATATTTTCATAACGAACGATTTTTTTTGTTCAAGCTAGAATTATATATGTCTTAAGTATTGTTCAAGCCCTTGAGAATAGATAGTGTTTAAAGGGAATAGGGCCGATATAGTTTTGCTTATCTAGTTTGGTATAACCTCACACAGACAAGTCAATTATATTTGGCTTTAGCAACAGTTTAACTAACCTTTTTTATCTTTTGCAGAGATAAAAGTTCTTAAATTCAAGTAACAAACGCAATTTTCAAGATTGAAATTTCACACGGATATGAATCAACTTTACTGATGAGGTTATTATCTTTGTAGCATGCAACGGTATTTCATTGATCTTTCTTATAATGGGCGCGATTTTCACGGGTGGCAAATTCAACCGAACGCGATTACTGTTCAAAAAGTAATCGAGGATTGCCTATGCAAACTTCACTCTAACAAGGAAGTGAAAGTTGTTGGTTGCGGAAGAACTGATACTGGAGTTCATGCAAAACATTATGTGCTGCACGTTAACTTAGAGGATACGGTTGATCTTGAAAAATTCATTTTTACATTAAACAGGATGTTACCAGCAACTATTTCCATTCATGGGGTTTTGGCTGTTAGTGAAGATATGCATGCTCGCTTTAGTGCGACTTCACGTACTTACCGATATTTCATCCACAATGAAAAGGATGCGTTTATGCATGATCAGAGTTGGTATTTACCAAGTGAAATGGATTTCAATGCCATGAATGAGGCCTCTAAATTTCTCCTTGGAAAACAAGATTTCACTTCACTTTCAAAATTGCATACAGATGTGAAAACAAATATTTGTACTGTTTCTTCTGCCCAATGGGTGATTCAATCTACCTCTGAAGCTTATTTTGAGATTACTGCTGATCGCTTTTTACGAAATATGGTTCGAGCTACAGTTGGAACTCTCATGGAGGTTGGACTTGGAAAAATCACTCCCAATAAAGTGAAATCAATACTTGAAGCTAAAGATCGTCAAGCTGCCTCTGTTTCAGTTCCTGCCCATGGATTATTCCTATGGAAAGTGGAATACTAAATCTTTAATTGATTTACTTGAATGAATCTCTATATTTGGTTTATGAAGTATTTATTAATTGGTATAATGAGCATGTTTTTATGGTCTGCAACTGCTCAAAGCTTTCCTAAGGAATGGATCGGCAATTACCACGGTGAAATGTTAATTGGATTTGAGAACAGATCGGGTGATACCCTAGAAGTAGATTTTGGACTTCAAGAGATTGTAAAAGATTCTTCTTGGACTTATAAAATGACTTACCATAGTCAGAAATTCGGGGAAATTGTAAAAGATTATATCATCCGGAAAACAGGTGATAGTGAGAGTGGATACGTTTTAGATGAGCAGGATGGAATATTGATTGAAATGACATTAATGGACAATTGCTTTTATAGTTCATTTGAAGTTTTAGAAAGTATTTATACAACTACTTTATATAAACGGGGTGGTGATTTGTTTTTTGACCTAATTGTTGTTTCAGCAAACCCTACCAAAGAAACTGTCTCTAAGGATGATGAAGACGGGAACTCATTTCAAGTGAAAAGTTATAAACCGACACTTCATCAATCTGTTTATTTAAAGCGTTACTAGATTATGCGATCAATTTCACTCTCAATTTTACTTATAGGACTACTTGCAAGCTGTGGGTCTATCAAACCAATTCCGCCAGAAGTTGTAGTGGATGAAGATTTTGAAATGCCTAAATCAGAGATGTCGATCATTAAAGTACCAATCAAGATTAACCTTAAGCCTTATTTCGATGCAACAAATAAGGAGTTGGATAAAGTTTTTAGAGGTAATGAGCAGCAATGTCAAGGAGTAAGTTTTAGCTATATATTTAAGCGCAGCCCAATTCGATTTAAAGGTACAGGAACTAAATTGAGTTTCGATGTGGATGGGAAGTACTCTCTGAGCATAAATTATTGCCCTGCCTGTTCGGGTTTTCTTTCATCGAAGCCATATTGCTTAACGAGCAGAATCTATGTCTCCTGCGGGGTTAATGAACCAATGCGGAAGGTACATGTTGGTTATACGACTAAAATTGGTGTAACAAAATCATATAAGTTGAAATCGACCACGAAATTGAAGACTGTTAAAGCGAAATCTCCTTGTAAAGTTTCCGTATTTAATTACGACGCAACCTCTCGTTTAGAGTCCGAATTGAAAACTGCATTGAAAGATGTTGAGAAAGACATCGATAAAGAAATTTCATCCATCAGCTTGAAACCTGAGATTCAAGAAACGTGGAATATTCTTTCAAAATCAACTGACATGGGCGGATACGGCTATTTAGAGTTGAATCCACAGGCAATATCAATGGGAAAAATCAGCTATTTGGGTGATACGGCTTATTTTGACGCGATTTTACACGCGAAGCCTGTGATTCTGTCTAAACCATCGGGTAATCCTGTGAAGAAGCTTCCAAATATGAGTGCGTACAAGGAACGAGAAGGCTTTGATGTAACAATGGATATTTTTACAAATTACGATTCACTTTCAGCTATCTTAACTGATAATATTGGTGGAATGGAAATGGAATTGAAAGGTAAGAAAGTCATCTTTGACACGATTTCAATTTTTGGAGCAAGCAATAAGCAATTGCATATCAAGGTTGCATTCTCTGGTACGAAAAGAGGCACACTATATCTCACTGGAACTCCTGTTTTTGATGCTGACAGTCAGCACATCTCATTTCCGGATCTTACGTTTGATCTTGAAACGAAAAGCGCTCTTTTGAAAGGTGCAAAATGGCTGTTTGACAAGAAGATCACAAATACACTGCGTGAATATGCTTCGTTGGACTTAACTCCTTACTTGGAAACTTTGAGAACCGAACTCAATAAAAGTCTCAATATGGAATTAGATAAAGGAGTTTACATGTCAGGTAAAGTGAGAAAGGTGATAATCAAGGACATTCAACCAAAATCGAACCAGCTGCATATTCGCATTCATAGTTTAGGGAAAATCGCTATCAAAATGGATTAACGATTTTGCATGTGATTTGCCAACTTCGGAAAGCAATTATAAAGTGCTTCTGCTAGATCATCATTGAAACCCATTTCATCAATTGCCATTTTCATGCATCGCAACCATTCAATTTTAGCTTTTTCATCAATTGCATGAGGAAGATGACGCATTTTCATTCTAGGAGGGCCGTATTTTTCGCTGTAAAGCTGTGGGCCACCAAGAAATTGTGTTAGGAAATTATATTGCTTCTCGCGCACAATGTCCTTGTCGGTTGTAAATAAATGCTGAATTTCTGAAGTAAAAACAAGATCGTAAAATCGATCTACGAGTTTACGTAATTTTTCTGGTCCTATTTTTGTGTATAGTGTATCCACGCTCTCCTATTTAGTTAAAGACTTAACGCATTTAAACCAATGAAATCGAAAATCTTTCATTAATTTCGTGTGACTTAATAATGACAAAAGTAATAATTCTCCTTCTCCTAATTGTCAGTGCAAATTATTCATTGGCGCAGGGTCCTGGTAAATCTGGGATTTCAATGACTCGTTGTGATGGTGCCATAAATATTTTCGAAGATGGAGATTTTCATCCTCAATTTACCGGAGAGAAAGGGTCGGAAGTACTTGTCGAAGCATACCCATCATTGACGAAGATTGATTCTAAGAATGCTATATGGTTTTCCTACATTGCCCCATCAGATGGTGACTTAACTTTTAGTGCTACAGTTGCTAATGGTTATCTACAAATGGTTGTTTTTGAAGAGTTAGGAGGCGATATCTGTGGGGAAATTGAAAAGGGAGAGTCTGAGATTAAGCGTTTACATTCTGGAAAAAATGATAAAACTGTTGGTCTAAATTTCGAAATAGGTGGTGGAGTTTTATATAGTCTTCCAATCCGAAAAGGTCGAAAAATTCAATTGCTTCTTGTCACCAATGAGGAATCTAAAGAGAAAGTTGAACTGGCATGGAACTTCATCGAAAAAGTAGAGTCACTTGCCGAAGAAAAAATAGTTGATCGTCGCTATGATGATTTTGCACCAACGTTTAGAATAGTTATCAAAGATCTTAAAACAAACGAACCGTTGATTGCTAACCTTTCCATTGAAGGATCAAAAGAGTTAGTTGGGTTGTATGTCGGTTCTGAGTTTATGTTCAATGTTGAGCGTAATTGTAACATTATTATTAAGTGTGAGGTTGAAGGTTATTTCTTCGTTGATCGTGAAGAGTATGTTTCTTCTTTTGAGGATAATGAGATTATAATTCTTTTAGAGAAAGTGTCCGCAGGTAAAACGATGCAAATTGAAGAGCTAGAGTTTGTACCTGGAACGAGTGAAATTGTAAAGAGCTCTGAGCCAAAATTGCGTCGCCTAAAAGATTTTTTAGCACTAAATGCAGATATCAATGTTGAAATTCAAGGACATGTTCACGCACTTGGTAAAAATACGATAGCAGGACAAAAAGTTTCGGAAGCACGAGCAAAGCGTGTAATGAAATATTTAATCACCAACGGGATTGATAAAAGCCGACTTAAAGCTGTTGGGCTTGGTAATACGATGCCTATATACCCTGAAGCTCAACATTTCTATGAAGAGCAAGCAAATCGTAGGGTAGAGGTAGTTGTTCAATAAACATAATCTCTAGTTTTGAGGATCGCTGTAGATGGGGATTTAGTCTAACTGTAACCTATATTGTCATTACATCTTTCTCTTTTGCCTCAATCATGGTATCTACCTTGGAAGATCCAGTATTAGTTAAATTCTGAATTTCACTTTCAGCATCTTTCATCATGTCTTCTGATAAGCCATCTTCTTTAAGCATTTTCACCATGTCCAATGCGTCTTTTCTATTGTTCCGAATTGCGACTTTACAATTTTCGCCTTCTGCTTTGGCCTTTTTCACTAATTCACGACGACGTTCTTCAGTGAGTGCAGGAATAGAAATAATAAGCATTTCACCATTGTCTTGTGGGGCAAGTCCAAGATTTGCATTCACAACCCCTTTCATTACTTCTTGAAGCATTGCCTTATCAAACGGCTGAACAGTTAATGTACGGGCATCAAGCGTATTTACATTAGCGGCTTGGTGCAAAGGTGTCATCACTCCGTAGTAATCAACCATCACTGATTGTAATATTGATGGAGAAGCTTTTCCTGCACGAACCTTAAGGAGCTCCCCGTCAAGTCGCGCTAGTGATTTATCATTTGCAGATTTGAAATCTTCATAGACCATATTTAGTTCTTCTCTCATCTTATTTCTTCTTTAACTATTAATTTCGAACTATTGTCCCAACCTGCAATCCTTCAACAACTTTTCTGAGGTTTCCAGGTGTATCCATGTCAAACACAATAATCGGAAGATCATTCTCCTTGCACAGTGTAAAAGCGGTCATGTCCATTACCTTGAGTCCGTTTCCATAAACATCATCAAAACTTATGTTATCGTATTTTATTGCATTTGGATCTTTTTCGGGATCCGAGGTGTAAATGCCGTCAACACGAGTTCCTTTAAGGATCACTTCAGCATCAATTTCAATTGCTCTGAGTGATGCTGCAGTATCAGTTGTAAAATAAGGGTTACCTGTTCCAGCGCCGAATATCACTACTCGCCCTTTCTCAAGGTGGCGAACAGCTCTCCTTCTAACAAATGGTTCAGCTATTTCTTTCATGTCGATTGCTGATTGTAACCTTGTTTGAACGCCATGTGCTTCTAAAGATGCTTGTAATGCCATCGAGTTGATCATCGTAGCAAGCATTCCCATATAATCGCCATGTGTGCGATCCATTCCTCCTTCTTCCGCTTGAACACCTCTAAAGATGTTCCCGCCACCAATGACTATCGCAACTTCAACTCCAGCTTCTCTGATTTCCTTAATTTGTTTGGCGTAAGTCGCTAAACGATTGTTATCAATTCCAAAGGCTTGATCTCCCATTAATGATTCGCCACTTAACTTTAATAGGATGCGTTTATACTTCATCTTCAAATTTTTGAAATCGAGCAAATATAGTGAAATTGATGGAGGATTTTGGGCAGAGAAGAAAAGTTGTTTTGGTTTTTTCTGTGCAAAGACGCAAAAAAGTCTAAAATTTATCAGTTGCGATTACAAGAGTCATGATATATCATTTCTCGTTTAAGCATTTCTTGAGATAGTTATCAACCCTATGAGCTATACGCTTAATTGGTACAATCAAATTCTTGTGTATTTGCGCCCTAGTATTGTTATTATTTATAATTGCACAAAAAAAGTCGACCCAAAATGAGTCGACTTTATATTTCTTATCGTTACGTCCTAAGACATTGCTTGACGTTTAAAATCAAGAACTGTCAACCCTGATTCTGTTGAATTCAAGAATTGCTCAATACTCACTTTATTATCACGTACAAACGCTTGACTCATCAAAGTATTTTCTTTAAAGAATTTGTTCAAACGACCCTGAGCGATTTTCTCAGCCATTTCTGCTGGTTTACCCTCTTGGATAGCTTGTTCTTTTCCTACTTCGATCTCACGAGTGATAGTGTCAGCATCAATACCGTCTTTATTTAATGCTAGTGGGTTCATCGCAGCAACTTGCATCGCAACTTGTTTCCCTGCATCAACTGCAGCTTCTGTCCCACTGTTCAAACCAACTAAAGCAGCGATTTGATTTCCTGGATGATTGTATGCTACTACACGATCAGCATTTACTAATGCATAGTTGGAAAGTTGTAGTTTCTCTCCAACAACACCTACATGTTCAATAATTTTTTCCGCAACAGTTAAGCGCTCATTGTAAGTTGCACTCAAAAGTTCTTCTGTTGAAGTTGGCATAGTATTAATTGCAACATTCATCAATGATTGAACGAAATCATGAAATTCAGAGTTCATTGCTACGAAGTCAGTCTCGCAATTTAGCGTCAAAATAACACCTGATTTACCATCTTCAGTTGCCTGAGCATAGATTAACCCTTCTTTTACTTCGTTATCACCACGTTTAGCGGCTACTTTTTGACCTTTCGTGCGTAGAACGTCAACTGCTGCTTCAAAATCCCCGTCTGTTTCAACGAGTGCTTTTTTGCAGTCCATCATTCCCGCACCTGTTTGTTTGCGCAATTTATTTACATCTGCAGCTGTGATTGCCATAGAAATTTATTTTGTGTCCCGACAATTATCGAGACGAGTTTAACTATAAAATGAAAATTCTTACTTCGCTTCTTTTGCTTCGTCAGTAGCTTCAACTTTCGCTGGAGCTTCCTCTTTCACTGTTTCAACTATTGGAGTTTCTTCCTTAGCTGCTTCAACAACTGGAGTTTCCTCTTTCGTTTCAGTTTCTACTTTCTCTGCTTTAGGTGCAACTTTTTCTGTTGTTTCTTTTTTTGGAGCTTCTGCTTTTACTTCTTCCTTCACGGGAGCAGCACTTTTAGCTTTCACTTCTTCTTTTGGAGCATCTTTCTTAGGAGTATCCTTCTTTGCTGCTTCTTTGTTTGCTTTTCTTTCAGCTAAACCATCTTTAACAGCTCCGCAGATCACATCCAATATAACTTGAATTGATTTTGACGCATCATCATTCGCAGGAATGGGGAAATCAACCATACTTGGGTTAGAGTTCGTATCAACCATCGCAAAAACAGGAATACTCAATCGACGTGCTTCTTTCAAAGCGATATGCTCTTTCAAGATATCTACAATGAAAATAGCTGCAGGCTGACGGGTCATATCTGCAATCGATCCAAAGTTTTTGTCTAATTTTTCACGCTGACGTGTTTTAAATAGACGCTCTCTTTTATTCAATGTTTCCCAAGTTCCGTCTGTCTGCATTTTATCAATGGCAGTCATTTTACGGATAGACTTACGTGTAGTTTGGAAGTTGGTAAGCATACCACCTGTCCAACGCTCAGTTACGTAAGGCATGTTAATTTCTTTTACTCTTTCTGCGAGTAAATCTTTAGCTTGTTTTTTCGTTGCAACGAAAAGAATCTTTTTTCCAGACTGAGCAATTTGCTTTAGGGCCGCACTCGCTTGATCGAGATGTGCAATTGTCTTATTGAGGTCTATGATGTGGATACCTTTTTTCTCTTCAAAGATATACGGCGCCATTGCTGGATTCCATTTTCTTTTCAAGTGTCCAAAGTGAACACCTGCTTCTAATAATGTTTCAAAATTTGCTTTTGACATGTTTTTCTTTTTAATTGTTTACGTTCCTTTTAGTAAGCAATTCAAGAGGGATCAGTTTACAACCGACAGTACTCATGAACTTAGATACTAAACAATCGTTGGTGTGATAAGCACCAACTGAAACTAACTATTTTAACGTTTCGAGAATTGGAATTTCTTACGTGCTTTCGGTTGGCCTGGCTTCTTACGTTCAACCATACGTGGGTCACGAGTCATTAATCCTTGTTCCTTTAACAAAGGTTTGTTCTCTTCATCTAATTTAACCAAGGCACGAGAGATACCTAAACGAATCGCCTCTACTTGACCAGTAATACCACCACCAGAAACATTAACTGAGATATCGTATTGACCTACTGTATCTGTCAGCTCAAATGGCTGTACAATTTTTGACTGAAGAACTGGTACAGGGAAAAATTCCTTGTAGTCTCTTTTATTAACTGTAACTTTTCCTTTACCTGATGTCATATAAACACGGGCAACGGCAGTTTTTCTTCTTCCTAATGTATTGATAACTTCCATGCTACTATTTGAATGTATCTAAGTTAAGTACTTCAGGTTTTTGAGCTTCTTGATTGTGCTCTGAACCTTTGTACACTTTTAGATTAGTAAATAACTTACGTCCTAATTTGTTTTTAGGAAGCATTCCTTTGACAGCTTTTTCAATTAAGCGTTCTGGGTGCTTACTCAGCATTTGCTCGGCAGACGTCTGACGTTGACCTCCTGGATAACCAGTGTGACGAACGTAAGATTTGTTTACCAATTTAGTGCCTGAGAACGAAATTTTCTCCGCGTTGATAATGATAACATTATCTCCACAGTCAGCATGAGGTGTGAAATTCGGCTTGTGCTTTCCACGAATAACCTTCGCCACCTTGCTTGCCATTCGACCAACAGTTTGGCCATCGGCATCTACGATAAACCACTTTTTATCAGCGGTTTCCTTATTCGCAGAAACGGTTTTGTAACTTAATGTATCCACAATTTTACTTTTTATAAATAAGACAATTCCCCCAAAATGGGGCTGCAAAGATATCATTTCTTGATTTATTAACAAACCCTTTTTGAATAAATCTTAGTTGATTGTGAAAAGTAGTTGATTTCTATTGTTTATTGTGAATTCTAACTTAACATTGGACTGAATGAATCTTTGATTCGTAAAGTATAAGCAGACGTCTTGTCAGTTATGATAATTGGATCATCGACGGGAAAAATACTACCAACATGAAAATCTATATTCTACTACTCATTTCCCTCTCAATTTCACGTATTGCAATTTCTCAAAATGTAAGAGAAGATTTTATCGATAGCGCGAAATTTTATGGAGAATCGGGAAGTAGTTATCAAGCTTTGAAGTTCTTTAAATTAGCTTTAGGTGAAAGTGAAAAATCTTCAAATCGTGCAAACGAGGCTTATGACTTACTTCAAGTAGGATTTCTTCAGCTTAGAGAAGGTGAGATGAATAATTCTATCTCTAGCTATTTTAAGGCCTTGGAGATTATCGAGAAAAATAACTGTCATGATTCATTGAAGTTTAAAGTGCTCAATCAAATATGTTATTACTACATAGAGTTTGATGAGCTAGATGAAGCGGGCCGTTACCTTGAAATGGCTAAAAAGGTTGCCAAAAAGAATGATAGTAATGAGATGTATCACTCCTATTACACCCGTCTGGGAGTTTTGGAACGTCGTCGAGGGAATTACGAAGCTTCTATAAGGTCTTATAAGAGGGCGTTAGAATTGATTGATACTGATGATCATGAACCGTTAATGGATGCCTTATTAAGTTTAGGGGCTGCATATATGTATAATTCTAATTTTCCAAACTGCATCAATGCTTTGGAACAAGCGGAGGTCGTGAATGAGCAGCTAAAAAGTAATTATTATTCAATAGCCACTAAGGGGCAGATAGGTAAAGCGTATGCATTAAATGGAGATCAGAATCGCGCGATCAGCTATTATCTTGAAGCATTAGAGATCGCAGAGGAAATGGATCATACTGATTTTACGCGTAGACTGAACCGGGAATTGGCTCGCAGTTATAGTAAGCTTAAGAACTACAAAGAAGCACACAAGCACTACACAGTTTTCGTGAAATATTTGGAGGAATCTGTTGATCAACAAAAGACAACTGCAATTAAGGAATTAAGTGTAAAGTATCAATATGAAAAAAAGGAACAGGAGCTAACTCACCTCTCTGCTCAAAAGGAGTTGGAAGGCAAGCTCTATGATGAGGAAATAAATCGGCAACAGGTAATAATCTGGTTTTCCGCTTTTGGGATAGTGTTAATAGTGGTAATCGCCATTTTCATTTTTCGGTCCCAAAGAACTAAGCAGCGAATACAGCTGCAATTACTAGAGAATGAGAAAAAATTGGTAAGGCAAGAGGCAATTCTTTCGGGGCAAGAGGCTGAAAGGAATCGACTGTCGCAAGAATTACATGATGGACTAGGTGGAGCCTTAGCAAGTATCAAGTTAAGGTTGAGTGACCAGAGAGAACAAAATCTTGAGTCTATATTAGATGACCTTGATCAAGCATGTCAAGAAGTTAGAAATGTTTCGCACAGTTTAAATTCTTGCTATATTCAAGCTTCTGATTTCTATACCTTACTTGAGCGGTTTACATCTGATTTCGAAAAGAGAACAGGAATAATAGTTCAATTTGATTTCCTTCCTAAGGATAAACTCAATGCTCTAAGCGAAGAAATCCGACACAATTGCTTTAGGATAATTCAAGAGCTCAGCAATAATGTGTTGAAGCATTCTAAGGCTAACCATTTTACTGTTGGATTATTAATTGACGATGAGGATGTTTTATTATTGATCGAAGATGACGGGGTTGGCTGTGATCTTACGAAGCTTAGTTCGAACGGTATTGGACTACAAAACATTAGAGACCGTGTTCGGAAATTGAATGGAGATGTTGAAATTGACTCTCAAATTGGAAAAGGAATGACATTTTCTATTAAATTCCCATTTGCTTAATTTACTATGATGAAAATAAAATTGCTTCTCGTTGATGATCATCAAATGTTCTTAGATGGTTTGGTTGGTATTTTCAAGGAAGAACCTTTAATTGAAATCGTTGGTGTTGCAAAGAATGGAAATGAAGCATTGTCTATTTTAAGTGAAAAAGAAGTCGATATCATCATAAGCGATGTGTCCATGCCTGAACTGGATGGCGAAGAACTCCTCAAAATCACCAAAAAAGAATATCCTTCCACAAAAACGATCATGCTTACCATGCATGATGGAGGAAGTAAAATAACCGCTCTTATAAAAGGTGGTGCGGATAGCTATCTCTATAAGAATGCGTCTAAAGATGAATTGCTTGAAGCAATAACCATTGTTTCCAAAGGAGAACAGTTTTTTAGTCCCAAAATTCAAAAAGCTCTACTCGACAACATTATCCCTGGCAGGCAGGCTGTTAAAATGGAGGACCTCTGCTCAAAATTAACGGATCGCGAAAAAGAAGTTCTAATCATGATTTCTGAAGAGTACACTCAAAACGAAATTGCCGAAAAATTATTCATTAGCCCAAATACGGTAATTTATCACAAACGAAAATTAATGATTCTACTAGACGTGAAAAGCGTTGCTGGTCTTGTTCGAAAGGCTGTGGAGATGAAGCTTATCTAGCACTTCTCTTATCTACTATCTAAATGTATAGTTGAAAGAACTATGTAATCGGATGGTTATCAAGCCTTACTAACTCTGTAATTTTGGCCTAACAAATAGAATCAAATTTACACAGATGAAAAACATAAAATTATACCTAATAGTTCTCTTGAATGGAGTGTTCTCATTCATAGGATACGGACAAGAAGATACCTTATTCCATTTTGATGCTTCGAAAAACAGCATTAGCATCGGTTACGATCTCAAGCAACTTCGAAGGTTAAACTCTTCTGAAGGCATAGGTCCATTTTATATTAAATACGAGCGTGGATTGTCGAAAAACGTAGGACTCGCTGGAGTTACTTATTTCCGTGGATCGAGTAGTTTTTCAGAGAACGACCAGATAGCATTTCCAAATGGGGAATATTTGCGGTACGATACAAAGGTTTTCGGTTTTGCTGTTATTCCTAAGGTAAACTGGCACTTCGATTTAAGTCACATTTCCAATAAGAAAGTGAAACGACTCGATTTGTATGCAGGGTTGGGAATAGGGTACGGTTTTGAAAGCAAAAAAACGGATTATTTAATGGGGTATCAACCACCTTCCGGTACAATTAATTCTTATGAGGATAAAACTGAATCATACCATTATGTGGCTACTGAACTGAGTGTTGGGGCACGATTTTTCCCTCTTGAGCATTTCGGTGGATATGTAGAAATTGGTTTTGGAATGTCTCGAACTCAAATTGGGTTAATCTATAAATGGTAGGATGAGAAATTTAGTATTAATCGCGCTCATTTTTATTGTACCCGCTGCAAAAGCTCAATTTGGACTAGAAAACAACTATAGATCTTTCGGAATGGGGGGAGGTTATATGTTCAATATAAACGACGGTGCATTGAATACCAATCCTTCATTGTTGGGTTGGCAAACATTACGATACAGTCATAAATTCGATGTTAGTCTTAGAGATTTTCAGGCGTCTTCATTTTCTCCTGTGATAAGTCTTGGGGTTCGGCAAGTTTTAAGTAAACCACTTGACCCAAATACTAATGGCGGAGGGGAGTTCGCAGAAGATTTTATCAACTTATTTGTTTGGGATGAAATGCTCATAAGCTTCGATTATAACACCCAGACCTTTTATACGTATGATACTTTGGTTTCACGGGAATTCCGACAAGATTACAAAGAATCCTTAATGACTGACAATACCATAAATAGGTCAAAAAAACTATTGGGATTTACATACGTCAGTAACGGTTATGGAACGTTTTCGTTTAAAGTGGCAGAGGAAATATCCGCGCATTTTAACTTATCAGAAAATTTCGCGGACTTATGGGCTTTCGGCAAAACTAGTAGTTATTTTGACTCCTTGGTACTTGTTGATGGTACTCACTTAGCTAATGATTCAAGCAATTATCAGAATGCAATCCTCGATGATGTTTATTTGGGGTTTTCGGATGATACGCTCACTATCGGTGAAATCGTAGCGAACTCAAATTTCGAATTCTTGCAAACAAGAAAGTATAGTTTTGGTTGGGGAAAAGAGTTTCCAATTGCGAAGGATGGAATGAAGCTATTCCTAGGGGGGAATGTAAATATTATTGAAGGTCTCCGGTATATCCGCATTGAAAACGAAGAAAAAGGATTGTCAATTTCAAATTTTCAGGGGCCTGTTACGCTCAGGAGTTCGCCTAGAAATGCTGGACTTGGCACATCATTGAGTTTCTCTGGAACGTTAGTAATGAAGGAGAATCTAAGTGTTAGTCTTGGTGTAAATAACCTAGGGTTTATGCACTGGAAAAGGCGAAATGGTGATGGTGCAATTGGTGTTTTTTCTCAGGGAAATCAAGAGTATAGTAATTATGCCTTTGGTGTTTCTCCAACTGAGTTCTTCAATGATCAGCTAGATAGCGCAAATTTTAACTGGGCGTCTGTGGGAGTAAATGTTCAAGATGCATCAATATATCAATCTACTGCATCTAATGTACACTTTGGAATTCGACGTCAATTAGATTCTAGGTTTGCAGTTGGAACCAGTGTGATTCAACCCATAAATCCATCAGTTGTTGGAAACTTAAAGAGTACGCTTGTTAACTTTAGTTATGAATTGACGCTTAAGAAATTCACCTTCTTCAGTGGCTTAAATAACAGGGGGGGTAATTTGAATATGCCTATGGGATTTTCAATTGGAAGTCGAACTTCTCGATTAGAGGCAGGTGTATCTATTGCTGATTTACTTGGTTTGGTTAATCGTAATAAAGATGCTAATTTCTCAATTGGCTTAGGATTGAAATATCGAATTTGGTAATTGTTTCAGTTGGGATGATAGTTTAGACTAGCTATTACAAAGCCTGCGTTGTTTTAATCGTAATTATTAAAACTTCGTGGGCTATTTCTTTTTAAAAGCATTAATTGCATTCACTGTAAAGTAGGAAAGTACAAGTTCTCCGCTCATCGCAGCACGCTCTTTTAGTAGATCATCCCAGTTTTCGCATCCTTGCCAGAAAACTTGTTTTAATAAACGCATTGCTTCAGGGTTGGATTTAGCGAGTTGATTTGCAAGAGTATTGATTTGCTCATCCATTTCCTCTGCACTATCGAAAATTTCAGCGTAAAGTCCGTTATCCATAGCCCAGTTAGCCGATCTCCATTCGGTAGCGTTAATTGCAAGTTGACTCATCGCCGATCTACCCAGTTTCCGTTCCACAGCAGGACCAACAACAAATGGCCCGATTCCAACTGCTAATTCTGACAATTTAACATCGGCGAATTTTGTTGCGTAACAGTAATCTACTGCAGATGCAACACCAACGCCTCCACCAACAGCTTTCCCGTGAACTCGTCCAATAATCAGTTTAGGACATTTACGGCATGCATTAATTACGTTCGCGAACCCTGAGAAGAATTTTTTTCCAGTTTCAAGATCTGTAATAGAAATTAACTCATCGAAACTTGCGCCAGCACAAAATGCTCTTTCCCCTGTTGATTTAAGAATGATCACCTTCACATCAGAATCTTCACCTAAAAAGGTAATTGCTTCGGTAAGTTTTTGAAGAATTTTCCCTGGAAGAGAATTACTTAATGGGTGTCCAAATTCAACAGTTGAAATTCCTGCTTTATTTGTCGAGACATTAACATGCCCTTGATCAACAGCTTCAGTCATATAGCAATGTAATTGAATGCACTATTATTTTGTTTTCGTTTTTTTCGGGCGGTTGTCTTTTGGAGAGGCTGCTTTCACATCAATTGCTCGGCCGTTAACCTCAACACCGTTTAGTGCTTTAATAGCATTAATTCCAGCGTCACTGTCATCCATCTCGATATACCCAAAGCCCATTGAGCGTTTGGTTTTCCTGTCGTAAACTACGTGTGCATACGTTACAGTTCCAAATGTCCCGAAAGTTTGCTTAAGATCGTCGGATGTAATTTCCCAATCTAAATTCGCGATAAAAATATTAATCATCTTTTTCTAATTCGTTATTTAAGTGTGAAACTATCCGTACCTATTAATTGGTCTTGACAGTAGATTCTCACTTTGTAATTTCCTTTTGCAACTTTTGTGTCGTTCAAATCTTGATAAATTGCCACATCAATACTGCTTCCTGAATAATTGATGTCTCTACTATTTGTATATGGAACTTCTTTTGATCCAACTATGGTCGTGTTACCTGATCTAAGTTGGATTGTCTTGCCGCTCGGATCTATAATTTGCATATAGACAGTTTTCGTTCCCTTTGTTGTTACAGAGTTTTCTGAAATAGTAAAACTAGCTCTAAGTTGAGCTGCATTTCTAGCTTTATTTGTTGCTGTCATAGTTCCGCCAAGCTTCGCTTTGTTGGCTCCTGAATTAAAGTTGTAAGCTTGAAGTTTCTTTGCTTTGTCGATTATTTCGCTTTGGCCTTCATTCTCTTGTTGCAGTCGATCGCGCTCTTCTTGAGTCAAATTTAATTGAGTACTGGTCGAATCTAAGTCAGATGTTAACTGAAGGTTAAGCGTGTTTAATTTGTCAATTTCAACAATATAACCCTTCATTATTGTCCTTAGTGTCTCATTTTCTTTCTTAAGTGCAGCTAATTGATAGGCACTCATGTTCTTATTGCTCTGCATCTCATCGAGCAATTTCTGAATTTTCTCTTTTTGTTTCTCAATCTCCTCAGCTTTCCCTTTGTCCTTTTCAGCAAGGACATCATACGTTTCGAGCATGCTCTTGAAGTCAGTTTTCAAGTCATTAGACATACTTCCGACATAACCTTCCATCATGTCGTTCATGTAATCCATGTCCGTTGTGAGCTGCTTGATTGTCTTGTCTCTATTCTTGATTTCTTTTGTTTTTCCTGAGAGGAGGTAGGCCATAAATCCTATACCGCAAAGCAGTAAAATGATTACAGCGATGAAAGCTCCATTTCCGCTTTTTTTTCCGTTTTGAATTTCGGGAAGTGAATCGTGAGAATCCGTCATATATCTAAATTATCTAATGCTCTATCCAGTACGACTTGAACTGCAAAAGGTTCAGTCGAACAACCTGTTTATCTACAATATAGTCAAAAGAGTGTGAATAGGGTTATCTTTTTTTACGCTTCTTCAATTGAAAATGTATACTTCTCCATAATTTGATTTGAAAGTAATTTCTTACATGCTTCCTCAACTTTAGCTTCAGCGGTTGATTTGCTATCTGCGTTTACATAAAGCTGAATATGCTTTCCGATTCGAACCCCTTCAATTGATTCAAGTCCAATATTTTTCATGCTTCCACTTACCGCTTTTCCTTGTGGATCTAGTAGTGCATCTAATGGCATTACATCTATTTCGGCTTTAAATTTCATCCTTTTTCGTTTTAATAAAGATATTTTCAATCATCGATAAAATTAAGTACAAAAATACGATTAATGCCAACGACCATACATTGAAAAGTAGAATAAATGCCAAACTTATTAACAAAAAAACATACCTCACACGATTTTCTTTCCAACCAAATCCTTTTATTTTTAACGAGAATAATGGGATTTCAGAAACGAGAAGAAGACTCATTATTAGAATTAAAATTGAGATAAATAGAGGGTCAAATAAAAATCGATTAATGGAAATCATTAGGTCGCCAGTTGTTATCTTATAAGCCAATGCAAGAGGGAATGACATGAAAAATAACGTGATCGCAGGTGTTGGTAGACCAATAAACGACTCGGTTTGACGAGTGTCTAGATTGAATTTTGCTAATCGAAAAATCGAAAAGAATGGGATGAGCAAACCTGCAAATGGCCAGAAATTTCTATGATCACCATCTATGAGTGTGTTTACCCAGTTAGGAATTGATACATAGTTCATACTGAAATCTGAAACTAACTGACATCGCAAAATGACAGCCATCATTATCAGTCCTGGAGCAACGCCAAACGTTACCATGTCAGCCAAAGAATCGAGTTGTTTTCCCATTTCGCTGCTTACTTGTAATTTACGAGCTAAAAACCCGTCTAAGAAGTCAAAGAAGGCTCCAACAAATATAGCAAAAGGTGCAAGGTCTATTCGACCAGAAACTGCCAATAATATGGCAATGCATCCTGAAATTAAATTTGCTGCGGTAAATAGATTGGGTATATTAAACATTCGTAGCCTAGAAAAAATAAAGTAGACGTTCGTGAGTCAACTATATAGTATAACTTTACGTCTTATGTATGTACTTATACAAAGAACACAATTTTTCATGTAAAAAGTGGTTATGATGTATAAAAAACTATACTTCGTATGAAAAAAATTTGGTTGGCAACATTCTGCGCGTTAATTACGTGCATTCAAATTTCATGGTCTCAAGATGAACCGAATCTGACAGAGACCATTGCTCCAAAGTACTCTAATGAATTTTTGGCAATCGGGGTTGGTGCAGATGCACTCGGTCTTGGAAATTCTGTTGTTGCACAAACTAATAATGTTAATTCTGGTTATTGGAACCCCGCAGGACTTACCGCTGTTGATAAATGGCTGGAAGTTGGGTTGATGCACTCTGAATATTTTGCAGGCATAGCAAAGTATGATTATGTTGGACTTGCTCATTCAATTGATGATAAAAGTACAATGGGTTTTACTGGAATTCGATTCGCAGTGGATGATATTCCAAACACTACCCAACTGATCGATAATAATGGTAATATTGATTATGATAGGATTACGACGTTTACAGCAGCAGATTATGGCTTCTTATTTTCTTATGCGAGAAAGTTGAACGTTGATGGATTAAGTGTTGGAGGGAGTTTTAAAGTTATTCATCGGAAAGTTGGAGATTTCGCAAAATCGTGGGGATTTGGGTTAGATGCAGGTGCCCAGTATGAAACAAACGGTTGGAAATTTGGACTGATGGCACGAGATGTTACATCTACATTCAACGCATGGGTGTTTACATTAGATCAAGAGACAAGAGAAGTTTTTGTCAATACAGGAAATGAAATTCCAGAAAATGGATTAGAATTGACTTTACCACGATTTATTCTAGCGGGTTACAAGAAATTTGATATTGGTACTAAAGGGTTACATGCGTCTGCAGAGTTAGATCTCGACATGACCACTGACGGTAAAAGAAACACACTCATTCGAACAGGGCTAGTCTCAATAGATCCTCATCTAGGAGTCTCTGTTGGATTCAAGGATTTTGTTTCGCTACGTGCTGGAATATCAAACATGCAGTATGTTAAGGATTTTGATGATAAACAACGACTTAATATTCAACCCAATATTGGAGTTGGACTTAGTTTTAAAAGCTTTTATTTGGATTATGCCTTTACTGATATTGGAGATGCCTCTGTAGCACTCTATTCTCATGTAATTAGTCTTCGAATTAAATTAAAAAAACCTAACCCTAATATAACGGAAGCGAGCAATTAATAATGAATAAATTAACTCCCATTCTACTACTTACAACTGTTTTCTTTGCTATTAATAGCAAGGCTCAGACGTACGGTAATGAGTGGATCGATTATTCTCAAAAATATTATAGTATTAAGGTTGCAAATGATGGGGTTTATCGTCTGGATTATACAGCGATGGTTGCTGCGGGGATACCCGTAGCAACATTTCAGCCTGAAAATATTCAAATCTTTGCGAAAGAACGAGAAATCCCAATCCATGTTGTTGATGGGAATGATTCTAGTTTGGATTCTGGCGATTACATTTTATTCTACGGAGAGCAAAATGATGGATGGCTAGATTCTACACTTTTCAGCAATCCAGCGAGTGCAGCTTCTCCCAATTATAGTCTTTACAACGATACTCTTCAGTACTTTTTTACTTGGAATTCTTCTGCAACAAATTATCGCTATACCGTTGAGACAGACACGAGTTATTCGGGCTATACTGCTTCAAATTACATTTTAAAAAAAGACACCTATAATTATACTGACTCATACCATGAAGGTGAGAAACTTTCTGATGTTTCAAGTTCATTTTACGTTCCTGGCGAAGGTTGGGGAGGGGGGAAATCGAATGGTGTTCCTGGCGGCCTTACTCAAAATTTAATAGCCTACAGTTCTTCACCCTATGTTGGTGTGGGAGCACCAAATGCTAAGTTTGAACTGAGGTCAGTTTCAAACTCTAATGCATCTTCTGATAGTTTATTTAATCATCACCTTAGGTGGCGTTTAGGGAATTCGGCAATTACGGTTTTGGACACACTATTTTTGGGATACCAGCAAATTGTAACAAATGTTGAAATTCCCGCAACAGAAGTAGCCAATGGTGCGACTTCTCTCTACTTTGATATTATTGATGATTTAGGAGCTCTGACGGATTACCAATCTTTCACAGAATATACAATGACTTATGCGAAGCAACCCGTTTTTTCTGGTGCAGCTTCGTTGAATTTCTCAATGGAAAACAATCCTAACGAACCTAAAATTAGACTTGATCTTTATAACCCTCCTACTGCAAATGGAATTTTATTTGTTCATGGTGATGTTCCAAGAATAATTCCTCTTTCTGATCAATTCTTCCCAGTTTCTTACGCTGCATTAATACCAAATAGTACAAATGGTGTTGTCCAGGATATGATCTTTACAGATTCGTCGTTAATTATTGATATTGGAGCGACTATTCTCCCTGTAAATCCTAACACCGCAACACCTGGATCGTTTACTGATTTTGTGAATGCATTTCCTCTAGACAGTGTATTACTAATGATCTATAATGAGAAACTCGTAACTGCTTCGTTGAATTATGAAGTATATCGTAACTCTTTTGCGGGTGGTGGGTACTCAACAATTTTAGCTAATGTTAGTGAACTTTATCAACAGTATGGTGGTGGTGTTCATAAGCATATTAATGGGATTAGAAGGTTTGCTCACGAAATTTTTAATTCTGCAACAATTAAACCTTCTGGATTATTTCTAATGGCAAAAGGAATTCGGGAAGCAGATTTTGAATCATCAACTTCTGATGGACCGGGTGCTCGATTGGATCCTGCTAGGTATGCTGAGTCATTGATTCCTTCCTTTGGTCATCCCTCAAGCGATGTAGCAATTACGGCAGGTCTTGAAGGGACAAGTTTATGGGCTCCACTATTGCCTACTGGAAGGATTTCTGCTCGTACAGATGTTGAGCTGCAAGACTATCTTAATAAGGTGATCCAATACGAGGATGCACAAGATCCTGCTGGTATTTACGATAGTCCTTCTAAGGATTGGCAGAAACAAATTCTTCACTTCGCTGGAGGACAGAATGCGAATGAACAGATCTCTTTTCAGTATTACATGAATACAAAAAAGGCGATTATTGAAGATACTCTTTTTGGAGGTAATGTAACGAATGTCTTTTCTGGTTCTGGTGGTCCTCTTAACCCAACAGCACTTGCTGAAATTACTGATCGAATCTCCAAAGGAGTTAGTCTTATGAGTTATTTTGGTCACTTTGCTGGAAATGCAAGTGGATTTGAGATTAATCTTGATGAACCAGCAAATTGGAACAATTCTGGGAAATACCCTGTAATGGTAGTGAACTCATGCTATAATGGGAATATTTTCCAAATGAATGTTTCTAACTCTGAAGAGTTTGTACAAATCGCTGGTTTGGGTGCTATTGCCTACATTGCATCAGTTAATATTGGCTTCGCAGGATTGTTAAACACCTACTCTAATGGTCTTTACAATCGATTTAGTAAAGACGGTTATGGTGATAATTTGGGTCAACAAATGCTGGATAACATTATCTATATGGAGACGATAGGGTCGTCGCTCTACACAGAATCTACAGCAATACAAATGGTTATGAATGGTGATCCAATGATTAAGTTGAATTGGCATGAAAATTCTGAAATTGAACTGACTGAATCGGGTGTTTTCTTTACTCCAGAAGATCTTGACCTTACTGTTGACAGTCTTGAAATGCATATAGTTTTGACTAATCTCGGAAAATCTGTAGTTGATACATTCTTGCTAGAGATTATTCGTGATTTCCCATTAATTACTGAGGATTCAATCTATGTCTTTGAAATACCAGGTTTGAATTTTAAAGATACATTCTCATTCAAAATGCCACTGCAACCAAATATCAGCCTTGGAATTAATAACTTTAGTATTTCGGCAGACTTACCTTCTGTTGTCGTTGAGCAGTATGATGAGGTAGGAAACAATCAATTAACGAAATCATTGTTCATTGCCGTGGATGGAATATTGCCTGTCATACCTTATGATTACGCAGTTGTACCAATAGATAGTGTTACAGTTAAAGCGTCAACAATTGATCCAGTTGCAGGTTACAATACTTATCGATTTGAAATTGATACAACGGACAAGTACACTAGTTCTGAGCATCGTTATGCACTTGTCTCTGGATATGGTGGTGTTAAAGAAGTACACCCTGGTGATTGGCTGTCATCATCTACAGGTTTGCCTGATTCACTAGTTTGTGGAGATAGTACCGTTTATTTTTGGCGCGTAGCAATCGATGATCCTGCTCCAGATTGGCGAGAATTTTCATTTCAATATATTCCTGGTAGACAAGGGTGGGGACAAGATCATTTCTTTCAGTTTAAGAAGAATAGCTTAAATAATATTTCTCATGATACAATAAATCATTTTCGTGAATTTGTGCCGACCACCGCTTTTTTACATATTAATGCGTATGATTATGTACCTGAAGTTGGATGGTCAATAGATAATGAATGGATGAATGATAACTACGGAATTGGAAACTTTCTTCCTAAACTTCATGTAGCTATTATTGATCCTATTTCGTTAGAACCTTGGTATACAAAGTACACATACGTATCTCCGCCTTCAGTTGTGAATCCAACCCATGATTTTGGGAATAACAACAACGACGCTAACTCGTGGTGGTCTCGACCAATGAATATTTTCACATTTCTCCACAATGATCCAGCGCAATTGGCTTCATTTCAGAATTTGATTAATAATGTTGTTCCTGACAGTCATTATGTTATAATTTACTCGCCATTTACAACCTATGAAACATGGGATGCTTTGGATTCTGCGAATATGTATAATCTTTTTGCAGGACTTGGTTCGGATAGTATCTATGCGGGCAGAACAAACAATGCCTTTGCATTCTTCTGTAAGAAGGGGGATCCTAATTCCGTTCGAGAAGTTGTAGCGCAGTATGTAGGTGAATTTATTACAATTGATGACTCTATTATTGGATCGGTTTATGAAGGAATAGAAACTTCTACCAGAATTGGTCCAGCTGCTGATTGGAAAACTGTTATATGGAAACAAGGCCCGTCTGAGCTCAGTTCTGCAGATTCAACTCATTTGACAATTAATGCTTTTGACATAACTGGAGCTTTTCAGACGAGTATAGACACCGTGTTCACCCTTAATGACTCCATCTTAAATTTGAATACATTTATTGATGCGAATTTATACCCTTATATTGAATTGCAAGCATACCATATCGACACGAGCACGAATACTCCATCTCAGATCGATAGATGGCACGTCTTATACTCACCCCTCCCGGAAGCAGCCATTGATGGAACTTCATTGTACACATGGACACATCCATCGGATACTTTAAATGAAGGTGAGACATTCGATTTTGCCGTTGATGTGAAGAATATTTTCACCGTTGATATGGATTCTTTACTCATTTCATACTGGGTGGAAGATGCAAATCAAGTAAAACACCCAATTAGTTATGCTCGTCAAGGTCCTTTATTAGTTGGAGATGTTTTCCGTGATACTGTTTCTGTCGGTACTGTTGGGTTAGATGGTATTAATTCTTTTTGGATGGAAGTTAATCCTTATGTTAATGGAAGTCTATATATCACTGATCAGCCAGAGCAACAGCATTTTAATAATGTTCTTCAGCTTCCCTTCTATGTCAATTCAGATGATAAAAATCCAATTTTAGATGTTACGTTTAATGGGCGACATATACTTAATGGAGATATTGTTGATCCATCAAGTGATGTGCTAATCACCTTGAAGGATGATAACGAATTCTTAATCATGGATGATATTTCTGACACAACGTTGTTTGGTGTCTACTTAACGGATCCAAATGGTCTACAAGTGAGAATTCCATTTGTAGATAATACAGGTACAACAATTATGCAATGGCTTCCTGCTGATGCCCAATCAAAAAGATTTAAAATTGTGTGGCCATCTGAATTTACAAATGATGGGACATATCAATTATTTGTGCAAGGAGCAGACCGAAGTGGTAACCTTTCTGGGGATCTTGAATACAAAGTGTCGTTTGAGGTTGTGCATGAGTCATCAATTACTCAGATGATGAATTATCCGAATCCGTTTACAACGAGTACTCGATTTGTGTTCACATTAACTGGGTCTCAAGAACCAGATGAGGTCTTAATTCAGATCATGACGGTCTCTGGTAGAGTAGTACGAGAGATTACGGAAGATCAACTTGGACAGATTTATATTGGACGGAATATTACTGATTATGAGTGGGATGGCACGGATGAATTTGGAGATCCACTAGCGAATGGCGTATATTTGTATACCGTTAAAGTTCAAATTGATGGAGAAGATATCCTTAGAAGAGACTCTGGTGCTGATCAACATTTCAAAAGGGGATTTGGTAAAATGTACTTGATGAGATAGCAGATTATGAAACTGATGAATGAGATAGATTTACAAAGATAATGAGAGGAGCTTACTTTTCTTCTATACTAGTTACTATAGCAACGTTGTTTTATACATCCTCAGTTGACGCGCAAACTTATGGCAATGAGTGGATTAATTACAATCAGCAATACTTCAGTATAAAAATTGTAAGCGATGAGGTCTACCGACTAGATTACAATGCAATGGTTGCTGCGGGAATTCCTGTGTCAACATTTATGACTGAAAATATTCAACTATTTGCTAAAGAACGTGAAGTTCCAATTCATGTTGTAGATGGTGGGGACTCAAGTCTTGATCCTGGCGATTATATTTTATTCTATGGAGAACATAACGATGGTTGGTTAGATTCTACTCTCTACGTTATTCCTGGAACAGGAGCTTCTCCAAGTTTTAGTTTGTACAACGACACACTTCAGTATTTTTTCACATGGAATACTTCGATAAATAATTATCGATACTCACTTGAAACGGACATCAACTACTCGGCGTACACTTCCTCCAATTACGTTCTCTTTTCTCAGATAAATCACAGCAATATTGCTTATCACGATGGTGTGAAGCAGCCAAATGTTTCGAGTTCATTTTTTGTCCCTGGTGAAGGTTGGGGGTCTGGTAAGGTCAATGGAGTACCAGATGATTTGAGTCAAATTTATACGGCATTAAGTCCATTTCCTTACGCTGGAGTTGATGCTCCAACGGCTAAATTTGAACTTAGATCTACGACCTCCTCAGATGCAGCAACTACTCTAAACGGACCTAATCACCACCTTAGATGGAGGCTTGGGACCTCTGGAACAATGGTGTTGGACACAACATTTAGCGGATATACGCAGGTGGTTGTTTCAGCTGAGATTCCTGCAGCTGAAATTGGTAATGGATCAACCCCGATTTACTTTGAGATAATTGATGACCTCACTGCTTTAACTGATTATCAAGCACTAACAGAGTACACGATAACTTATCCTAGGCAACTCAATTATTCAGGTAGTGCTGAGGCAAATTTCCGAATGGAGAATAATCCTTCTGAAGGGAAAATTCGATTGGATATGTTTAATGCAAGTGTAACACAACCTCTACTGTTTGTGCATGGCGATGTCCCAAGAATGGTCCAGATGGTGCCTTCAATTGCCTCAACTTATACTGGACTTATTCCAAATAGTGCAAATGGAATAGATCAAGGTATGATCTTTTTAGATTCCTCATTGATTGTTGATATTGGGGGGAATATTGTACCCGTTAATGCGAATTCATCTTCTCCTGGTTATTTTACTGATTTTGTGAATACATTTGTCCTTGACAGCGTACTTCTGATGATATATCACGAATCATTGAGCTCGTCTTCAGTTAATTATGAGAATTATCGAAAGTCTTCGGCAGGTGGAGGTTACCCAACCATCCTTGCTAATGTATATGAATTATATCAACAGTATGGTGGTGGAATTGAAAAGCATATAAATGGAATTAGAAGATTTGCCCATGAAATTTACAATGCAGCAACAATAAAACCTTCGGGACTTTTTTTAATGGGAAAAGGGATTCGCGAGGCAGATTTCGAATCATTTACATCAGATGGTCCAGGCGCAAGGTTAGATCCTTCTAGGTTTACTCAATCACTGATTCCGTCTTTTGGTCATCCATCTAGTGATGTTGCTATAACAGCTGGTTTGGAAGGCTCAAGTTTGTGGGCTCCTTTAGTTCCAACAGGTAGAATTTCTGCGCGTACGGCTTCGGAATTGCAAGATTACTTGAATAAAGTTATTGAATACGAAGCGGCTCAAGATCCATTTGATAGTTATAACTCACCGAATAAGGATTGGCAAAAACAGATTCTTCACTTCACAGGTGGGCAGGATGATTTTGAACAGAATTTGTTCCAAAGTTATATGAACACGAATAAGGCAATCATTGAAGATAGCCTGTACGGTGGAAATGTTACTAATTTATTTACAGGTTCAGGTAATCCTTTAAGTCCAACAGTTCTTGCTGGAGTTACAGATCGTATTTCACAAGGAGTGAGTTTGATGAGTTATTTCGGTCATTTTTCATCTAATGAAAGTGGATTTGAGATTAATTTAGACGAAGCAGCAAATTGGAATAACTCTGGGAAGTATCCAGTGATGCTTGTGAATGCATGTTATAATGGAAATGTTTTTCAATTGAATAACTCCAGCTCAGAAGACTTCGTGCAAATTGCAAATTTAGGAGCAATTGCCTATATAGCATCTGTGCATATTGGATTTGCAGGACTGTTAAACAGCTATTCAAATTCCCTCTATGATAAATTCAGTAGAACGGGTTATGGTGATAATCTAGGGCAACAAATGCTTGATAACATTCTGACCATGGAAGGGACAGCAAACACGTTGTTCTACGAATCGACTTCAACTCAAATGATATTGAATGGCGATCCCATGATTAAGCTTAATTGGCATGGAAACCCTGAAATTGAACTAACGGAAGAGGGTGTTTTCTTTACTCCGGAACAATTGGATTTAACTATAGACAGTATTGAGATGCACATTGTACTGACAAATCTGGGTAAAGCAATTGTAAATACTTTCTCCTTGGAAATAATTCGAGACTTTCCTCTGAGTACTACTGATTCTATTTATATATTCCAAATTCCTAGTCTTAGTTACAAGGATACCTTCTCATTTATGATGCCAATGCAACCGAATATTGGACTTGGATTAAATAATTTTACAATTTCAGTTGATTTACCTTCTGTAATTGCCGAGCAATATGATGAATTGAGTAATAATCAACTTACTAAATCTCTATTCATTGATGTTGATGGAATATTACCGGTAATCCCTTTCGATTATGCTGTTGTTCCTATTGATAGTGTTACTGTAAAAGCTTCAACCATAAATCCTGTTGCAGATTTCAATACTTACCGATTTGAAATTGATACAACGGATAAATACAACAGTACTGAACATCGGTATGCATTGGTTTCTGGCTATGGGGGGGTTAAAGAAGTTCATCCTGGTGATTGGCTGTCATTTACAACGAATACGTCAGACTCACTTGTTTGTGGGGATAGTGTAGTTTACTTCTGGAGGGTAGCGCTGGAGAATCCGACTCCAGATTGGAGAGAATTCTCTTTTCAACATATCGTTGGTAAAGAAGGGTGGGGACAAGATCACTTCTTCCAGTTTAAAAAGAACGGTTTGAATGGAATTGCTCACGACACCATTAATCGAAATAGATTTTTTCTTCCAAGAACAAGTGAGATTCACATTTCAGCGTATGCTGCAGTTCCACAAGTAGGTTGGTCAATTGATAATCAGTGGAACAATGACAACTATGGAATCGGCAATTTTTCACCTAAGCTTCATGTTGCGGTAATTGACCCACTTACTCTTGAGCCTTGGTACACGAAGTTCACCTATGCTTCGCCACCTTCTGTTGTTAATCCTTCACATGATTTCGGGAATAATAACAATGATGTAAATTCTTGGTGGGCTCGGCCGATGAACATTTTCACATTCCTACATAACGATCCTGCTCAATTGAGTGCCTTTCAAAATTTAATTTTGAACGAAGTACCCGATAGTCATTACATCATTATTTATTCGCCGTTTACTACCTATGAAACTTGGGATGCAATTGACTCGGCGAATATGTACAATATCTTTTCAGGACTTGGTTCTGATAGTATTTATGCAGGTCGACCAAATACTGCATTTGCGTTTTTCTGTAAGAAAGGTGATCCAAATTCAGTGCGCGAAATTGTTGCACAATACGTAGGTGAATTCATCGCGATTGATGATACGATTGTTGGTTCACTTTATGAAGGTGTAGAAACCTCAACTAGAATTGGTCCCGCGGCGGATTGGGGAACCGTCACATGGAAACAGGATCCTTCTGAGGTTAGTTCCGCAGATTCTACTCACTTGACAATAAACGCATACGATATAACAGGTGCATTTCAAACTAGTATTGATACTGTTTTCACGGCTAATGATTCTATTTTGAATCTAGGGACTTTCATTGATGCTAATCTATATCCATATATCAATCTACAAGCTTATCATATTGATACAAATACAAATACTCCTTCACAAATTGATCGATGGCATGTATTGTATTCACCACTCCCTGAAGCTGCTATCGATGGGACATCACTTTATACATGGACTCATTCATCAGATACAATACCAGAAGGGGAAACGTTTGATTTTGCCGTGGATGTAAAGAATATTTTCACTATTGACATGGATTCTCTACTCATTTCTTACTGGGTGGAGGATGCGAATCAAGTTGTTTACCCAATTGCCTATGAACGTCAAGGACCTCTACTTGTTGGAGATGTTTTTCGTGATACAATTACAGTTCCTACAACAGGGTTGGCAGGGATTAGCTCATTCTGGATGGAGGTTAATCCTTATGTTAATGGTAGCTTGTACATAACAGATCAGCCAGAGCAAGAGCACTTTAATAACCTCCTCCAATTGCCGTTTTATGTGACAGCAGATGAAAAGAATCCGATTCTTGATGTCACTTTCAATGGGCGACATATTTTGAATGGTGATATCGTTGACCCATTTAGTGATGTCTTAATTACGCTGAAAGATGATAACGAATTCTTAATCATGGATGATATCTCTGATACGACATTATTTGGTGTTTATTTGACTGATCCAAATGGAGTGCAAGTTCGTGTTCCGTTTGTTGATAATTCTGGAACAACGATCATGCAATGGCTTCCTGCTGATTCTCAGTCAAAACGATTCAAGATCATGTGGCCATCAGAATTTACACTAGATGGAACATATCAACTGTTTGTTCAAGGGGCAGATCGAAGCGGTAATCTTTCAGGTGATTTGGAGTATCGTGTTTCTTTCGAAATTGTACATGAAGCAAGTATTACTCAGATGATGAACTACCCAAATCCATTCACAACTAGCACACGATTTGTATTTACGTTGACAGGCTCTGAAGAACCCGACGAGATTCTCATACAAATTATGACGGTTTCGGGTAGAGTTATTCGTGAAATTACTGAGGATCAACTTGGTCAAATTTACATTGGAAGAAATATAACCGAATATGCATGGGATGGTACCGACGAATTCGGTGATCCCTTAGCAAATGGAGTCTATCTTTATACAGTAAAAGCACAAATCAATGGCGAAGATATACTTCGGAGAGATTCAGGTGCAGATCAACACTTTAAGAAAGGCTTCGGGAAAATGTATTTGATGAGGTAGGACATCTCGGACTACTATATTAATTAAGTAGATTTCAATTCGTTATTAAGCCTTTAATTTTCCTTTTAACATTTTTTTTTCATTCTCGGAAAATGCGTATTTATTATTTGATTTTTCGGCTTTTTGAAGAAGAACATCCAGTATGTCACTATCTGCAACATAATCAAGGCATTTCTTACATACTAATAGGTGTTTTTTCATGTTTCGGCGGTTACGGAATGAAAGTCGCTTAAACTTTGATTTCTCGTAATCGTATGTCAACTTCTCACACAGCTTCATAATTCCCATTTAGATTTAAGACAATCCCGAAGAACTAATTTCGCTCGATGAATAATCACCCATAAATTGGATGCTGTGATGTCGAAATCTTGACAAATGTTTTCACTATCACTTTCTTTCAAGTATTTAGCCGCGACAACTCCTCTCCATCGTTCTGGCAATTTTTCCAGACAATCTCCCAATTCTTGATAAGTTTCATCCTTAGAAATAAGATCTTCTATCGTTTCGAGTGTTTTTTGATTACCGCTATTTTCAAGCCAATGACCATTATCCTTTCCATCTTCTTGACTGAAAAAATGAGAAGCAGGATCCGTATAACGTGTCTCAGCCTTCCTCCAATGATCAATTATCTTACGATTGAGAATACTTGTAAGCCATGTTCTTAGCTTGCTTCGATGCTCGAATGTGTCAATTTTAACTAGTGCAGATACAAACGTATCTTGTACTAAGTCCTTTGCCAGATCGACATCTTGTAGTTTAGACATCGCGAACGACAGCAAGTAATCACTGTGATCATCGACCATTTTACCAGAATCTATTTGAGTATTTGAAGGCATTATTTTATATCTCTAGCTCGTTTAAAACGCTTCACAAATGTAAACAATATCAGCAAAACAGTCACAAAAGCAAAACTTCTACCAAGTACATTTCCGTATTTAGTGTAAAACGATAACTCACTATTCAAATTAAGGGTTCCTCGGATAACATCCGGTTTCCACCATTCAGTTGCTTGCAATATATCACCGCGCTGATTAACGAAGGCACTAATTCCAGTATTTGCAGAACGTGCAATAGATCGTCGATTTTCAATAGCTCTAAGGCTTGCAAAACTCATGTGTTGCTTGTAGCCTGGCGTATCTTTCCACCAACCATCATTTGTTGTAATACAGATAAGTTCTGCACCTGCTCGACATTGTTCTGTCACCCACTCACCATAAATCGATTCGTAGCAAACAACAGGAGCGAATTTGAATTTATCAATCTCCATGATTTTCGGAAACTCTTCAACACCTAATGTCCCGCTTGTACCTCCATTATCGATGGCAATATCCTCAAGAAATGGAAAAATTTCAGAAAACGGTATCGCCTCAACACCAGGAACGAGTTTCGATTTATGAACAAATGTCACCGCATCATCATCATCGATTAACATTGTTGTATTGTAATACTCTCGAAAATCGGGCCCGCCAGCTATAGGTCTAGAGGCTCGTGATCGCTTCTTTTCAAAGTCCATGAGTGTTGATGCACCAATACAAATTGGAGTATTGAACATCTCATGCTTTTGATCTTTTAAGAACTTATATTCTCTGCTCATCATTACATTTCCTTCATAAATGGGTGCAGTGATTGCAGTTTCTGGAGCTAAAATCAAACTCGTATTCTTTGTGACCTTTTCTTTAGCAAGATTGATAATATAGATCAATTGATCGTCTGCCGTACTCATGTCAAATTTCATGTTATACGGATCAATATTCGGTTGAACGATAACGATTTCAACAGGTCGTTCTTTCTCCGAATAGGTAAAGTAGGTAATCAGAGAGATTGTTAATGGCAAAAGCACGAAGAAGCCAGCCATCCAAATCAATGGGGTTTGAATTTTCCAAGTCTCGCGTTTCATTAAAACATTCTGGTAAATCCTAAAAACAAGCATATTGATTAATAGAATCCAAAAAGACCCACCTAAAACACCTGTAAATGAATACCATTGAACCCAAGAAGGTTGAATACTAAATGAGTTCCCAAGAGTGAGCCATGTCCACGATGCTTCCCAATTATAATGCAAGTATTCGAATGAAATCCAGTAGATAAGTAAGGCAATATATCCCTCTTTTGAACCGACATGCTTCTTTGTCAGATGAAACAAGTAGAATGTTAATGTCATCAATAGACTATTCAGAACGAAGGCCAAGATCGCACCTCCTTCATCCGCATTGATCACCCACCAGGTTGAACCGACATTGTAAATCAAGAAAGTTAGGTATGCGTGTGGTAGTATTTTTCGAGATCGGTACCGTTGTTTAGTGATATAGCTCTCCACAAATAAAAGTGGTATCCAAGAGATAAATACAACTAGAGTTAAACTACCGCTGAATGGAAATGAAACAACCATGAGAATCCCTGAAAGGATACTGAGGAGGTAACGATGTTTGCGACTGAGATTTATCACACGTTGAAGTTAGCCGAAATATTTTGGATAACTACAATCAAAAATCACTTATTCTTTAGATTCAATGATCTTTTTGAGATTGTTTAACCCTTGTTGAAGATCTGGCCCGAGTTCTTCATCCATATCCATGAACAAAAAGAAGATATTAAATGGCCATGGGCTTCTACCTTCAAAGCCCCAGGTAACTTCAGTTCCACCACCTTTAGATTTTGTGGTCATAAAAGCATCTGCCTCCATTTCCATCGGCTCTTTGAAACGCAATGCGAAATCAATTCGCTTATCAAGTTCCATTTTGATGATCTCTTGCTCTCCAACACCAACTTTCTCGTGCGAGCTACTCCAAGAACGAATATAACCAACTGCTCCATCAGTACCTTTCGAGATATTCTTAGTTTTAGGATCCTTTGCTTGCCAAACAGCAAATTCTTCTTGATTATCGAGAAAACTTATATAATCATATACTTCCGATACTTCGGCTTGAATTACCACTGAACGAGTGACCGAATATTCTTTTTTAACGAACAGAGCTGTAATCAATACTAGCGAAATTAACGCAACAATTACGAAGAGGAGTTTCTTAATAAATTTCATAGCAGGGACTTTGATATTTTGAATATACCTAATGATCTCTGCAATATCAAGACAATTTCGACGGATGGCTTATTATTGACTACGAATGGTTTAGCCCTAATTTCACTAATTCTTGATCAACTTATAAACACTTGAACTTGATTGTAACTGTTTACCACATTAAGGAAGTACATTCCGCTCTCACCAGGAATGCTCAAGTTCATTTCGATGACACTTGAATACGTTTCGCTTTGTACAACTTTACCATTTATATCAAGTATTTCGATTCGAATCTCATCTTGATAATCTGCGAAATTGAGTGTCACATTATCTTGCGTCGGATTTGATTATAGTGTAAATTCAATAAAAAAAGGTCGACTCACTAAAGAGCCGACCTATAACATTCAAGTATTTTTTTTTAAATTAATCGAAGATAATCACCATCTCCACACGTCTGTTTTTCTGACGTCCTTCTGGAGTTGAGTTATCTGCAACTGGATCTGTTTCACCGAAGTAAAGAACACTCAATCGACTTGCGTCAATTCCTTTCGAAACCATGAAGTTCTTAACTGCAGTTGCACGTTTCTTAGAAAGAACTAAGTTTCCTTGTGCAGCACCAACATTATCCGTGTGGCCTGAGATCTGCAGTTTCCAAGTCTCTTTCTTAACAAGAACTTCTGCAAGTTCAGTCAATGAAGGAATCGAAACATCTTTAATCACGTCACGCCCACTTTCGAACTCAAGGTTCTCAAATGCTGTTCTTAGGATTTCCTCAACCGCAGCTTCGATTTCTGGACAACCTTTATTAGCAACAGGACCTGGGGTAGTTGGACACTCATCATCTTTATCAAGGACACCATCTCCATCAGTATCTTGGTAAGGACAACCTTCATTACTTAATGGACCAGCTATATAAGGACATTTATCGTCTTTATCTAACAATCCATCTTCATCAGTATCTGGCCATGGACATCCGTTGTTTTCTTTTGGTCCAAATTCAGTTGGACACTCATCAATAAAATCAAACAATCCATCACCATCAGTATCAGGACATCCGTTATTTACTAGTGGACCTGCAACCTCTGGACAAGCATCGTCCTCATCCTTAATACCATCACCATCTGTATCTGGACATCCTTTAAATGCTGGAAGACCTGGTACATCTGGACAATCATCATTGATATCGATAATGCTATCATTATCTCTATCTGGACAACCTTTAAATTGAACTGGACCAGCAACATCTGGGCACTCATCGTCTTTATCTGGAACCCCATCCTCATCCGAATCTGGACACCCTTGGAATTGCTCTAAGCCTGGTGTGTTTGGACACAAATCATCCAAATCCTTAATACCATCTCTGTCAGTATCAGGACATCCTTTGAACATCCATACACCAGGAACCACAAGACACTCATCTAGCTTATCAGAGACAAGGTCACCATCAATATCACTTGGATGAGTGTACAATATAGGAAGGCGCAAACCTGTATAGAATTCAGCCCCTTTAATTTTCCCAGAAGCAAACAACGTTCTAAAATCAGTTACACCAAATGTAAGTGGTCCTAAACGAGTACCCATGCCCATTTTCAGCCCTGAGTACTTATTGTAAGACACTGGTAAATGCACCCCAAACCAAGAATGATCGAAACTAGGTGTAATAGAGAATTGATTTGCCGTTCTAACTCTATGTGGATTTTTTCTATTCTGAATACTAATCATAGCAGTGGTGTTCACATAGAAGTACTTCCAGATATGATAATCAAACTGAAGACTAAATGCCGTAGGCGTACTCATAAAGAACGTTCTTGATGTCTCAGGGTTAGCTGTCCATCCAGGTACATTAGTATTTAAACTATCAATAATCGAATCAAATTGAGCAAAATTATTTGCACTATCGAAAGTCCCTAAATCAAAAAGGTTAGATGTATTCACATTAAAATCTGAAGTGACGTCTCCCTTTTCGAATTTCATTCCTCCGATATCGAGAATAGAAGCACCTACACGAATTTTGTATTTTTCTTGGTCACGACGCCAGATGTTTGTTTCTCCATCCATATCGTATTTGTAATCCTTCCAATCTGGACGCCATTCGTAAACAAACCCTAGATCTAATCCCAGACCAAATTTCGAAGCACTTTTAGGAAATCCACCTGTTGTTGTTCCATCAACATAACCATCGATATTATTAGAATAACCATATTCAAAGTCACCTGAAAGGTATTGACTAGTATCTGAATTCAAAAGATTGTATTCAAGGTTAGAAGTATGCAAATAAGCTGCCGAAATTCCTGACAACCATTTCGCTTTACCTCCAGCTTTCATAAAGTGTTCTCCATCATCTTTTAAAACTTGAGAATAGATAAAGCCGTATTCCATCCATGACATATGATTCACATCGAGAAGTGACTCATTAAACTGTTGGTTCCATAGCGCTGAATAATCAAGTCCATTTTCAGCTAAAATAGCAAGCTTTGGATCGAGGTCATCAATGTTAGTGATCGACCTAAATTTCGATGCAAACCCAACCGCTATTTTCGGATTGATGTGAAACATAAAATTTAGGACATCAATTTGGATATTATTGTAAATTCCGATTGTTTTTTTAGATGTTTCATCATAATTTCTAAAGATATAACGATCCGAAAAAGTAGAATCTGGCAATATCCAATCGTTATGAACATTTGTTCCTCCTGGCACTACCCCTAAGCTATCTCCACCAGCGGAGTTAGTCCCTAGATTATCTTGTTTAAACGACTTTAGCCACCATTTCGGCATATCTTGGGTGTCGAAGTAACCAGCATTCGTCCAAAATCCGAAATTTACGCTTGCCAGGTTGATATCGACTTTAAATCGTCCATCAACGAAACTTGCAGGGTTGAGATCTGTTCCCATCACACCAGCATAATTACTGCTATGAATCCCGAGGTAGTTTTGAGCGTTACTTGCACAAGAAAATGCAACTGCAACACACACCACCAAATGTTTGATAATTTTCATTCTTAGGGTAGTTTTTAGTTTTCTAAATATTGGATGACAAAATCGCCAACCACTGTAGTTATTCTCAGACCTGCTCCCGTCGCCTCTACGTCGACTTTTGTTTCTCCCTCAAGAGGTCGTTTTAACAAAAGAGAGCCTGTCGTATCGTACAAATATACATTATTCTCCAATCCATCGATAATTGCGACAATGGTTTTTCCATTATTCGAACTATAATAGTTGATATCACTCACTTCATTGAAGGGAATATGTATTTGTGCGAAAGGCACACCTTGTTGATTAATCAAATGGACTTCTGTACCATCATGAATGATAATTATAGGATTATTATTGTTATCGACCACACTATAAATCACACCGCGATTATATGTTTGAAAATCTGTTCTTGTCCCCTGTTGATTAAAGCGAGAAAGTCGCTTGTCCATAAATCCGAAATGTAAGAGTTCATTGGCAATTTTAGCAGGGATTGATTTATCCGCAACATCAAACGTTCTGTGGGATTTATTTTTTTCGACATCGAACATTTCGAATGACTTCCCAGATCTAAAGCCATAAAACAATCTATTTTGGCTTGCCCAAACGTCAACTTGATCACTTACCAGAACACTTGGTTTGCAGAATGTCAATTCTCTTCCTTTTGCATCATATCTGACAACATTCCCATCTTCATTAGAGATCAAAAAGAAACTTGCCCCCTTCCAACGATAGAATTTAACTTCATTATTGGCGGGACTGTCCATCTTAATTGGGAATCCATTCACCCTATCTCCTTGAAGTGTCCAAAGTAAAATTTCGTCTTCTGTATTCACCAACACATGTCCCTCTCCAGTTCCATGAAGGTTAATCAGTTGGAGTTGACTTAGCACTTTAGAATCAATAATTTTACGCCATTTCTCCTTACTATTTTTAAAATAAACCAACTCCCCTTTTTGTCCAAGTACCACAACATTTCCATAACCAGGAAGTACCGCAAAATCTCGAATAGTAAAATTGCATGTGAGTGCGATAGATTCATTTTTAGTTCCTGCAACAATTTCAGTTTCACCAAATCGTGTCTCCAATAAATAACCCTTATATACTGCTTTAGATATTCGTATATCACGTGTAATTTTTCGCTCCGAAACAGCACGTGGCAGATCAGCATAAAGAAGGTTTCTAGCTTCATTATTGAGCGCAATCGTATTTCCAACCTTGTGATCTGCAATAATTTGATCACACGTCTCATCTGAGTATGCTATTACAATTAAATCCTCTAGGTATTTAACAGAATAACTTCGCCCGTTTTGAGGGAATGTTGAAGTTAGTTGATACTTAAAGTGCGTCTCATCATAGGTTTGCTGCAAATCATTAAGAATTAAAATCGGATCCTGCCCATCGATATAATCGCAAATCAATACTTTCTCTCCTTGATAATCTAATTCTACAAAACCATTCTGAACCCATTGCCACATTGGTCCAGTTGCAAAAATAGAATCTAATGTGGCATAATAATCTCGCTCTACAAAGTGATATTGATCAAATTTCTGAGTGATTACTTCTGCGAAAATTGTCTCATCATGCACTTGTTTACCTTGCTTGATTTCATCGTTTCTAGTTGCATAGACAACCTCCCCTCCAGGTTTTACATAAATATCTGTCACCAGAGTAATTTCATTTTCATCTCCAAAAGTTATGATTGACACACTCGATTTCTGATCGAACGAAAACTCAGCAATCGCTTCCTTATTTTGCTTGTATGTTTTAGTTGAGCCATAAAGATTAGATTTCCGATAGCGAATAATAAAATCACCTAGAACAAAACTATCATTCGTCAATTTTTTGATCTGTCCACAAGTTGCAAATGCCAATTTAATGGATGATTTTGTCCAGTTCTTCTTTCGTTTAAGTAAGAAATGTTCTCTTCCAACACTAAAATATCCTGTCGTATAGGATGATTCAGCAATGTTAGAGATGATTTCAAAAATTGCCTGATTTGTCATTTCAGTTTGATCTTCCTGAACTTCACTTGATCTATTGACTATGAATAATTCACCATCTTCAAAATTGAATAAGAATCGCTCAGAATAATCGTTGCTTGTGTGAAAAATATCGAGTCCAACGTACGCTATCCAGCCAAGAGTGCAGAGAAAAAATAGTGCGAAAAGGACACGTTTGAACATGGAAATATCAATTTGATCAAAAATAAGACATTCGAATGAAGGAAAATCGAGGTGACTAAAGTATCAATCAACAATGAAATGTTTGTGAATCATAGCCGATAAGTCACTAAACTAGTTTTCTGGAAAAAGCGATCTCTGATTTGGCGCAAGTAGTGTGAATGTTTTCCGATGATGCTCACAGCCGCCATATTTTTGTATTCCCTCGCGATGCTTCTTCGTTGGATAACCTTTATTGTTGTTCCAATCGTACATTGAGAACTCTTCATGAATTTTATTCATGTATTCATCGCGATATGTTTTAGCCAATATTGATGCCGCAGCGATAGAAAGGTATTTACCATCTCCTTTTATGATACATTCATGTGAAATATTCGGATAAGGATTAAATCGATTTCCATCAATTAGAAGAGATTCAGGTATTATTCCCAATTGATCAACCGCTCGATGCATTGCTGCAAAACTGGCATTCAAAATGTTAATCTTGTCAATTTCGTCTTGCCATACAAACGCAACACCATAAGCGAGAGCTTCTTTCTCAATAATTGGTCGAAGTTTATTTCTTTTTACCTCTGATAATTTTTTCGAATCATTTAAAACATCGCTTTCAAAATCTTTCGGAAGAATAACTGCAGCAGCCACAACTGGTCCTGCCAAACAACCTCTTCCAGCTTCGTCACAACCTGCTTCGATAGCATTCCTATCTTTAAATGGTAAAAGAATATACATAAATGATTTTTTTGGCAAAATTATTGTAGATTAGCTTAATACAACAACAAACAACTTTTAGAAGAGTTACCTCGTCTAAATAAAAAAACAAAGTAATGAAAAATATCATCTATAGTCTTTTCGTCGTTTTAGGATTTTCCTCGATTAGTTTTACTCAAGAGAAATCTGAAATAGCACTCTCCCAAGGTAAGCAAGAACTAGTGAACAGTAAAACAAGTGGAGTTTATGAATTTACACTTACGGACCAAACAAGTGAAGGTGTAAACAAAGCTGCTAACTATTATACACATTATTTCACTGTTGCTTTCGATCAAAATTCTGGAGTTGCAACTTTGACAATGGTTGAGAATAATGAAAGGAGTCGAGCAGTTATTATGCGTTTTTTAACAGCGTCTGGTGCTCGTTATGTAGATATAGATGGATCAGTTATATCTTTAAACGAATTTATGGTGGACTTTTTATAATCATAAATTTAAAAATACATCTGTCCTAATTCTAGTTGGAGTTAGGACTTTTTTATGTCCAAAATCAGAGAATCATTTCAATTTTCTTTAGATATTTGTAAAAAAAACTAAAATGAAAACAATAGCATTAGCAATTTCAATGGCATTATTTTTAGGATCATGTGCATCTGAAAAAGAAACTATCTCGAACGAAGTTGGGGCAGAAAAAATTGAATTTGGAAAGAACTATGGACCTACTAAGGTAAGCATAGTAGATGCAGTGAAGGCGTCTGAAGTCCGAGGAATGAGTAGCACCAACAATGGCGAAACAGAAATAACATTCAAAGGTATAATTGAGGAAACCTGTTCAAAAGCAGGTTGCTGGGTAACTATCGATGAAGGAAATGGAAAATCGTTTATGGTTCGCTTTAAAGATCACTTTACAATACCAACTGATACTGAATCTGGAACAATCGCCTATTTTCATGGTGTAGCTTTCAACGATACTGTTTCAGTTGAAATGCTACAACATTTTGCAGAAGATGCGGGAAAATCTCAAAATGAAATTGATGCAATTACTGAAACTGAAATCAATCTTGGATTCACCGCAGACGGAATTGTTTTAGAGAAATAATTGCTTTAGAGTGACTTCCAGTTTCAATACAAATTACTAATCGGAATTCATTTGAAATATTTAGAGTAGAATACTCAACAAAAAAGGAGCGTCAAACGGATGCTCCTTTTTTGTTGAGTATTCTATCTTTTGTTAGAAACAGTATTCACCAGCCTCTATTAAATTACTTGCAATTAATTGTCGAGCCTCCTTTGGATTAAACGGATCTGTTTTCGTAAAACGTTTCAAGCCCATCAGCATCATTTTTAACTCATCACCTTCAGCAAAAGAATTAAGGGCATCCTTTGCAGCCTTGTTAATTTTGTCGGCAATATCATAGAAGTACAATTTTGCAATTGCAATTTGCACTGCGCAAGCTTCTTCTCCTTTCTGATCAATTAATTGTTGCACACGAAGTAATGTTGATTCCGCTAAATAGGTATAGATTGACATATCAGCGATATTCATCAATACTTCTTGCTCCTTAGCCATTGATTGCATCAATTTTTGAACTGCAGAGCCAGCCACCATCAATACAGATTTTTTAAATCCAGTTAAGTATGCATCTTCATTTCCAAGTGCTCCCTTTGGTTTATCTCCAAAGCTAGGAATACTCATTAATTCTTCGGCAACCTTCATTGCAGGTCCCATTAAATCAAGTTCGCCTTTCATTGCACGACGCAAAACCATGTCAACAGTAAGAAGACGGTTTATTTCATTTGTTCCTTCAAAGATTTTATTGATTCTTGAATCACGGTAAGCTCTTTCAACACTGGATTCAGCCGAGAATCCCATTCCACCAAAAATTTGAACAGCTTCGTCAACAACATAGTCCAACGCATCCGATCCTGCCACTTTCAAAATAGCGCATTCTGGAGCGAAAAGTTCAATTCCTTTCAAGGTCGCCTCTCCTTTGTCCATTCCATCGGCAATCAGTCCTGCGATTGCATCATCTATATTTTGCCCTGCTCTATACGTAGCAGATTCAACTGCAAAAATTTTAACTGCTTGTTCTGCCAATTTGAAGCGAATAGCACCATATTTTGAGATCACGCGACCAAATTGCTCTCGTTCACTGGCATATATAAGTGATTCTTTAATTGCAGCCTTCGCGCCACCCATTACACCAGCAGCCAATTTAATTCGACCGATGTTTAATATGTTCAATGCAATCTTGAACCCGTTTTCGCGAGTAGACAACATATTCTCTACTGGAACTTTCACATTGTTAAAAAATACTTGCCGTGTAGAAGAACCCTTGATACCCATTTTCTTCTCTTCAGGATTTAGTGTAATACCTTCACTATCAGCCTCAATTAAAAAGGCTGTTAGTTTTTCATCATCATCTATTTTTGCGAATACAGTAAATAGATCCGCAAATCCTGCATTGGTAATCCACATTTTCTGACCTGTGACAAGATAATGAGAACCATCATCAGATAAGATGGCCTTTGTTTTTCCTGAATTCGCATCAGAACCGGCACTAGGTTCAGTTAAACAGTAAGCAGCTTTCCACTCACCAGATGCTAGTTTAGGAATGTATTTCTCACGTTGTGCATCGTTTCCATAATACATAAGTGGGAGCGTCCCAATACCAGTATGAGCACCATAGGCAACAGAAAACGAGTATCCTTTTCCAAGGTGTTCGGTTGCCAAAAGTGATGTTTTAAAATCAACCCCCATTCCGCCATATTCTTCTGGAATAGACATAGAAAGAAGCCCAAGTTTACCAGCTCTCTCCATAATTGAAGGCATTAATCCTTCTTCCATGCTATCAATACGATCTAAATTAGGAAGCACCTCAACCTTGATAAAATCATCGCACATATCTGCGATCATTCGTTGTTCTTCCGACCAGTTTTCGGCAATAAATATCTCTGATGCAGGAGTATCTCTTATAAGAAATTCACCTCCTTTGATTGGTTTTTCAGCTTTTTCTGACATTCTTATCTATTCTAAATGTGATTATTGCGCGAATATACTAAATCTATTATTATTGTGCGCGCATATTAAATGCAAAATTTTATAACTATCTTCATAAATTAGGCACGCGATTTTTCAGTTCTTCATTAAATAATCTAAAGTGAACAAATTATTACTTACCGTTTTTATATTTGGCCTAACGTTCCTTGCCGAAAGTCAGCACAAACATGAATCGCCAGATAAGATAAATGGTATGAGTTTCGTTGCTGTAAACCATGCAATTGATTCAACACACGTTGTTCCTATGAAATCATTAGGTGTTGGATGGGTGGCAATTATTCCTTTTGCATATATGCCTGCTGCAACGATGCCTGAGATTAGGTACGACAAAAAATGGCAATGGCGCGGTGAACGTATTGAAGGATCTCGTCAGCATATTCGACAAATGCATGCTCAAAATTTGTCGGTAATGATGAAGCCACAAATTTGGATTGGTCATGGTACTTACACTGGGGAGATTGAGATGATGAATAACAAAGACTGGCGCAAATTAGAAGACAACTATACTAAATACATATTAGCTTACGCAAGCATAGCGAATGAAGAAAATGTAGAAATGCTTTGCGTAGGAACAGAATTAAAACTATTTGTTGCCACACGACCGGATTATTGGTCAAAGCTCATTAAGGAAATTAAAAAAATCTATTCTGGAAAACTCACTTATGCTGCGAACTGGGATGATTTTGACGATGCAACTTTCTGGGGAGATCTAGATTATATTGGAGTTGATGCATATTTCCCGATCTCTCAGGAAGGCAAAAGAAAATTGAGTGATTTGAAAAATGGGTGGAAACAACATCTTGCCTTATTGGATACAGTTTCTAATCTTTATGATAAAAAAATTTTATTCACAGAATACGGCTATCGTAGCATTAAAGATTGCGCGGCAAAACCATGGGATTATTCTGAAGATGCAGCTGTGGATTTAAAGGCCCAATGCCTTGCACTTGAAGCATTATACCAGTCTGTTTGGAAAGAAGAAAAATTCGCTGGAGGTTTTTTATGGAAATGGCACGCTGATAATGAGAATGCAGGTGGGAAGGAGAATAATATGTTCACGGTTCAGAACAAGGAAGCACTAAATGTTGTAATGAAATATTATAACTAGCTAATTTGAGAGAATATCCAATGATTATTTCGATGTATCTACACAGTTCTCACTCCACTATCAAGATAAAGTTTGTCTTTTTACCTTTTCCAAGAAGGACATATTTACCGTTCATAAGGTCAGTCTCAGTAATTAAAAAATCATCCTTCACTTTTGCCTTATTTACTGAGATAGCATTTGCTTTTAATTCTCGACGCGCCTCACCATTGGAACTTAAAAACCCAGTTTTACTTGAAAGTGCATCGATGATTCCTAGCCCGTCAGATAAATCAGATTTAGTCACGGTTGCTTGTTGAACTCCTTCAAAAACATCGAGAAAATCTTCTGATGATAGGTTCTTGATCCCATCAATAGTCTTACTAAACAATGCCGCTGATGCTTCAATCGCTCTTGCCAATGCATCTTCCCCGTGAACTCGAATTGTAATATCCTCTGCCAATGCTTTCTGAAGAATTCTTTTATATGTTGATTCTCGGTGTTCATCAATCAACCTCTCAATTTCTTCTCTTGATTTAAGTGTGAAAATCTTAATGTATTTCTCCGCGTCATCATCTGAAGTATTGATCCAAAATTGATAGAATTTGTACGCTGAAGTTTGATTTGCATCAAGCCAAACATTCCCACTTTCTGTTTTACCAAATTTGGTTCCATCCGACTTTTTAATCAATGGAGTTGTCACAGCATAAGCTTCTCCTCCACCCTTTCGTCGAATAAGTTCAGTTCCAGTAACGATATTTCCCCATTGATCAGATCCTCCAAGCTGGATAATGCAATTTTTATGTTTGTTTAAATGGTAATAGTCATAACCTTGAACAAGTTGGTACGAGAATTCAGTGAATGACATTCCCGTTTCTAATCGCGATTTAACAGAATCCTTGGACATCATATAATTGATCGAAATATGCTTACCAACATCACGAATAAATTCTAAGAAACTCATACCCTTGAACCAATCATAGTTGTTGACCATTTCCGCTCCGTTCTCACCATCATTAAAATCGAGAAACCGTTCAAGTTGCTTTTTAACACACACAACATTGTGGTCAAGTGTTTCGCCATCCAAAAGATTTCGCTCTTGAGATTTCCCTGAAGGATCGCCAACCATTCCAGTTGCACCGCCAACTAGAGCATACGGCTTATGTCCTGCACGCTGGAAATGTACTAAAATCATAATTTGAACCAAACTACCTACATGAAGGGAGTCTGCTGTTGGATCAAATCCAATATATCCGCTAGAAACTTGCTTGTTAAGCGCTTCTTCTGTTCCTGGCATCATGTCGTGGATCATTCCTCTCCACTGTAATTCTTCAATAAAATTCTTTGGCATTGGATTCGATTTATTTACCGCTTGTTGTAAGGCGTTTAAACACCGCCTCAAGGGATTCTTCTTCTTTTCTTAATGTTAATACGAGCAGGTCATTCTTTTGAGCAAACCGGGCGATGACTTTCCGCAGATCAGCATCTACTTTAGATTCAAGTAACCACCCATCTTCAAACTTCTCAACTTTACTGACTTCAGCAATCTTTTGCAATTGATTTCGACTTACGTTGCCTTCAAATTCAGCGTAAACCGTTTGAATTTGAGTATTGAATTGTAGGTCAGCTGCTTTATCGTCTGCAACAATTTCACCCTTACTAATAATAACGATTCGATCACAGATTGCTTCCACTTCTTGCATGATATGCGTTGAAAGCATTACCGTTTTTTCCTTTCCTATCGAGCGAATCAACTTTCTTATGTCTGCTAACTGATTTGGATCAAGCCCTGATGTTGGTTCATCTAGAATCAACACCTCTGGATCATGAATAATCGCTTGAGCCAACCCAACACGCTGACGATATCCTTTTGATAAAGCTCCAATTTTCTTATTCTGCTCAACCTCCAATCCAACAGAATTAATCATTTCAGCAACACGACCTTTTAGGTTAGGAACCTTGTATATTTTCCCAACAAAATTTAGGTATTCCTTCACATACATATCCAAGTATAGCGGGTTGTTCTCAGGTAAATAGCCAATCTTCTTGCGTGAAGCTAGGTTTTCCATCGACACAGGCAAACCACAAACAGTAACCTCTCCTGAAGTAGATGGAATATAGCCAGTAATAATCTTCATGGTTGTTGATTTACCGGCACCATTTGGACCTAAAAAACCAACAATTTCACCTTTTTTTACATTGAAGGTGATATCCTTCACGGCAGCTTGTTCGCCGTAATATTTAACCAGATTTTTTACCTCAATTGACATGCGTATATTATTGTGATAGCGAAGGTAGTTATTATTTGGATTCTTAGATCGACAGAAACTTGGATTCTTGGATTCATTCACTCAGAATTCGCTATATTTAATAAACTTAACAAGATTTATGAGCACAGAATATTCGAATGATGAAGTTACAGTGGTTTGGGATAAAACAAAATGCATTCACGCCGCCAAATGTGTAAAGGGATTACCAAATGTCTTCAAGCCAAAAGAAAAAAGGTGGATTCAAGTCGAAGGTGCAAGCGCGCAGGAAATAATTGACCAGGTTGGAAAATGTCCATCTGGGGCAATTACTATAAAATAGATAGTTCGAAGCATAATTGAATGATGCCAGGTTTATCGTCTTATTTAACACTAAAGTTTTCCTACTTTTGAACATGCAAAAAGGCAAGGTTCTAAAATCGACTGGGAAATGGTACATCGTTGAATTGGAAAGTGGTGATATCGTCAATTGTAGAATTCGAGGGAAATTACGGTTAGATGGTTTAAAAACAACCAATCCTATTTCAGTGGGAGATATTGTTTCATTAAGCCCAGATGAAGACGAGGAAGGCAATCGAGTAATCACTGGATTTGATAAGAGACATAATTACATTGTTCGGAAATCCACCAATTTATCGAAGCAACAGCAAATACTTGCAGCAAATATTGATCGGGCGTACTTAATTGTCACGTTAAAATCTCCAGAGACGCATCTTGCCTTTATTGATCGATTTTTAGTGTCTGCGGAATCCTTTAGAATTCCTGTTACATTATTATTTAATAAAACTGATCTATATTCTGAGGACGATCAAGAATATGCGGATGCTCTTTGCTTCATGTATAACAATATTGGGTATCCATGCTTTCAAATTTGCGCGACGAATAGTGAAAACATCGAATTCCTTAAGGAGGATATAAATGGCAAGCAAGTTATGATTTCAGGGCATAGTGGTGTTGGAAAAAGTACATTGGTCAATAAACTAGATCCATTGCTAGATTTAAGAACAGGTTTAATTTCAGAAGTACATCAACAAGGAAAGCACACTACCACTTTTGCGGAAATGTTCAAGTTAGCTTCTGGTGGTTATATTGTTGACACCCCAGGAATTCGAGCATTTGGAATTGTAGATTTGGATAAAAGTGTGATGTCACATTATTTCCCTGAAATGCGGAAACTGTTAAACGAGTGTAAGTTTAATAACTGTCAGCATATTAACGAGCCAAAATGTGCCATAAAAGACGGTATTGAAACTTTTCAAATTGATGAGAGCAGATATACAACTTACTTGCAATTGATGGAGGAAGATCCAACGGAGAACTATCGAAAAAATGATTTCGCATGAGAATATTAATTCAACGCGTATCAGAGGCTTCTGTTACCATTGACCAGAAAATTAATGGTGCTATATCCAAAGGATTATTGATTTTACTTGGCATTGAACCAGCAGATACGCAAGAAGATGCAGATTGGTTAGTCAGAAAAACGTCTTCACTGCGCATTTTTGATGATGAAAATGGTGTGATGAATTTGAGCGGAATGGATATCAATGCAGAATATTTGGTGATCAGTCAGTTTACACTACACGCATCGACTAAGAAAGGAAATCGGCCGAGTTACATGAAAGCGGCTAGACCTGAACATGCCATTCCACTCTACGAATACTTCATTAAGCAACTAAATATCGTTTCAACAACAAAAATTCAAACCGGAATATTTGCAGCAGAAATGGAAGTTAATTTAACAAATAATGGGCCTGTAACCATTTGGATTGACTCTAAAAATCGTGAATAATACTTAGTTTTGGTGTAAACAAGTCTACCGATGAAAAGAATAACCACCTTACTACTAGTATTAATCGCACAGTTCTCTTTATCTCAAACCATTAACACAGATGCACCATCTGTTTCAGCGGGTGCAACAACTGTTGGCAAAGGAATATTTCAAGTTGAAAGTAGAATCCAATATTCTACAGTTAAAGGAAACCATAATCTTCAGATTCCTTCAAATTTATTTAGGTTCGGGATTGGGAATAAATTTGAACTTAGAATGACAAATGGCATTACCTCAAATGGATCTTTTTCTAAATCTTCATTCCCATTTACTTTCGGACTGAAAGCACAAATTCTCAATAAGTCAGAGGGAAATACTCAAATTGCTTTCTTATTAGACCTTAATCGACCAAACTTCAAATCGAATTTTTATAGTGGTGCAGGTACCATAGCTGTAAATCATAATCTTGGAGAGAAAAATAGTATTGGATACAATTTTGGATTTAGATATAATTCATTTAGTCCACCTGGATTCAATTTTAAATCCTACAGCTTACTCACATCAATCGTTTACTCACACATCTTCACCGAGAAATTCTCGTTCTTTGTTGAGTTTTATGGCAATCACACAAGAAATATCACCTTTTCAATGGAGAATTCAACAGTTAATATTGATGGCGGATTTCTATATCTCGTAAATGATAAATTTCAAATTGACTACTCTTATGGGTTGGGGATTTCAGAGAACAGTTCATTTCACGCATTAGGATTCAACTTTATGATTGGTCCAAAAGCGAAGTAAAAATATATCCATTTCAAATCCAATCTCATAAATCCATTCGTATCTAATTTGTACGAATGGCAAGTTGATCTGCGCATTACTTAAAAAAGTGCAGGATTCATTTGTCAAACATTGACTTATGAAAACCTTGTTCGCATTCTTAATGATTATCGTTCCGCTTGGAATTACTGCACAAGTTGATTATTCCAATGCACCTTCTGCTAGCGGAGATGCAGTAACAATTGGTCAAAACACATATCAAATCGAATCAAAATTTCAATTCACGGAAATCAATGGAGTACACGAAATTGATTTCCCATCTAACCTTGTGATGGCTGGAATAGACCACAAATTCGAATTACGATTAACGAATGGTGTGTCGCTTAGAGGAACTCAATTTGATATAGCTCCAATCTCAATCGGCTGCAAAACTCAACTTTTAACTAAATCAGAATCGAATAATCAGCTTGCTCTTTTACTGGACGTTCAGCTACCGATAATTAATCGAAACTCATCTGTTACAAATGAATTCTTAGCTTTTAATCAGTCCATCGGAAAAAGAAATAACCTTGGAATAACAATTGGTGCAGGTTATGAATCCACCAAAAGAGAAACTGATTATAAAAAAAGATCCAACGTTGATTTGGCTGTTATTTATGGATGCACATTACATCCAAAATGTACAATCTACACAAGTTTCTACGGCTCACTAGTGAACGATCTAAAGACCAGAAGTGAAACCTTTGGAGCAAGTTCCGATATTGGGATTTTGTTCCTATTAAGCAAATCAATTGAGATTAATTATGCGCTCGGTTTTGGAATCTATGAGAATATGCATTATCATGCGCTCGGATTCAATTTTACACTGCAACCGAATAAATAAGATCAATGGAAATTAAAGCTGCCCAAAAAATTGTTGATGATTGGATCAACGAATATGGCGTTCGATATTTTGACGAACTCACTAATATGGCTATACTCACAGAGGAAGTTGGAGAAGTTGCTAGAATCATTGCTCGTCGTTATGGTGAGCAAAGTGAAAAGGAAAGTGACAAAGGCAAAGATTTAGGAGATGAGCTCGCAGATATTATGTTCGTCCTAATATGTATTGCAAATCAAACTGGAATCGACCTAGAAGATGCAATGACTAAAAACTTAGCAAAGAAAACTCAACGCGATTCGACTCGGCATAAAGAAAATAGCAAATTGAACTAATCTTGGTTTAGTATCCGAGTGTTTTTAATTTAGCTTCGGTTCTTTTCAAAGCTTCATCATCTCCACTTATTGAATAGATTGTTTTTAGTGAACTAAGCACATTGGGGTCATCAGGTTCTTGTTTGAGTGCTTTCTCAAGTTGCACTTTCGCTTTAAAGAATTCTGCATTGGCTTCCATTAATTTCTTTTCTCGATCGATGTCATCATTTACCTGATTTGCACTGTTTTGTAGTTCAACACCCCTATTAAAATACAGCACCCCTAAATTAAACAGTACATCGAAATAATTTGGTGAAATTTTTAATGCTTTATTGTAGGCAGATTCGGCACCGATAACATCTCCTAGATTATCTAACATTGTTCCAAGAGAAAATAAATATTGGGGA
>JAJRQK010000032.1 GCA_024280295.1 Bacteroidota bacterium
GAAAATGCGATCTTACATGGGGTAGTTCCTAAACAAGATGATGGAATAATATCCATTCTATTTGAGATTGAAAAAGATCAACTTATCTGTACAATAAAAGACAATGGAGTTGGACGGAAAGCGGCCTCAGAAGTGACGGAAGTTTCAGGAAAAAAATCAGTCTCAATCGAATTAACCCTAGAAAGACTTAGAATTCTCAACGGAAACCGGCCAGAAAATGACTTAGAAATTATCGATTTGGAAGATCAAGGAAAAGCATGTGGAACAAGTGTAAAAGTCCGCGTACCACTTAATACAAGATGGTAATATGAGAACAGTAATTATTGAAGATGAAGATTTGTCTTATGCAGCATTATTAGATGAGGTAACTACTATTTGCCCTGAACTGAATGTCATCGGGAGGGCAAAAAGTGTATCAGCAGCAGTTAAGTTAATCGAGAGTGAAAAGCCCGAATTGGTTATGATGGATATCAATCTAACGGATGGCACTGGGTTTGAAATATTGAAGCAACTTGACGTGATCACTTTCAAACTAATATTTACTACTGCCTATCGAGATTATGCAATTGAAGCTGTTAAATGCAGTGCGCTTGATTACCTTCTAAAGCCTATAGATGGTGAGGAACTCAGATATGCAGTTGACCGTGCATTAAAAAATTCTAAAAATGGCGATTCCAAAAAAATCGAAACATATATCTATAACCATAGTTCGGAGTTGAAATCTAAGAAAATTGCGCTTCAAAGTTCAGGTGGGGTTGATATATTTGAGATAAAAACCATTCTACATTGCAAAAGTGAAGGCAATTACACCAAATTTTTCTTTAGCCATCGAAGGCCATTGTTGATTGCAAAAACATTAAAAGAATTTGAACGAATTTTAGAACCTTACAATTTCATCCGACCACATGCTTCACATGTTATAAATCTAGATCATTTGGTGCGTTACGTCAATCAAGATGGAGGATACATTTTATTGTCTGATGACACTTCAATCCCTGTTTCCAAGCGAAAAAAGAATGATTTACTCGAAATATTAATGCATTGGAAAGGTTGATCTAATGAATCCCACTACCTGCTTCGAAATCCTTTTCTGGGCTAACAAAACTCAGTTCATTATCTCCATTTTCAGCCATTAGAATCATTCCTTGAGACTCAACTCCACGAATTTTCCGAGGTGCTAGATTCATCAGAACAGTCACCTTTTTACCTATTACTTCTTCAGGCGTATAATGTTTCGCGATACCAGATACGATTGTCCGCTTGTCAAGACCTGTATCAACTAGTAATTTCAATAATTTGTCGGCTTTCTCCATCTTTTCGGCTCCCAAAACAGTTCCTATACGGATATCCATTTTCATAAAGTCGTCAAAATTAGTCTCCTCTTTCTGAGGATCAAATGTTGTTTCTACCATCTTGGTTGCTTCTAATTTTGCCACTTCAGCTTCTATAAAACTATCCTCCACCTTAGGGAAAAGAATGGCTAACTTGACTGTAACATGTCCTTCTGAGAGGTGACCCAATTTACCACCACTCGACCAATCATCTTTCTTAAAATTCAATGCTTCTCCTAGTTTTTTAGCCGTAGCAGGTAGAAATGGTTGCAGAACAACACTCAAATTTGCAGTAATTTGCAAGGCAATGTTCATAATCGTCTCCACACGAACAGGATCCGTTTTCACTAACTTCCATGGTTCAGTATCCGCAAGATATTTATTTCCAAGTCGTGCAAGGTTCATTGCTTCTGCTTGCGCTTCTCTTAACTTGTAAGCATAAACGAGTTTGGAGATTTTCTCTGGAATTGCTTCCATTTGAGAAATTACTTTTTTATCATAATCGCTTAACTCACCTAAGGCTGGAGTCTTACCCTCGTAGTATTTTTGAGTCAAAACGAGCGCACGGTTCACAAAATTCCCGAGAATATCAGCTAATTCATTATTCACGCGGGATTGGTATTCTTTCCAAGTAAATTCAGAATCTTTCGTTTCTGGAGCGATTGAAGAAAGTACATATTTCAACTCGTCAATTCTGTCAGGATGCGCTTCAATATATTCGTGCAACCAAACTGCCCAGTTGCGAGAGGTAGAAAACTTATCACCTTCGAGATTTAAAAACTCATAAGCAGGAACGTTGTCTGGTAGAATCAGTCCTTCATGTGCTTTAAGAAGTATTGGAAAAATGATTGCATGAAAAACGATGTTATCTTTTCCAATGAAATGAACTAGTTTTCTGTCGCCTGTCCAATAGTCTTTCCAATCTTTGCCATTATCTGCTGCCCATTGTTTTGTCGCGGATATATATCCTATCGGAGCATCGAGCCAGACATAAAGAACTTTTCCATCTCCACCTTCTACCGGTACTTTTACTCCCCAGTTAAGATCACGCGTCATCGCTCGTGGACGCAATCCAGCATTGATCCATGACATGCATTGACCAATTACCTGATTTCTCCATTTGCTTGGATCATGCTGCTGTTTTCCGTCCAATTTCCCTTCCTGAATCCATTCCGTGAGCCATTCTTCATGTCTCTCCATTGGCAAATACCAGTGCGATGTGGTTCGCATGATTGGTGCTTTTCCACTTAACGTAGAAACTGGATTGATCAACTCTGTTGGACTCAAGGTAGATCCGCATTTTTCACATTGATCGCCATAAGCAGCATCGTAACTGCAATTTGGGCAAGTTCCAGAGATATAACGATCTGCTAAAAATTGATCGTATTCTTCGTCGTAATACTGTTCACTTAATTCCTTTGTAAACTCATTTTTTTCTTCCAAAACTTTGAAAAAATCTTGTGCAGTTTCATGGTGAAGCTGTTCTGAGGTTCTGTGAAAGACATCAAATGAAATATCGAAATCCTTAAAGGCTTTACGAATGATTCCGTCGTATTTATCCACGATTTCTTGAGGCGTAATTCCTTCTTTTTTTGCGCGAAGTGTGATTGCTGCACCATGCTCATCGCTACCACAAACAAACGCGACATCATGTCCATTCATTCGTAAAAAGCGTGTAAAGATATCTCCAGGAAGGTAAACTCCGGCAATGTGTCCTAAATGAAGGGGGCCATTTGCATACGGAAGTGCCGCGGTAACTGTGTATTTTTCTTTTGACATTCTGAAATGATAGAATTTCTCGCGAAGATAGTCAATTATAGATATTAAGGTACTTTCATATCACCTATACTTGTCCAGACTGTTGATCCATCTTCATGTGTACAAATTATTCGTTATAGATTTGTGAAAAGTTTAAAAATGGGATTATCAACAGTATAAGAAGAAGTTTGAGTTTGTTTTCAGTAATAAGATTAATCTGAAAAATAGTTACATGGACTAGGAAAGATTATTTTTGTCTCATGGAAGGAAAAAAAGGCATTGCAATACTTGGTTCGACAGGTTCAATTGGAACTCAAGCACTTGAAGTGATAAGGGCTTATCCTGATAAATTCGACCTTCAGGTGATCACGGCGAATAAAAATGCTGATTTACTCATCAAACAGGCAATAAAGCACAAACCAAATAGGGTTGTTATCGCTGATGATAGCCTTTATTCGAAAGTCAATGATGCTCTTTGGGAACATGATATTAATGTTTTCGCCGGAGTAAATTCTGTTGCACAAATTACGGAAACCAGCGAAGTAGATGTAGTGCTCACTGCACTTGTTGGTTACGCAGGACTAAATCCAACCTTGACGGCAATTAGAGCAGGAAAGCAAATTGCCTTGGCGAATAAAGAAACACTGGTTGTTGCTGGAGATATTGTGACGCAAGAGGCCCGCGAAAAAGGAGTGAATTTGTATCCTGTAGACTCTGAACACGCGGCAATATTTCAGTGTTTAGTCGGTGAATTCCAAAATCCAATCGAGAAGATTTACCTTACAGCATCAGGAGGACCGTTCCGTGGATTTTCAATAGGTCAATTAGCGAAGGTGAGAAAAGAACAAGCACTCAAGCATCCAAATTGGGACATGGGAGCAAAAATTACCATTGATTCTGCAACAATGATGAATAAGGGTTTCGAAGTCATTGAGGCAAAATGGTTGTTTAACTTAAAACCAGAGCAAATAGATGTGATCGTTCATCCACAATCGATCATTCACTCATTAGTTCAGTTTGAAGACGGCTCGATGAAGGCTCAAATGGGTTTGCCTGATATGAAATTGCCTATACAGTATGCACTGACGTATCCAGATCGTTACAAAACAGATTTCGAGCGATTCAACTTCATCGATTATCCCGAACTTACCTTTGAGCAACCAGATAGAGAGACATTTACGAATCTCAACCTAGCATTCACAGCAATGGAAATGGGCGGAAATGCAGCTTGCGCGTTAAATGCGGCAAATGAAATTGCTGTTGCTGCATTCTTGAAAGATGAAATTTCATTCTTAGATATCGCTCGAATCAACGAAGAGACAATGAACAGCATCAGTAAGATTGCTAAACCTAATTATGAGGACTACGTCAGTTCTGATGCAGAAGCACGAAGGATCGCAAAGGATATCGTGAACAAGTAGACCGAAAATACAGAAACAAAAAAAGCGACACTGCTTTCACACTATCGCTTCTTAAATACAATTTAGTATTATAATTTCAGCTTCTTACTCATTGATTTAGCAACACCATCTTTATGAACGTAAACACTAATCGTTTTTGATTTGAAATAGCTTTCAGACACATACAAATATCCCTCAGGATAGTTGTTCGTCCCCCAAGAATTTTTCACAAGGAAATACTTCGTTCCCTTCTGGTCTTTGTACATCCCAACGATGTGCATTAAGTGATCATCCTGTGTTGTTTTATCATCGTATCCTTCTTGTCGTAACTCTTGCGTAACTTCAACTTCATCAACTGGAGTTAGGAAGGCATTCGATGTTTTTTCCGCTCCACTGTCAGAGAAGTATGCGTTATCACTTCCTGATACTTCCAAAGTAGAAATATCAACCGGGTTTATAGCCAATCCATTACTAAAGCTAAATCCATCTTCGGATACATCGGCATCCCAAGCTACAGTGAACCCATGTTTTAGGGCATATTCAGTTGCGGACATCAATTCATCTAACTTAACATTATAACTCATTCCCCACGACCAGTTATCTGGAATTGCAAGAACACACGACTTATACCAATCGTGATTTGTAAATGAAGTTAAGGAGATGTAATCATCCATAACCAATCCTGTTTTCTTTGCGTAGGATTTTGGAGTGTATTTTTTCCCGTCTAATTCAAACTCAATTATGTCATCTCCCAAGTAGGCATCTAAAATTCCGCTAAAAGATTTCTTCCACGCATTTGTGAGTGTTTTCCCAGATTTCGAATGACTTAAAAGCCCTTTAACCGCACCATTAAGAACCGCAAATAATTCACTGTGATTGTGAGTTCTTGATCCGTAATTCAATCCATTATAGGTAACTTCAGGAACGATTCCATAGTTTTTCATTACATAGGCAATATCAGGAAAGGTTCCACCTTGAGAAAACTGAATTTTGCCATCCATGCGAATATATTTCTCCGCTTTTCCTTCGTAAGCTTTGCGGGCAACATACATTTCTGAGAGTAATTCAGGGTTTTCAGTCCCCATTCGAATCATTTCTGATTCAAAAAAAGAAAGAGCCGAAAAACTCCAACAAGTCCCGGTATAACCTTGACTTTGCACGGGTGTAGCATCTAGGTGTGCAATTTTAGTGAATTCGTAATTACTCCCTTCTCCATTAGTTACTGGTTCGGACGTGTGAAACTGCCCAAGTGCAATTGAAGTACTCATTCCAATTGCGATGATTGCAAAATAGATTCTTTTCATGTATTCGAGGTTTAATCAGTTCAAATATACTCAACGTTCGAGAGGACAGCAAAATATACGCTATTATGTTGCCAAAAGAAGGCTGATATTTAATGGGTGAAGACTACCTATTAGGCTAATAATTACACCTTTTGTTGACATATCGTTATTCTTCTTTCCAGTTTTTGAATGTCTTAAAAGTAGTCCTCCAGTATCAACATCATAAGCACGTGTAGTAGTATCGAACCATCCATTTTCCATTTTAGTGACAATTTATTTGCTTTCATATTAATAGTCCAGCTTCCAAAGTCATGTGTACCTAGATTATTTATGTCTTCAGCTGTTCCATTTTTGTAAATCTCAGTTATGAATTTATAGCCCCCTGGATAGTCTCCATAGATTGTTGTATTGCTAATTATGGCTAGTAGATTCTCACCTGTAATTTGTTTATGTTCTTTTGCAATTATTTCCTCTTCCGTGTATTTACTTCGGTAGACTTACCTATTTCAATTGGAAATCGTAATGTCTTTTTGTAATTCTCACTGCAGGTCGCTTTTTTCTTTTCTGGTATTAGGCAAACCAATCTTATTCTCTCATTCTTCAGATGATGATCAGAACTTTCAATAACCTCTATCTCATAAGATTTCCCTGAAGGTCCGAAAACGGCTTGAACTAAAAAATCAGATAAAAATAGCAAATTCACCAAAAAGTAACAGATTGAATTTCACCATAATTTATTTTCGCTTTATCGTAAAACGAGATGACTTTCAAAAAGTATTGGGTTGTGCAACAGTCACTGATGTTATAGACACTTCTTAATTTCTACAATAATCTTTTTTTCATTTCTTCTGACCCCATTGTCTCTCATGAAATTATGCCCAACGTCATTTAGCTGAACATTAGCAGGAAATTTAGTCGCATATAGTGCAGCAATGTCGCCGCCATTAGAGTGACCAATGAGGCTGATTTTCGAAGTTGATATTGTTGGGAATTCGTTCTTTCGATAATCTGAAATGGTTTGAATATTTAGTGCTCCTTGTTCTCAATTTGGTCGTCTTGAGTTGTAAATGTTTTCCCCTGGAGGCAGTATTTCATCAATCTGATGTTCATGATGTGTTGATACAACGAGATAACTATTCAACACTAGAAAACGTGCCAGATAAGTGTACTCTGTATTGCTGCATCCATATCCAGCATTAATAATTACAACGCCATTCTCATGATTTCCATTTGTATTCTTGTAAACTTCCATAGGAATAATTCTGTCACGCGACTCATCAAGATGGTAAACCGACTCTGAAATAACTTGAGGTTCTTGGAAGTTTGTATTCTCAGAACAACTACAGAAGGTTAATATTATACTTATATACAAGAGTTTCATATAATGGTTCATTATACATAACGCTAAAGCTAAAATGTCGTGCGACTTTTAGATTAGACTAAATTTAATAACTAAATATAGGCATTTCCACACAGCTAGTGTTGCGAAGCATCAGCGGAAGTATGAATTTTAGGCATTGTGGCTGTTGCACAACTATTGATAAACATACGCAAACAATTCCAATCCAGGCTCATTCTTTCTTATCTTGGGTCATGCAAGGCAAAAAGGATTATCAAGAACAATTTTTTACCAGCTTCCAGCTGAGTAATC
>JAJRQK010000003.1 GCA_024280295.1 Bacteroidota bacterium
CGGACTTTATGCTCAACAAGGATTCACATATAATCGGAGAACAATTAATTTTGACAGACCCGAAACTCCAGTTTCTACCGATTTGAGAGTCGACCTTCAATTTGGGTTCAAAATTGGTTGGTTGATTCCAATTTATCAACGCCAACCTAAAGAATTCTATTACGACTAATGCGTGCATTGTACACATTTGGAGTTTACTGTTATGGAGTCGCAATAAGGATAGCTTCACTGTTCAATCCAAAAGCTAAAAAGTGGATTAACGGTCGAAAGGGATTATTTCAAACACTACCCGATATATCTAACAAAGAGGTTGTTTGGTTTCACTGTGCATCTCTTGGAGAGTTCGATCAAGGATTGCCATTAATGAATCGAATTAAGCACGAAAATCCTGAAATTTACCTTATCGTCACATTTTTTTCTCCCTCAGGTTTTGAAAATTTTGAAAAGAGGGATCATTTAGCAGATTTCGTTTGCTACCTACCCCTAGATACCCCATCAAATGCCCGCAAATTTATCAGCATCATTCAACCCAGTTCGATCTTTTTTGTGAAATATGAATTTTGGGGGAATTTCATTCTTGCGGCGAAAAAATTTGGAAGTAAAATTTACAATGTCAGCGGTATTTTCAGACCTAGTCATCGTTTTTTCAAATGGTACGGAAGCTTTTTCCGTTCATTGTTGAAGCAATTCGACTTCTTCTTTGTTCAAAACGAATCATCTAAGCACCTACTTACTGAAATCGGTATTACAAACACTAAAATCACTGGAGATAGTCGCTTTGACAGAGTCATCGAAAACAGTTTAAGTGCCCAGCCAAATTCAGTTATCGAAGCTTTCAAATCGAATGATAAACTGGTTGTTATTGGAAGTTCATGGCCTGTTGATGAAGAATTACTCATACCATGGATTAATAAAACAAGTTTCAAAGTGTTAATCGCTCCGCACCAAGTTGATGAAAAGCACATTGAGCAGATTTCGAAAGGGATCACTCGGAAAGTCGAACGATATTCGAAAACATCAACCGAATCCATAAAAGACATTGATGTTCTTATAGTAGATACGATTGGATTACTCGCAAGCGCCTATAAATATGGTGAAATTGCTTATGTCGGAGGAGGATTTACTGGGAATTTACACAACATACTTGAACCCGCAGTTTTTGGATTACCCGTAATTTTCGGGCCAAAATACAAGCGATTTCCAGAAGGACAAGCATTCATTAATGGCGGATTTGGATTCTCGATTTCAACTTTGAATGAATTTGAAAAAACATTCGAATTGATCCAATCTAATTTGAATAACATTAGTGCTAAAGAGAAACGTTTCGTTGAACAAAACGCTGGTGCAACAGATCAAATTTATCGACACATCACTTCCAATTGAGTGTTTTAAAATCACTTGAGAAATTAGATGAATATTTCAACTGCATTGACCGAATCAACTTTTCAATAAGCGACCATTTTGTACTTCGATTCGTTGAAAGAGCAATTACTTCACGGGCAGGAATTTCACCAGCATCAGATCGAATTCTTTTGTAATTCGGAGAATCATTCTTTATTGCATGCTCAGGAATTAATGTATATCCTCCATGTAACTCAACCATTTTCATTAATAAATCCATGTTCCCACCTTCATAATTCCATTCGTCCTTTACTGTCTTATTTAGTTCACAAAAATGAATCATTTGGGTTCGTAAACAATTCCCTTGAGTTAATAACCAAGGATGAAACTCAGCTAGAGATGCTGTAGTGACTTCCTTTGTTTTTACTTCGGGAAGAAATGCTTTGATTTCCTCTTTATACACAATTGACGATCGCAATTTAGGATCATTGACAGGTCCTGCTAAAATTCCAAAATCAATTTGCTTCGTATCAAGTGCGACCAAAATATCCGCTGTTTTCAACTCCTCAATCGATAGTTGTACACCCTCTAATAGATCCTTCCATTCACTAAATAAGTCAGGAAGTAAGTACCCCGATATTGTAGGGATAATCGCAATACGAAGTCGTTCTTTGTAAATGCCTTTTTTCCTTTGAGAAAGAACTTCAATCTGCTTATACTCATTTAGGGTATCACGAATGATTGGAATCAGTGATTCACCAAATGGAGTCAGTTCTAATGGAGAAGTTGAACGATCAAACACAAGAGCCCCAAGAGTAACTTCAGCCTTTTTAATCTGCATTGATAAAGTAGGCTGTGTAACAAAGCAAACTTCACTAGCTCGTAAAAATTGACGCGCTTCGGTTAATGCAATCAAGTATTGCATTTGCTGAATTGAAATCATATAAATATATTTTATGCAACTATAAAGTTAATCAATATTAACTATAATAAATTGAGATGTATATTTACACTATAAAACTTGATCAGCACCAAATTGAGTCCGATTAATTGAGTAATTTTGAAACACGAAACAATAACATAACTAAAATAAGAATAAAATGGGAGTATTAGTAGGAAGAAAGGCACCATCATTCAATGCTACAGCAGTAGTTAATGGTGGAGAAATGGTAGAGAATTTTTCGTTAGATCAATACATTGGGAAGAACCATGTTCTGTTCTTTTTCTATCCAAAAGATTTTACGTTTGTATGTCCATCTGAGCTGCATGCATTTCAAGATAAACTAGCCGAATTCGAAGCACGTGGAACGAAAGTTGTTGCCTGCTCAACAGATACTGAAGAATCTCACTGGGGATGGTTGCAAGTGCCAAAAGGAAAAGGCGGAATCGAAGGAGTTAAATATCCGCTAGTTGCAGATACAACAAAAACAATCACCGAGGCGTTTGGGGTAATGGCTGGAGAGTATGATTATGATGAAGATTTGAACATGATCGCTAACGGCCCTATGATCGCTTACCGTGGATTATTCTTAATTGATAAAGAAGGAATTGTGCAGCACCAATTGGTGAACAACCTTCCATTAGGAAGAAATGTTGATGATGCACTTCGCATGATAGATGCACTTCAATTTGTTGAAGAAAACGGTGAAGTTTGTCCTGCAAATTGGACGAAAGGTGACGAAGGGATGACAGCTAGTTTTGATGGAGTAGCTGATTATTTGTCAACTCACTAGAAGATAAATATATAGAGTCCCATCGTTTTCGGTGGGACTTTTTTACCTTGATGCAAATGTTAGAAATGAAAGAATCATGCGAAATGTGCTCAAAGCATCTTCCACAAACGAGTGATGAAGCGATGATTTGCTCGTATGAATGTACTTTCTGTAACACTTGCGTCGAAGCCAAATTGAATCACGTCTGCCCGAATTGTGGAGGAAGTTTTGAGAAGAGACCGAAGAAAGAGAGTTAGATGTTAGATGTTAGATGTTAGATGTTAGATTAATATGAAAGAATACACAGTATACCATAATCCTCGTTGTTCGAAAAGTCGATGCGCGATTCAACATCTTGAAGAAGTTAATGCAGATTTTGAAGTAGTCGAGTACTTGAATGATTCACCTGATGCCTCGAAGCTTAAAGAGATTTTAGGAATGTTAGGAATATCTGCATTCGAGCTCATTCGAAAGGGAGAAGCTGATTTCAAAGAGAATTTTAAAGGAAAAGAATTAAGCGAAGACCAATGGATTGACGCAATGGTTCAATATCCGAAATTGATTGAACGCCCTATTATTGTTAAAGACGGAAAAGCGATAATTGCTAGACCTTTGGAGAGAATTGAAGAGTTGGGGTAATTGTAGCGACATGTAGATAGATTTAAATCCACGGAGGAAATATCACTATTACTTAAACTCTTAAGTATGAGCGTAAATTTATTAAGTACAAAAGAAGCTATTGAAAATAGACGAAGCATAAGGTAGTTTAAATCTGATATTGTTTCTGATGAAATACGCACGAAGAAATCTGAAAATTGTTGAGCAAGTCCAGAGTTTGTCATAATTCCAAGAATACCAAAATAAAGAGGAAACTGAATTAGTATTCCAGACGAACCACCAATTGCCCTATCGATAGCCTTCAAAAACTGCTTAATATTTCGATGAAGAGACAAACAAAGTCCTAGTAAAAGAAGATTGATGAAATTAGGTGTGATAAATCCAAAACCCCGAATTTCAAATCCAGTGATCGCAACATAAATTGCATAAAAAACTATTAACGAGCCGAAAAAGAGAGAGAATATTCGGGAGACATCTAATCGCTCAGCACCCTCTGCTTGTTCAATTATTACCATCTCCTCTTTAGAAACTTCTGGCAGCGTGGTTATCTTTTTCGTTCTTTTACCTATCCAATACATGAATACTGGTAAGAGTATAATCAAAAGAAGCATTGTCATAAGGTTCATTGATCCAAAAACTGTATCAGAAAAAGTGATCGAATTTGGAAGAAGATCTAACTTGTCAGGATCCATTGTCTTCTCCATCAAAGTTGTTAAATGACCACTTTCAGCTGCTTTAATTAGTGCAGATCCAGAAATACCTCCATGTCAAACCATCAATCCGCTATAACCTGCCGCACCAATCAGAGCATAATTTAACTGACCATTTGCACGAGCTGTATGTTCTCCAACCTTTCGCGCTAAAATTGCTCCAAAAATTAACCCCAAGCCCCAATTAAATAACGAAACAACTATCATTAGAAAGGCTACAATTGCTGCCGTTTTTGCTGTTGAAGTGCAAAAACGAGTTGCATAACTCATCAATAAATCAACTAGTCGAGTTAAGGCTAACGCATGTCCCAAAACTAACATCAACATCATTTGAACTGCAAAAGTGAGAAGTGGCGTATTCCATAATCCTTCTTCCCAACCCCATAACTTCAACCACTCGATCGAACCCAGACACCCTAGAAGAGGTTAGCGTCAATGCTAAAATAAAAGTTACAGCAGTTAAGATAAATGCAATTGGAAACGGCGTAGGCAACATATTTTTGAGCACTTTCGCTAGACCTTTGATAAACTTCATGTTGTCTCTTGACTGAATTCCTACAAAAGGATCATTACCACGAATTTAATAGAATTTTCATGGCTTGCTGAAGACTAGTTGATCAAAGCAAAATCGAAATAAAAATACGTACTCCGTTCCAGGAACTCAGCGGAAATCTTATTTCTTAACCAAGCGCACTAATGCCTTTTTTCCTTCCGAAACAACTTGAAGCAAATAAACCCCCGCTGATTCTTCTAAATCTAGCTCGAACAACTGGCCTGAATTGTACGAATTGGACTGGATCAATCTTCCTGTCAAATCCATAAGTTCGATAGTAACAAGCTGATAATTTTGACCCAAATCAATCGAAAACCTTCCTCTGGTTGGATTAGGATAAAGAATAAGTCCGTCACCAAAATCATTAGCAACAATTCCCAACCCAGTTACATTATAACAAGTTGAAGTATCGGTACAGCCGTTCTCTGTAACTATCACAGCATAATTCCCATTAGCGGTAGCATTGTAAGATTGACTTGTAGCACCACTAATCAGAGTCATTCCTGGGCAATCCAACCATTGATATGTTGCCCCTAATGCATTAGCTGTTAACAAAGTTCCAGCTTGAGTAAGCGAAACATCAACAGTATTTATCACTAAATTGAGTGTCACAACTGAATCACAACCTTCCGCATTACCAAGTACATATGTTGAAGTTGAGTTACTTACGGTGTATGTGTTACCATCTATCCAAGTATAACTATCACATGCTGTTTGTACATCTGTACCAGTGGTGCTATTTGCAATCGTAAGATCCAACGAAATTACAGAATCACACCCTGCTGCATTAGGAATTGTATCGTTGTACATCCCTGTTGATGTCCAAATATAGTTTCCACTAGGAGAAGTGTAATTGTCGCAAGAACTTGCTACAAGACTACTTGTTGTACCACATGGCGGCGACAATTCATTGATACAATCCAATACATCAACGGTAAATACGCCGTTATTCGATGCAGGAAGACAAATAATTGAAATAGAAGTTGCGCCACCAGGAACTGACACAGTTATTACCGGCGATCCAAGCGGTCCGATTTGTACAAATGAATTACCCGTTATCTGCAAATCTGCTGGGCAATTTGAAGTTAGTGTTGGTATACCATTATCAGATATAATTTTGCCATTTTCAGTTATATTCATTACACCAGAAACAAAAGTCATGTCGTAGACTGGTTGAGAAAAAGTAAAAATCAATGTATCTCCAGGATCCAAGCGAATGGTATTTGCATCACACGTTGCAGGACTACAACCATAAGGTCCATACGGGCCTAATACTCCTGAGTATGTTCCACCCATACTAACAGTAACACCTGTTGACGATGTAAAGGGAAAATCACCCACATTGTAATGATTCAGTAAAGCAGGATCGCATTGTGCACTGATAGTTAAGGCAATGAAAACAAAGGTCAAGGAAACAATTATATTCTTCATTTTTCAGCGAGTTTGATAAAACAATTTTAGTAAAATTTTATACCCAAAAAAGCTGTGTAAAAACATGCCTTTCTTATTCTAACTGCTAGAATTCGCGACAAATATACAAAATTTAAATCTAGGAAAAGTAGATCAATCATCTAATGATTTGACACAAGAAAGGAGCAGTAATTTACTTACAAAGTATATCTTCGTTCTGTGATTACAGACGAGATTTATATGAGTCGATGCCTTCAATTGGCTAAACTAGGCAGCGGTAGTGTTGCTCCAAATCCACTTGTGGGTGCCGTTATTGTCTTAAATGATCAAATTATTGGAGGAGGATATCATAAAAAATACGGCAAAGCACATGCTGAAGTCAATGCTGTTGACTCAGTAAAAGATAAATCAATTCTCGCACAATCAACTATTTATGTTTCCTTAGAACCATGTGCTCATCATGGAAAAACGCCACCATGCGCAGATTTACTTGTCAAACATAATTTTAAAAGAGTGGTAATTGGCTGCACAGATTCATTTTCAGAAGTCAGTGGCAAAGGAGTTCAACGGTTGAAAGAAGCCGGAATTGAAATTGAATTAGGTGTTTTAGAGTCAGAATGTAGAGCAATGAATCGACATTTTTTCACTTTTCATGAACAAAAACGCCCATACGTATTACTTAAATGGGCGCAAACTCAGAATAAATTAATTGACTCAGAAAATGGACAAACAGGAGAAGTAACTTGGATTTCTTGTCCCGAAACTCAGTCTAAAGTACACCAATGGAGAAATGAATATCAAGCTATTTTGGTTGGGAAAAACACAGTGTTAAAAGATGATCCTTCACTAACTGTACGAGCAATACGCGGATCAAATCCGATTCGTATTATCTTGGATAGTTTACTTGAATTGGACGATCAAGTACAAGTGAAAGACAAATGCGCACAAACAATCATTCTCAATAAAGTGAAAACAGAGTCTGACAGATCTTGCGACTACATCAAAATTGAAGACATGATTGCAAAGTCAATTCTATCTAAACTTTATGAACTCAATATACAATCCGTATTGATCGAAGGTGGAAGAGCAACATTACAATCCTTTATTGACTCAAGCCTTTGGGATGAAGCACGGATTATCACTGGTTCAACATCTTTTAATGTTGGCACTTCTGCCCCAAAAATTACTGGAGTATCCTATCATCACGAGATTTTCTTTTCAGATAAAATAAATTACCTCTTCAACCAATGATTGCTCTTCTACTTTCCATCGTTAGCTCTAGTTTGATCTTTGTAATTTTCAAACTCTTCGCTCGGTTTAAAATTGACACTTTTCAAGCTATTGTCATAAATTATTTTGTAGCATTTTTATCGGAATCGTTCTCTATGGTGACACTTGGAATGACCAAGTAATGAAGGATACAAGTTGGGTTCCATTTGTTATTCTATGTGCAGTAGTCTTCATTGGACTCTTTCTCGTTATGGGGAAAAGCGCACAATTAAATGGAGTTGCTGCTACATCTGTTGCCGTAAAAATGAGCATGGCAGTATCTCTAATACTGATGATTATTAGTTATGGTGAATCACTCAATACACTCAAAATAATAGGGATTACTCTAGCCTTTATCGGTGTCTATTTAGTTTCATCCACGAAAGGAACAAAAATGAAGAGCTCCTATAAGTGGATGTTGGCAGTATTATTTATCGTCAGTGGTGGGTTTGATTTCATCCTAAATTATATTCAAAATAATCATCTTTCGAACTTATCCTCTGCTTTATTTTCAGCCATTGGATTAGGACTTGCAGGATTATTTGGACTGATCATGTTAACCATTCAGGCTGCTCGTGGAAAAGTGAAATTTGAACTTAAAAATCTCATCGCAGGATTAGTTTTAGGTGTACCGAACTTTTTCTCGATCTACCTCTTACTACTATCCTACCAATTAACTGGATGGGCAGACTCAACCGTACTTGCAATTACAAATGTATCTGTGGTTCTTTTTTCTGCGATAATGGGATTTGTTCTGTTTAAGGAGAAAGCAACTCAAATGAAATTATTAGGTTTGTTAACAGCCATTTTAGCAATTACAGCATTGTATATTGCCACTTTATAAAGAACTATGAAGATACATCCAATCAGTACAGGAAATTTCAAACTCGATGGAGGAGCAATGTTCGGTGTTGTTCCAAAAGCACTGTGGACTCGTACAAATCCAGCTGACTCAAATAACATGTGTGACTGGACTATGCGATCTATGTTGATTGAAGATGGTGATCGGTTAATGTTAATTGACACAGGAATCGGTGATAAACAAGATGAAAAATTCTTCTCTCACTTTTACCTGTCTGATAATTCAAGTTTCGAACCAAATTTGAATGCACTTGGCTTTTCACTTGATGACATTACCGATGTATTCCTAACTCATCTTCATTTTGATCACTGTGGTGGAGCAATTAAATGGAACAAAGATCGATCAGGTTTTGAGCCGGTTTTTAAGAATGCAAATTATTGGAGTACAGAAGATCATTGGAAATGGGCAACAGAACCTAATCCAAGGGAAAGGGCTTCATTTCTTAAAGAAAATATCCTTCCAATTCAAGAAAGTGGACAATTGAAATTTATAGAACGAACTGGAGATTTTACACGTAATGCGTTCAATAATTTTGATGTGTTATTCGTTGATGGCCACACAGACAGCATGATGATTCCGCACATCCAATACAAAGGGAAAACCATCGTATTCATGGCAGATTTACTTCCAAGTGTTGGTCACATTCCATTGCCTTACGTGATGGGGTATGATACGCGTCCTTTGATCACTCTTGAAGAAAAATCGAAGTTTCTTACTAAGGCATGTGAAGATGAGTTTATACTTTTCCTTGAACATGACATAGTGAATGAATGTGCAACATTGCAAATGACCGATAGAGGAATTCGCTTGAAGGATACGTTCAACTTTAACGAATTATTCTGATTTTTTCGCTATTTTACATCTCGCTAAAACCATAACATGAACAAGTATCTACTCGAAATTTTAAAGGAAGCCAACACAATTATCATTCCCGGTCTTGGTGCATTAACAATTACCAATAAAGAAAAAGGGGAAATAATGTTTATGTCTTACCTCAAGCATGATGACGGAAAACTTTCAGCCTACATTGCAAATAAGGATGGGATTGATGAAGCAGACGCAAAGAATCTTATAGCTAAGTATGTCCGTGAAATTCAAGCTGCACTAGACAAAGGTGAGTCATTCGATATGTTCGAGTTCGGGAAGTTCTCGAAAAATGACGGTGGAGATATAGAGTTTACTGCTACAATTAATGGGAGTGAAACAGAAAAAACAAAAGAGACAATCCAACCTCTAAAAAAGGAAGGAGCCAAAGCAGAAAAGAAAGCTCCCGAAATAAAAGAAGTAAATAAGGAAGTTAAAGCAGAGGAAAAGACGCCGATTAAAAAATCAACAACAACAAAAGTTGTGGCGAAAAAAGTTGCAGAAAAAAAGGAATCTATTAAGACCCTCGAAAAGAAAGTTACTCCGAAGAAACCTGATGTGAAAATTAAAAAGGTTCCTAAGGATAAAGAGATAATTGCAAAGAATGTTACAGAAAAAAAGGCTGTACCGACCGTAAATAAAGTAGAGACAACTAAACCTGTTGAGAAAAAAATCACTCCAATTGTTGCAATCAATCCAAAAAATGATCCTCCGAAAAAACCACAAGAAGATCCGAATACAGAAGCTGGTAAAAGTGAGGTAACCAAAAAAGAATCTATACGAAAGTCCGCTGAAAAGAAATTGAAACCAGTTGTAAAAAAAGAGAAAACAAAAGAGAAAACAAAAGAGAAGAAAAAGCGTGGGGTAGGATTTTGGATATTGATGGTTTTACTCGTTGTTCTCTTGGGCGGCGGAACTTATTTTGGCCTCAATTATGATAAAATGAAGCAATATGTTCCATTTTTAGCAGATGAAAAAGTCGGTGATACTGAATCAAACGCACTAGACGAAATGCGAGAAACAATGGGTGGGGACAAGACAGACTCTAATGAAAATAGTGATACTGAAAATGACGAAATCATCGATAAAGTAAATGATGAGAATGATGAGGTTGACGTTGTGGAAGATCCAATTGATGAAACTACAAATGAAACTCCGGTTAATAATACACCGCTACCAATTACATCAGGAAACGATCCTTATCATATTATTGCTGGTGCATTCTCTTCTCAAAAAAACGCAAATCGACTAGCAAAAAAACTGCAAGGTGAAGGTTTACCTGCGTCAGTAATTATGAATGGTGGAATGCATACTGTTAGTATGAAGTCGTTTTCTAGCGCAGCTGATGCGAATGCAAGCCTTGCTGAAATGAAAGAGTATTCTGGCAGTGCTTGGGTTTTGTTTAAGCAGTAGGTTGATGTTAAACGATAAGATTTTAAGATACCAAACCTGCAGACTAAGTTTGGAAGGATACTCGTAATTTCGTAAATAAAATGATGATTAAACTTTTAGGATTAATCATCCTATTGTGTGTCTGATAATTGAAGAAGGTTTAATACAGCTATTGAAACAAAAAACACATCACACCGAATTCTAAATCATGTCTTCAGAAAAAAAACAACAAAAAGAAAAAACAAGATTACATTCTCGAAACAAAAATCGAGAGCGATATGATTTAAGCGCATTAACAACATCTATTCCAGCATTGAATAATCATATCATACCTAACAAATTTGGAGTTGATTCAATAGATTTTTCAAATCCAGTAGCTGTTAAGCTTCTAAACAAAGCATTACTTCATCACCATTACGGTATAAAGCATTGGGAATTTCCAGATGAAAACTTATGCCCCCCAATACCTGGAAGAGCTGAGTACATACACTATATAGCAGATATATTAAGTGAAAGTAATTTGGGAAAGATCCAAAATGGCACTAAAATTACTTGTCTTGATGTTGGTCTTGGGGCTAGTTGTATTTATCCAATTATCGGGGTTACAGAATACGGATGGAAGTTTATTGGCTCTGATATTAATCCAAAATCAATTGCTTCAGCACAAAATATTGTCAACTCCAATTCATCACTTAAAGACAAGATAGAGTGCCGATTACAAAAAAATTCAAAATACGTCTTTCATGGCATAATTGGCAAAGAGGAAAAAATTGATGTAATCATCTGCAATCCTCCATTTCACTCTTCGATTGAAGATGCTCAAAAAGGAACCCAAAGAAAAATAAAAAATTTATCAGGCAAAAGAGTAAAAACACCTGAACTCAATTTAGCAGGAATCAGTAAAGAGCTTATATGTGATGGTGGAGAATCTAAATTCATTCAGAATATAATTAAAGAAAGTAAGTATTTCTCTAAAAACTGTTTCTGGTTCTCAACGCTAGTCTCAAAACAATCTAACCTTAAAAGAATCTATCGATTATTAGAAAACACTGCCGCTAGTCAGCTCAAAACGATCTCAATGGGAACAAACAATAAATCAACCCGAATCGTAGCATGGACATTTCTTTCTAAAAAAGAACAAAACGAGTGGAGAGAAAATAGGTGGGAATGAAACCCTCAAAAATTAGTATCACACTAACTTTAGCACACTAATTTAAGTGCCGATAGTAAATTACACGAGGAAAAATCGCTTATTGATTATCTTTTGTTAATTCCTCTGAGGCAATGTCTAAATAGATTTGTACCATAACTTTAAAATAAAGAATTATGACAATTACAAGATCTACATTATTTACAGCAACTCTAATTATTGGAAGCTCTTTTATGACTTCCTGCTCTAAAGAAGAAATCAAAAATGTTTCAGAAGAAGATGCCGTTGAACTTATCGAGGCCTCTTTACAAGGAAATACTGCGGGAGTGAATGAAACAGTGACAAAATATTCTGAACTACTAATTACAGATTATGCTACTAACGCTAATTGTAATCAATCTTACGACACATCCTACACGTTTTCTTATGCTGGAGCTATAGCACAATCCAGTTATTCAATCAACTGGGGGTATCTTATGGAATGTAACTTAGGAATACCTTCTTCCATTGCCCTAAATGCATCTTGTTCTGGAACCTATTCGACAGGTAGAATCACCTCCAATGACAATAGCGTTGCCAACATGATTGTAACGGGGATTGAGCCAAGTTCATCGATGCTAATCTTCTCAGGATACCTATACAGAAATGGCTCACAAACAATAACTATCAATTCAAATACACAAGAAATAACCAGTATAATTACACTTAACCTAACAGACCTCACTGTAAATAAAACAAGCTATGAAATAGAATCCGGAACAGGAACAGCGATTCTTACAGCTAATAATGGCAGTGAGACATTTTCTTTTTCGGGAAACATTGTATTTAATGGAGGAGGTAGCGCGACTTTAATCCTTAACGGAAATACTTACACGATTAACTTGAATTAAATCTATTTTTAATTCAGTAACCAGATATATGAACAGCTTGTTTGAATACAAGTTGTTCATTATGGTATAAACTGCAACTCAAAGGTGATTGCCTAAAACTCTTTGAAGAAGATTCAGCATTTTAATGGTAACCACAAAGCTATAGGCTACCCATAAGCCTCACAAGGTCGATACTTCTTATACTTCTGCCCTTTCCCTTTTTTAATACTCTTCAGTTTCCCTTTGCACTTTGGATGATAGCGCAATGGGATTTTCAAATGCATATAGATGTCCATTCCATAAATTTTCGATTGTTTTACCCAACTAATTATTTTATCCGATCCAATCGACAATGGACCAATACGAAAACTTGCTCCAAGTTGCGGGTACTGATACTCGTACAAACTAATTGGAAGAGCGAATTCAAAAAAGTAGGTTTCATACCGCGGTGTAACACTCAAGCTATTTGCATGACGAAGACCGAATTTATTCTTCCCTGGTGGAATTCCTTGAATGATTGTAGCATTGACATATAAACGTGAGGCCCATAAATTGTAATCAAACTGTATAGATGCAAATGTCGGAAGTCGGATTTTATGTGGTTTTCGAACACGCCCTTCCTCAATACTAGCCTCTTGTGCTTCAAATACATCTGTTGGATTTTCTTCATTGATTTGCTCTTCATCGTATTGAACCCAAGAGTAATTCTGAAAATCGTAGCCAGCAAAAACAACATCATCTTCATCAAACTTAACTGAGCCTATATCTATGATTGAAACACCTAACTTGTACAAATAAGGAACCGTTCTACATCCCAACTTAGGTGAATTTGGATAATAAGAAGCTGCTTCACCTAGCATTTTTTGATACGTGAAACCGAGATCTAGCCCCATCCCTCCTTTCCAATTAACACGAGGATTTGGTGTAAACATGGCATCCGCTTGAACATCAAACAGTAGAGCTAAACTATCATTATCAATATTAAAATCTGCGTTGTAAATATTCATCGCAGCACCAGCCACAGAAAAGAACTTTGAAAGTGTAACTCCTCCCATAAACATATCTCGACGACGCTTCAAGAAAGTATATGCATACGAACCTTTGATTTCCGCAAAATGTAAGGATGCAATACGCAATCTCTTTAGCGAATAATCGATGTCATGTTGTAGTGTGAAATCAGGCACCCCATTTTCAATAAATTGCGCTGCATAATCAGGAACACCACGTATAGCGGTATAACTTCTTCCTCCAATTGATAATGCAGCAGCATGATCTCCTTGACTCCAAACAGCGCTTGGTGCAGTTACGAAGTTTCGGTTGTAGCCATGATAGTTTTTACGATTCTGATTGTAACCGATATCCTCTTCATCTGGAAAACTGCTATCGTCAATACGACCTTTAGAATACTGAATTAAGTCCCTAGAGATAGAACCCCAAGAGTGATTCTCAAGAAACACAAGATTGTTGTTCGTGTAAGAACCGACCCCAACAATGTTTATGTCAAGCCACACTTTAGCATCAAGCATGCTAGATGGATTGACATAAACACTGTTCGTTGGTGTGTAATTTCCATGTAATGTTCCAAATGCATTCTGTCCCATCACTGATGACAAGGCAAAGAATGACACTATAAGACTAAGTAATCTGTTCACAAACCTTACTTCAATTATATTTTGGCAGCAAGATCAACAAGTCGATTCGAATATCCAGCTTCATTATCATACCATCCAACAATCTTGACCATATTACCAACAACGCTTGTCAACAGGCTATCAAAGAGGCAACTATTTGGATTACCGATCACATCACAAGAAACAATTGGATCACTGGTATATTCTAAAATCCCTTTCAAGTCTCCTTCTGCTGCTTTTTTCATTGCTGCATTAATAACTTCTGCTGATGGAGGATTTTTCACCACCAATGTCAAATCTGTCATAGATCCATCTGGAACAGGAACGCGAATTCCACAGCCTCCAATTTTCCCCTCTAATTCTGGGAAGATCTTCGACAACGCAGTAGCTGCACCTGTAGATGTTGGAACAATTGATTCTGCTGCTGCACGCGCTCTTCTTAAATCACTATGTGGTGCATCATGCAATCGTTGATCTGAAGTATAACTATGTATTGTCGAAATAAATGCGCTTTCGATTTCACAAATACTCTTCATTACTTGCATCATAGGAGCTGCTGAATTAGTTGTGCAAGACGCATTAGAAATTATAACATCAGAAGATTGAAGTTTGTCATCATTAACGCCGAGAACCACGGTACGAATATTACCTCCATTTGCAGGAGCTGACAAAATTACTTTCTTTGCTCCACCTTTAAAGTGTTTGGAAGCTGTTTCTTCAGATCTAAAAATCCCAGTAGACTCCATGACAATTTCCACGCCATAGTCACTCCAAGCAATTTTTTCTGGATCACGTTCTGAAATGAAAACAATCTCTTTTCCATCATTAAAAATGATCTTATTACCTTCAATTTTAAATTCATGCTTCAATTGACGATGCACACTGTCATATTTTAAAAGGTGTGCTAATGTTTTGATGTCGGCTAAATCATTTACAACTGCAACATCAACATCCAGACGATCTAGTGTCATCCGGGTAAAATATCTTCCTATACGGCCAAAGCCGTTTACTCCGATTTTTTTCATTTAAATTTTATTTAAGTTTGAGTTACCCAGTCGACCTAATATATCGAGACCCAGGTAAGTTCAACTTGAAGGTAGTCAACTTAATTGAAACAAAAAAGGCTTCTACCTTCCAATTGATGGAAGATAGAAGCCAATATATGCTATCATTGATCTAACGCACTGTTAATGCACTACTTGAATCGATCCATGTTTTTGTAAGGTTTGTCCACCTGTAACAGTTGCATCGATAATATAGAAGTAAGTTCCTTCATCAACAAGGGTACCACCAAGAGTACGTCCATCCCAACCTCCTTTCGGATCAGTATATTCATACACCAAGTTACCCCATCTATTCACAATAGAACATTTGAATTCTACAATTCCCTGTTCTTGCACATACCATATATTATTACCAACTTGAGATGAAAGTGAAAGAATATTTGGTGCCACGATATCACACAAGAACGTTTCAATATTAGCAGAAACAGTAATGTCATAGCAAACGTTGCTTGCAGTTACAGTATAAATCCCTGCTTCACTAACAGTAATACTTGGTCCAGTATCACCTGTACTCCAAATATAACTGTCCACCGTCGGATTCTCATTTGCGTAAATCAAATATTCAGAACCTAAACAGATCAATGTGTCTTTTACCTCCGTCCAAATAAATGGAGGATATGTAACAATTGAACTCACCTCCTGATTACACACAGTATCAGTGAACGTATAAAGATATGTCCCTGGATTTGTTACCCATGAATCTGGATTCGGAATATTCGTCGCATTGTAATGAACGTTTGTATCTAGTGCAGACCATTCTCCTCCGAAATAGGATTGAGTTCCGTTAATGTACATCACGTAGTTATTACATACCGTTGTGTCTCCAAAAATTGAAGGAGGATTTACCAATTCAATTGTTGCACTAGTACTATTACCACATATATTATCAGTCAGCGTAACAGTATATATTCCCGAAACTGAACTTGAGATAGTTGGGTTAATAGTTGTTGGAGAAGGATTAAATACAATATTTCCCGTCGATTCTGTCCAAGTTCCTCCAGATGAAAAGATATCAGTTCCTGTAACAATAAAGCTTGATGAGCATATACTCGTATCAGCAAATATAACAGGTAGTTGGGCAAATGTTAGAGTAGCACTTTGGAGAACATTGCAATTATCTAAATACTCAATAACATAAGCACCAGGTGCAGAGGCAATAATATTAGGATTCAAACCTGTTGGGTCCGAAAATGATATTTCCGGAGAAGGTGATGACCAAGCTCCTGCAGGGTTCGCGCCCAATCCAGTAACTTGATAATTCATAACACCTGAACATAATGTATCATCTGGAAAGAAAGTGGTGGCTGCAGCTATAACTACACTAAATGCAGTATCAGCTTGACAAAGACCTGTACTATCCCAAATAGTGACATTGTAGTTCCCAGTTCCTAAGGATTGACTATATAGTGAATCTAATGCTGGGTTTGCCATATACCAAGTAATTGAATCAAGGCTCATAGAATCCGGAATAAATACATTCGCTAACGAGCCAGCACAAAGATTTAAGTTGCCTTGTAAATTAAAATCTGGTGTCATTGCAACAGCAAACGTATCAACCACTCGTTTATAGCATCCATTGATACTTACAGTAACACCGTAAGGCCCTGAAGAATAAACTGCATTCGTTGGATTACTAGAGAAATCATCCCATAAGTAACTATCGTATGGACCATTCAAGACACTTGCCACAACACTATCACATCCGATTAAAGGATCTAAGATTGGATTTATTGGTACTGCTGAATTTTCTATTACAATAACAAATGACTTTGTAGTTACTCCAGGCGTTGGTAAAAAATCATCTGTCCCAGTAACAGTAACATTATATGTACCTGCCCAAGCCATATCACCAATAATTCTTAAAATTAATTGAGCTGTATTTCCTGGGATATTACTAATCTCTTGCAGAGTTATTAGTCCTCCATTAGTCCAAGTAATACTAGTTGTTTGTGAGATTTCTGGCGACAAAAAATTCAAAGATATATCGGCTGTATCACCATATGCACAAACTCTAAATGTATCACATGAAGAAATCCCTTCTGGTATCGGTGGTACATTTCCTGAGCTACAAACATCAAAATAAAAACTCTTATCATCTAACCAACTGATTCCATCTGGAGCTCCTAAAGCACCATCAAAATCAGTGCCAGGATGATCAAATTGTGAAATCAAAAAGTAAGATATTCCATCGCCTTTGTTTGCACCACAAGTAGCTGGAATTCCACCGAATCCACCAACTCCTGAAGAAGCACTTCCTGTTGTCCATTGCATATCTTGGTAACAAAAAGCAACATTCCCAGATTCCACAGCAGGATCTGTTCCATCAGTAATTATAAGTTGAAATGTGTTTAGCTTATCACCTTGAATACTATAGTAGCCAACATCTTCCCAGTTAATATAAACTGCTGTTGGAGTAATTTTATAAAGCACTTGACCATTCCCACCTCTTGTATCGACATCAGCCCAAAAAGGAGCGAGAATCTGATTTCCAACAGAAGGAAAAGCAGTTGAAGAAAATGCTGCTAAGGTGCTAGTGAATGTGATATTACCATTATTATTTATATAAAAGCTATTAAACGTTTGCCCATACATGCAAAAATTAAATGGAATTGAAATAAGCGCGCTTGAGCCATCATCATTTGGTGCCATTGCTAGAGTATATGAAGCATCTGGCTCGACATAGCAATCACAAGCAGCCCTATTAGATGCAACAGGAGAAATAGTAGGTCGGTCCCCTCCTGGATCAAAGTATGAATAGTCATTCATTAAGCTGACACCTCCAAGTTGGCCATTTTGCTTTAGCACATCATATTCATCAGAATCCACTACCACTTGAGAAAAAGTGGTCATAGTAAAGAAGATAAACACACAATTTGTAAGAAGTAATTTCATAATCTTAAGTATCATTTTATTTAAAGACTGCTAATAACTAATAATAGTTGCACATCAACAATAAGTAATGTTTTTTCAACACGTAAAAGTAAAGAATTAAGCTTAGTTTTGTAACTAAATCGTACATAATTCTTTTAACATATAGAACTATCAAATGGATAATCAAGAACTTAGTAGCATTGCAACACAGGTAAGAAGAGATATAGTGCGTATGGTAGCTGCTGTAAGTTCTGGCCATCCTGGCGGATCATTAGGGTGTGCTGATTTCCTTACTCTGCTTTACTTTGAGGTGATGAAAAATGATTCTTCTAACTTTCAAATGGACGGTAAGAATGAGGATGTCTTCTATCTTTCAAATGGACACATTTCTCCAGTTTTATACAGTGTATTAGCCCGTTCCGGACATTTTCCTGTGGCAGAATTAGCGACATTTAGAAAGTTATCTTCTCGGTTACAGGGTCATCCAGCTACAGATAAAAAAATTCCGGGGGTTCGCATGGCATCTGGATCCTTGGGTCAAGGTTTATCTTGCGGAATTGGCACAGCTCTTACGAAGAAAATGAACGGTGATGACTCTTTGGTGTACACACTGCATGGAGATGGTGAATTGCAAGAAGGACAAATTTGGGAAGCAGCGATTTATGCGGCTGGAAACGGAGTTGATAATCTTATTGCCACGATCGACTATAACGGAAGACAGATAGATGGAGATTTGGAAGATGTACTACCTTTAGGGAACTTGTCACAAAAATGGCAAGCTTTTGGATGGGAAGTACTGGAAATGGACGGACATAACATGGAGGAAATGCGATCTACACTTGCTAAAGCGAAGTCGTATGTTGGAAATGGGAAACCGATTGTAATCATTATGAAAACAGAGATGGGACAAGGCGTTGACTATATGATGGGGACGCATAAATGGCATGGTGCCGCACCAAATGATGAGCAATTAGCAAGTGCTCTTGGGCAACTCGAAGAAACACTAGGAGATTATTAATTGAAACGAATTTTATCCATATTATTTATCGTTCTGAGCTCATTATCGTATGGGCAAGAGGAGGAAGAGATGACACGAATTCTCTTTATTTTGGACGCATCTAATAGTATGAATGCCCGTTGGGGAAGACAAACTAGAATCGCCGCCGCAAAAGAACTTCTTGCAAAAACGGTTGATGGACTAGGAGATGTAGCGAATCTTGAGATTGCTTTACGAGTTTACGGACATCAATCGCCAATTACAGCAACCTATCAAGATTGTAACGATACGAAATTGGAAGTGCCGTTTGCAAAAGATAATTTCTCAAAAGTTAAGTATCGAATCAAATCAATACAAGCTAAAGGAACTACACCAATTGCACGATCATTAGAAGCAGCAGCAGCTGATTTCCCTGATAACACTTCCCGCAATATCATTATACTTATTACAGACGGACTTGAAGCATGTGACAACGATCCTTGTGTAATTGCCAAGAAGTTGAAGGATAAAGGTGTGAATGTTACTCCTTTCGTTATCGGACTTGGAATGGATCTTTCTTATTTGGAAAAATTTAGATGTATTGGTTCTTATGAAGAGGCTGAAACTAGAGATGCCTTTGAGCGCGTATTGCAAAATGTAGTCTCTAAAGCATTACTGAATACAACAGCACAGATTGATTTGAACGATTCAAACGGGTCACCTTTAGAGACTAACGTAGCCATGTTCTTATACGAAGCTGGGACAACCGATTTGAAATACACCTATACGCATACATTAAATCGATTTGGGAATCCAGACACATTAATTATTGATCCTTCCCTGAAATACGATTTGGTTGTAAATACGATACCTCGTGTTGAAAAAAAGAATATTTCGCTTCAAAAAAATAAGCACAACACTATTGAGGTAGATGCTCCACAAGGCTATATTAGAGTTCGATATATCAATGCAATCAAACCCTATCAAATTGATGTCAGAATCATGCAACAGGGAGAAACAACAACCTTAAATGTTCAGAAAATTGGAAGAACAGACAAATACCTCGTCGGTGATTATCAATTAGAAATATTAACCTTGCCAAGGATTTATATTGGATTAAACGTTGGCCAAGGAGCAGTTACCGATGTAGATATTAAAGCACCAGGCTTTATGAAATATGTCAGCGGAAAAGCACTTACTGGTCAACTTTTCTCCCAAAATGACAACGGAACATGGGATTGGATATGTAACTTAGAACATAACTCAAGAAGTGGAACAATTCAACTTCAACCAGGAGCATATCGCATGGTGTACCGCTCGATGATGTTAAAATCATCAACATATACAATGCAAAAAGACTTTAGGATAAACTCGAACAAAACAACATCAATTAGGATATGACAGAAACAACAGACTTCGAAGTACTTGGGAAAAAAGATACTCGTTCAGGATTTGGGGAAGGACTCCTCGAAATTGGAAGAAAAAATAAAGATGTTGTTGCACTCTGTGCTGATCTGACAGGCTCACTTAAAATGGGCGATTTTAAAGCTGAATTTCCAGAGCGTTTCTTTCAAGTTGGAATTGCAGAAGCAAATATGATGTGTATGGCAGCTGGAATGACAGTTGGAGGGAAAATTCCTTTCACTGGGACATTTGCCAACTTTTCTACGAGTCGCGTTTACGATCAAATTCGCCAATCCATTGCTTATTCTAAAAAGAATGTGAAAATTTGTGCTTCTCATGCTGGACTTACACTCGGTGAGGATGGAGCAACTCATCAAGTATTGGAAGATATTGGGATGATGAAAATGCTTCCAAACATGACCGTAATTGTACCTTGCGATTTCAATCAAACTAAGCAAGCTACAATGGCAATTGCTGAAATGGAAGGACCTGTTTATTTGCGCTTTGGTCGACCTTCGGTTCCGATTTTCATAAAGCCAGATGCTGATTTCCAAATAGGCAAAGCGGATGTACTCATAGAAGGATCTGATGTCACAATTATAGCATGTGGACACCTTGTTTGGAAAGCAATTGAAGCAGCCAAAGAACTTTCAATTCACGGAATTTCCGCTGAAGTCATCAATATGCACACAATTAAACCACTTGATTCAGCTTCAATTTTGAAATCTGTTAAGAAGACAGGTTGCGTGGTCACGGCAGAAGAACATATGATCAATGGTGGTCTTGGAGATTCAGTTGCTCAAGTATTAGGACAACACTTGCCATCACCACAAGAATATGTGGGAGTAAATGATACATTTGGAGAAAGTGGAACACCCGCAGAGTTAATGACTAAATATGGAATCGATACCATTAACGTAGTTGAAGCTGCTAAAAAAGTTTTACAGAGAAAATAGTCCATGGCCAATCATCCTGAGGATCAAGAAATCATTGATTTATTCAATCAGGGTGGCGCTTCTTTAGAGAAAGCGTTCGGAATTCTTGTTGCCAAATATGGTGAAACCCTCTACTCTCAAATTCGGAGGATTACAAAAAACCATGAACTCACCAACGACGTTCTCCAGAATGTTCTAATTAAGATTTTTCAGAATCTCGCGAAATTCAATCAAGATTCTGCTTTGTACACATGGATGTATCGCATCGCTCGCAATGAAACACTCAATTACTTAGAAAAAGAAAAGCGAAGATCTGGAATTGATATGGATGATTCCATGATTGAAATCCTTGCAGGACACAATGGCTTAGATAATTTAACAGAGCAAGAAATTTGGGATTCATTACAAGCAGCAATTGCTATACTTCCAGAGAAACAAGCACTGGTTTTTCAACTGAAATACTTCGATGAGATGAAATACTCAGAAATTTCTAAGAAGCTGAACACTAGCGAAGGTGCTCTGAAAGCAAGTTTTCATCACGCCAAACAAAAAATTCAAGAATTTCTCCTAAATAGATTAAACCTTTAGGTGTCTCACCTATCTAATGTATAGAGATGGAAAAAGAAAAAGACATATTTGATTATATCAAGGCTAAAAAGGTCGATCTCCCAAGTGTAGATTACTTCAAAAATCTTGCAGCTACGGTTATCGAAAAACAACGCCCAAAGATCATTCCAATGTACAAACGGCCAACCACATGGTTTGGTGCAGTTGCTGCGGTCTTAATCGTTGTATTGTTGGTAACTAACATCTCTGAATCAAGTGAAATTACTCAAGGTTCAACTGATCCGTTGTTAGCATTAAATGATCTATCGTCGGATGACTTAATTTCTTACATCGATAATAATATTGATGATTTTGATACTGATATGATCGCTGAAATGATTCCAGAAAATTTATTAGAAGATATTGAGTTATTTGATGAAGTTGATATCCAAGTGGACGATGCTATATCAGTAAATAAATCAACCTTGAATGCTCCAACCATTGAGATTAACGAATTAAACGATCAAGATATACTCGATTATTTTAACGATGAAGGATTCGACTTGGAGGATTTTGAAGATGAAAATCCATTCATATAATACAGCTATTATGACTTGTGCAATACATAAAAAAATAATCTCACTTGTAGTTACATTGTTATTCTTAGTACCTATTTCATTAGCCCAACCAGGAAATAGTGAAGCGAAAAAGAATCGAGATGAGAAAATTGAACAATTGAAAATTGCCTTTATTACCAAGGAACTAGATTTAGCCATTGACGAGGCTGAGAAATTTTGGCCAGCCTACAATGCGATGACCGCTGATCTGAAAAAGGAACGCAGAGCACGTAAAATCAAGAGTAATAAACTCAAGAAGAATTACGAAGCAATGACGGAAACTGAAGTCAAAAAGAACTCTGAAGCAATCATGGATAGTGAAATTAAAGAGGTCAAACTCAAAAAAGAACACATGGGTAAGGTCGCGGAAGTCATTGGATACAAGAAAACCGTGAAATTACTTTCACTTGAACAAAAATTCAAACGTGAGTTGCTTAAAAAATTGAATGAGCGTAAGCAAGAACTAGATGGACAAAATACTAGTCCGAATGGAAATCGACCAAGACCAGGTCAACGCTAAATTATGTCAATAAATACAGCTAATTTTTTAGCCATTCAAGGACAAACGAACGAGACACCGTACTTAATTGAAGTTTCATCTGCAGACGGTATCTACATAACGGACACCAGTGGTAAACGATTTATAGATATGATCGCGGGAGTTGCTGTTAATAATATTGGGCACCGACATCCAAAAGTTGTTTCTGCGATAAAGAACCAAATTGATCAACACTTGCATGTGATGGTTTATGGTGAGTTTGTACAAAAGAGTCAAGTCAATTTCGCGACAAAACTCACCTATCTTCTACCCAGTAGTTTGAACTCTGTTTACGCAGTCAACTCCGGTACCGAGGCGAATGAAGCGGCACTCAAACTAGTGAAGCGAGTCACAGGTAGAACTGAACTAGTTTCATTCAGAGGATCGTATCACGGTAGCACGCAAGGATCAATGAGCGTATCTGGCAACGAAACAAAGAAGTCAGCGTTTCGACCATTATTACCTGATGTCAGGTTTTTGGAGTTCAACACTATTGATCAACTCAATCAAATTACCCAGCGAACCGCGGGAGTGATCATTGAAACAATCCAAGGAGATGCCGGAGTTAGAATACCATCAAATGATTTCATGGAAGCACTTCGAAATCGATGCACGGAAGTTGGAGCGCTCTTAATTTTTGATGAAATTCAATGCGGAATCGGTCGAACAGGGAAATTATTCGGTTTTGAACATTTTAGTATCACCCCAGACATACTAACATTAGGAAAAGCGCTTGGTGGAGGAATGCCGATTGGAGCACTCGTAGCTTCACAAGATTTACTTTCAAAATTCACCCACAATCCAATGTTAGGTCATATCACAACATTTGGTGGGCATCCAGTAAATTGTGCAGCTGCCAATGCTTGCCTAGAAGTTATGACTACTGAGATCGACTTTCTCCAAGTTGAAAAAAACGGTCAATTACTTGAAGATATGCTTTCTAAAAATATAGAAATTAAAGAGGTTAGAAGGATTGGATTGATGTTCGCTTTCGACATGGAGTCGTTTGAACGGGTTGAGAAGGTTGTGAAAAAATGCCTTGAAAAAGGAGTGATTAGTTTCTGGTTTTTATCGCATCCAAATAGCTTTCGATTATCTCCACCGCTAACAATAACAGAGGGTGAAATTCGCGTAGCGGGCAGGTTAATTTTAGAAGCAATCAACGAAACGAGTACATTATAAGTTTAGGTTGAAAAATAATTTTGCGTTAAGGATAGCAGCGACATCCTTTACTAAAAGGTAGTCTGAGCTTGTCGAGGTCACATTTTAGTAAAAATATAGCGGAAAGCCTGTTAAAACGCCCTACTAATCATCAAAACTGGCAAGAAACTCAAAAATTGAATTCGTTATTTTACTGTAATCTTCTTCTGCGATCGTAAATGGAGGATTAATAAAGATGACATTACCCAGTGGCCGCAGTAAGATACCTCGCTCTAAGAAAAATTCGTACGCTTGTTTTTTAATATCTGAAAAGTAGGTATTTCCTTCGCCAGTATTGATTTCAAATGCGGTAATTGTCCCACATCTACGCGTGTTACAGACGTTAGAATATGTGGCTAAATCATTGATAAACTTCTCCCCCCACGTTTCAATATTCTGGATGTTATCCCATGTTGATTTCTCTTCAAACAGATCAAGATTAGCACAAGCAACTGCACAAGCAATGGGATTTGCAGTGAATGAATGGCCGTGCAGCAATGCTTTTGACGCATCATCAGATAGAAATGTTTGATAAATTTCCTCAGAGGCAATTGTTAACCCAAGTGCCATCACTCCAGCAGTCAATCCCTTGGATAATGCTACAAGATCAGGTTTTTCGGTACAAAAATCACTCGCGAACAACTTACCCGTACGGCCAAAGCCTGTCATTACCTCGTCGAAAATTACTAGTGTGCCAAAATCGTGCGCTAGTTTCGTTAATTGATCGAGTAAATTAGCCGAGTACATTCTCATACCTGACGCACCTTGAACTAGGGGCTCAATTACGAAGACGGCTACTTTTTCTGATTCAAAATAGGATCGTGCCTGCTCAAGAATTAGTTGATCGTTGTTACAATCTGGGAAATCAATGTAATCAGCATCAAAGAAAAAAGGCTCAAATGGCTTATTGAAATAACCGCGTTGCCCAATGGACATTGCCCCGAATGTATCACCATGATAAGAACCGTGCATTGCAACAACCTTTCTTCGTTCTTCTCCTTTATTATGAAAGTACTGAAATGCCATTTTTAGCGCAATTTCAATTGCTGTGGACCCATTATCTGAAAAGAATACCTTTGATAAAAGTTTAGGTAACTTGGATGTGATGCGCGTTGCTAATTCAACAGCTTTCGGGTGAGTGACGCCAGCAAATACGACATGATCTAATGTTTTGAATTGATCGTTAATTGCTTTTGCAATGTGGGGATGCCCATGTCCGTGAACGTTTACCCACCACGAACTATTAGCGTCGATATAGGACTTATTATCAGAATCGAAGAGGTAGACGCCTTCTGCTCGAACTATTTCGAGAGGAGCTTCTGCGGTGTGATGCTGTGTAAAGGGATGCCATACGTAGGCTTTATCATCGGGGATTAAACTCATGGGGTAAAGGTAAGGATTGGTTTTGGTTTGAACACAAAGGCACAAAGGCACAAAGGAACAAAGAAAAATACTGCAATGAAATAATTTATGCTTGGATATTGAATAATTATCTCTAACTTAAATGGAAGACCTAACAACTATTTATTATGAGTGAAAATGAACTAGCACAAATTGTATTTTCTGAAGGAATGCAATTGCATCGTGAACTAGGACCTGGATTACTGGAAAGCATCTATGAAGAATGTCTTTACCGTGATTTGAAAGCAATCGGATTGTCAGTATCACGTCAGCAGAAAATTCCATTAATCTATAAAGGCGAAAAACTAGGAACGGCGTTTAGAGCTGATTTGATCATAAACGATAAATTACTAATCGAACTCAAAACTGTATCAACCATTCTTGATGTTCACAAAGCACAAACACTTTCTTATCTTAAACTAAGCAATATTAAATTGGGACTACTAATCAATTTCAATTCTGCGCTCTTCAAAAATGGAGTGAGAAGAATAATAAACGGCAGTCTTTATGAGGATTAGCAACCAGTATTGTCTTCGATTGTGACTTTGTGACTAAGTCCTTAAAAACCCAACTCAGCCGCCTGCCCTAAAACAAAATCTTTATTCACAATATCAATTATAGGAATTCGCACCAACATTTTCAACCCTGTATTAGCTAAAATCACTTGTTCAGTAGTTTTATTTTCATCTCCCACAAATACAATTCCAGCGATCTCACAGCCTTTATTATTAAGTAATTCTATTGTTAGAAGCGTATGATTGATGCTACCTAAGTAATGACGAGAGACAACTATCACTGGAAGATTCCATTTGACAAAAGCATCGATATAAAGCAAACCCTCATTGTTAATAGGAACCATCAATCCTCCAGCACCTTCAATTACTAAGTTCTCATTAACATTAGGCAGGGTTAGGTCATTCATTGTAATCTTTACACCATCCTTTTCAGCTGCCGCATGAGGAGACATAGCATGATTCAATCGAAATGCTTCTGGTAGAACATCTACATTTTCAGTGTACTCTTTGATCTTTAGAGAATCACTTTGATCGAGATCCCCAGCTTGAATTGGCTTCCAATAAGTTGCTTTAAGTGCTTCCGCGAAGATTGCACTCACTACAGTTTTTCCAACTTCAGTTCCAATTCCGGTGATGATATATTGATGGTGATTCATAGGAGGTCAATTTTCATTCTTGAATAATTCATCTCTATCAGCACTTTTACAGACGAAGTGATACTCACAAACGGATCATTAATTATCTCAATTGAGCGCCCAACTTCGATTCAAGTTGCTTACGGATATTCTCCATAACTGCATCAATTTGCTGATCTTTCAATGTCTTTTCAGCATCTTGTAATTTAAATGAAACTGCATACGATTTTTTCCCGTCTGGCAATTTCTTTCCCTCGTAGACATCAAATAGTCCAACCTCTCTCAGTAATTTCTTATCACAACCTTTCGCAATTTCTTCAATTTCAGAAAAACTCACTTTTGTATCTAAAAGCAATGAGAAGTCACGCCTAACAGCAAATGTTTTAGGTAATTCTGTATACTCAACTTTTACAAATTTGAGTGAATCGATAATGACATCCCAATCCAAATCTGCGATAAACACATCTTGCTTGATTCCGAAGTACTTCTTCATTTTAGGTGAAGCCCAACCGATCTCGCCAACTTTATTTTTCAATATAAAGAGTTGAACACCGTCTTCTAATAATGAGTTTTTCATTGCCTTCTCTCTCAACAATCCTTTCAATCCAATTCTCTCAAACAATGCGAGTGCTGTTCCCTTAATTGAATAATAACTCGATTTTAGATTAGCTGAATTCCAATTTTCCGCTTCACGATTTCCTGTCAATGCAATAATTAATCTTCTATTTTCAGCAAATTTATCATCGTATTTATGATAGATTTTACCGAATTCATAAATTTTCACATCTGGTCGCTGACGATTTTGATTGCGCGTCACCGTTTCCAATGCATTAAAAATAAGTGATTGGCGCATTACACTCAAATCTTGGCTAAGTGGATTTAGCATCTGCACATTTCGTTCAGGTATCACCACTTCTCCCCCGAGTTTTTCAGCGTATTCTGCTCGTGTCAATGAATTATTCAATGTTTCTACAAATCCCATTCCGACCAGCATTTCTGAGATCGTGGTTTGAAGCTTTTCGACATCCGGTTTTGCGAATAATGCAATTGATGAATTTAATTTTTCAGGAATATCCACATTGTTGAATCCGTAAATTCTAAGCACCTCTTCCACTACATCAGCTTCACGAGTAACGTCAATTCTATATGCTGGGATTTCCAATTTTGCAATTCCATTTGACTCGCTCACAATGTTAATATCAAGCTCCGTCAATATTTTATTGATCATTTCAACTGAAATCTCATCGCTAATCAATCGATTACATCGCTCATAACTAAAATCTATGATAATATTATCGAAAGGTTTAGAATTTGTATCAACAACATCCATAGAAACAATTCCTCCTGCTAATTCTTGTATTAAGAGTACGGCGCGTTTCAAAGCGTAATCTGTTAAGTTTGGATCTACACCACGCTCGTACCTGAACGAAGAATCAGTGTTTAGTGCATGAAATTTTGCTGTTTTACGAACTGAAACAGGATTAAAATAAGCTGATTCTAAAAAAATAGCTGTTGTTTTATCTTTAATTCCAGAATCATTTCCTCCAAAAACACCAGCGATGCAAAGATTATCAGAGCCGTTTGTGATCATCATATTTTCAGATGAAAGTTTGCGATCAACATCGTCCAATGTTGTAAAAGTATCACCTTCCGTTGCATTCTTTACGACTATTCTGCCTTTCAATTTTGCAACATCAAAAGCATGAAGCGGAGTCCCTAGTTCGTGCATTACGAAATTAGTGGCATCAACAATATTATTAATTGGCGACAAACCTATTGAACGAAGTCTTTTCTGGAGCCAAGAAGGAGATGGTGCTACACTCACTCCTTTGATAGTTGTCGCCATATAGCGAGGACAAAATTCAGTATCTTCAACTTCAATCAATATCGGTAGGTCATTATTTTCGACCTTAAAATCCTCAACACAAGGAATATTCAGTGACAAATTTGCGTTATCATGAACATTTAGGTAAGCAACCAAATCACGAGCAACACCGATATGCCCCATTGCATCTGAACGATTTGGAGTTAACCCAATTTCAATTTCGTAGTCATCTTCTAATTCGAAGTATGTCGCAGCTTTTGTTCCAACAGAAACAGTATCATCTACAATTAAAATTCCATCGTGCGATTTCCCAAATCCAAGTTCATCTTCGGCACAAAGCATACCAAAAGATTCAACACCTCGAATTTTCGACTTCTTAATCTTAAAATCCTCATCTGGACTTGGGTGAAGTGTACAACCAACCATTGCAACAACAACTTTCTGTCCAACAGCAACATTTAGAGCGCCACACACTATTTGAAGTTGCTCTGCTCCTGCATTTATGGTTGTAACATTAAGTCTATCGGCATCAGGGTGCTTTTCACACGTTAAGACCTCTCCGATAACAACACCTTCCAATCCACCTTTTACAGCTTCAATTGTAGAGATACCCTCAACCTCAAGCCCTGTATCTGTGAGAATTTTACTCATCTCTTCAGGAGACAAATCAGTAGTTATATATTCCTTCAACCAATTATAGGAAACCTTCATTCTATGCTTATTTATTCGCCATCAAATTTAATCCGAAAATACGAACCACCCTCACCGATAAACTCATATTCACCATCTAATTGTTCGACTAGCGCGCTAATTAATTCCAAACCAAGTGTTTGTTCGTTTTCTCTAGCACTTAAAATATCAAATCCGACTCCATCATCACCAATAAAAAGAATTTTACTTCCATTTTCTTCATATAATTCGACTTTAATCTTCCCGCTTTTTTGTCCAGAGAAAGCATGTTTCAATGAATTTGAAATGATTTCATTTGTCAACAAGCCAAGAGGAACTAGTGTGTCTATACTAACGTTTTCAATCTTAATTGATATGTCTTTTTCAACTAAAAGGTCCAGATTATATGCATCAATAAGGTCGTTTATAAGATCATGATAGTATTTGTTAATATCAATCATAGCAAGGTCTCCACTTTTGTACATTGATTCATGAACCAATGCCATGGAAGAAACACGGTGTTCAAAGTCTAAGAGCATTACTTGAGTACGTTTATCCAATTTGTCGTTATTCTGAAGTCGAATTAAACTTTTGATAATCTGAAGATTGTTTTTAACCCTGTGATGAATTTCTTTAAGTAATGTTTCCTTCTCCTCCTTACTAATCATTGTGGTTCGAAGTTGTTCATTAACATGATTCATCTGCTCTGTTTGACGAGCATAGGCTCGTTGCTTAATAAAAAGTAAGATCGCACTAATAACAAGGATAAGTGATACAAACCCAAGAATAGTAATGAGCATTTTAGATGTTGATTCTTTATCTTCAAGTTCCCTCGTACGTGCATCCAATTTAGAATTTGTTTTGGATAATGTACTGATCAAACTTCTGCTTTGTTGATCATCAAATTGTGCCTGCAAAACTGATGTTAGAACTTTTTGTGACTCTTCGTCTAGCGTGTCCAATTCATCATATACATGTTGCAAATACAAATACGCCTCTTCAAAATTACCATTTGCGGCTTCATATTCAGAGTAATTAATTCGTACTTTTCTTAGAATTTCAGCTTGTTCGAAACGTGTAGCATAATCTTCTGCGAGTGTAGCATATTTGACAAAATTCTCATCATCATCATTATTTAGATAGATTTCCGAGAAGTTCAAATAGGTAGATGAAAGCGATTCAAAGTCCTTTTTATCCAACTTCTCAACCTCTGATTTTTTTAAATAATTAAGTGCCTGTTTTATATCCCCCTTTTCAGAATAGATCAATGAAATATTGTTGTAAGTATAACTGAGCGAACCCATCTTACCAGATTTCTTCCTGTTGGTAATTGCCAGATGATAGTAACTTAATGCTTTGTCGTATTTTTGCTGGAGGCGAAGTACATTTCCAATGTTATTATACACATTTGCAAGACCAATATAATTTTTTTCCTTCAAGTTAATTTTTTCTGCTATATAATATTGCTCTAGGGCTCCATTATAATTCCCCTCTTTTTTTAGAATTACTCCTATATTAATAGCAGTTGCGGCCCGTTGTTTTTCTAGCCCGTACTTCACAGAAAGGTTATAGGCTTTATAGTACAATGGCAAAGCCTGTGTGTAATCACCCAAATTTTTATGGATAACCCCCAATCCATTCAAGCAATTTATCTGTCGTGAGTGATTATCCAACTGAGCATAATACTTTTCTGCTTCTCGATATGACAATAGAGCTTCATCCAAACGATATCCA
>JAJRQK010000033.1 GCA_024280295.1 Bacteroidota bacterium
AATTCATTAATTCGACAATTCATTACTATGAGTATAAGAAATTTAGCCCCAGAATCTTTGTGGAATCATTTTGCTGATTTAAATGCAGTGCCAAGACCTTCTAAAAAGGAAGAGCGAGTGATTCAGCACATGCTAGATTTTGGTGATAATCTAGGATTGGAGACAATTCAAGATGCAATCGGTAATGTGATTATCAAGAAAAATGCAACCATAGGAATGGAGAGTAAAAAGACCGTTATCTTGCAATCTCACTTGGATATGGTACACCAGAAAAACGCTGATACTGTATTCGATTTTGACACACAAGGTATTGAGATGCGAATAAACGATGATTGGGTAGATGCAAATGGCACAACACTTGGTGCTGATAATGGAATTGGTGTTGCTAGTATTATGGCTGTTCTAGCTTCCACAGACATCGCTCATCCAGCAATCGAAGCAATGTTCACAATAGATGAGGAAACAGGAATGACAGGGGCAATGAAACTAGACCCATCCAACTTTGAAGGAGAAATATTACTGAATTTGGACACCGAAGATGATGATGAGTTGTCGATAGGTTGCGCAGGAGGGATTGATACAAACACATCTTATAGTTATACTGAAGTGGATGTAGATGTGGATGCTTCTTGCTTCGAAATTAAGATTAGTGGATTACTCGGAGGTCATTCAGGTATGGATATTGACAAGGGGAGAGGGAATGCTAATAAGTTAATGAATAGAGTTCTTCGCTCAATTCGTGAGGCATGTCAAATCCAAGTTGTATCTGTTGATGGAGGAAGCTTGAGAAATGCGATTCCTAGAGAGTCAACAGCTGTTATTGCTGTGAATCATGAGTTCGAAGGACAAGTCGATCTTGAGTTTAATGCAATAGCACTAACAATCAAGGAAGAATTCAAGACCCTCGAAAAAGAACTGTCAATTAGTTTTAAGCCAACTAAAAATGCTTCAAAAGCGGCCAGTTCTGATGAGATAGCAAAAATGATCAATGCAATTTACACTGTTCACAATGGGGTTTTTAGAATGAGCCCAGATATTGAAGGGTTGGTTGAAACTTCATCTAGCCTAGCTCGTGTAATAATTAAAGATGGTGAATTTACAACGCAATCTCTTCAGCGAAGTAGTGTTGAAAGTACAAAGGATGACGTGGCGAATACTGTCAGGTCGGCATTTGAATTAATGGGAGCTGCCGTTGTTCAAAATGGTGATTATCCTGGGTGGCAACCTAATTCGAATTCTGCGATCCTCGATTTAATGTCTAGCCTGTATAAAACTAAATTCAATGACGAGCCAAAGATTAAAGCTTGTCACGCTGGATTGGAATGTGGGATTTTAGGCCAGCATTTACCAGATGTTGATATGATTTCATTCGGACCTAATATTAGAGCCGCTCATTCTCCAGATGAAAAAGTTCAGATTTCATCCGTACAGAAATTTTGGAGTTATTTATTAGATGTACTAAAGGAGATTCCTTCAAAAAACTAATAGGTTTTGTCGAACTCTAAGCCACACGAACTCGAAGAACTGGCAAATATGCGTATGCCATTTGGTAAATATAAAGGGATTCTTCTGGTAAAAATACCTGAGTTCTATCTTCTTTGGTATAAGAATAAAGGCTTTCCTGTTGGAAAGCTTGGACGTCAAATGGAACTTATACTAGAGATCAAAGTTAATGGGCTTGAGAATCTTATTTATCCACTCATTCGCAAGGATAATAAAAGCTACTAATATGTTCGCGATTTATTTCATTTTACTTAGATGTCAATAGTGACAACTAATACATCTCTATTTATGTTTTCTTTAAATGTTATTTTTTTGTTAATTTATTAATTGTGAAAATCCAATCATGCAATTTGTGCCGTTAGTTATTCTGTAATCAACAAAAACAAATTAGTTATGAAAAAGTCAACAGTAATTAGCAAAATGATCTTAATGATCGCAATTTTTATCGGACAAGGTGCATTTGCACAATCAGAAATGTCTGGTGTAACAAAAATGGTAGGAGGCGCAGAAATGTTTCCGACAAAAAACATCATCGAGAACGCTGTAAATTCAAAAGATCACACAACTTTGGTTGCTGCCGTTAAAGCCGCTGATTTGGTTGGTGTTCTATCGGGTGATGGACCATTCACAGTGTTCGCTCCAACCAATGCTGCATTTGATGCTCTTCCTGATGGAACAGTTGAAACATTATTGAAGCCAGAGAACATTAAAACACTTCAAACTATTTTAACATACCACGTAGTAGCTGGTAAATGGAGTGCTTCTGCTATCATCGGAATGATGGTTGATGGTAAAGCTGAAATTAAAACAGTAAGTGGTGGAATATTAACTGCTTGGATGAAAGGTGATGCTGTTTATGTAACAGATGAAAATGGAAATTCAGCTCAAGTTACAATAGCAGATGTTAATCAATCCAATGGTGTTATTCATGTAGTAGATGCGGTTCTTCTTCCTGGAATGTAAGATTAAAAATGTAAGTAGATGCCAGAAATGGCAATTATGTGAAATGTCCTGTCAATTATTGGCAGGACATTTTTTTTGATGAGAACTCTGTTATGGAATTCTGAAAGTTCATTTTTTAACATTATCAAGGAGGAATCTGTTAAGTATTTAATGATTTCAATAAACCTATTCCACTCATCCTTTTTATTATGCGTTCATATAAATTCACTATTCCTTCTATAGAGCTTTGTGTAAATTGCGACAACTTTAAAACTCGAAAATGAAAACACTCACAACATTTGTACTTGCTATCATAGCACAGGTAAGCTTTGGACAGATCTCCAATGAACTCGAACACTACCTCGAAGAAAAAATTCGAGATGTACAAGTTCGCAAATATGTAACTGAGCATGCTCTAGCTCATAAAGAAGCAAAAGATGCTGGTGTCACTTACATCCCCGAAGGAAAGAATCCTGCTTCTTTTATGCAATCTTTAGGGTATGAAGCTGGTGCTCGTGGGATTAATCACGAATTCTCTGTAACTGGTGGTGCAGAGCCATTTATTGCTATGAATCCTCTTAATTCTGATCATTTGGCTGTTACTTATATGAGTCGAGCGGATTCTGATTATCCAATTTTTGTCACATTGGATGGTGGCGTCACATGGGCTCAAAGTTCATTCAGTCCTCTCTCTCAATTGAATATTTATGCTCCTGGAACTTTTGTTCTTGGAGGAGGGGATCCAATTTTGGCTTTCGACAATAATGGTACATTACATCTAACTTATATCTACGCTCATGGCTCAGGGTTTCCTGTTCTTGGAGGTATGTACTATGTTAATTCATCAGATGGTGGGCTTAATTTCACCGTTCCATCAGGAGGTGATCATGTTATTTATGAAGGGGATGTTTTTGCGGGAGATCTACTGGACCGCCAGTGGATGGCTTGTGATAATACAACTGGAACGGAGAATGGCACCTTGTATATGAGCGCTGTATATTTCGGTGGACCATTCGGAACAGCAGGGGAACTTGTGCTAAAAAAGGGCCTAACGGATTCAGGGTTTACTAGTAATTCTATTGCAGTGCCGTTCGTGGGATCTGAAACTACGCAGTTTGGAAATATAAAAGTGGATGATGCTGGGACTGTTCATGTCGCTTGTATGAGATTTGATGGTACAACAGCTGCTGGAAATATACTTTACACTCAATCAACTGATGGTGGAGCCACTTTCCCTACGGTAGTAACAATTGCAAATGCAACGACTGGACTTCCTAATAATGCAGCGACACATATTGTTCATAGTCGCGATAACTCTGCTACAAGTTTAGCTGTTGATGGAGATAACGTTTATATTGCTTGGTCAGATTTTGATAATGGAATCCTAAGAGGTTTCTTTTCCTATTCATTTGATAATGGAACAAGTTTCTCTGTTCCAACACAATTTGGAGAGAATTTATTCGGGACTGGCTTTCATCATGTAATGCCACATGTTGCTGCTGATAATGGAAGAGTTTCAATTAGTTGGTATAAAGTTGATACAGCAACAATGATCACAGATTATATGATTGCTGAATCAGATAATGCTGGCTTCAGCTTTTTGACGAATGCAATAGTGAGCTCTAGCACAACGGATTTCGCAAATGAAGATGCGAATGATTTCTATGGTGATTATAACGCTTCCGAGAAATCTGGCTGTAGAACATTCTCTGTCTTTTCCGACGGGAGAGGAGGGAGTCCAGTTGTATATTTCGTCAATGAAGATGGATGCAACCTTGGCATAAAAGAGGTTTCAGCAATTAATGGGGCGTTAAGTGTTGGTGATTTATATCCAAATCCTAGCACAAACGAAGTTACATTCACTCTTTCATTTGATGGCGCAGAGAATGCCATGATTGAGTTGTTAGATCTTAAAGGTGCAGTATTATTGGAGCAAGACATTAATTTAACTCCTTTAAATCAAAATTTTAATTTAGATTTATCTGGAATTGTACCAGGAACGTATCATGTTCGAATTGTAACTCCAAATGAGTTTGCTGTTCGTACACTCATAAAGAATTGAAAATTGTTGTAGAAGGCTGATTTATTTGGTTATCAGCTATAATACTTAATGGGGACTCACTTGGTTTGGTGATGTTCCCATTTTTTTTCATCAATATCAATAACATGATGTTCTATAACTGGACGCTTTTCAAAGAATGAAAGAGTCAATCTATCTAAAAAAACAACCTCATAAGGTAAGAACTTATCGGTTTCCATTAAATAGTTTACTTATAAATAAAGAAGATTTATATATCTTAATATCAACTAATTAGTGATTCTATATAAATGATCTATTTAGGATCTTTGTTTACAAATCAAATACTTTTTTATCTTTTTTGTAACATTCTATATTTTGCAGCGTAATCCATTACAAACAAAACAATCTTTATCATGCAGTTTATCAATACAAACAGAGCTAAGACAGCTAAACTTAAATTGTCACAACATAGAGTACAAGGAGAAAGAAGTAGACTATCAGTCTTTCAAGTGGCACAATTAATGGATACAGTCAAGATAGGTAATGGTGAGTCAGCACATCAGAATACTTCGGTGTTCTTTTCATTGAATTAATTGAGTAGAATCATATATAGTGGTCGTTTCAAGAATTTGGAGCGACCATTTTTGTTTTATCGAATATTGATTTGTAACTTCGTTTAGTAATGTAATAAAACCATCAAGTTACAAATGTTAATTCAAGATCGAGTAAAACTAATAATTAAAGCCAATAATCTTTCATCATCCGAATTTGCGGATCAAATAGGGATTAAGCGCTCGAACCTAAGTCATGTACTAAATGGGCGCAATAAACCAGGGTTAGAGTTCCTTTCAAAAGTGATTAACGCTTTTCCAAATGTAAATGCCTCTTGGTTACTAACTGGGAAGCAGAGGCAAGGTATACTTCAAGAAGAGTCAGTAGATAAGGGTATTCACTCAACTAATACAATAGAGTCATCCAGAGAGGCTAATACAGACAAGATTGATAAAATTGTTGTGTTCTACACAGATGGTTCTTTTAAAGACTATTCTCCTAGTGCTTAATGATTCCTGATGCTATTAGCTCATCCTCAATGTACAATGCTGCAAATTGTCCTGGCGTAATACCTCTTTGCTTCTCATTGAAGAGGAGGTAGACTGCGTCATCTTGAACATAAGCAATTCCTTTCTGAAGCTTTTGTCTATATCGAATTCGAAGTTCGCATTGAAGGTTATCTATTTGATTCAATGTGTAACGTGAACTAACGAAGTGAAAGTCCTTATTATCAATGCATAAAGCCCATCTATTTAAACCTGAATGTTGGTCAGTTTGACCGCTGTAAACAATATTAGAATCAACGTCCAGGCCAATTACAAACGACGGTTTTGGTCGACCGCCAATGTGTAAACCCTTCCGCTGTCCAATTGTATAGTAATGTGCGCCTTGATGTTCTGCAACACTGATTCCATCTTCTTTGGAGTAAGTAAAAGGATTCGCTAAACTAGCAACTGTCTCTTTTTTTACTGGGATCTCATCGTATTCCTTAAAAGATGGTAAATCATTGGGGATCTCAATAACAATTCCCTTTTTAGGCTCTAACTGCTGTTGCAGAAACTGTGGCAGACTTATTTTACCAACAAAACAGAGCCCTTGAGAATCTTTCTTGTCGGCAGTATGCAGCCCAATTTCACGTGCTATTGTGCGAACTTCGCTTTTCAGTAATTCGCCAATAGGGAATAGTGCTTTCGAGAGTTGATATTGGTTTAATTGGCAAAGGAAGTAGGATTGATCCTTGCTTGGATCTTTACCAGAAAGTAAACCGAAAGATCCATCTACATGTTCTTTTTTTCGGCAGTAATGACCAGTTGCAACATAATCAGCTCCGAGTTCCATCGCTGCTTTTAGGAAGACATCAAACTTAATTTCACGATTGCAGAGCACATCAGGGTTTGGTGTTCTTCCTACTTTGTATTCTGAAAACATGTAGTCTACAATTTTCTCACGGTATTCTTTACTCAGATCTATTACTTGAAAAGGGATTCCAAGTTGTTGAGCGATAAGTAGCGCATCATTTGAGTCATCAATCCAAGGGCAATCATCTGATAGTGTAACTGATTCATCATGCCAATTCCTCATAAACATGCCAATCACTTCGTATCCCTGTTCTATCAAGAGATGCGCTGCAACACTAGAATCTACTCCTCCAGATAATCCAACTACCACACGTTTCATAGTGTAAAATTACTACTTATTCAGTTGATATTGGAGATAATTCACAATTTACAATTGTATACATATCAATTAGCTACTCGTTACAAATGTAAATGCAATCAATTAACATTTGTTGCAAACTAACTCGAATAAATCGCGGAACTATTTTTGTACATTCGCTTCCAATGAGCAAGACTTTTTTATTTTTTATTTTCACGTTGATCTTGGTTTCGGTGTATTCTCAAGATTGTGAACAAGTCCTTTTTACTGGAAAAGTAGAAGATACTCTTCGTCCTAAGAATTTTTATAATTTGATGGTTATTAATCGCTCTACTGGGCAAGGTGTATTTGGTCAACCAAACGGCAATTTTAGTGTATATGCCAATAATGGCGATACTATTGCATTATCTATTACGGGTTATCCGGTTGTGAGTTTGATCGTTGTGGCGGATTCCAATTGTCAATCGAAGGAACATATATATATAGAGGGGCAAGAGCAAGAGATAGCGCAAGTAATTGTCCGTCCGCTTAAATCATTGGAACAAATTCGCTCAGAGCGTGAAGCATTGGCACTTCGAGAAACACGAATGGTAACAGGTATCGAGGTACTCCAAAGTCCTATTACGGCACTTTATCAAGCATTCTCTAAAAAAGAACGAACGAAGCGTTGGATTGCGAAGCAAGAGCACAAAGACGATCAAGTAAATATTCTCAAGGATTTAATTCGTACATACATTGCCTATGACATCATTGAGCTATCTGATGACGAATTTGAAGAGTTTATTTACTTTTTGAATATGGATGAGCAATTTTTGAAAACAGCATCTGAATTCGAACTAATTACTTTCATTCAAGATAAATTCGTGCATTACAAACTTGTAAAGGAGAGCGGAGGTAAGTCTACGGTGTTTGATCGGATTGATGGGAATTAATTTCAGCACTCCAATTTCCAATTATATTTTAACAATCATCCTCTGTTTTAATTCCCTATTTTACTGCCCTTCTAATTCTTTTACTTTTTTATCTCTTTGCATAGGGTTATCAGTTGTGATCTTCTTTTTATAGAGATCAAAACGCGTTGGTTGCCGTTCTTCCGGCCAAATATTGTTATTCAAGTCTGTATCGGCTGTCTCAAGGAACGGATCCATTCGAATTGAATCAACCTCTTTGTCCATAATAAATACTTTAGAAATTTTCTCTTCACTTCTTCTCCAAATTTCAGCAGGAATTCTAATTAATTCAGTCGATCCATCCTTGAACGAGAATTGAAGAATAATCGGCATTGGAATTCCTCCGTGATTGGTGAAATGAACTTCATAGAAATGTTTCCCTGAGTTTAGGAGTGCTAACTCTTCATCAGAAAGTTTCTTTTGGAAGTCTTCGTAATCTTTACGATCTAATGCATCTACATTGAATAAATCACGTGTAGCATAGAAGTCATCTATCTTCTGGTCTCGTTCGTTAATTGTTTCACTGATCGATTCTTTGTTTCGAGTAACTCCAACGTGTACATCTTCGTCATTTTTTGCCTTTTGTGCGATTGGTTTTTCAACCTCTGGATTCATGGTGTTTAATTGGAACCAATTTACTTCATCGATACTCAAGTCAACATGATCTGTAGTAAAGAACCAAGCTCTCCAGAACCAATCTAAATCAACTGCCGAAGCATCTTCCATTGTTCTAAAGAAGTCAGCAGGTGTAGGATGCTTAAACTTCCAACGCTCACAGTATGTTTTAAACGCATAATCGAATAATTCACGCCCCATTATGGTCTCACGAAGAATGTTTAATGCTGTCGCTGGCTTGCCGTATGCATTATTTCCAAATTGCCAGATTGATTCAGAGTTTGTCATAATAGGAGAGATGAATTCCGTGTCTCCTCGCATATAGTCGGTGATCAAATGTGCTGGACCTCTTCTTGATGGATAACCTCGTTCCCATTCTTGCTCTGTTAGATACTGCGCAAAAGTATTTAAGCCCTCATCCATCCATGTCCATTGACGCTCATCTGAATTAATGATCATTGGAAAGAAGTTATGCCCAACTTCGTGGATAATAACTCCCCACATTCCATATTTCGTGCGTTCTGAGTAGGTTCCGTCTGGTTCTGGACGACCGCCATTGAAGCAAATCATTGGGTATTCCATGCCAATCCACTTTGAGTGAACTGAGATCGCAACAGGATAAGGATAATCAACTGTGTATTTTGAGTACGTCTTAACAGTGTGTGCAACTAATTTTGTAGAGTAGCGCTCCCATAATGGATTTCCTTCCTTTGGATAATAGGACATTGCCAAAACAGTTTTGTTAGGAAGTTTAACCGCTTGGGCATCCCACATAAACTTACGAGATGATGCAAATGCGAAATCTCGGACGTTCTTTGCTTTAAAAATCCATGTTTTGAGTCCCTTTTCCTTAATTTTTTCGGCTTTCTCTGCTTCGTCTTGAGTGATAATTAAGATAGGAATATCAGAATTCATTGCCTTTTTTATTCGACTTCTTTGCTCACTTGAAAGAACGTTGTTTCCATTTTGAAGCTCTCCGGTTGCTCCAACAATGTGGTCTGAAGGAACGGTAATGGCAACTTCATAATCTCCGAAAGGTAAAGTGAATTCACCTCTCCCTAAGAATTGCTTATTTTGCCACCCATCTACATCGTTATAGACACACATGCGTGGAAACCATTGTGCGATTGTGTAGAGGTAATTATCGTTTTCTTCAAAATGTTCGTATCCAGAACGACCTCCAATTTTCATTCTATCATTGATGTTGTACCACCACTTAATGTTAAACGAAATGCTTGAACCTGCCACAAGTGGTTTACTTAAGTTGATGCGCATCATGGTTTTATTGATCGCATAACTCATTTTACGGCCAGATGTAGTCGTGACTTCTTGAATTTTAAATCCACCGTCAAACTCAAACATTTTCTTGCTAATATCTTCAATCGAATGGAAGTCTTCCATCTTCTCAATAGAAATGAGCTTGGTATCTGAATCAGTAGCACGTACATTTTGATCTAATTGAATCCATAGGTATTCTAACTTGTCAGGTGAGTTGTTGGTGTAGGTGATTGTTTCTTCACCTACAATTTTCTGGTGAGCATCATCTAATCGGACATCTATCTTATAATCGGCTTGTTGTTGATAATAATTGTGACCTGGAGCACCCGCAGCATTTCTATATTCGTTGGGTGTTGGCAACTGCTGGTCAAGTTGAGCAAATTTGTTCTGTGAGAACACAGTCATTGGAGAGATGAGTGCTAAAAGCAGTACTTTTTTCATATTCTTAGTTGTAGTCAAAGCGTATTTCGTTTGTCTTGGTTCCCTGCATGAAAGTTGCAGTATATATATTATTTCTATGGTATAGGGTGATCTTATTCTGTTGTTCAGGAAATTTATGCATCAGTAGGTCGAAGAAAATTTCAATTTCTTGAGTTATTTTTATTGGCGCTGATTGCATATATAATTCAACCATGCCATTGAGGAGTAGTTCTCCTCCAAGCAAATTGAATTCAGCTGAAATTTTTCCAGATGAAATTTGAAAATGCTCATTTAATAACATTTTGAGTTCATTATACAATTCAGAAGTTTCATTCATACTCGGTAAACTATCAATTGATAGCTCTTTTTCTTTTAAGATGATTTCGAGATCGTGAGATGAAATGACAATAGTTGATTCAAATTGTTGTGTGATGTCGTTGTATTCAACTTCAGCGAATGCAAAAAAGTAGTCGTGACTGTACACCACTGACTGTATGGCACAAAATAGTATAAAGAGAGTATGTTTCATTTTCGCTGCCCTAAAGTAGCAAATTATTCATTGATTCTGTTGATGTTAACGAAGAACAAGTATTAGTTTTGCACAAAAATCAACGCATGAAGAAGATAGGAATAGTAGGGTGTGGTAATCTAGGGGCTTCAATACTTGAAGGAGTTCGTAAAGTACATGCTGATTGTCAGATATATGGAAGTAAGCGCGATCTGTCAACACTTCCAAAATACTTATTTGAGAAAGGAATATTGACGGATGATAATGCTCTTTTATTGAAGGAGTCTGAGATCATTATTCTTGCGCTAAAACCATATACTATTTTGAATTTCCTAAAGGAAAATGCCCATCTTATAGATCCTGCTAGACACACATTAGTTTCTGTTGCGACTGGAATTCAAATTAATGAAATCACGGAGGTTGTTACTGAAGGTATAGGAATATATCGTGCTATGCCTAATACAGCTGCTTCTGTTAATGAATCAATGACTGCAATTTCAAGTGGGTTAGACCCTCTAAATAGAAAGGACGATATTAGCGCATTGTTTGAATCTCTTGGAGAGGTTGTGTTTATTGATGAATTGTTAATGGAATCAGCAACGATACTTGGCGCATGCGGAGTTGCTTATGTTCTGCGTTTCATGCGAGCAATGATACAGGGTGGGATAGAGGTTGGATTCGATGCAACTACTGCAACAAAAATTGTGAGTCAGACCATGAAAGGAGCCTCTGAGTTGATTATTCAAAATGATTCTCACCCAGAAGCAGAGATTGATCGGGTAACGACACCAAAAGGGTGTACAATTGTTGGTTTGAATGAAATGGAACACGCTGGATTTTCAAGTGCACTGATTAAAGGAATAGTTACTTCATATAAGCGAATTGAGCGAAAAAATTAGTTTTCCTATGTAAAATTCCTGTCAGAGATAGGAGCGACATCCTTTTGAGTAAATTGTAATTTCGATATCATTCAGCTTATAATTTGCACAAAATATACAGTGGATAGCCCGTTAAGGCAGCTAAAAATTAAGCTTGATATGCTATACAGTTGACATTCATTCCTGCTCCTACAGATGCTAACATAAATTTATCACCTTTATTGATTTGATGTTTCGGTAACAATCCTTTGCTAATCATATCGTACAGAGTTGGAACTGTTGCAACTGAACTGTTTCCCAATCGCTCAATAATCATTGGCATTATGTTTTCAGGGACATTTTTGATTCCAAACGAACGAAATAGCCGTTTTACAATTGCAGTGTCCATCTTCTCATTTGCTTGATGGATTAAAATTTTATTGATATGTTCCAATGGAAGATTGATTTTGTCTAGGCAATATTTCATCGCTTTTGGCACTTCATTGAGTGCGTAAGAGTAGATTTTATGCCCATTCATCTTGATGAACTTTGTAGCATCATTCCCAAATTTATTGAAACTTTGCCCATAGTAGAGATAGTCTTTTTCTTCCATGGTATGAGATACTGTTGCATGAGAAAGAATCCCGCGTTTTTCATTCTCTTCTTTGCCTTCCAATACCACAGCACCTGAGCCATCTGCAAAGATCATTGTATCTCTATCATACGAGTCAACAACACGTGATAGGACTTCTGAACCAATAACAAGACATTTTTTAGCTTCTCCTGCTTGAATATGAATGTGGGCTTGAATGAGACCTTGAATCCAACCGGGGCATCCGAAAATAATGTCATAAGGAACGCAAAACGGGTTTTCGATCTTCAAGTCATGCTTCACACGTGAAGCAATACTTGGAACAATATCTGTTTGATTCGACCCTTTGATAACATCTCCAAAATTGTGCGCAACGATGATCATGTCGAGTTCTTCTGGGTTAATTCCAGCACTTTCAATTGCTCGTTGTGCTGAAATAGTTGCAATGTGCGAACATGATTGATTATCATTCACATAACGACGCGCTTGAATTCCTGTAATCTCTTGAAATTTTTCAATAACTTCTTGGTTGTTATTTGATATTTGTCGACCATCATTCATACAAAAAGGGTTCTCGATAAACTTAATGTTTTCGACTTCAACTTCGGGGATGAATGATCCCGATCCTGTGATTATCGTATTTTTCATTACACATCAGATTTGGGGCGTAAATATACCCTCTTTAGCACAGCTAATTGTACTATTTAATTTTTATTTTCAGTTCTTCTATTGAACTGCTGTTATTGAGTAGTGAGTGGGAAATAGTGAATCCCTACTCAAATGATGAGTAGGGATTCACTATTTATTTTTTGCCGTTATTTCTTTCTATTCTTCATTTGATCTTGTTGCGCTTGTTGCATTTTCTGTAGTCGCTGTTGAAATTTTGACTTTCCGCCGTTCTTCCCTCCAGTTCCTGCAGTAGCAGCAGCTGCTTTACGCTCGGCCATTTTCGCTTTGATTTTATCCTCATCAACGAAGAATTTTTTAATCATTAACATGATCGCTATTGACGTAAGCGTTGAAATAAAGTAATAATAACTCAATCCAGATGCATAATTATTAAAGAAGAAGATCATCATGAATGGAAAGAAGTACATAATGATTTTCATGTTTGGCATTCCTGGAGTCTGTTGAGACTGCATATTACTACTATTGATTCTAGTGTAGATTAATGTTGTAACAGCCATTAATAATGTAAATAAACTTACGTGATCTCCATAAACAGGAACATCCCAAGGCAAGGTAGCAATAGAATCGTAAGATGATAAATCTTCTGCCCAAAGGAATGATTGTTGACGCAAGTCAAATGTTGAGGGGAAGAATCGGAAGACCGCAAGAAGTATTGGCATCTGAATTAACATGGGGACACATCCCGCCATAGGACTAGCACCAGATTCTCGATAGAGTGCCATTGTTTCCATTTGCTTTTTCATCGCATCCGCTTTGTCTGGATACTTCGCTGTGATCTCTTCGATTTCAGGTTTAAGGATACGCATCTTCGCAGAAGAAGTGTACATTTTCCACTGAATTGGCATTAACATTCCCTTAATTAGGATAGTAAGGATAAGAATAGCAATCCCGATGCTCATTCCTGAAGATCCAAGAAGTTTAAATATCGGCTGAACTGCATAAAGGTTGATCCAACGGAAGATTCCCCAACCGTAATTGAGTACTTGGTCATAATCTTGATCATAAGAACTTAGCACGTCGTAATCGTTAGGTCCGAAGAACCAATTCATGCTTACTGTTGCATTCTCAACATTAGTTAAGCCTAGATTTAAAATCGTAGAATAGTCTTTAAGGTGCGTAGAATCTTTCTTAGCTCCTTCGTCGTATGTTCTTACTTTAAATGAAGATCCAGATTTAGCAAATGGCTTTTCAGGTTTCAAGAAAGAAGAGAAGTAGCTTTGCTTAAAACATACCCACTCAACATCATCTTCCGCTTTCTCATCATCAGAAGCCATTTCACTCAAGTAAGAAAAGCCTTCTTCGTCGTAGTTGTAACAGACAGTAGAAACCCGTCTTTGCTCGCTAAATAATCGTTCTGTACGTCGGTAAGCAACATCCCAGTTAAACATTACATTTTTTGGTGATACTTTACCTTGTAATCCGCGAATATTAATATCAAAGTCGATATCATAAGCATTGTCGCGTAATGTGTAGGAAAATTCAATACTTCCTTTGTCTCCCTTTTTCAGTTCGAAGACTATTCTACTTTGTGTTTGTGATTTCACTGTGAATAATTCATCAGCTGTATTTACAAGATTATCTCCCATTGGGAATGTTAAACCTTGTGATGCATCTCCACGTTCAAACAAAACAAGAGGATCAACTTTGCCGTCTTCTTTAACGAAATCATCAAAAGATTCGAATTCTTTCAGTCGAACACCAGCAATTTGACCGCCTTTTGTGTCAAAATCAATGATTAAGCGATTGGTTTGCAATTGTACCATTTCGCCAACTATCTTTTCTTTCTTAGCAGGTTTTGATTCTATAGCAGGTTTTGCCATCAAAGTATCGACTCCACGAGCAACATCATTAAACTTGAAACCGTTAATCGAATCACCAACTTGAACACCGTCTTCATTAAGTACAGGTGTCCAGTTAATTGTTTCAACTGTAATGGTATCACCTAGGTCAACAATCAACGATTCTGCTTTCACAGCGTTGGCTTTATCTTCTTTTTCCTTCTCGGCTTTTGCTTCTGCCTTTTCAATTTTTGCACGCTCTCTTTCAATTTCTTCTTCTGAAGGCTTGTTGAATACTGCGAATGCTGTAAGAATTGCTCCGATTAAGACCAATCCTACAATGGTATTTCTATCCATGCTTAATTATATTTCTCTTAAATTCTAATTGATTATTTCTTTTTATTGTCCAATACTGCTTTAACAAAAGCAACAAAAAGTGGGTGAGGGTTAATCACTGTACTTTTATATTCTGGATGAAATTGAGTGCCAACAAACCATGGATGATCTTCAATTTCAATTACTTCAACTAAGCCAGTTTCAGGGTTTCTCCCTGTTGCTCGCATTCCATTTCCCTCAAATTGTTCTAGGTATTCATTGTTAAATTCATATCGATGACGATGACGTTCTGATATTTTGTCTGTGTTATATGCTTTTGAAACATTCGATCCAGTTGTTAATTGACATTCATAAGCACCTAGTCTCATTGTGCCTCCGAGGTTCGAAATATTTTTCTGTTCTTCCATCATATTGATGACAGGGCTTTTACAATCTTCAACGATTTCGGTTGTATGTGCTTCTGGCATATTGAGTACATTTCGAGCAAATTCAATAACAGCACATTGCATTCCGAGGCAGATACCAAAGAATGGCACTTTCTTTTCACGTGCAAATCGAACTGTTTCGATTTTACCAGAAATTCCTCTTGAACCAAATCCAGGCGCGACTAATATTCCATCTAATCCAGAAAGCAGAGAATCTACATTATCTCGTGTAATTTTTTCAGAGTGAATCCACTCTATATTAACTTTCACTTCATTTGATGCTCCAGCTTGAATGAATGATTCGCTTATTGATTTGTATGCATCTTTTAATTCAACATACTTACCGATCAAGCCAATTGTCACTTCTGCCTTTGGATTCTTTAATCGTTGCACAAACTCATTCCACTTTTTAAGATCTGGAACCGACTTCGTTGGAAGGCTTAATTTTTCGAGCACTACACGATCAAGTTCTTCAGATTGCATCAACAGAGGAACGTCATATATAGTTTCTGCATCTCTTGCCTCGATAACAGCATTCATGCTCACATTACAGAATTTCGCTATTTTACGGCGTAAATTTAAGTCTAATTCGTGCTCAGTTCGACAGCAAAGAATATCAGGTTGTACTCCAAGTTCTAATAATTGTTTGACAGAGTGTTGGGTGGGTTTAGTTTTCAATTCTCCTGCTGCTGCGAGATAGGGTACAAGTGTCAAGTGAATTACAAGACAATCATTTTCAAGTTCCCACCGCATCTGTCGAACTGCCTCAATATATGGTAATGATTCTATATCGCCAACAGTTCCACCTATTTCAGTGATAACAATATCATACGTTCCCTTTTTACCAAGAAGTTGAATTCGTTCCTTAATTTCATTCGTGATGTGAGGAATAATTTGAACGGTCTTCCCTAAAAATTCACCACGACGTTCTTTTTCAATAACGGATTGATAGATTCTTCCAGTAGTGACATTGTTAGCTTGAGAAGTAGGGACATTCAGAAAGCGCTCGTAATGACCAAGATCAAGATCAGTCTCAGCTCCATCATCCGTTACGAAGCACTCACCGTGTTCATAGGGATTGAGTGTACCTGGATCAACGTTGATATAAGGATCTAACTTTTGTATCGTCGTAGAGTAACCACGCGCTTGGAGTAATTTTGCTAAAGAAGCAGAGATGATTCCTTTTCCGAGAGAGGATGCAACCCCTCCTGTTACGAAAACATATTTTGTTGAATTTGACATGTCTAAATAAAGTAACTTCGGGAGGCAAAGTTACAAGATTCTAACGACCGTGGCATCAATTTCCATCTTTTTTATGAAAAGTGGAGTAATTTAAGGTTCATTAGTACAAAAGTATCTTATCTAAGATGATTCTGTTATGACAAATGATGAGAATCAAGTCAATCTGACCAGTTCCCATTTGCACCAAATTGAAAATAGAGAAGATCCTTTCTACGATCCTTTTTTTCAAAGATCGGACATCCCAAAGAATCTAATCGAGGATAATGTGGAGTATCATGCTTTACGCTCTTCGGGAGAAAAACAAGATCATGTATTAATCTATTTTGAAATCCATGCCTGACTTGTTCTGAATCAATACCAATTCGCATTATTGCTAGTTGATTATAAGGTAGGTTGTACAATATTCCTCCGTATAAGATTCCGTGACTCGTTTTTCCGTAGGGGAGACCTTCGAGATTTCGATATCCATTTGGACATTTATTCCAACCAACCTTTTGCCATGGAGATCCACGTGATTCACCTGTCCAGATGTTTATCCCTGCTGAATATCGAATGTTTTCTGTTCGGTAGGAGATATTTATATGACCTGTCCTAAATCGATCTCTTCCTCGTCCTCCAAAGAAATCATTTTCGTGATAGATACTCAATTTTTTGATATGTAAACCGAATCCGCCAGATCTTTGACTCGTACCTTTATTATCAAAGTACCACAGATAATTATAGCCAATTCCCAAATTGTAATTCGTTTGGTGATTGAGTCCATCAAGAAGGAAATCTGGTGTCATTTGTTTCTTTCCGCCAAGTAATACAATTCCCATTGCGCTTCGGTTCTCAGTAAATTTTGTTCTCCCTCCGTAATTCCTTCCATGAAAATAGAATGTCGAGTTAACGTTCGCTTGATAGAAATAATCTGTGTAATATCCTTTAAAATTAATGCCAATAGTATTTGAGTGGGAACCTACATTAACAACCAATCCAATAGATCCTCCAACGTGTTGAGTAAAATAGTTTTGCGCACGAACCTGTACTGTGTATAAAAGAAGAAGAATTAGGGCGAGCCTCATGTTAGCAAAGATGACCAAAAAGCATTCCAAATTAGAATTTTCCCAAGAAACATCAAAATAGCCCAATTATCCTAAAAAAAATAGTGCCTTTTATATTAAAGTGTAGATTTGATTGAATGAGAGCAAGAAGAGTTTACTGGTTAGCACAACTTATTGGATGGATGGCCTATGGTTCGTTACTATTATTTGCAATAATAAGTAGTAAACCAGATAAGGTAACTCCACAGTTGTTTATCTCGATATCAGGATTAGTATTTTTCGGGATACTCGTCACGCATATCCAACGATGGCTTATGCTACGATTAGGTTGGTTGAATATCAAATTAATTCGATTGATTCCTAGGTTGCTCTTTATTTCGATTCTCAGTGCTGTTCTAATTAATAGCTGTCTTTACCTTCTTGATTATATCGCTGAAACTAGCACCAGGGCTCATGAACTATTTAACCTTGCTCAATTTATGATTAGCACTATGTCTTTGGGGATTTTGGTGCTTTTTTGGAATGCAATTTATTTTACTTTCCATCTCTTCCAAAAATCAAGAAATCAAGAGATATCTAATATTGAATTGACTTCAAGTAATCGTGAGAGTGAACTGAAAAATTTACGGTCTCAACTTAATCCACATTTCTTATTCAATTCACTCAATAGCATACGTGCATTAGTAGATTTAGATCCTGCAAAGGCAAAAATATCAATTACAACTTTGAGTAATCTTCTTCGTCAATCACTTGTACTAGGCAAGGAGAACATTGTAAGTATCGAGCAAGAACTCGACATTTCTAAAAGTTATTTGGATTTGGAAAAGATACGCTTCGAAGAACGATTAGATGTGGTATGGGAAATTGATGACCGATTATTATTGAATAAAATTCCGCCATTTTCTATTCAGATGATGGTAGAGAATGCAGTAAAACATGGTATTTCATCCTTGAAGGAAGGGGGAGAGGTTATCATCAAAATTGCTCGAACTGAGGAAGGGTTCTGTATTCAGGTCTCTAATTCAGGTGAATTAGGAGGGAGCAACTCAAATGGAGTAGGTGTACAGAATATTAAGAAACGCTTACAACTTCAATATGGAGAATCAGCAACTTTTGTGTTGAAACAAGAGGCTAAAATGGTTATCGCACAACTAAATTTTAAGAATGAAGGAATTTAAGACACTTATTATTGATGATGAGCGATTGGCTCGAGAAGAACTCAAGAGTATTCTAAAGGATTACGTTGAAATTAATGTAATCGGTGAAGCTAAGAATGGAGATGAAGGGATTGAAAAAATTAAAAGTTTGAAGCCTGATTTGATCTTTTTGGATATTTCAATGCCTGGAATGACTGGGTTCGAAATGTTAAAAAAACTAGATGAAATTCCTCATGTGATTTTTGTAACTGCTTATGATGAGTATGCAATCAAAGCTTTTGAGGTTGATGCTTTGGATTACATCCTTAAGCCAATCGATACTGAACGTCTAAACGAAGCGTTGGATAAGCTGAAAACGAAAGACGACCAAGATTTCGAGTCGCACGAGTCATCTCTGGAAGATAGAAAAGATCGCAAACTCTCAATTAATGACCGCGTTTTTATTAAAGATGGTGAAAAGTGTTATTTCGTTGAACTCTCAGGTGTTAGAATGCTTGAGTCTGATGGGAATTACGTAAAGGTTTATTTCGAAAACAATCGACCACTGATCCTTCGTTCGCTGAATAGTTTTGAAGAACGGTTGGATTCTGAATATTTTTTCCGCGCAAATCGAAAATTTATAATTAATCTTGAATGGGTAGAACGCATCGAAAACTGGTTTAATGGTGGGCTTCAAGTTGAATTGAAAGACGGCGAAAAGGTTGAGATTTCACGTCGTCAAGCTATTCGTTTTAAGGAAATGTTTGGATTTTAGATTGATTGAGCTTACTCAACAAGAACAATTCCGTCCTTTTCTAGTGTGATTAATCTTGCTTTATAGAGTGTTCCTACAGCTGACTTAAACGTTTTTTTACTCATCCCAACTTCATCTCGGATATCATCTGGATGACTTTTATCGTGAATATTCAGTCGTTTGCGTGTCTTTAATATATTTAAGAGCTTTTCGGCTGATTCAGAAATCTTAGCCATACCTTCCTTGTCTAGTCGGATATCAAGTTTTCCATCTTCACGAACGTTGTGTACGAAACCAATTTCAATATCACCACGACGTATTGGTCGACTAATATCATTGTAATAAATCAAACCAGAATAGCGATTATTTACGATTACTTTATTGCCTAGATCCGTTTCTTCACAAATTAACAAATTGACCTCTTGATCTTTCTCAAATGTCTCTGTGCAAGTTTCTATGTATCGATTTGTCTTTGTTGAGCCATAAACGCGATCAGTAGCATCATCTAGTTGAAGACTTGTTAAATAATAATAGCCACTTTCAAGTTTCAAATTTTGCTCTTTGAACGGGATCAACAAGTCCTTCTCAAGCCCCCAATCAGTAAATGCTCCAAACATTGTTACATCCTTGACTTTCAGATAAGCAAATCCTTTTAATTGAATTAAAGGTTTTTCAGTTGTTGCAACTACTCGGTCTTCAGAATCTCTGTAAATAAAGACATCAATTTCGTCGTCAACTTTAAGTCCGTCAGTTATATATTTCCCAGGTAAGAGGACATCGTTATCGTTCTGATCACCTAAAAATGCACCAGCAGATGTAAACCGCAAAACGGTGAGGTGATTAATTTCTCCTATGTTCATTAAGTTCTAAAAATAAAGGGCAGAAGCCAGTTTTGAATTGACTACAAGAACAGGAATACCCTGTTTATTTGTAATCAATCCTTGTGCAAATTTATCAAATTGTGGCAGAAGACTTTCAGTATGGTAAGCAAGTGCGATTAAATCTATTTGATTATTTTTCGCGAAATTCATTACTTTCTTCCTGTAAGCCCCGCGTTTATTAAGAATTTCAATTTTAGCATCAATTTCTCGCTCTTCATATTGTTTGGATACAATTGAAATTCGATTTTTTAGTCGTGTATTCAAAATTTGATCAGTTTGCTTTTCAGCTAGAACAGATACGTGTGCTTTAAACATCCGAGCAATATCACCAGCAATGTTTACTATTTGAAGACTTTCTTTAGTAAGGTCAATTGGGAGTGCGATTTTCTTTACATCCTCAATTTTAGTATCTTTTTGGACAATTAAAAAAGGGCATTCGGCGCTGGTAATCACTTTCATTGCATGACTTCCAAAAAGTGCCTGCATTCCACGTTTTCCATGTGTACCCATGATGATGAGTTGAGCGCCATCTCTTTTTGCAAGTTTGCCAATATCGGTAAAAATACTCCCAACTTTAGCGTAAGCTGTTATTTCAACACCATTGGGAACTTTAGTTTTCTTTTTAACCTCCTCTAATTTTTTCATCATCGCCATCCCTGTTGTTTTATTCTTTGCGAGATGAATAAGTTTAATTTCAGTATGTACGTGTTTGCCTAGATGAAGTGCATACTCTAGAGCCTTTTGACTGATCGGGGTAAAGTCATAAGGGACCATATATAGATTCTTGCTCATAAGCTGCGTTTTGTTAAAAATAGGTAAAAATTACTATTCTATTAGATGAGCAAGTTGATCTTATCCACAGAGTTTTGTTTAAGTGCTAACTAAAAAAGTTAACTATGATCGACGGTTAGATTTTCGCTTTCTGCGGGCTTCACGACGCCGTTTACCTTTACTCTTGTCTAGGTCATTATAGAAAGAGATATTAGCGGGATCACGCTTGTCCCTCTTGTCGTATTCAGGCACATTAGGATTGGTATTCTTTTTTTCTCGCCGTTGACGTTTGGTGTCTTTTTTATTGTCTTTTGCTTCTCCTTCTGGAGTAACTGCAACGTGTTCATTTCCGCCTGCGGGTGCATTGGCATCTTCGGGGTTTTGCCATTTGATATCGATGACATGCTTCTTTATTTTTCCAGTTCTTGGATCTTTGGCATATATCGTTTGTTGATCGTTCTCTTTTGGGCGGTTAACTCCAATTACATCCTCATGCAAAACCCATTTACCCTTTTCAAACTTGAGTGCATCATAAGATAAGTCGGGAACATAAAATGAGTAGTAGCCCTTCATCGTAGGAGATTCGGGTGAGAGGTGATCCATCATAATGCGTTTCCTGTCTTCCTCGTAATTTAAGGTCATCGTAATCTTCTCAGCATGCTCGTAGAACAACCTCCGCTGAATCGTTTTTCCCGTTTTAAACATTGGTAGACCAAACTTTACAGTCTTTCCTGTTAAATACATGACATCGATTAGCTTGATATTACTCATCGTTGTGTTGCCGTCCCAGCCTAAAACAGTATAGACCATTTTAGAACCACGTTTGACGGGAATGATTTTATAGTATAGAGCTCCGTACCATTTATCTGATGTAACAACCTCCGTAGGCTGATTGATACTGAATAAATCTTGCTTCAACTCAGTGACATAATATTTCTTCTTTCGTTTGTCATAATGAAGCACATATCCATAGTAATGTTGAGTTTTATCATCTTGTTCAACATTCCAATTGATGATACGAACTAACTCATCAGGACTATCAATAAATCCAACCGTACCTAATTTTGTGAAGTTATAAGTCAGTGCTGATTTGTTCTCCAAAACTTGTTTGAATTCTATCATGAAGGCGTCATTGTTAGTTTTCTTCTCTGCGTCATTTATAGAAGATCTAAGAAGATCTAATAGGGATACTAACTCATCCTCTTGACTTGCCATAGCACTTTCTTGAGCAGGTAAATAGCTCGAAATTAATACTGTAAAAAATCCAACTAATAGCTTCATATAGTACATAACGAATATACAATCATTTTGTTACTTGGTTCAAATACCCTACCAGAAAATAAAGTGGGGACTCAGATAGATTTTAATCGCGTGATTGTTTCTGTTGGATTATCAGAATTAAACACGAAACTACCAGCGACAAGAACGTTAGCACCAGCATCCAATAATTGTTTCCCTGTATCTAAGTTGACACCGCCATCAACTTCGATTAATATGTCAGTATTGTATTTTTCTCTGAGAGCCTTCACTTGCTTAACTTTTTCACAGGCATTTTGAATGAATTTCTGCCCTCCAAACCCAGGGTTCACCGACATAATTAAAACCATATCTATGTCGTTAATCACGTTCTCTAATAAATCTACACTTGTATGAGGATTCAATGCGACGCCAGCTTTCATACCAGCGGCTTTAATTGCTTGAACTGTTCTATGTAAATGTGGACAAGCTTCATAGTGAACAGTAAGTATATCTGATCCTGCATCCGCAAATTGCTGAATGTATTGATCTGGGTTAACAATCATCAGATGCACATCAAGTGGCTTAGTTGCATGTTTGTTAATCGCTTTAATTACAGGAAATCCAAAAGACATATTTGGCACAAAAACGCCATCCATAATGTCAACATGAAACCAATCTGCCGTTGAATTGTTGATCATTTCAACATCTCGCTGGATATTAGCGAAATCACATGATAATACAGAAGGAGCGATTAAGTGAGCCATACTTTTTATTTGCAAAACTATTCAATAAATCGATTTATTCGTTCATAATTTTGAGGTATTCCTCGTCTCGTCCATAGATGTCGATATGTGTAATCATGTCTTCACCTTTGCGGACGACCGTGATATATTCTATGAAAATTGGAATTGGATCAATCAATTTTATCATTCGGCGATTTCCCTTATACATAATGCTATCTAAGGAATCCACGATGATCTTATTCTCACGGTAACCAACTTGATCTCTCTTTAAAATTGCTTCCGCTAGTTGAACAGGATATTGAGTACGCATACATCCATGTGAATAAGCTCGGACATCAGCACCGAATAACCCTTTGCTTGGAGTGTCATGGAAGTAAACACTATGGTTATTTGGAAATACAAATTTGATAATACCCAAACTATTTGACCTCCCTGGACTTTGAACTACCTTATATGGAAATGAGTTTTGTCCAATTTGACTCCAATTTACAGTCGTTGGGTCAACTTCTTCGCCACTTTTATAGATTTTGTAATTGTGACTAGTTAAATAGTCTGAATTATATTTAACAGCTGGGAGTATTTCTTTACTTGAGATAGAATAGGGGACATTCCAAAACGGGTATGCCACAATTGTTCTAAGTTTTGAAGTTAATTCAGGAGTTTGATTTTCATCTTTTCCAACTACGATATTATGATCACTTTTAAGGCTATCATTAATGAAAAACCTTAATTTGTATTCGGGAATATTTATCTGAATATATTTATCTGGGTATGCTGTACGAGCTCTAATCTTATCCATTGCTAAAATGATTCGATCCCTTCTATGAGCAGTACTTTCATTTAGTGCTTTAGAAGTATATTTCCCAATTACAGCGTCTGGTTTCAACCCATTCTGAATTTGAAACTCACGCAATGCGATAAATAATTTTGAAGTATCGTTATCAACCTTCAAATAACCTTTAGATATAAGTGCTCCAGTTGCTCGCCTATGTGCCTCAACAGTATCTTTCTTGATGGTGTGAACTTTGAAAGTCATAGTATCCATCGGATAATTGTCCATTAGATGCATCAACCCTTTGCTTAAAACTACATAAGAAGAGTCTTTCGGCCCTAATGCCAAAAACTGGAGTCTAATATCTGAATCCTCATTAATAGATGAGTATTCTTTTAGGCGATCTATTCCGATATACCCAACAGGCTTCTTCTCTTTACGCTCATAATCGATTAGTCCATTTTCCAAATCATTTGCAACACGAGCAATGAGATAAGTATTGATTAACTCATCTTGGACGTAGTTTTTACCAAGATTATTCGAATGTCGACCTTGAGGAACACCTAATTGTTCAGGTTGTTGCATTATTTCTTTTAAATTTTGGCCGATTTTTGTTAAGCAAGAATCATTGATCCACACAGGTGCGTAATTTCGTTCCTTATAAAAATCTTGCAAATACTTTAGAGCTTCTTGATTCATTCCAACTTGAGAGATATACTCCAAGGAAAGTGCCTTTTTTATCTTTTCAGAAACTGGAATATCTTGATTTTCAAAGGATAACTTGATAGTTGGCTCATCGCTTTCAGAGCAGGCTAATAGGAGAACACTTAAAAGTGATATGTGAAGTAGGGGTTTTAAACGTATATGCATTCTTGTTGGTTGATTATCTTTTTCAGAAATGATTACATTCGTGTACAATCAAAAACGAAGGTAGTTCATTTATATGTCAATTAATATACTAATTATTATTATAGTCATAATTGTAGGGGTCTCACTCAAAGCATTTAATGACAGAGTGTTTCTCGATAGGATGATGTACGTTCCTTATTTATGTAATAACGATAAGCAATACTATCGAGCGTTTACTCATATTTTCATTCATGGAGATATGGGGCATCTTATCTTCAATATGATTTCATTGTATTTCTTGGGAAACAATCTGCTTACTCAAATTGGAGGTAGTTACTATGCTGTAGGAGATCCGACAAATGTTTTTTACCTAAATGACGGTTTGATTAGTTTTTATGGAAACATCGCTGGACAGCTTCACTTCCTTACACTATTTGTTCTTGGAGGATTATTCGCGACAATACTACCATATCTTAGGAATAAGGACAATAATCAATACAGGTCTCTTGGTGCATCTGGAGCTGTGTCAGCAGTTGTTTTTGCTGCAATCTTATGGAATCCAACAATGGAATTGAATCTAATGTTCATTCCAATTGGTATTCCTGCATATATCTTTGGACCACTTTATCTAGCCTATGAATTTTATGCCCATAAGAGAGGCAACTCAGGAATTGCGCATGATGCTCACATCGGGGGAGCAATTTTTGGTGTACTTTACGTATTAATTATTAATATTGATAAAGGGAAAGAAATTATACAATTAGTTTTTTAGCTATGCTGTACATTAATAATAATGGTGAAATACTTGCGGCCGACTCCTATGTTATTAAGGTGGGAAATCGTGGTCACATGTATGGCGACGGTGTTTTTGAAAGCATCCGAATTTTTGATGGAAAGCCAATCAATATAAGTAACCATGTCAAACGTATGCTTGAAGGCGCTGTTAAGATAAAGATGCGTCCACCGAGTTATTATGACGAAACTTTTTTCAACGAAAAAATTAAAGAACTAATTGATAAGTCAGGAATTAGAGAAGGAGGCAAGTGTCGTATTTCTTTAGATCGATCAATTGGAGGCACTTATTTGCCAGAAGTAAATGAAGTTGAATATTTGATTGAAGTATATCCTTTGGATTTGAACTATTTTGAACTCAACCCCAAAGGAAAAGAGATTGATATTTACATGGAACACAAAAAAGACAAATCAGCATTGTCTAATTTTAAGACTAAAAATGGTTTACTCTATGTTTTGGCTGCAATTACAGCAAAGGAAAAAGGACTTGATGATTACTTAATTACAAATTTTCAAGGAGGAATTCTCGAATCTACAGCCTCTAATTTATTTGTTGTTAGCAATGGTGTTCTTTATACTCCTGGACTTGAAGAAGGATGTCTAGCGGGAACTATGAGAATGCAAATCATCAATCTAGCGATTAAAAACGGTATTAAAGTTTATGAGTGCAACATTCTTCCTCAAAATCTACTAGTAGCGGATGAGATTTTCCTAACAAATGCCATAAATGGAATTACTTGGGCAAGTGGTTATAGAACCAAACGCTATTTTAATACAATATCTCGAAGAATGATCGGATTATTAAATGATTCATGGAACCGTGAGCATTCAGGTTATTAGACAGAAATGCAGGTAATACTGAGTAAGAAGTTAATTCTAATTTAAATGTTACTACTAATACAAGATAGATTTGAGTTCAAAAGAAATTTGTCCTTGCGGGAGTGATAAAGGCTATAAAAATTGCTGCTCGATTCCACATCAGAATATCGCAATTGCTGTTACAAGTGAACAATTGATGCATTCTAGGTATACAGCATTCGTTTTAGGTAAAGGAGATTTTTTAATGATCAGCCATCACTCAATGACTCGAAGTCATGTTAATATATCTGAATTAATTCGATGGGCTCAATCAATGAAATGGATGAAACTCGAAATAATTAAAACGCAAGATGGAGGCCCTAATGATGAATCTGGAATTGTAGAATTTAAGGCTCACTTCAAGAGTAGAGGTAAGAAGGAAGTCCTTCACCAGCGAGGTAAATTTATTCGAGAATATGGTAATTGGGTTTACTTTGGGTTAGAATAGCTGTCATTTATTGATGGTTCAGAAGGGAGATCATTGAATTCCACTCAGAATTGTTCAGAAGTTTCATGTCTAATTACTAGATAATTTGAATCAATTCGTTAATTTTGTGGCGTCTTTTAAGGTGTCTATCTGAGATCTTAAGGATTAAAGAAAATAATTAATGGCAAGATCAAGCGAAACTTTCGGTAAGAAAGAAAAAGAAAAAAAGAAGCAACAGAAGAAAAAGGAGAAAGCAATGCGTCGTGAAGAACGTAAAAGCAATTCTACTGGAGGCGGATTAAATGAAATGATGGCTTACGTGGATGAACACGGTGTGATCACAAATACTCCTCCAGATCCAACTGTTAAAAAGAAAGAAATTAAGGCTGAGAACATTGAAATTGGTGTCCCTAAAAAAGAAGCTGAAGAATATGATCCCGTTCACGAAGGTCGCGTAAGCTTCTTTGATGATAAGAAAGGATTTGGCTTTATTAAGGACAGCAATGGACAGGATAGCTATTTTGTTCATATAAATAATTGCAACGATCAAATTACTGAAGGCAATAAAGTAAATTATGAATTAGAGAAAGGACCAAAAGGCATGGTTGCTGTAAAAGTCAACATTGTTACTTAATAAGTAATTTTGTAAATTATTTAAAGGCCACATCCGTGGTCTTTTTTTATGTCTTAAATTTAGCTGTCGAATACTGTTACTTCTTCTTAAGTAGTGTGCAAAGGGATTGTTTCATCAAGACGGAACCAATTTTATCGTATTTTAGATTTAAATACAAGAATATAATGGAACTACACGAAAATGAAAAAGAACTCTTACGGAAATCACCAATTCTCTGGTACAAAAAGAAAATACAGGCTGTTCCGGGCAGCCTCATTGTTACCAATCAACGAGTTGTCTTTGAACAGCATAAGATAAAGCCAATAGGAGGATTATTAGGTTCCTTATTCACTTCAGCGTCAAAGAAGACAAGGGATGAAATAATATTTTCTGAAACATTAACCTCAATTTCAGTGGAAAAAGGCAAGAAGATCAATAAAAAGAGTTTTAAAGCTATTTTTAAGTCAGCAACAAGTGATTCTGAAATGGTACTCATGGTTGACGATTCTCTGATGGCCGAACTCGAACCTTTGCTAAAGGTCTAATTAATTTCAAGGCGATTAAATATCGTATCTTTGCTGAAAATTAATCAGCATGGCATCCTTTGAACAGTTTAATCTCAAGAAACCTTTACGCAATGCGCTCATCGACTTAGGGTTTGAAACTCCTACTCCTATTCAAGAGCAAGCATATTCCGTTGTTCTATCAGGGAAGGATGTATTGGGAATTGCTCAGACGGGAACAGGCAAAACACTAGCTTATTCGCTTCCAATATTGACAGAGCATAAATTTTCTAAGGACTACTTTCCTAGAACGCTTATTCTTGTTCCAACGCGTGAACTCGTTATACAAGTTGTTAAAGACCTAGAGGTATTAACTACCTATATGAATTGTCGAGTCCTTGGGATTTATGGAGGAGTAAACATTAAACGTCAAAGAGTTGCACTGGCTGAAGGAACAGACATAGTTGTTGCAACACCTGGACGGATTTACGATCTCGCTCTTGATCAATCCATGTCGCTCAAAGGAATTAAAAAACTTGTCATTGATGAAGTTGATGTAATGCTTGATCTCGGATTCCGTTTTCAACTTTCTAATATTTTGGAATTGCTTCCAGATAAGCGTCAGAACATTATGTTCTCAGCAACAATGACAGATCATGTTGAAGCATTAATTGATGATTTCTTCATCGATCCTAAAAAGATTTCAATTGCCGTAAGTGGTACACCACTTGATAATATTAGTCAAGTTAGGTATGACGTTCCAAATTTTCATACTAAAGTGAACTTGCTTCGATACCTTCTAAGTCAGCAAAATGAATTCAAGAAAGTTTTAATCTTTACTTCCAATAAGAAGATGGCAGATCGTCTTTTTGAGGAAATGGATGAAATGTTTGGTAATGAAACATGCGTGATTCACTCGAATAAGTCGCAGAATTACCGTATTCGTTCAATTGAGGAATTTGATGAAGGAAAAAATCGTATTCTGATCTCTACGGATATTATGTCGCGTGGACTTGATCTTGATAAAATCACTCATGTAATCAATTTCGATACACCAGCTTTCCCTGAAAATTACATGCACCGAATTGGTAGAACAGGTAGAGCAGAAGAGGAAGGGAATGCTATCTTATTCTCAACAGAGAAGGAACAAAAATGGAAAGATTCAATCGAGAATTTAATGAACTATGAGATTCCAATTAAATCTGTTCCATCCGAGGTGCAAGTTTCAACTCAGCTACTTCCTGAAGAGCAGCCGGAAGATGTAATGTTGAAAAATCCAGATCGTAACATGAAGTTTGAAGAACGTGGAGCTTCAACACATGAGAAGAAAGCCAAGAATCAAAAAACGAATCAAGGAGGAAGCTACAAGCGAGAAATCAAACAGAAATACAAAAAAGCTCAAACGCGAGGTGATAAAACATATCATAAACGCCAAAAGAGAGGGTAAGGAGGTGTTAAAGTTCTTTTAACATCCATAGATTACAAGCAAAATGCCCCGAATTTCCCAGTGGGGCCTCAAGGATTTTAAAACCTAAACTTTTATATAAACCAACTGCATTATTAAGTTCTGGGAGTGTTTCTAAGTAAATGGACTGATATTCAGCTTTCTTAGCTTCATTAATTGTCAATTGCATTAGTTTCTTTCCAAGTCCAATTCCTCTGACATCTCTTGAAATATAAAGCTTGACTAATTCAACACATCCATTTTCTAGCCCGACAGTTGGGAAATATCCACAACCTCCAACGATCTTTCCATTCAATTCCGCAATCCAATAATCAGAGGTGTTGTCAGAAAACAAGTCATAAAGATGATCTGTTGTTGGGTCAGTGTAAACAGTTCCTAGCTTGTCTATGCCAAACTCTTCTAGTACAGTACGAATCAAGGTAGCGATTCCTGTATCATCCTCTTGTCTGATTTTTCTGAACTCCATCATTTTCTTTAGTTCGTGAAAGTACGACTTAACTGATTATTTCAGCTATCAATTAAGTTGACTATTTTCATTAATCTTAAACCATAATGTAACTTTTCAAGAACATAAAACACTAACATAATAGAGAATGTCAAATTCATTCAATGAGTAAGAAGAAGCAAGATCATTTTTTACGACTTTATCAACCTGTCCATGATCGGTTCGAGCGATTCTGTAGAGCGCGGGCTTATTCTGTTGTAGATTATAGAGATGTCATGCATGAATCTCTTTTGGTTGCTTACGATCGTTTAGACACTTTGCGATCCGAAGAAGCTTTCTTTTCATTTCTAGTTGGAATTTGCATTCGTTTATTGGCCAATGAACACAGAAAAATGAAACCTGAATTAGGTTTGAATGAATCATTTTTAGAAAATAAAATTAGATCCTCTGACAATCCAGAACAGGCCGCGGAAGTCTATTTACTTCATCGCGCCCTAGCTCAACTACCTGTCGATCAGCGAGAAAGCCTCGTGCTGTTCGAGATTACTGGTTTTTCAATTCGAGAGATTGCTAAACTACATAATGTAGGTGAATCTACTGTGAAGCAAAGGCTGAGAAGAGGAAGGTTAAAATTGACAGAAATTCTAACATTCGAATCAACTGATAAAAGAGGGGAGATGCACTTATGAAAAATCAAGAAAATAGATTAGATCAATTGTTTGATCGAGCAAAGCATCAAATTCCTCAAGCTTCATTTAATGAAACAAAACGACGCCTGTTGCCTGCTATTTCGGTAGGTTTATTAGCAGGGTTATTTGCTAAATGGGCTGTATTATCCACAAAATTTAAACTTATTATTATGTTAAGTACAATCACACTAATTTCAACGAGTGCACTATTAATTGCCTCAAGTTTATCATCAACAATTGATGGCAATGAAAAAGTAATTAAAAATCATACGATTCCATCAGATCAAAACATGAACCTAACTTCAGAAGGTGGAATTACAAAATCAGTTTATTACGATAAGAATGAATTGATAATTAAAACCATGATTGATTCGTCTCTGAAGTTATTGGTTGAAGAGTTTATTCTTCCCGAAGAAACTATAACTTTAAGGACATTAGAAGCAGCATCAACCATATCTAAGGAATTGTTAGAACCATCAAATTTCATTCAGCCTTTGGATAAGAACCTCTTAGCTGATAAGCAAGATACTATTCGGTATAAGATTGATGAAAACACCACCAAATCTGAATTAGATGCAATTCAAGCAGAAGCGTTAAAAGCAGGTATTGATTTTTCGGTGACCACAAAAATTCGCATAAGTAAAATTAAACGATTGAAACTTAATATGACAATTGGTGGTGAAGGAAAGAGTTCAAGTAAAATCACCTTTCATTTTTCAAGCGGAAACTCGTTTAATTATACCTTTGGATGGGCGTTGAATGATGAGGGAAAAGCAACTAAATTTGTAAGGACCAAATTGAAGAATAGCCTATTTCTGGACGAAAATGAAAATTAGACTGTTGACTTCCATCATTTGTGATTTATACGAGTAAAAAAGTTAATGAGTAATTAATTGATCGCTGATTCATTAATCTTGCTTTATTTGTATTCTACCTAATGCTAAGTAGAGAAATAGATACACACTATTAGATTGAAATATGAAGCAAATGATTGCACACATATCACTTGTTGTTAGAGATTACGACGAGGCAATTGAATTTTATACTACGAAATTAGATTTTGTGTTATTGGAAGATACACAATTGAGTGATTCTAAGCGATGGGTAATCGTTAAACCTCCAGGTTCTTCTGGATGCTGCCTGTTATTGGCTAAAGCTTCCAATGAAGAGCAGGCCAGTAGAATTGGGAATCAAACAGGGGGGAGGGTTTTCCTCTTTCTTCACACCGATGATTTTTGGCGTGATTACAAGAAAATGTGTGAGCTGGAAATTAACTTTGTGCGCCAACCAACTGAATTTGATTATGGCACAGTGGCGGTATTTGAAGATCTTTATGGGAATCTTTGGGACTTCATTCAACCTTCTGGCAAGAACTCGATTAATAACCTAAGTTGATAGCATTAACTTAAGACGATAAAGATATTTCGTTAATAATAGTATTGATTTACAACTACTTAGGGCCTGAAACAGAAAATACACATATATTGATCATCTTTGCCTCAAATGCAACACTATGTGGTGGCGACGTGAATGATGAGATGTTCATCGATGATGTTGGGTTGATGTATAATTCGGGAAACGTTTCTGAATTATACAGATAATTTTTCTGTTGGAATGGATAACTCTCAAAACGTGATTAATGTTTTGACGAAAAATGCACTCACAGGAGAGTATGAAATCTATTCTACATCTGATGAATTAATTCAAGCGGGAGAGAATTCTGCTTCAATTCCATTTGATAGTGAAACAGGAACGTATTTTGTTTGGATTAAATCTGAGGAGAAATCACATGCCTACGAAAGCCATAAAAACTAATCAATTCTATTGATTAAGGTGATTTTAGTTTTTTTATGTAGCCTATTTTCAACAGTTAATCATTCCACTATGAATACTGTTAATTTCCTTAAGCTTTTGTTTTTACTATGCTTTTACACTGCTTTACATTTCCATCTGCTATCCTAATTCAATTAATGAATCAGCAACTTTGAAATATCCAATACTAAATAGAGGGCTTGAATTATCACTTTTCGACCTATCTGGGTAGTATATTCGCAATGAATTATTGTTAAGTGGATCAACTCAAAAAGTCTTTAATGATTTAGATCCTGGTGTTTATTTTATCACCGATTTTTATGAAAACGTTTATTGGTAAGAAAAATTAGTCGTACTAGGGGAATAACTGGGAATAAAAAGAGGGGTAAGCTACTCACATCGCACTGCTCAACCTCCTACCCTTGCTACGTTCCCGTCCTGGGGGATTCAGAGGGAGCTAGTCGTATGAGACTTACCCCAGTCGCAAAAATAGTACTTTAATTGAAATTGTAAATGAGAATTAGAAAAAACTCAAGAATATTCTTCTGTGATTGTAGAGAGGCAAGTGGTAAAGGCTAATAATGAGTCACTTATTACTATCAGTATAAGTTAATAGTGAAATTTAAAGAAGCACATATACTATATGTGCATAAAATCTTTTTTTGCTAAAAGTTCATCTTCCGATTCTCTGAAATTAGGATCATCTACACAACAATCAACAGGGCAAACAGCTGCGCATTGCGGTTCGTCATGGAAACCTTCACATTCGGTACATTTCTCAGGGGAAATATAATAGACATCCATATCAATTGGTTCTTTAATCTCGTCTGCTTGAATTTCATCACCATTGAGCGTTGTTATCATACCTACAAGGGAAGTTCCGTCAGAAAATTTCCATTCTGCACCTCCTTCATAAATTGCAGTATTTGGACATTCAGGTTCACAGGCCCCACAATTTATACACTCGTCTGTAATAATAATTGCCATGAAATAGATGCATTTTAGTTGCGCAAATATACGGAGCTTCATTAATATAACACACTTAGTGAATGAAAATTCGTTTGACCTTAGGATTTTATTTTGATTGCAATACTTTTGTGATGTGAAACAAGAAGAAATTATAAGTGCTTTTGCACAACTTGGAAAGTTGATGCGTGCGCTAGGAAATAATGAAGGCTGGTCAGACTTTTCTATAGGACTTACAGAGAATGAATTTAGTGATATGAATTCGTTAATAAAAAGTCAGTTCCATTCGAATGGTTGGTTCATTGAAGATAATGTTCGTAAAAGTCTTCTCGCTCTGGGAAGCCAATTAACAGAACCGAAATTAACCTCTTGGCTTAGGGAGTATTCTGTTGCTGAAAAACCAAAGAAAGTAGGTGTTATTATGGCTGGAAATATTCCACTCGTCGGGTTTCATGATTTCCTCTGTGTAATATGCTCAGGGAATTTTGCGCTTTGTAAGTTGAGTTCGACTGATAGATATTTGTTGCCAACGCTGGCTAAGTTTCTCATACAATTCCTACCTAGTTTGTCAGACCGAATGGAGTTTACCGAAGCAAGGATGAACGGCATGGAAGCAGTAATTGCTACAGGTAATGATAACTCTCTTCAATATTTTGAGCAATACTTCGGTAAGTTACCGCATATTTTCAGAAAGAACAGAACGTCTGTTGCAATCATAGATGGCTCAGAATCAAAAGAACATTTATCGAAGCTAGGACAAGATATATTTGGCTACTTTGGACTTGGATGTCGAAATGTTTCACATTTACTATTGCCAATAAATTATGATTTAGATCAATTCTTTGGAGCGATAATTAATCATTCCAGTATTATTGATAATAATAAATATGCTAATAATTATGATTATAACAAAGCAGTATATTTAATGAACTTGCACAATTTGTTAGATAATAATTTTGTACTTCTTAGAGAAAGTGAAGAATTATTTTCACCATTATCAATGATACACTTCCACTACTATTCTTCTCCCGAAGATATTCAGAATTATTTGGAAAAGCATACTGAGAAAATTCAAGTCGTTGTAGGTAGTAATTATACTCAGTTCGGAGAGGCACAGTGTCCTAATTTGGATGACTATGCAGATAATTTAAATGTACTTGATTGGTTAGTTAACTTGTAGTTCTTCATCTGCTTTGCTATATTGCAATAAGAAGCCACCAATTAGTTTTTAAATGAAGAATTTGTCTCGTCAAGAGTTATATGCCAACTACCTAATAACTAATTCGCAAGATTATATCTCTGCTTCGGATACTGATGTGAGGATAACAGTTTTTAACCCCGCAGCCGAGCGAGCATTTGGTTATACCAAAGAAGAACTTTCGGGTAAGCATGTGAGTGTTCTTTATAGTTCAAAAGAAGAGTATGAGAAAATCTCCGAAAGTCTTCAGAAAACTGGACAGTATTCAGGTGAAGTAACTAACATTCGCAAGAACGGGGAAGAGTTTATTTGCTATTTGTCTGCGAATAGAATTTACGATGCTCATGGTAATAACGTGGGGATTATGGGAGTTTCTCGCGATATCACCAAGCAAAAAGAGATGATTCAGTCGATGGTTCTTGTGCAAGAAGAGAATATTGAATTACTGGATGAATTTAAAAGTCTTTCTAAAATTGCCACTTCAGTAATGAACGGTATTGTTATCACAGATATAGAAGGTAGAATAAAATGGAGTAACGATAGTTTCACCCGAATCACAGGATATGATAAATCTGAAATGCTCGGTTTTTTACCAAGTCAAGTGTTTCGCGTCCCTCATTTTTTTCAAGAAGAATTTAAACAGATAACTGCTGGTGGACCAAAATTTAACGAAGCTATCCAAGTTCCTCACTACAAGAAAAATGGTGAATTATATTGGATCCTAGTTGAATCCACGCCTGTTTACGATGATGATGGTGAGCTAAAAGAAATCATCGAAGTATGTACCGAAATTACGGCTCAAAAGAATGCAGAGCTTGCTCTTATTGAAAGTGAACAAAACTTTCGTCAAATTTCTGAGACAATCCAAGATGTCTTTTTCCTGTATAACAATAAGGATAAAAATTACGAATATATAAGCCCAAATTCTTTCAATGTACTGGGTATGGAGGCGGAACGGTTCTATGATAATGAACCTTTTATTAATACAATGATTCTTAAAGAAGACCGACATATCATTAGAAAGGCTCGATTGGATAATTTGAATAATAAGACCTATAATATAGAATACAGAATTCTTGTTGATGGTCAAGTTCGGTGGATTCATGAACGCGCATTTCCAATTATAGACTTGGATAGTGACATCAGTAAATCCTCAGGTGTTTGCTCTGATATTACTACAGCAAAAATGGATCAAGAACTTATTGATGCTCAGAATCGTAATATCAACGAAAGTATTCAGTATGCAATGTTAATTCAAGAAGCTACTCTTCCAGAAAGAGCGGATATGCAGGATGTCTTTGAAGAATATTTCGTCCTTTACCGCCCGAAGGGAATGCTCAGTGGAGATTTTTTCGTAGTTGATCATGTAAAACCAAAAGGTGGCAGAGCTTGTCCTGCTTTCGTTGTGGCGGATTGTACTGGTCACGGCGTGCCAGGTGCGATATTAAGTATATTATGTAGCAGTTTGATAAAACAATCGTTCACAAGCCATGAAATCCATTCTCCTAAGGAGGCGTTAAATACTGTTAGGAAGCAATTGAATAGAGCATTTAAATCGCGTGACTCAAAGCAGGTGAATGATGGGATGGATGTTGCATTTTGTGTACTGAACCCCGAAACTCGTGAATTGTCATTCTCTGGAGCAAATCTTTCGTGTCACATACTACGAAAAAATAAGTGGCATGAACTTAAAGGTGATAAGCAGCATGTCGGCTATTCTGAGCAAATGCTCCCTTTTACTGAACAAAGTTTTGACTGTGAAATTGGAGATCAAATTTACTTATTTACTGATGGTTATGCTGATCAATTCGGTGGTGGTAAGAATAAGAAGTATATGAAGCGAAGATTTATGGAATTCCTTCTTAGTATAAGTGATGAACCAATGAGTACACAGGAAGATTTGGTTCGCTCTGAATTTGGCAATTGGATGGGAGCAGAGGAGCAAACAGATGATGTTTGTGTGTTTGGGGTGAAAGTAACTTGATTAATTTGGTTGGCCTAAGCTAACTTAACATCAAATCAACGGTTCATGCTCCTCAACTAAATAATTGTACGTTTAATACTCATGCTATCAAATAAAACTGAATACGGACTTAAAGCACTTAGCTATCTTGCGAGAAAAGAGCCTGTTCTTATATCAGAAATTGCGAGCAAAGAAATGATCACTCAAAAAAAAAGAAGCAATTATTTTAGATTTTTCTTAAAAAAAATGATGTTTTAAACTAAAAAAGGAAAAAAGGGGAGGCAATCTTTTGAAGAATCCTAAAACGATATCAATGGTATTTGTCATTCGAATTTTGGAAGGTCCTATTACTTGGTTGCTGTGTGTAAGTCTTAACTATTACGAGAAATGTGCTGGTTTCGAGAGTGAGGAAGAATGCTCCTTACATGAACTTATGATTCAAGTTAGAGATAATACGTTAGCGATTCTTAAGTATAAAAATATTTCAGACACAGCTTAATCGTCACTTTCTTGATTCTAAATACTCGTACGCTTTCTGAATTTTTATGAATCGCTCTTCCGCTATCTTTTGTTGTGCTTTTGAAGCTGTAGCGAAGCGATCTGGATGGTGTAATTTTACAAGTCCGCGATATGCCTTTTTTATTTCATCCATCTTGGCCTGTGAAGATACACCTAGTACCTTTGAACATCGTTCGAGTTCACTCGACCTTCTACTGATTGTTGGGCGAGATTGTTGCTCTCTTTGACGATCTCTCCATTCATAGCGTGTGTACATACTTAGAATACTTTCTAAATCTTTTTTACTTAAATCAAGTAATTCACTGAACTTGATGATAATTGCCTTCTCGCTAGAATTAAGATCCCCATCAATAACTGCTAGACCAGCTAAAAAATAGAGTACTTGAATTCGTTCATGTTTTGGAAGGTGTACCTTTAACCATTTTGCTGCGACATCTAGTTTTATTGGTTTTTTATAAGCTTCTCGCAGAATCAGTGAGAAATCGATACTGATGTCAGGGAAATGCTTCGCGAAATATCGATGAGCGTAAGTAATTTTCTCTTTTTGATTTTGTAAATCATAGCGCATCATCATTCCAGCAAGACGTAAATAGGCTTCCATCAAATTATCCTCCGAGAATTCGAAATTTTTAGGGATAAGGCCATCATTCCAAGCTTTATCGTTCCTTTTTAATTTTAAGTGATACAAGTAAAAAAATAAGGTCATGACTCCTGTAACAATAAGAAAAATCTGCATTTCATTCCTTTTCTCTTCTTCCTTATTTCGATTAATTTCTTCCCATTTACTTATGCTGTAGCCATAGTAATCGTTCATGTCAAGAATAGAATTGTCTAATTTTTGGCGGAGGAATTCTATATATTTCTTTTCTTGTTTTTGGATCTCCATTTCATAGAGTGCAAGGATTGTATCATGAAAATTATTGGCGTCATATTCAATTTTAGAAGTTTGTCCCAACAATGATGAAGACAGAAGCAGAGAAGCTATGAGAGAGAGACATTGCTTTGTGAAAGACAAGTAAATGGTGCTATTCATTTAATAGAATTAGTTCATCAACAAACATCCATGTATCATTACCTGTAGCAAGATGCCATTTTGGACATTTCCCTGTACTCCTTACTGTAAAGCGTATTTTCTTGAATGACTGGCTGGTTTTTACATTAATGGTATAATCAACTTGATGCGGGGGAAGATCAGATTCTTTTTCTTCATTTTGCTTAATCGTTCCTAATTTTACAAATTCATTTCCATCATACGATGCTTCAATAAGAACTTCTCTTGGTAAAAAAATCCATGATTTCATGTCGCTTAAGCAGCCAATTCCTAGTGTAGTAAGATGCCTCGGAGAGTCAAAACTCACTTCCGCTATAATGTCTTGCGCCAAGTAACCTTGCCAATCACCAGTTCTAAATTCATTGTTCCCTCTAATTCCATCAATCAATGTGTATTTTCCTGCTGCCGAATATTGATTCGCATATTCTGACATTAATTCAAGATTTATACCTTGATCTCTTTTGACGAAATCATTCGAAATAATGCTACTTTGAACACCCGAACTCACGGTCATCGCACGAACAGTAGTGTTATCATTGATCCAAAACGGTTCAGTATAGAATGGAGAATCCAGTGTTGGAGTCGATCCATCTAGCGTAAAATGAATATCATAGTAAATTGAAAATACAACTGATAAAGATAATTTCAAGGAATCATCAAAGACGCGCTCCTCTTGTTCAAAAAACGGAACGGGGATAACCCCATGAGGTAACTTGGAAAGGGTAGGAGCATGTTCAAAAATCGGGGTGTTATTCTGGTTTAATTTTCCGAATTCAAGTTCTAGGAGTCCACCTTTGAGTATTTCTGAATGATGTAAATACAGCCTGCTAATTGACTCTCCATTGAGTTGAATACTTTGAATAATATTATTCGGATTACTTTGATTTAAAGATTTGATAATAAATTTATTACCATTACTAAGGTTAAGTTTCACTTTATCTGATATTGGTCTTCCTATTTCATAATAAGGATTTCCTGGTGCGATTGAATAGAGTCCCATTGAACTCAAAACATACCATGATGACATCTGTCCACAATCTTCATTTCCAGAAAGTCCATTAGGTGTATTTGAATACATCTCATCCAGAATTCGGTGGACATACAACTGTGTTTTATAGGGGGAGTTCGTGTAATTATAGAGATATGCCATGTGATGTGAAGGTTCATTTCCATGGGCATATTGACCAATCAAACCGGTAATATCAACTTGATGTCTTCCTGCTAAATCTGATTTTGTGGTAAACAGTCGATCTAACCATCCTTCGAGCGAGTCTTTACCACCAAGAAGGTTTCTCAATACACCGATAGCATGAGGAGCATAGAGAGAATATTGCCAGCTATTTGCCTCCGTGTAATTGAAATTAACCTCAGATGGATCAAATGGACTAAGCCACTGTCCGCTGCGTCTGCCTCGCATGAATTTAGTTTGAGGATCGAAAAGATTGATGAAATTAAACGAGCTGTTCAAATATTTTCGAGCTTGTTCAGCGTTTGAGAAGGATCCATATTCAGAAAGAAATTGAGCAATGCAGAAGTCATCATAAGCATATTCTAAGGTCTTTGATACAGACTCTGGTTCATCTCCTGCGCTAATAAAACCATTCTTTCGATACGGCATTTTTCCATATTCGTCAAAAGTGGATGTAGCCAGTAATGCTTCTGATGCTTTTGCAAGATCAAAATTTGTCAAGCCTTTCAAACTGGCATCAGCAATAACGGATGCACTATGGTACCCAATCATACATTCAGTCTCATTTCCCGCTAGTTCCCATACAGGTAGATCCCCACCTTGGTCGTATTGACGTAAAAAGGTTTGGATAAACTCATTGGTTCGTTTTTCTTGAGTTAGTGTAAAAAGAGGATGAGTTCCGCGGTAAGTATCCCAGAGCGAGAATACTGTATAGTTAGTTGTTTTTTGTGGATCAAGTTGATGAATTTTTAAATCGCGTCCACGGTATCTTCCATCCACATCATTGAAAATATTTGGCGCAAGAAATGAATGATAAAGGGAAGTGTAAAAGGTTGTCTTGATATCTTTGTCCTCTGATGTGAAATCAATTTTATTTAACTCTTTATCCCACAGATTTAAGGCATTACGCTCTATTATGCGAAATACCCAACTAGGCATTTCCTTTCGAAGATTACTACGTGCTCCATTTTCATCCACGGCCGATATTCCTACTTTAAGTAGAATTTTTTTTACCGATTTCGGATAGGTCAAAAGAAGTTTATTCTTCCCGTTTCTTGTGATCTTTTTTGTTTTACTGAAAGCAATATTTGACTCTAAATAAAAGTAAAAGTGTTGTTCATTTGCCCAGCTTTCAGAAATTCTAAATCCATGGATAGATTTTTCATTCAAAATTTCTATTCCTGCTGATAGAACATGGTCACGATGATCTAAATCGATTAAAATATGATGCTCTTCATTATCATTATTGAAGGTGTATTCATGCATTCCGCATCGTTCGGAAACTGTTAATCTCACATCAATATTTTCTGAAATCAGCTTAACACTATACATGCCTGGAGTTGCAACTTCATATTCATGTGAAAATGAGGAGCCATAGCCATCTTTAATAGAATATCCAGGTTCAATAATCGGTTCTCCAGATTGAGGCACGATAAGCAAATCTCCATAATCTGATACACCAGTTCCACTCAAGTGCGTATGGCTAAATCCGTAAATAATGGAATCTGAGTAGTGATATCCTGAGCATCCATCCCAACCATCAAATCGTGTATCTGGACTTAATTGAATCATGCCAAATGGTGTGGAGGCTCCGGGGTATGTATGTCCATGTCCTCCAGTTCCAATAAATGGATTAACAAAGGTAGATTTTTTTTTAGCAGTCTTTTTTAGTTGTCTAGGAGTAACTGTTCTAGCTGGATTAATGTACTCTTTTCGCTTGTCTTGTGCTCGTTTTAATTCTTCAATCTGACAACCAGCATTGAAAGATGCGATAAGGAGTGTTGCTACTAGAAGTTGCTTTTTCATACTAAATCGTTCCATACAAGTGACGATGCTCCTAAAATTGCGGCATTTTTATCATGCAGTGATGAGATTCTTACATCAACCTTATTTTCATATACTTTAAGCATATTGGTATCCATAATTGCTTTTACTTTCTCGCCAAATTGGTCGCCATTTTGAGCAATTCCGCCAAACAGAACAAATGATTGTGGACTGCTAAAACAAGTGAAATCGGCCAAAGCATTTCCTAAGATGTTTGCTGTGTAATTCACAATTTCATTCGCAAATAAATCTCCCTGTTCAGCAGCTACAAATACATCACGAGCAGAGGTAGCATCATCTTGTTTTAGTATCGAATGGAATTTATTTTCGGACGCTAATTCACTAATTGATCTGACTACTCCAGTTGAAGAAGCGTATGTTTCTAAGCATCCTTTTCGCCCACATCCACACTCTCTTCCATTTGGAATTACACGTATATGCCCATATTCGCCAGCAAATCCATCATCTCCATAAATCAATTTCTTATTGATGACAACACCGCTTCCAAGTCCGGTTCCTAATGTGATCATAACAAAATGAGTTAAATCAGTTGCACAGCCGTAAATCATTTCACCAATCGCAGCTGCATTAGCGTCATTTGTAAGTAGTGTCGGTTTTTCGAATTTTGCCTTAAACATTCCTGCTAATGGAATAATTCCTTTCCACGATAAATTTGGAGCAAAGTCAATTGTCCCAGTGTAATAATTCCCATTAGGTGCTCCTATACCTATCCCTGCGATAGTTTCCAGTAATCCCGTTTCTTTTATCTTTGAATGAACCGTAGAAATAAGATCGGCTGGATTGGTGTAATCATTCGTTGAAATACTCGTTTCAAATTTGATATTGCCATCCCTGTCGCAAAGTCCGAAAACAGTGTTGGTCCCTCCAATATCGACTCCAAGAGCTAATTGTGTTTTCATTTAGTCAAGTTATTTTCGAAAGAATTAAATATAGGTAATTCAATTGAGATCACTATTCCTTCGTTTCTGAATGAATCAAATCAAATAACTGAATTTCCCCTTCTTTAGTTGTTGCCACCAACTTAGTTTCGTTTGCACCAAGTGAATAATAGACTCCATCGGCAAAAGGAATCCAGTTTTCACCTTGATCGAAGGAGAAATCAATTCCATTTCTACCAGATGTGTAGTAAACACCTTTTTTTTCGATTACACAAGATCTATATCCTCTGGGGGAATGAATAGAATTGTACCAAGATAAGCCACCATCTCTGGTGTAGTATGCAGTGTTTAGTTTCAAGTCCGAATTTGCATAGTCTCCGCCAACAATCACTCCAACAGAATCTGAAGAGAAGTGCATTGAGAATGCCCCCGAAGATTCACCAGGGTAGAAAGGAAGTACAACTGAGAGCCATGATTTCCCATTATTGGTAGATTTAAAAAATTGGCTTTTCTCTCCGCCAGATATAAAAGCGTAAGTGCTATCATTAATAATTTGAACATTCGATCCACTAGATGCAAAGCCTGCTTCACCTTTTTCGGCATTCACTTTTCCTTCACAAGCTTTCCAAGTTTCTCCACTATCATTGGTGTGATATAGGCTAAATTCACCATCTACAGGATCACCCATTATAAAACCTCGATTACCCATCATATCCAAGCCATCAAAGAAAAGTCCTTTCCACTCAGGAATTGAAACTATTTTAGCTCCACCGCTTGTGTTTAGTCGTACAATTTTGCCATCATCACCAGACTGGATTCCAATTAAAAAGTTCCCTGACCTTTCAATGTCACGCATTTCTATAAACCCATCCAACTTAAAAATAAGCTGAACCTTCTCTTTGTTAATATTATAGTAGTATATCGATCCGTCTGAGTTTCCTGAAAACACTTTCGTTCCTTCCACCAATAATCCACGACTGTAAATGGTCGAATTACCACAAAACATAGTTGGGGCTTTCCTGTTTCGCTTGATGTACTTCTTTGTTTTGTATTGCGCATTTAGGTTTCCAGCAATGAGCAAGCAAAAAAGGCTAATTAAAATACTTGGCATTGAATTTCTCACGTTGTTCTTCTTTTAATTGTTTAAGATCTTCTGGGATTTCCCGTTTCCAGCGTTTATGCGACCACAACCATTGATGTGGCTTCGTGTTTATTTCATGTTCTAATATTCGTATATGCGCTTCAGTGATTTCTCCCCATTGGCATTGTTTAGGATCATCGGCGATTAATTTTAACTCCATTCTGTAATGACCTCGCCGCTCTTTTCTTGTAGCAAAGTAAAGA